>NZ_NTMG01000075.1 GCF_002487355.1 Candidatus Methanoperedens sp. BLZ2 | reverse complement strand
AAATAACTTGAAATTATTTTAAATAAGGATTACATATGTGGGAAGTCTTTCTAAATGTTACCGGTGGTTGCAACTTAAATTGCAGATACTGTTATGAAACGGATAGGACGACAGAAAAACAGCATCCATTGAGTGTTTGTAATTATACAATAAACGACGTTCTGACATTATTAGAAAAACTCTCAGAATATAAAGATTCTATCTATGTTTATTTTTATGGCGGAGAACCGACATTAAAGCCAAAACTGCTCGAAGAGTGGAGCTCAAAAATAAAAGAAAAGTACCCAAGTGTAAATCAGGTTTTACATACAAATGGTTTGCTTTTAGATACGTTGTCAAAATCATTCTTTGACAATATTGAGGTTATTCTTCTTTCAGTAAACATGGAATCAAAGGTTGCATATGGATCTAGAGATTTCTATGTAGCCACTGTGCGAAAAAACATAGAATGGGTAAGAAATATCACAGAAATCCCGGTAATCCTTCGCCTCACCTATACATCAGATAGCCATTTCCTTGAGACCTGTTTCCTGTTTGAGGATCTCTCAGATGCAGTATATTGGCAAATCACTAGCATTCAGGATAATGACATCGAGCAAACCATTCTTAACTATTATACCGACATTTCTTTGCTGATGAATAAGTGGTTTAGCCAATTACAGAAACCTACAAATCCTCAATATATTCCTTTCGATTATGCATTTCTCGTCACATCAAATACTTCTGAATTTAAAGAAAATACAGCCCCGTGTGGTTTTGGGCGATCCATATTATTTGTTGATTTGGATGGGACAATATACGCTTGTCCCGAAATAATGCAAGACGTACAAGAAAAAATAGGACATATAAGAACTGGATTTGATTTGAAACCAACAAATGACATGTTTATTGAGATACTGGAAAAGTGTGGTAATTGCATAGCAAAGACTTATTGCCGAACTAGGTGCCCTAATATGCATCTTAAATCATCTATTGCTACTCAAGAACATATATGCAAAGTAACCAGGAATATACTTGAGGAATTCCTTAGATACAAGGAGAAATTAGATGATTCTGTGAAGAAGCGTTATCTCAGTCGTATCAGAGCCCCTCAGATACGTCGCTTTATGGGTATTGTGGAATGCGTTCCTTAAGGCTTCAATAAAAATAGGACTGCTACAGGTACTTTCGCAGAATGTCCGGGAACATCTATTTCAATTATAGCATCACTTGAGCTGCAGACGGAGTCATGTCCTAAATTTGTCCTAGGTAGGTCAAGAGGAATTAAAGGGGATCTTGGTTTCTTAGGTACATAATAGACCAGGAAACCACAATTCCCATCAGGTCCAATGTATTTAGCTATTTGTTCCAAATTCTTTTTAATTTGTTTCGGGTACCGCCAGAGTTTGCACTCTATAATTACAAATTTTTGGTTGCTACAGGGAACCAGAATATCTGCTATTCCACCTCCATGATGTGCTTCCGTTAGTGTTAAAGGTTTGTAACCTGCCATGACAGAAACAATTAAATTTTTAAAATCTTCTTCCAGCGAAATTTTCCTAATGTTCTCATAAACCATTGATGACAAATGTGCAAAAGCATTTAGAAGAGACATCCCCTTGTCACAGTTAGGAAATAGATGTTCACCTAATCCAAAACATACTGGTTTTGCTTCTGATCCAACAGGATTCCCCAACAGCAAGCTCTCATCTGCATAGGCAGCCCTCAGCCCTAATAATTCTTTGATGAATTTTTCAATTATTATTGAGGGATACAATGACATGTCGCGGAGAAAATCCCAATTTAGCTCAAGACCTTCAAGATGTATACTTTTTATAATTTCTACTAATTCATTCAAATTCTCTAAAGTTCCAGCTGATCTATTACCATTTTTTATGGCCCTAGCTATAGAAAATGATATGATGTCGGCTCTATACAATCCATCTAAAATATCTAATATCCTAGAAAGACCAGCTTTTTCGAATGAAACCAATCCTTTGTAAATCAAGGTAGTCAATCCCAGATTTTTCAATAAAGTATGGTAGGTAACTACTTTTTGTGCGCTATCATGGTAGTCCATTTTATGTGGAGTGGCATTGACTAGAAAAATATCTGGATATATAAAAGTAATGAGTTCTTCTTTATTGCCACCTATTTCATCCATCCAACGCCTAGATTTAGGCGGTTTTCCAACACCTAATTTAAAAATTTTACCATTACAATAAT
Source organism: Candidatus Methanoperedens sp. BLZ2 (assembly GCF_002487355.1). GTDB lineage: Archaea > Halobacteriota > Methanosarcinia > Methanosarcinales > Methanoperedenaceae > Methanoperedens. The sequence continues at coordinate 1,380 of NZ_NTMG01000075.1, read as the reverse complement.
CAACCTGGGGACCAAGTGGACTTCGTTCAGTAAATTCCGCGATCGCCATAGCCTTCTTCGTTATTTCACTATCGATCTCAAAATCATGAGTAATATATGTATATTTTAAAAAAATATCGTCTAGTGTGAATGGAAAAGATGGGAAAAGATTTTTATAAATCTTAATAAGTTTGGAAAAATCAATACTCACATCCTCATAAAAACCTTTTTGTCCAAATGGTGCTTTTTTTGGTTCAATTCCCAAGTTGATCCATAATATCTCATTTCCAAATATTTTTTTAGAGACAAGCTCATGATAAATCAGAATAGGAATTCCATTTTGAATAGAATGAGTTTCCCATTCCATTGCACCCCTTTTCAATCCTAAATCTTCCTTAATATTTTCAGACCATTGACGGATAGAGGCTGCCTTTTCACCAGTCCCGTCGTCCAAAACAAATATTTGTTCGGAATACCATGGATTTAAAAGCTTGATATCCTTTTCAGGCATACAATAACCCTCCCCAATTCATTTTCTGATGCTCAGATGTGTACAAATTAAATAAATTATTTGGAATTAATTTTGAATGCTGAAGACGGGCAACTGCCATTTTAAATAAAATAACGAGCTCTTTTCTTTTTGTGTAGGGAGTGCAACTTTTCATAAAATTAGTAATCCTTTTGTCAATCCGAGTATCATGCATTGGAAGCTGGTACAGAAGCCATTTTGGTGTAGGCGGAAAAGATCTATTTGCAATAAAAAATAGCCTTAATACTTGTTGAAGTGCAAAATCATAATATATCATCGTGCCAAGAGGACCAGCTCTTTTCACCAAGAAACCATCTGAAGGTAATTTATATGGCGTTCCATAATTGATTATATCCGTTACGTGGATCCCATGCCACGCAAGATCTAGGAGTATGTCTGTAGTTAAGTATTGCAATTCTTTCGTCTTTGGTGCGACATGCTTTCGTAGGCTTCTTTCGGTTATTTTTTCATCTCTGCTATATAATATGATCGCTGATGAAAAAGTCTCTCTCATCCACGATGGCCATGCGCTGGTATTACGATAATAATCCACATTTATAAGCAATATATCGATATCATAACCCTCGAAAAGAAATTCTCCTTGTGGGACTGGCAACGTCTTTCCAATGAAGATGATTCCTAAATCAATATCTGAAATTTCATCTGCATATCTTCTAGCAAGACTACCTAAACCCACGACAGCAATTATTCTGTGATTTGATTTTATAGTCTCAATGTATTTTAATGCTATTTCTTTATGCTTTTCTAGCGTTTTTTCTACTTCAGATTGGGGTAGTTGTACGGGTTTGGGACATTGAGGATTATTTGACATCGCTATGATCCCTCACACCTAAAATAATTTCAAGTTATTT
>NZ_NTMG01000033.1 GCF_002487355.1 Candidatus Methanoperedens sp. BLZ2 | reverse complement strand
CAGCCTTCCACTGTTGGTAAGGATAGATATGGCTTCCAGCTTTCGGAAGGACAGGATTCTTTGATCATAAACGATAGCTCCGGTAGGCTTGAATGTCGGTTTGATGGTTTTATCGCGTTTATAGGATTCACAAACCTTAGCAATAGCCCTTATGGTAAGCTGTGCAGAAAGTTTAAATTTATCCCTGACATCATAATAGACAACCTTTTGAAGTTCCCTCTTGTTTGCGGTTTTCAGTTCAAAAGCAATATCGGCAATATAATTACACGCTTCATTAAACCTGTGCATTGTTTCAAGAATAGCACTATGCTGTTCCTTGTTTGTATCCAGTTTAACCACAAGCGTTTGTTTCATATCAAATATCCAGTATGTTTTAATACAAACCCACGATTTTCTTTTAATAGTTCTAAACATTTTTTACAGGTTACATCTACTGGAATGTCAGCAAATTGAAAACTATTTCCCGCCGATTTACATATTGGAGATTGGGTATTCTCGTTGTACCAATGGGTTTTAGCAATGCTGTTCATATTGATATAAATGTTCAATCTGTATATATAGTTATTTGAAGGCGGGGTACGATTTCTCCCCTGATTATAAATCAGGGGCTTCCTCTACCCCTGCACCCCAACGATGTGAAAATTGAGCAGATTGAGCAGATCAAAAATATCTGGCAATCATCAAACTGAACTCAAACAACATTACAAGAACTAATGCCACTATCAGTTCCGAAATGGCTGTGGGATCGGGAGTTATAAAAAATGCAAACGCAATAAGAGCCCCATAAACGAATTTTCGTTTTCCTCTAATGAAATCACGTTTCAATAGACCCATCTTGATCGCAGATATGAGGAGTAAAGGAAACTGGAATATAAGTCCAAATCCCAGTATCAGTGTAATTATCGTGTCAATTGTTTTTATGACCGAAACCTGCGGGTTTGCAACATCATTTGAATAAAATATCGTATATTTGAACAGAATGGGCAATACAAAAAAATAAGCAAGAATTGCCCCCAGCATGAATAGTATAAATGAAAATGGCACGATCTTGATGAAAAACATTTTTTCATTTTTATAAAGTCCTTTTGCAGTAAACATGAATCCCTCATAAACAAGAAGAGGTATCCCTATAAAAAGTGCTGTAACTAAAGAGAGTTTAAATCGTGTAAGGATCAGTTCCATCGGGGAGTATATGGTCATTGGCAGCGGAATTGCGTTGTTCCATATCAGTTTTAAGAGCACTCCGGAATAAATGAAAGCAATAGAAGTAATCAGGATGATCGGAACAGCCACTACCAGCATCCTTGAACGTAGTTCCTTGATATGCTCCTCAAGAGGCAGTTCCTGATCGCCAGGTACAGAATTCATTATGCTGTATTGGTTCTTTTTCTTAATAAAAGGGTAGCAATACTTTTAGATCATGTCCTGTCCTCGAATAAGCTGCAAAACTTAACCGATATCGGATGTTCATAAAATATTACACCGGCGTGAAATATTTATACAATAATCCATATACATGAAATTTCATTGAAGAAATAGTGAAAGGGTTGAGAGATGAAACTTAAGGGTAAATTAATCGAATTCATGATCGTGCATGACCTTGTCCCTGTGCGAATAAGATGGGGAAAAAGTGCAAGTAGGATTGGCAGGATGTTCAATGATGTTTTTCATATGCTCGATAAAAATGAACGAATTAAATTGACAAAAATGATGCATTCATGGGGTCTTGAAGATGCAGGCGAAGTTGTAGAAACTTTGAAGATAGAAAGAAACCTGCATGGATGTGCAATTGCATTGATGGGAATGCATCGCGTATTCGGGACAAAAAGCCGTATTGATAAAAATATATTACATATTTGCACGAAGAGACGGAGCGATGGTGATAATTTTTGTGAGCTGGTATTAAGAAACCGTGATTATTTTATATCGAAATCATGAAATCCCAACCCCCAATCCTTCCGATATCACTTCAGGAAGCTAAAAAACCCGGCATCCGGGAATTTGACATAATCCTTGTAACAGGCGATGCCTATGTTGACCATCCTTCTTTTGGGACAGCATTGATCGGGCGCGTTCTCCGGGATGCAGGATTCACTGTTGGTATCATAGCACAACCTGACTGGAAAAGTAATGATGATTTTAAAAAGTTAGGAAAACCGCGGTTATTCTTCGGTGTGAGTTCGGGAAATGTTGATTCCATGGTAAATAATTATACTGCGAACCTCAAAATCAGGAGTGATGATGTCTATTCACCAGGCGGAAAAGGGGGACTGCGGCCAAACCGCGCATCAATTGTATATTCTGATAAGCTTCATTCGATTTTCCCTGGTACACCGATAATTCTTGGTGGAATTGAAGCAAGCCTGCGGCGGTTTGCCCATTATGATCACTGGTCTGATTCGGTGCGCCAGTCCATCCTTGCAGATGCGCCTGCGGATATGATTGTCTTCGGGATGGGAGAAAGACAGGTTGTAGAGATCGCAAATCGTCTTTCAAAAGGCCAGAACATTAAAGAGATCAGGGATTTAGCAGGAACCGCTATTAAAGTGGAAATAAGCAAATGGCGCTCCATGGAGCATGAGAGCTATATGGAAATTCCCGGATTTCCTGATGTGTCGCGCGATAAAGAGCTTTATGCTAAAGCATTTAATCTTCATTACCAGGAACAAGACCCGGTCAGGGGAAGACCTGTGGTGCAAACGCACCCGAAAACCATAATAATCCAGAATAAACCCGCAATGCCGTTGAGTACACAGGAACTTGACCATGTATATGAACTTCCTTTTTCAAGAAAAGCGCATCCCTCTTATAATAAGCCCATACCAGCGCTTGCCCCTGTCAAATTCTCGGTCGTGAGCCACCGCGGATGCTTTGCATCATGCTCCTTTTGCGCCCTTACGCATCACCAGGGAAGGATAATCCAGAGCAGGAGCATAGAATCAATTGTACGGGAAGTAAAAAGAATGACGAAGATGCCTGATTTTAAGGGCATCGTGCAGGATGTGGGAGGACCAACTGCAAATATGTATTCGATGCATTGCAAGAGGTGGCAGGGAGAGGGAGCATGTCCCGATAAAATATGTATGGGTTGCAAAAGTCTTGACGCAAGCCATAAGAACCAGGTCGAACTCCTCCGGCGCCTTCTTGAAATAGAAGGAGTTAAAAAAGTGTTCATAGGTTCGGGGATACGCTATGACCTTGTGCTTAAAGATACATCCGGGTACCTTTCCCAACTATGCGAGCATCATGTGAGCGGACATCTCAAAGTTGCGCCTGAACACATAATAAAACATGTTACAGATATTATGCACAAACCAGGAAAAGAAATGTTCGAGGATTTCAGGAAACGATTTGACGCAGAAAATAAAAGGCCGGGGAAACGGCAATATATTCTTCCGTATTTCATGTCCGGGCATCCCGGATGCAGCGTCGAGGACATGGTTGAGCTTGCAGAATATATCCGCGATAACAACCTTTACACCGAACAGGTGCAGGACTTCACACCCACGCCTATGACCGCTTCAACATGTATGTATTACACAGGCATTGATCCTTTTACGATGGAAAAAGTGCACGTGGCAAAAGGACGGGAAAAAAGGATACAGAGGGCGCTTTTGCAGTACAGGGATGAACGAAATTACGGATTTGTGACCGAGGGACTGAAGATGGCAGGAAGGGAGGATCTTATCGGGAGTGATAGGAAGTGCCTGATAAAGAGAGGAAAAGAGAATAGAAGGATCTGAATGATATTTTCGGTATCGATGGGGGGATTTTCGTATTATCGTAGAAAATAAAGGGCAAAAGCAAATACAGTAGTAAACTATTTATAATAGTTGCAATCCTATATAAACAATAAGAGGTCGAATTATGGAATTCAATGAAAAAACCGTTGGTTACATATTGTATGCAGTAGGAATTATTGGCGGCGTGGAAGGCGCTACTGATGTGCGCCCGGAACTGAGCCTTGTGATAAGTATTGTATCTGTGATCGTTATCATTATCGCCAGCTATCTATTAGCTAAGAAATAATACTTTTTTTAATATTTTGATCTTTTTTCAGGCATCGGGAAATGTGAATAACAGAACATTTAGCAAAGGAATATTCGTCACACGACCACGCAATGAATTGCGTTGGCATCAGGAGGATGCTCAGAGATTTTGCATTCCTGTCTGTTAACTTGATTTTTATCTTTAATTCAGGCGCTGAATCGTTATTTATGAACCAGAGTTGATAGGAGAGTTTAACAGAGTTAATTAACAATTTTACCTAATAAGTTCCATTCCTCCTGTAATTGGTTGAGCTCCAACTCCCAGGCATGCACTACATATGACATATGGACTATGACCATCGTGATCTCTTGACATTTCTCCTGAACCGTTGCAAACCGCACATGTTACAAAAGGAAGAGAGCCGCTAACTTCTACCAAGACTTTTCCTCTACCGTAGCAAACTGAACATATGACATACGGACTATGACCATCGTGATCTCGTGACATTTCTCCTGAACCGCCACAAACCGCACATTTCAAAATATATTTTTGATTACCTAATTCCTCTAAAATCACAATAGAAATGCTTCCCATATTCTATAATCACCTTTGAAATCTCCTATAACTTTTCTGCATATAATTTTTGTCATATGCAATTTTAGATATACTCTCCATACGCCCGATTCTCAGCATTTCAGAGGTTATTCTGGAATCCATCGCCTTTAGGGAGATGAGGGTTCATATCGCCTTCGCAGAGTAGAGCAGTGCCCTTTCAGGCACCACCCCCTCATCAAACTGCACAGACGGATTTCCCGTATGCAGCTTTCGTCTGTCATATCCCTTTACAAGAGATGGTATCATCCAGCATCGAAGAAAGTGAAACCAGCCCCATCTTGGCAAACTCGGCAGGATGTATCCCGAAAACAAGTATCTTCAGAGTACGCCTCTTAGCTACAAAGCTCCTTAAGCGTCCCCTGATACATCCATCAAGCTCCTCGAACGATTTCTTCACAGTGCCGCCCTTGAAATAGTTCCCCCAACCCCGGATAACCGGATTGATGGATTCTATCGCCATTTCAAGGTTCTTAGGTTGCTGCCGTCTTGTTCGACGCTTTATCTCTTCCCTGAACCTCTTCCTTGCTTTGTCCCTCGGTCTTTTCCATCTTCCATTGAAGTGAAAACCAAGGAACTCAACCCCTTTCTTTCTTGCATTGATGATCTTTGTTTTCTCAGGGCTGAGTTTCAACTTTAACTCGTCCTCCAGAATCTCCTTTGCTCGTTTCAGGGCATCCTGTGCATCTGATTCGAACTTGCAGAAAATAACAATGTCATCTGCATATCTCAGGAGCAGATAGCCACAATCGCCCATTCTCCTATCGAAATGGTTTAAATAAATATTCGATAGCAGCGGACTGAGGTTTCCGCCCTGAGGAGTGCCTTCATTGCTCTCCTCGAATATGCCTTCGTTCATTATTCCACTTTTCAGGAACGATTCTATAAGAGAAAGAACTCTGCCGTCTGCGATCTTTTCGCATACAAGATCCATCAATATCTGATGGTCAACATGGTCGAAGAATCCCTCAATATCAGCATCCACTACCCAGTGGTAGCCTCTTTCAAGGTATGCTTCACCCTTCCTGACTGCCGCATGGGCATTAGTGTTGGGTCTGTAACCGTGGCTCTGGGGCAGGAATATTTCTTCAAAGATGGGTTCAAGTACGTTCTTTAATGCCTGCTGGACTACTCTGTCTCTCACTGTAGGAATCCCAAGTTTCCTCATCTTCCCGTTGTCTTTCGGGATCAATACTCTTAAGACCGGGCTTGGCTCATAGCGTTTCTCTTTGAGCAGTCTCTTTATTTCGGCTAAGTTTTGCGGTAAATTTTGTTCGAATTGCTCAATGGTTATTCTATCGTTTCCAGCACTTCCTCTATTTGCTTTTACGCTTTTCCATGCCTTTTCAAGGTTCTTTTGATCCCATACTTTATGTATCAGGGCAAATGCCTTGAATTTGTCATGGTACTGCTGATTCCATTTCTTCATTTACTGTTTCCATCGGTTTCGGCTTCCAGCAGTTATTCCACTATCTTCATATACTGTCATCAGAGGGCGTTTTATTGCCGTTTCGGCAGTGCTTACCTTTCTGGTATCTTCTTTTAATCTGATTGGTGTTATCGTGCTGTTCACCTCGACTCTATCCAGACTGGAACTCCTTTGCTCGGTTGAGTTTTCCCTTGACAGAGTCGCCCCCTGCATCCATCGATGCAGGTTCTCTGTTTCATCGGCTCTACGTTCATCGCTACTATGAGTTCTTCCGACGTCTCATAACGCATTGCTTTGGCTTTCCCGTAAGGTTATACCTCGGCTACCTCGTATCTTTTCCACTGAATCCAGTGACCCAGGAACGTGTAGGGTTTGTTTCCAGTTTCAAGTAGGACGTTATGAGACCTCCCTCGGTCACACAGGAGAGCGTTTTCGACCATCCCGACCATGATCATCCCGACAGTCATTATTCTGATCAAGCTTCTGTTTGTTGACGGAACATCGCATCCTGTCAAGGCCACTTCTGGTTCACTTGTTGTTTCGGGCTGTGGCTGCCGATACGGGAACTCTGCACAATGCTTCACAGCATTGCACTTCCCTTCTCTTCATGCGGGAGCAGTTCCGCATGGTGGGATTTTCACCCCGGTGGATATGTGCCGTTACATTCATGTTTTATATCCTTTTTGTTCTTTCTTTCCTGTGCTTCAAGGCACGCGTCAACGACCCCCGAATAGAATTCGGAGGGCATCCCCGCTTGGGTGCATGAGGATTAGTATCGTTCATTCGATGTATTGGATTTGCCAAAAAGGAGGGGCACGTAATCGGTATAGAGAGGGAGCAGATATAGGCTCAAGAATTCGTGGTTCTTATTATTTCATCATCTTCTTAAATTCATCCACAGATAATCCAGCATCAACCAATATACTTTTAACAACTTTTGGATGCAGGATTTTTCCGCTATGATAAGCAATAGTTACTCTTTTTCCTTCTTCATTCTTGTATATTTTATGGCTGCCTGATTGTCTTGAGAAACGGAAGCCCAATTTTTCAACAATTTTGATTATTTCATTTGCAGTTACTCTTGGTAGCTTTTCGCTCATGCTGTCACTTCAAGGGCAACAAGACTGAAAGAGTTAATCTTTTCAATTACCTCGCCGCTTTCGAGAATATCTTCTATGTGCAGGCGGATAGCGTCTTTTATATTTTCGAGTGCTTCCTCATAAGTATCCCCCTGAGAGTAACAGCCCTGCAAAGCCGGACACATTGCAAAATAGCCATCATCGTCTTTTTCTATTACTACAGGGAGGGTATATTTTTCCATAGATAGATTCTCCTTTCAAGTCTAATTGATTTGGAAAGTATTTAATGATTACATTTCCCATTTCTGTTAGTTCTTTTTTATCGACCAGACTTTTCTTCAACATCATATTTACTCTCATATTGAGGTTGTTTTCATTCCCTGCTCTCTTTATTGTATGCATTTTCATGGCGTGCTTTTATATCTTTAATAGTTAGCGAAGATAAAACATTATCATACTTTTCAAGCAACATACGTCCAGATATCGGATCTTCAGGATCACCTACCAATAAATCCTTATTAGGGATATCCCATCCATCTGGACTTCGGTTTGAGCCTACAGGTATCAAATTACCTTTCTTCTTCTTTTTTTTCTCCATTTTTGCGCTTGGCATTCTTGCTTTTGCCAAATCGTTTTTTAATTCAGAAATTTTTTCATAGAAGCTCTCAGAAAAACATACCTTTGCCTGACACATAGTTCTGATAACTTCATATGCTCCCAATGTCCAAAACCACATCAAAGTTGAAGCATGTCCTATTAGACCTGTATGATTATTTGTAAAACCTTTATCAAGGTTTTCAATAATTTCATCTGATACTGATAAAAGAACGTTATTCCGTTCAGATAAATAATATGAAAATGCAATCAAGGGTTCTTGTGATAATCTCTCTTCTTCGGTGGGATTTACTAAACAAATTTTTATCCTTCTACCTTTTTTTGCAGTTTTATCCGTGCCCATTTTTTACGCCTCGATTTTTGCACTGGTTTAAGATATATTCTTAAGGATGCACATATTCTTATCGCCTTCAGTCACCGGTATACACCATACGATGTACGAGGCCTGTATAAGTGCATCAACCACCCTATTAGACCCTAATTCTCCACTACATACTATTTGAAGTAAATGGTTTTGTGTTGCACACTGGCCTAAATACCAGGACGAATTGAAACGTTCTCGTTTTTCCCAATAATTTAATTACATCAGCATACAATTAGAACCGGAGTGAAATTTATGTTTGATAGAAAAGCGCTTTTAGAGAGATTATCAAATGCACACGGTGTTTCAGGGTATGAAGGAAATATAAGGCAGATCATTGAAGAAGAAGTAAAGCCCTATGTTGATCAAATTTCAATTGATAAGATGGGTAACCTCACTGCTACAAAAAAAGGAAAAAAACCTGTTGTGATGCTTGCCGCTCACATGGATGAGATCGGATTAATGGTAAAATACGTTGATGATAAGGGCTTTGCCCGTTTCACAAAAACCGGAGGATGGTTCGACCAGACCCTTCTTAACCAGAGAATGATCATGCATACGGAGAACGGCCCTGTTTATGGTGTTCTTGGTTCTAAACCCCCGCATATGATAAAAGAAGAGGAGAAGAAAAAAATAATAAAAGCCGATGACATGTTCATTGATGTCGGAGCAACAAGCAAAGAAGATGCGGATAAAATAGGTGTGAAAACCGGAACCCCTGTCACTTCTGATATTGATTTTAAATCCCTGGGAAATGACTTTGTCACCGGAAAGGCTTTTGATAACAGGGCAGGCTGTGTGATGCTGATCGAAGCGCTTAGCATGATGAAAGATGTCAAAGCCACAGTCCATGCAGTATTTACAGTACAGGAAGAAGTAGGATTAAAAGGAGCAAAAACATCTGCTTTCAGACTGAACCCTGATGTTGCTCTTGCTACGGATGTCACTATAACCGGAGACCATCCCGGAATTGATAAAAAAGATTCTTCTATCGAGATGGGAAAAGGCCCTTCTGTAACTGTAAGTGATGCTGACGGACGCGGGATAATCGTTCCTGAATCTGTGTTAAAATGGCTAAAGGAGGCTGCCGGGGCAAACAGCATCCCATACCAGCTCGAAGTGGGAAGCGGCGGCACTACTGATGCAACAGCGATACACCTTACAAAGGAAGGAATACCCACAGGCGTTATCAGCATCCCAACACGTTATATCCATACTCCGGTATCGGTAATGAGCATGGCAGACCTTGAAAAGAGCGCAGAATTGATCGCAAGAGCGGTTGAAATCGTGGATAAGTTTTTCTGAATAAAGCCGAAGATTTTTGATATTAACATAAATAATAAACAAAGAAGGATAAATATATGAAGAATGTTGAAATGTCGGTAGAAGGGAACATCTTAACGATAAAGGTAGATTTAACGAAGGATTTCGGACCATCAACATCAGGAAAAACAATTATCATCGCTTCAAGCGAAGGCAACCAGTCCATACCTGGCAAAGAAAACGTGAAAATAGGATTGAATGTGTATAAGAAGAAATAAGCAGATAAGGCGCCCAGAATTGAGTTTCTGGGGGAGCATTCAGGTCTTTGCACATCATTGAGGCAATGATTAAACTCTAAAAGGAGATTAATGATTATGCAACCGGCGGAATTACTGGAAATTATTGAAAAAGGTGAGGACAGCAGGACGCAGTTTAAAAAAGATATTACAAACGCAGTCCAGCTTGCACAGGAGATGGTCGCTTTTTCAAATACGAGAGGCAGTTTTATCATAGTCGGAGTTGATGATTATGGAAATATTGCAGGTCTTGAAAGCAGTGAAATTCGCAGACTGAACCAGTTGATCTCAAATAGTGCAAATGAGAATGTGAAACCTCCCATTACACCATTCAGCGAAATAATTAAAATAGGAGAAAGAAAACTACTTGTCATAGAGATAAAAGAAGGAGTAAACAAACCGTACTGTACAAGCGAAGGTATCTATTTTGCCAAGGTGGGAGCTGACAAACGGAAAATTTCACAGGAAGAACTGCTACGGCTTTTTCAGGAATCAGGGAAAATATATGCAGATGAAACCATTGTATATGGCTCATCTATAAAAGATATTGATAAAGAGCTTTTATATTCTTTCTATGAGAAACAATATGGGGAAAGCATAGAAGCGACAGGAATACCGCTTGATAAAATACTCGAAAACCTGAACCTTGCAAAGAATTCTATACTCAATCAGGCGGGATTGATGCTTTTTGGAAAAAACCCCCAAAAATATAGGCCAGAATTCTTGATAAAAGCGGTCTCTTTTTTCGGAAATGATTTAGGTGGCACTCAATACCGGGACAGTGAGGACATTGATAGCAATCTTCCAAAACAATACAGGAACGCAATGGCATTTCTGCTGCGGAATCTAAGGAAAATCCAAAAAGGAAAGGATTTCAATGTACCTGGGGTCCTTGAGGTTTCAGAAATCGCCTTGCAGGAGATCCTGGTTAATGCCCTGATTCACAGGGATTATTTTATTAATGCCACTATTCGCATATTGATATTCGATAATCGTATAGAGATTGATAGTCCTGGAAAATTGCCCAACAATATGACAATCGAAAATATAAAACATGGGATATCATGCATGCGAAACCGGATATTAGCATCATTTGCTTCAAAAATGCTGCCCTACCGTGGCCTTGGCACTGGCATAGTCAGAGCCCTGAGAGATGATCCTGCTATTGAATTTATTAACGATACTAAAGCTGAGCGATTTAAGGTAATAATTCATAGGCCCGAATAAATACTAATGCAGATATTATGGCTTTACATAAAGAGTAACAGAAAAAGTAATATACAACTCAAGACCGTTATACTGGATTCACAATCAATAAAATAATAGAAGGGATTTCCTTTATTTAAAAATATAAAAATACTCGATACCACCCTCAGGGATGGAGAACAGACACCTGGAGTTTCACTCACAACAGAGAACAAGCTATTGATCGCAAGGAAGATAGACAGCCTTGGGGTTGATATTCTGGAAGCAGGTTCTGCTATCACTTCTGAGGGTGAGCGCGCTTCGATAAAAGAAATAGCAGCGGCAGGGTTAAATGCCGAGATATGCAGCTACTGCCGTATTAAGAAAGAAGATATTGATGCAGCCCTTGGATGTGATGTTGACTCAATCCATCTTGTTGTTCCTGTATCTGACCTTCATATCCAGCAGAAATTGAAAAAAGATAGGGATTCTGTCCGGGAACTGGCTGCGCAAATGACAGAGTACGCAAAATCTCATGGATTAATTGTGGAATTAAGCGGGGAAGATGCATCAAGGGCAGATATTGAATATCTTAAATCCGTTTATAATGCAGGGATCGATGCCGGAGCTGACAGGCTGTGTTTCTGCGATACTGTGGGCATACTTCTTCCTGAAAATACCTATGAGATCTTCACTGACCTGTCCAAGCTTCGTGCTCCTGTAAGCATTCACTGCCACAATGATTTCGGAATGGCTACAGCCAATACTGTTTGCGCTCTGCGTGCAGGCGCAAATGAAGCGCATGTTACCATAAATGGTATCGGAGAACGCGCCGGGAACACCTCGCTTGAAGAAGTGGTCATGGTTCTTTATTCACTATATAAATATAAAACATCAATCGATATAAAAGGTTTATACACGACATCGCGTCTTGTGAGCAGGTTAAGCGGCATTCCTGTTGCCCCCAATAAATCAATAGTAGGTGGGAATGCGTTCACTCATGAAGCAGGCATCCATGTTCATGGGCTCCTGGCAAATACCGCTACATACGAACCAATAACACCTGAACTTGTGGGGCGTGAGCGAAAGATCGTACTCGGAAAACATGCAGGCAGAAGTTCAGTAGTTCTTGCATTAAAAGAACTGGGGCTGGATGCAAGTGAAAAGCAGATCGATGATATCGTTATCCGGATGAAAGAACTTGGAGATAAAGGAAAACGGGTCACGGATGCAGATCTCCAGACAATAGCTGAAACAGTTCTTGGAATATACCAGGAAGCAAAGATCAAGCTTGAAGAACTTACGGTCGTAGCAGGAAATACTGTAATGCCTACTGCTTCTGTCAGGTTGAAAGTCAACGGGAATCATGTCGTTGAAGCAGGCGTGGGAACAGGACCTGTGGATGCTGCAATAAATGCATTGAAAAAAGCCCTTTCAGGGGTAGCGGATATACATCTTGATGAATACCATGTTGATGCCATCACCGGCGGAACCGATGCCCTGGTTGAAGTCTGGATAAAACTCAGCAAAGGCGGAAAAACAATAACCGCAAGAGGAGCAAGGACAGACATCATAATGGCATCAGTTGAGGCAGTTCTTGAGGGCATAAACAGGCTAATACAACAGGAAAATAATAGGTAGATTTTAGAAATATTTATACAATATCAGTCAGTGTTAAAGGTAGATAAAAAATGACAAAACAGAAAATGTCTGGTGCGCGTGCAGTAATTGAATCGCTCCACTGCGAAAATGTTGAAGTTATCTTTGGATATCCGGGAGGACAGGTTCTTCCGCTTTACGATGAATTATACGATGCAGATGTAAGGCATATTCTTGTAAGACATGAGCAGGCTGCCGCTCATGCTGCTGACGGCTATGCAAGAGCTACTGGTAAAGCGGGTGTATGTCTTGCCACCTCAGGACCCGGGGCTACAAACCTTGTAACAGGTATTGCAACTGCATATATGGATTCCGTACCCATGATAGCAATCACGGGCCAGGTACCAAGGCCGCTTATAGGTTATGACGCATTCCAGGAAGCCAACATCACAGGCATAACACTTCCGATCACAAAACACAATTATTTAGTCCAGGATGCAAAAGACATACCCAGGATTTTCAAGGAAGCGTTCTATATTGCCCAGACAGGCCGGCCCGGACCAGTTCTGATCGATATACCCAAGGATACTCAAATAGAGGTAATAGACTTTGAATATCCGCAGGAAGTAAAATTGCGCGGGTATAAACCAACGTATGCAGGAAATGAACAGCAGATAAAAAAGGCTGCGTCTTTGATCGTAAAAGCTGAAAAGCCTATATTCTATGTAGGCGGAGGTATTATTTTCTCAAAGGCGGCTGAAGAATTGAGAACCCTTGCTGAAACCATACTTGCTCCTGTTACCACAACCCTTATGGGAATGAGCGCTTTTCCCACAGCTCATCCGTTGTCTGTTGGAATGCTGGGGATGCATGGTACAAGGTATGCAAATTATGCTGTCCAGGAATCTGACCTGATAATCGCAGTTGGAGTACGCTTTGATGACAGGGTGACAGGTAAGATATCCGCATTTGCGCCCAATGCAAAGATAATTCATATTGATATCGACCCGGCTGAGATAAGTAAGAATGTTCGCGTAGATATCCCTATAGTCGGGGATGCTAAGAATGTTCTGAAAAGCCTTACAAAATATATAAAAATTGAACAGGCAAAGACGGATGGGTGGATCAAGAAGATAGAAGCATGGAAAAAAGAATATCCTCTAACCTATAAAAAGGATAAATTGCTTCGCCCCCAGTATGTGGTTGAGCAGATAAGCGAGATATGCCCTGACGCGATAATAGTTACTGAAGTCGGACAGAACCAGATGTGGGCAGCGCAATTTTTCAATTATAAGACTCCCGGGACATTCATATCAAGCGGAGGTCTTGGCACTATGGGTTACGGCTTCCCTGCCGCCATAGGCGCAAAGGTTGGAAAACCCGAATCTACGGTTATTGATATCTCCGGTGACGGATCTTTCCAGATGAATTCACAGGAGCTTGCAACAGTTGTCCAGGAGGACATTCCGGTTATCGTTGCAATACTGAACAACGGGTTCCTTGGAATGGTCAGGCAGTGGCAGGAACTGTTCTTTGACAGGCGGTATTCGTCAACATGTGTTGAAAACAGCGTGGATTTCGTGAAACTTGCACAGGCTTATGGGGCTCTTGGATTGCGTGCAACCAGGAAAAGTGAAGTAAAGGATGTTATTGAAGAAGCTGTAGCATCTAAGAGGCCAACAGTTATTGACTTTGTAGTTGAGCGGGAAGAAAATGTATCCCCGATGGTCCCGGCCGGAGCAGCCATCAATGAGATACTGGACCTGGAGTGACAAGAATGAAACATACGCTTGCCATACTTGTGGAAAATAAACCCGGGGTCTTAACAAGGGTCGCTGGATTATTCTCAAGGAGAGGTTTTAATATAGAAAGCCTTGCTGTTGGTGTTACAGAAAACAAGGACATTTCGCGTATTACAATTCTTGTAAGCGGAGATGATAATATCCTTGAACAGGTTGAAAAACAGCTGAATAAGCTTATTGATGTTATCAGGGTAAGTGATATCCCGGCAGATGAATCCGTAAACAGGGAACTTGCACTCATTAAAGTCGGAGTAGATACAACAACCCGCGCTGAAGTAATGCAGATCGTGGATATATTCAGGGCCAAAATCGTTGATGTTGGAATAAAATCGCTTGTTATTGAAGTGACAGGGGATGAGAGCAAGATCAATGCCATGGAGCAATTGCTTCGACAGTTCGGGATAAAAGAAATGGTCAGGACAGGTAAGATCGCGATGAACCGCGGGGCAAAACTTGTCCAGAGTGAAAAAAGATAAAGGCTTACGATGCTGTCAAAAAGTCTGGTGTTATTTATGGCAGGACCATTGAAACAACTAATGGTGTCACAAAAGTCTCGATGACTGCAGCAACGAACAGGAGAGGCATAATTATCTTTATAAATACATGTAAACTCTCAGTTAATTCATATCTCATATCTCTCTTTTCTCCTTTCATGGAAACATACATAGAATATCCAAGGCGAAACCCGAGGCCAGCACTGATCAATACCATGGGAATTTCTATAATACCATGCGGCAAAAGTGCAGCAAGTACAAAAATGATCCCCTGTTCCTTTGACACTTCATTTACGATCAAACCTATTATAATCCCATTTCCTCCTATGAAAATTATAGGGATTATTCCTAAACCTGCGCCAAGAACGATCGAAAATAGGCTTTTAACTGCATTATTCAGGAAAATAAGAAGCACTATTTCGATTGGAGAAAGAGTTTTTATCCAGCCAAAAGAGTTCTTTAATACTTCAAGGTAATTTTCCGATAATCCGAGATTCTTTAAAGATAACAGCAATCCTATAATTAGCGAAAATATAAAAACGCCGGCGACTATTAATATATATTTCCATGACGATCTGATGTATTTTAATTCTCTTTCCATTTTATACCCCCATAAGGATCCTGAGTGTGTTCCTGACAGCTGGTGAAAGCCCGAGCACCAATATTGCAAGCTTTATAATACCAATAAGCTTTTTTTCTTTTTCATCTTCTAATTTGTTATCAAGCATATATAAAACTGGTATGAATACCAGCAATTTAAGCGGGAACATAACCAGGGCAGGATGATCAGTATAATTGCTCGCAATATCAATAAAGAATGTTGGAGCAACATGCTTTTCATAATAATTGAGCCAGTCCATGCCGATAAATGTTGATGACGCATCAAGAAGATGTGTAAAAAGAATTGATATATTGACTCTATCCGTAAGAAGCGTGAAATTGAGCTGGCGGGATATGAAATATACAATTCCTGTCGACGATATGGCTAATATAAATATAACAGCAGCAGGATATGGATTCTCAATACTGCCAACTGCCAGCAGCGCGCTGATATTTAAAAATCCCCATACTGCACCCGTATATCCAAAAAACGTATGGTAATCCCTGATCTTTCCTTTTCGCTCAAGGTAAATTGCGATCGCAAGGATGCTTACAGTCACCGCGAACATAAAAAAATAGATTATAGGCGTTACAAAAAGATACTTCAATGGGGGAGTGAATATTTTTGAATCTTCCAGCACGCGAAGAGCGCAACCTGCAATAATATAGGGCGTTACTGAGATCATGAACCGGCTATCGACCTTCACGTTGAGTTTTTCCAATAACTTTAAGACCCCAAAAAGGCTTATACCAAGCACGATTGCATATGTCAGCGTATCCACAGGATTATAAGAAGTGTCGTTGATTATGCCGCTTAAGTAATACTTATCTATATAATGCCAGACGCTATCTATTATACTCATATTGAATCCTTATGAAAGAAACTAAAGAAAACTACAAGAATAAATGGATGCAGCTGCCCAGGAATGTGGTCGTAGGTCATGGTGTGATCAGTGACACAGGTAAGGTTTGTAAAGACCTTAAACTTAATGGGAGCACGCTGATAGTTGCCGGAGCTACAACGCTCAATACTGCGGGAAAAACAGTTGCAGTCTCGCTTGAAGATTCAGGGTTTAATGTTAATACTACAATAGTCGAAAAACCCACAATTGCTGAGGTACAAAAAGTAGAACGACTTGCCAGCGAGACCAGAGCTTCTTTTTTATTGGGCGTTGGCGGGGGAAAATCCATAGACATTGCCAAGCTTGCTTCCATGCATCTTGATATCCCTTTTGTCAGTGTTCCGACTGCGGCATCCCATGATGGTATCGTCTCATCAAGAGCGTCTATTATCCGGGATAACAAAACCGTTTCCGAATCCGCACAAACCCCTCTTGCGGTCGTTGCGGATACGTCTATTATTGCCCGGGCTCCTTACCGCTTACTTGCATCGGGATGTGCCGACATCATTTCCAACTATACGGCAGTACGTGATTGGGAACTCGCCCACAGGCTTCGGGACGAACCATTCAGTGAATATGCATCCATCATATCAAAGCTGACGGCAAAAATACTTATTGAATCTGCAGAACTGATAAGACCCGGCCTTGAAGAATCAGCATGGACTGTCATGAAAGCGCTTGTGGCAAGCGGTGTAGCTATGAGTATAGCAGGCTCTTCGCGTCCTGCAAGCGGTTCTGAACACAAGTTCAGCCATGCGCTTGATGAACTTGCTCCAAAACCAGCACTTCATGGCGAACAGTGCGGGGTGGGAACTATTATGATGATGTACCTTCACGGCGGGAACTGGCAGGAGATCAGGACATCCCTTAGCACAATCGGAGCACCCACAAATGCTTCCGAACTGGGGATAGAGGAAGAGTATATTATAAAAGCACTCCTTCATGCCCATAATATCCGTCCTGAGAGATACACTATACTTGGCACAGGATTAACCCGGGAAGCAGCAGAAAAAGCAGCAAAAATCACAAAAGTAATCCCACAATAATAATAAAATAATAATAAAATAATAATAAAATAATAATAAAATAATAATAAAATAATAATAAAAACATAATGATCTAATCATGGCTATAATATAATAATTACGATCAAATAATAATATATAACATATAATCAGGTGAAATTTTATGGAAGAATCGGATACAATAATAACATTGATAGGAACAAGGCTTGCAAAAGTAGGTAATGAATTTGTTTTTAAAAGTGCAGCAAAAGAATGCCAACCGTGTAAACTCAATAAAACCTGCCTGAGCCTTAATCCTGGAAGCAAATATAAAATCATAAACATCCGGAATTCGTCAAAGCTTGAGTGTTTCGTGCATGATTCCGGTGTGTCCGCAGTGGAAGTTATAGAAGCTCCTATCAGGATGGCTATTGAATCAAGAAAAGCGATAAAGGGTTCAAGGATAGTTTTTGAGCAGCCTCCATGCAATAACCAGGATTGCGAAAATTATCTCATTTGCCGGCCATCCGGACTGCAGACCGGTGAAAAATTTGTAGTTACTGATGTTGAAAGTGATATCTTGGAACCATGCAGGAAAGGTTATTCAATGAAGATCGTAGAGGTCAGAAGATAGGATGAAAAATAACAATCAGGATAGATGCATTAGCTGCAAAACAGAGCTTTATGGCAGGAAAAGGTATCCGGTCTATTCACAAAGACTGGCAGTGATCGGATACAGGTGCGAGGATTGCCATGAGAAAAGCAAGTCTCCTGCTGCAAAAAAAAGGGAACAGGAGATGAGTGAACTTACAAAAGAAGTTCCTCAACTTGAAAATGCCAATATGGACGTAAGAAAAGACCTGAAGAACAGCTAAGGTATTGTTTGGCAAAATATATAACAAAGTGATTCTATACACACTATAAATGATCAAGAAATGCCAGAATCACGGGTTCTTTAGAGGCGAAACTTGCGCATGCGGTGAAGCAGGGACGCTCATGCTTAATGATGAGCAGACCGAACGGCTTGGCCGTTTCATCTCAGGTGCGCTGCGGCATTTCCCGGATGACCTGGGGCTTGCAATGAACCAGCACGGCTGGGTAGGCGTTGATGTACTTGTGGATGCCATGGTAACGCGGTATAAATGGGCAAACAAGGAAAAGCTTTTTTCGATAATCGAATCTGATGAGAAAGGCAGATATGAAATAAAAGGAACGAAGATCAGGGCGCGATATGGTCATTCCGTGGATGTTGACCTTGATTATGATGAAAATCTCCTTCCGGAACTGTATTACGGCGCAAGCAGGGAAGAGGTGGATATACTACTTGAAAAAGGAATAAGATCCATGAGGCAAAGGTATGTTCATCTGAGTACATCAGCGCAAAAAGCAAAAGAAGTAGCAAAGATCCATACGGAAGACCCGGTTTTACTTGTAGTAAACGCACAATTGGCACAGGAAGAAGGAGTGACCATGCTTTCTGCTACCGAGAATATTGTGCTTGCTGATGAGATTCCACCACAGTACCTGAGCGTAATGCAGGATTAAATCCGGACTTTGAATAATCCATTTTCCATTTCTTCTATCTCGAATTTCACAGGCAGGAACTGCTCTGTCACCCAGATATTGGTCTTTGTGTGCATGGAAATTATCCGCGTAGTGAAAGAACCGCCTTTGGCCAGCGCCATATAGGGAATCAACTGGTCTGCGAGGTATTCATCAACGCCCCCACCAGGCCTCAATTCATTGACCAGCGCCTCAGCTGCAATGGAGCCAACTTTTTCTGCTTTCAGACCCGGTTTTCCGAGGATAGAGCTGCCAGCGGTGCCGCACCAAAGGGTAATGCCGCTTCCTGTTGAAGGATGATCGTTAACTTCTATAGATATATTTGATTTGTAGCCCTGTTCATGCAGGAGCTTTTCAGCGCTAGCCGCCTGCCTTTGTGCCACGTGGGATGGAAGACCGGATGAATGGGAGATCCCTTCTATAATAGGACAATTGTTTGTATCAAAATTCGTAATCTTGAGGTTCGATGGATTGATAATGGCGCAGACGCTGCCTCCTCCCCTTGGATAATAACCTCTTTTGATCAAACTGATATCACATTTATATCCCATCTTTCCCAGGGCAGCAAGTGTTACAAATCTCATATAATCGATAGAAGGAGACCACCGGACATCAGTTCCACCCGTAATCTTTATACTGATCGCAACATCCGCATGCATAAGTGCAGGCATAAGGCACTGTAGAAAAAGTGATATGCTGCCTGCTGTACCGATATCAACGTCATAATTTCCACTATTTATCTTTCCGGGTGTGAAACTAATCCTTGTTGATCGGAGGCGGCACCCTGAAACCTGTGCGCCGCATATCCTGGCCAGCTCTTCCACTGCCTTAACATGCTGTGCAGAAAGCCCGGGTTTTGGCCTTTCCTTTCGTATATTTTCTATTTCGACATGCTTTCCCGTAACAGCAGAAAGCGCAACAGCTGTTCTTAATATCTGGCCACCCCCTTCACCATAAGATCCATCAAGTTTCATGAATAGCTATTGTCTGGAGATAATATTGAAGTTTGTATTGAAGTTTGCTAGAAGACATAACAAGAATGACGAGCAGGTTGGGGAGTGGGGGTTAGTAAAAAAATGTTACCCGCTCGTCAATTCCTAATATGCATAAGATATACTTAAAATGTACTATTATGATTTCCATCATGAGTTTAAATTAGTTCAAACATTTGTTTAAAATTAGTCCAGACATTTGCGATAATACTGAAGATTGCTAAAAAATATAACAAGAATGACGAGCAGGTTGGGGAGTGGGGGTTAGTAAAAAAATGTTCCCGCTCGTCAACTTATACTATATGACTAAGATGTATTTTAATCTTTTCCAGGTTTTCTTACCATTGGTATTATGAGCATGTGATTTTTTGAAAATAGTTCAATCGATTTTATCGAAATGCCAGCTCCACAAGTTCATTAACAACAGCCACAGCCACAGGTGTCCCGCCTCTTGTCCCGATGCATGTGATGGATGGCACAACAAGCGTTCTTACAAGTTCCTTCGATTCGGCAGCATTCACAAAACCCACAGGGGTCGCCACAAGAAGTGCAGGGTGAAGACCCTCATCGATCAGCCTGCAAACAGTGAGCACTGCTGAGGGTGCGTTCCCGATAACGATTATTGCGTCATTGAGTTCTTTTCCAAGCGCCACGAAACCAGCGCTTGTTCTTGTTACTCCTGTATCCCTGGCAATATCGGTCTCTACATCAAGGACACACCTGACGTCGCATTTATGCCTCTGCTTTGTAATTCCCACCTGAGCCATCCTGATATCCGTAAATATTGTGGCATCATTCCTGATTGCATCTATTCCTGCATTTACAGGATCATTGTTAAACCTCATGAGTTCTGCAAATGCCAGGTCACCTGTTGCTATAACACAGCGCTGTCGTATCCTGTCCTGCGGTGTATCTCCTTTTATGAAACTTTGCACAATTCCCCAGCTTTTTTCGTTGATCTCTTTTGCTTCCCTTGTTCGCGCGCCAAATTCAATATTCATATTTCCTCTGGTATCCGCGGGGTGTTATTATCCTGTTTTTCCATAATTTTGACTCACTGTTACCGATAAGAACGATCGTACTCATATCGATCATATCATTGTACTCCATTATCCTGCCAAGTGTTGTTGCAAGAACGGTCTCATCAGGACGTGTAGCGCTTTTTACGATCCCTGCAGGTGTATTTTCATTCCTGTATTTCCGGATGATCTCAATAGCCTTTGCAAAATTCTCCTTGCGGTTCCTGCTTTTCGGATTGTATATGGCTATCACAAAGTCAGCTTCTGCCGCGCTGTTCAGGCGGCGCTTGATCATCTCAATGGGAGTAAGGAGGTCACTTAAACTTATTACTGCAAAATCATTCACTAAAGGCGCTCCAAGAAGTGAAGCTGCGGCAGTTATTGCAGTCACACCAGGTATGACCTCAATTTCGATCTCTTCAGTCTTCCGGGCTACCTCCAATACAAGCCCGGCCATCCCGTACACATTTGCATCCCCGCCGCTGATAATTGAAACAATATGGCTTTTTCCGAGTTCTACCGCCTTCCTTGCTCGTTCAACCTCGCCGCCCATTCCGCTTCGTATGATCTTCTGGTCTTTAATGATCAAAGCTATCTGGTCAAGATAAGTGCCATTCCCGATTATGTATTCGGATTCAAGTAGGGCGCTTTCCGCCTTTTTCGTAAGATGCCCGTTTCCACCGGGCCCTATTCCTACTATGTATAATTTACCGTGCGATCGCGATTGTGACATTTCCATAAATCCTCTTTTTTAGTAACAGTTTCTTTTCCTCTGAAAGCGCAAGCGCAGCTGGCTCGCATACCCCGTTCAGTCCCAGGTTTTTTGCTCTGGATGGAGTTGGTGCATGTATGGAATTAATGATATCATGCGAAATGAATCTCATCTCTTTTCCGAATGCTTCTGAAGCATCGATAATTCCTTTTTCATTTTCTTTTATCATTGCAGATGCAAAATAATTCACATCCTCAATCCTTGCATCCAATTCCAGAAGTGCTGCATTTATTGCTTTAATAACTTCCGACTTGCTGACGCCCCGGTTTGCCCCTATTCCCACAACAAGCCCCTTTCTTTTAAGAACACTGACATCATCTTCAACAACTACGATCTTTGGACCTTTGATATCCAGAACCTCAAGCTCACTTTCCAGCAATGCCAGATTGACTTTTTTTGTTGAATCCCTGTTTATTATCCTGCAACCAAGACTATCTGCGATCCCCTCCACAGATTCTTTTCCCATGGCTTGCGTGGCTGTCGTTATTACCGGAATAATGCCCATAACTGCAAGTTTTTTTGCCAGTTCATTCCCGCCATGGTGACCCCCAAGGATGGGAATTGCATAGTTCAGTCCCGAATCTACGACCACAACTGCCGGGTCTTTCCATTTATCGCAAATAAGAGGGGCGATATTTCTTACAGCAATGCCTGATGCCATAATGGCTATTATCGACCTGTATTCCTCAAAAGCAATCATGAAGGCATCTTTTGAGTATTCTATTATATCTCCACCAGTAACATCCTTTATTTTTTTCGCAATATCAATATTTCGTGAAAAAGCGATTATTGCAAGCTCACCCATATAGATGAGACCTCTTGAAATTGTGCGGTGCCAGGACATTCCCGATAATTATCATTGCAGATCTATTGATCCTTTCTGCTTCGACCCTGTCTGCAATATCGCCAACTGTACCAAGTATCACTAATTCATCTTCCCAGGAGGCATGATACACAACAGCAGCGGGTGTTTCCTCAGGATATTCCACTTCTTGCATGATCTTCCTGAGTTTATCAGTCCCAAGATAAATTGCCATCGTGGCATTATGGCGTGACAGTTCCCTGATCGAGTCTTTCTCAAGTGTCGTTCCCGCGGGTCTTGTGATAATAAGCGTCTCTGTAATGCCGTTTATCGTAAGCTGGGTTTTTAGCGCAGCTGCGGCGGCAAACAACGAAGTCACCCCTGGAACAATCTCCACATCTATCCCGCGTTTTTTCAGGCTGTCTATCTGTTCAATGATCGCGCCATATAATGAAGGGTCACCGCTATGCAGCCTGACAACGTTTTTTCCCTCATTCACTTTCTTTGAAAGGACATCAGCGATATCTTCCAGTTTCATTCCGAAGCTATCAAGCTTCTCACCATGCACGTAATTTAAAACAACCGGATTGACAAGCGAACCAGCATACATGACAAAGTCTGCTGATTCCAGAAGTTCGCGTCCCCTGACAGTGATGTATCCGGGATTTCCAGGGCCTGCTCCCACAAAATAAATGATTTTTTTATTATTTACCCTGGTTTTTCCCCGCTTTGCTACCATCAGGCTGAAATAGTCCCCTGTCTGCGGTATCTCACCTGTAACCAGTTCATTTTCCATGAACAGGCGCCGGGCAAAAATAAATTCGTTAAAACCCTCTTCTACCAATGTTTTCTTAACATCTTCAGGATGCTTTGATTTCAGGATTATTTTTGTATTGACAGGTGAACCGTCACTTACCACAAAGGAGCTGTCCATGCTGGTATTTGTGCGGGCTGCCTGGGCTGTTATTGAGCTTACGCCGGGAATCGTTGTAATTTCGATGTCAGGATATTTTTCCTCTATCGTCCTTTTAAGGTGTGAGAATGTTGAAAACACATTCGGATCGCCCAGGACTGCAAATGAGACCATTTTATTTTTTGCCTCAACTGCTACGATCTCTGCATTTTTTTCCCATAATTTTGACAGCTCTTTCTTGTCCTGTATCATGGGAAAATCAAGTATATGGGCTTTAGCGTAGGGCGAAACGAGCTTTTCTGCGAGTTTTCCGGGAACGTATACTTTCCTGCTTTCTTTCAGGGCTTTTATGGCAGCAAGAGTAAGAAGATCCGGATTTCCGGGACCAAGACCAACACCGATCAACATTATGCTCCACCAACTACCAGGAAAATCGGATTTTCAGGTTTGAACATAGTACCTCCTGCAAGCTCATTTCCCCTTGATATTTGTATCTGTAACAATTCCTTAAAAACATTATTTTTTTTCATAATCTCCATGGCAATGGCAACTGTTTCGACCTTAACGGCACTTACAACGAACCGCATTTTCGGCTTTTTCTTTTCGATCAATATTTCCATAACCTGTTTGATATTTTTGCTTCCTCCGATGAACGCACAGTCCATATCAATATCGGGAAGCAGTATAATGGCGTCTCCTTTTAATAATGAGATATTTTTTATGCTGCATTCTTTAATATTTCCTGATGCTGCATTAATAGCATCATCCCTGTTGTCAATTGCAAATACATGTTTTGCTAATCCGGAAGCAGCTATTGAGACAGAGCCGCTGCCGCAACCAATATCCGCAAATACATCGGTGGATTTGATATTAAGCTTTGATAAGGCAATTGCAATTATTTCCGGCTGCGTAGGTGTTCCTGGTGGATAAAGCATATATGATCAACTTAAATAAAGTTGTGTTAAATCAATTTTATTTGATATAAAAATTGCCCTCATTCAATCATGTTAAGTTATAGTCAGATTCCGAATTAATCGCATATTGTAAAAAAAACAAACCGCATATACATAATTGCGCTGTATAGCACACGGATTTGGCGGATTTTCATGGATACCTTTTCCGCGCACATCCGCGCCATCCGTACAATCCGCGTTCCATCACAATATATACCCCACAATCGTTTATCTGCGGCTAATATTTACAAAAAATTAAGAATCTTGCTACAATTGAAGTACTTTCACTTCCCTCACACAATACTTTTATTAAATAAGTATCGGGGGATTGAAATATGTTAAAAATTTGAAAAATAAACTTAATTAAGATCTAAAAAATATATCTATATCTAAATTATAAAATGTAAACTAATTAGCGTGGACATTTTTCATCGTTTTCTTTTATTTTTCTTTCAATTTCTATTTCGGATGTTTCGATAATTGATTCACATATTTGAAAATTTATAAATGATACGACACAAAGAACAATTCCCACAATAAATATAATTGTTCCAATAAGATAAAAAATATATTTGTCATAAAAAGATATTGATATCAATTTGGGAGTTAAAGTGTATCCAGATAATAAGAAAGATATGCCTATACTTAATAAAAGCACACCGATAGTGATAATTTGCATTTTATATGCGAACCTCAACTCAACTATTTTTTGAAGATTTTTTAATGTATATAAATCAAATCCCTTCATTTTTTCTTGAAAGTCGTTTAGACTAGATGTCGGTTTTTTCAAATGTTTGTTAATTAATGCATCTATTATTCCTTTCCAAACGCTCCCCAAAATTGGAACCCTGCTAAATAAACTATCCAATTCAGCTTTAATTAAATCCATAGTCAATTTTTTATATTGTTAAACACCTTTATACTTTTCTATAGGTGGAAAAATAAAAATACTGAGGTTTAATTGAAATATTAGAAATATTTTATTATTCATAAAAATCTCCATGCTTAGGCTTGAAAAGCATCAAATTCATATTTAATTTTCATTTTGCTTATTGATTTTTTAGGCTCACTATGGCTTTACTTTTAAGACATTTGGCATAATCGAGAGCCCATCCAATAAATGGACAGGATAACAGGATTGACGGGATGAATTGCCAGAAATCTATCATGTCAATCCTGTTAATCCTGTCTATTAGCTGGTCATAGCCTTTAAAAATAGCGTGCAACTCAGAAAGTTGGAATTAATGGATGGGCTCGCAATTATCAGAAGATTATAAAACCATACAAAATTACCTATTTATTTAATGAACCCATGCTTGAATATAATGATGTTCTCTCATTTCGGTATGACGATCAACTCCCATGAGATCGTCAATTCCATTACAGACCGGGGCACTCCTGTTTTTCACACACCTGAGATACACATCAAGCCCTTCGTTTGTAGAAAAAGCGTATGCAACCTCGCGGATATAATTGCAGTCTACAAAAAATCTGAAAGATTTTATATTGTAGGAATCGAGATCAAGGAATGGAATGGTGTAGTTAATCCAAAACTTGCCCTTTCATACCTTGAAACATATCGTGACACATGTGAATATTTTTATCTGGCTGCAAAACATTTCTCAAAAGCAATATTTGACATAAAAGATATAGGATTATTTGATCTTAATACCATGATGGTAATTAAGAATCCTGCATATCTTTTTCCCAATCCTGATTTCAGGGCGCACCTGATGAAGCGGATAAAGAAACATTACCAGGTATTAACGGGTGTGGTTGAAGATCCTTTCCAGAGAACGCTTCTTCAATTTTAGATAATCTCAACATAATGATAACAATTATTTTGAGCATAAAATTTCAAGTCATCTATATATGCTGAAAAATACATTTCAATTACTATATAATAGATAGGAATAATTTTTGATAGATAGGTGATTGGAATGTTAGAAACTTCACAAGAGAGAGCTAAATTATTAAAAGCTGGTTTTACCGGCAAGGAAATAGAGAAGCTCTATATTGAAGGGAATAATATCGAAATAATAAAAACTCCTGTTTTGATAGAATTGGCTTTTTAGAAAGATCAAGAAACAACATTATATTTTGTTATATATTTATGAATTGAGATTTTTATTTATATAATCTTAATATACCCCTGCGTAAATAGTAGTTCTGGAGTTATTTCCATGCAAAAAACAAAAATACTTTTAGATGAAAATGATATTCCCAGGAAATGGTATAACATCCTTCCGGATATGCCTACCCCTGTTTCCCCGCCCCTGAACCCAGGAACGAAAGAACCAATAGGTCCGAAAGACCTATCGCCGATATTCCCTATGGAACTGATCAAACAGGAAGTCAGCCAGGATAGATTTATTACGATCCCGGATGAAGTCAGGGATATCTATGCATTATGGCGCCCCGCTCCCCTCTACAGGGCTCATCGTCTTGAAGCAGCGCTAAAAACTCCGGCAAAGATCTTTTATAAGTATGAAGGCGTAAGCCCGGCAGGCAGCCATAAACCCAATACTGCAATAGCCCAGGCATATTATAACATGAAAGAAGGTACAGAAAGACTGGCAACCGAAACCGGAGCAGGACAGTGGGGATGTGCACTCGCGCTTGCAACTACATATTTTGACCTTAAATGCACTGTGTATATGGTAAAAGTAAGTTTTACGCAAAAACCATACCGCAGGTCTCTAATGCACCTATGGGGCGCTGATGTTATCGCGTCTCCAAGCAACCATACAGATTCAGGAAAAAAGATACTGTCTAAAGATCCCGGGTCACCAGGCAGTCTTGGGATCGCAATAAGTGAAGCTATTGAGGATGCTGCAAGCCATGAAGATACGCATTACTCACTTGGAAGCGTTTTGAACCATGTAATGCTTCACCAGACAGTAATAGGCATGGAAGCCAAAGAACAGCTTGCCCGGGTTGAAGAATACCCGGATTATATAATCGGAAGCGTTGGCGGCGGAAGTAATTTTGCAGGCATCAGTTTCCCGTTCCTCAGTGATAAGATATCAGGTAAACATGACGTAAAAGTAATAGGGGTTGAACCTACCGCATGTCCAAGCCTGACAAAAGGAGAATTCAGGTATGACTTCGGAGATACAGCCGGACTTACACCGCTTTTAAAAATGTACACAATGGGACATGAATACATACCTCCATCCATCCACGCAGGAGGACTGCGATACCATGGACTTTCACCGATCGTAAGCCAGTTATATGCCGATAAACTTATAGATGCTGTTGCATATCACCAGAAAGAAGTATTTGAAGCTGCAGTTACGTTCGCAAGAAGTGAAGGTATAGTTCCTGCGCCTGAATCATCACATGCAATTAAATGCGCAATAGATAAGGCGCTCGAATGTAAGAGGAACGGTGAAAAAAAGACGATCCTGTTCAACCTGAGCGGTCACGGGCATTTTGATATGAGTGCATATGATAGTTATTTCAGCGGGAATATGAAGGACTCAAGTTGAAACTGATAGAAAGGCTCTTTGGAAAAAAAGATAATGCCGGAGAATCAATAGCTCAGGATAAGCTTCCGGAATGGCTTGAGTTGATATCCCGGCAAATTTCTGAAAAAATAGAAAAGGAGACATCTTCTTTTTATCCCCTGATTGAAAAAACACTCAGGAAAATAAAAAACAGCACGTCTGAGCTTGAAAACGCAAAGCCTGAAGGAAGATTCCATCTAAAGATGGTCAAGGTCGCCTCAAGCAACAGGGATAACATGGCAAAACAGGTAAGGATGCTTCTTGAGAATATAACCATCCCCGGGGAAAAAGGCGTCAAATCAATAGCGGCTTTTCATGAAAGCACGATCCAGACCCTTGGAGTATGCCTTGAGAATATGATGAAAAGCTATCAATATACAAAACTTGTGTATTTTGAGGAATCAAAAAATGTTATAACTGACGTTAATTCCCTTGGAAGGCTTCTTAATGATCTCATCGAACCCATAAATTCAAGAAAGCAAGTGCTTGATGCCCTCGCCAAAGCTCAGGAACTTGTGCTGGTTATCAGGAAGATCACTCTTGATATCGGGCAAATGGAAAGATCAATAAAAGAAAACGAACAAAAGATCGTTTCATTGAAAAAAGAGATCGAAGAAAAACAAGAAGCACAGAACCTCCTGTATGCAAGTGAATCATGGATACAATATACAAGGTCAAAAGATGAACTGATTTTGCTTGAAAATGATGCTGAAATTAAAATATCTGAAATTAACAGCATCATATCACCACTGAATAAAGTTATCAACAGGCTGAAACAGTTAAGTGATAGTGGCAGACTTGTCCTAAAACCCGAAGACCGGGATGCATTGAATTTATGCTTATCCTGTCCGGTGGATGTTCCCCCCGGGTTCTTTATCGAATTACAGAAAATCGTTGAAGGCGGGGTATTGAATCTTCCAAAAACTGATAAAATCCTTTCACATATTCAACATGCGTCATCGTCTCTTGGAGATAAGAAAACAGAATATTACGCGATCATTAAAGATATCGAACTTAAAAAAGATGAAATATCAAAGATGAAGATAATTAAGGATGAAAAAGATGTGAACGATGTGTTATCCACTTTACGGGATAAGCTTATGGCATCCGAAAAAGAACTTGATACTTCAAGAAAGCAGCTTGATTCACTTAAAATCGAAATTGGATCTAAAAAACGCGAATTGCAGGATCATGTATCTGTGATTGATGGTAAAATGAAGATTACATAAAGTGAAGCTCCCAATCGCAGCACAGCTGCGGGGTATAACAATAAAATAAAAAGCAAAAGTGTATCTATTATAAAACCTAATATCATACCGGGAGATTCAAATGACAAACCTTTTATATGTCCAGACAAGCGGAATCGATACGCCAGAACGCCTTTATTCCCCATTCATCCTTGCACAGACTGCAAAGGCGATGGGAATTGATCCTATAATCTATTTCCTCGGGATGGGAGTTACGGTAGTAAAAAAGGGAAATGCTGAAAAAATAAAGATGGGAGCTTTTCCCACACTTCAAGAAGTAATGGACCAGAGCATAAAAGCAGGTGTTAAACTCATGGTTTGTGAGCAAAGCTGCCAGCTGATAAACCTGACAACAGGTGATTTCATTCCAACAGCTGAGATAGTTGGAGCTGCTACTCTTAATGATCTTGTGCTTGAAGCTGACGGAACTATGTGGTTTTAGGAGATAATTATGAAAATACAATGGAAATGTTCATTATGCGGATACCAGTTCGAAGGCAAAGCCACTCCGCCGGAAAGCTACCCAGGCTGCAAAGAAACATGCTCTTTCATAGATGCGACATGCTATATACCGGAGTGCGAAGGGCCTGAAGGCAGAGACAGGCGTATCTAGGAAAAAAATATAATGGTCAAAAACAGATTAATAAAAGTGACAATATGAAACAAGTTTACATGGATTACGGATCGGCGTCACCCGTAGATGAACGCGTGATGGAAGCCATGATACCGTTTTTTGAAAAAGAGATCGGGAATCCATCATCCCTTCACTCACAGGGACGAAAAGCCAGGAGGGAACTGGAAAACGCACGGATCAGCGTGGCGAAATTGATCGGAGCACCGAACCCAAAGAGCATTATATTCACTTCCGGCGCAACAGAATCCAACAATCTTGCACTGCGCGGCGCAGCTTTACGCTATAAGGATAAAGGAAATCATATAATCACGACTTCGATAGAGCATATGTCAGTGATGAATACCTTAAAAGACCTGCAAAGGAACGGATTTGATGTCACATATCTTCCTGTTGATAAGGACGGACTCCTGAATCCCGAACAGGTAAAGAATGCCATAACAGATAAAACGATCCTGATTTCAATAATGTATGCCAACGGTGAAATTGGAACAATCCAGCCGATAAGGGAAATTGGCCAGATAGCAACTGATGCGAAGGTAATGTTCCATGTTGACGGGACTTCTGCTATTGGAAAAATTCCGGTGGATGTTGAAAATGAACATATCGATTTTTTGACTCTTTCTTCAAATGACCTTGGCGGTCCGAAAGGCACAGGTGCGCTTTATATCAAACAGGGCGTAAGAATTATTCCTTTCATGCTCGGTGGAGGGCAGGAATTCGGGATGAGAAGCGGTTCGGAAAATATTCCGGGTATTGTCGGGATGGGTAAAGCCGCCGGGATCGCACAAAAAGAAATGTCAGAACAAAGCGCAAGAAATATGAAAATGCGGGATAAGCTTATCGATAATATCCTTAAAATGGAATATACCTATCTTACAGGCCACAGGATAAAAAGGCTTCCCAATAATGCAAGTTTCAGGTTCAGCTTCATAGAAGGTGAAAGCATCATATTACAGCTTAATGACCTGGGGATAACAGCAAGCACAGGATCGGCCTGTTCTTCAAAAACTCTTGAGCCATCGCATGTTCTTATCGCATTGGGATTAAGGCATGAGGAAGCTCACGGCTCATTATTGCTAACGCTTGGACGCGGCAACACCGAAGAAGATGTGGATCATGTTATTGAATCAATACCGAAGATCGTTGCAAGATTAAGGGAATTGTCACCGCTTTATACGAGGAAATAATTATGGAAGAACAATTCGAATACTCAGAAAAGGTAATGGATCATTTCAGGAATCCGAGAAACGTGGGGCAGATAAAGGATGCAGATGGCACAGGAAGAGTTGGAAATCCGGTGTGTGGGGACTTAATGGAGATACAGATCAAAGTCGAGAATAATATACTGAAGGATGTGAAATTCAAGACTTTCGGCTGCGGGTCTGCTATCGCAACAAGCAGTATGATTACGGAAATGGCTATCGGAAAAACTCTTGAGGAAGCCCTTAAGATCACACGCGGTGAGGTTGCCGCGGAACTTGGAGGCTTGCCCCTTATCAAGATGCACTGCTCTAACCTTGCAGCAGATGCGCTTCATGCAGCCATCAAGGATTACATGTCTAAAAAAGAGGAGAAGGCAAAGCTTGAAGCTGAAAAATATGATTTTGATGTGATCGTCGTGGGCGGGGGGCCGGGCGGGCTGACAACAGGGATTCTGTGTGCATATCGGGGACTTAAGACAGCGATATTTGAAGCTTCCAGCTGGGGTGGTATCCTGTCATGGTTATGCCCGGACAAGATGATCGAGAACTTCCCCGGACTATGTGAAAAATCAACATGTTCCGACCTTGTCAATAGCTGGATGAATGAAGCAAAGAAACTGAAAGTGGAAATGAAAAAAGAACGTGTGAATGAGATTACGCCAGACAGGAAGGTCATTGCAGAAAGCGGCGAATACAGGGGGAAGATCCTGGTTCTTGCAACCGGCAGTTCTCCTGCGACAGGCGGTATAAAGGGTGAAGACAAATTCAGTAAGGATGAAAAGGGAGTATATTATTATGTCAGGAATCCCCAGAATTTCCAGGGGAAGCGCGTCGTAATAGTAGGCGGCGGGAATTCAGCAGCGGACGCAGCTCTAAGCCTGGCCGATACAGCGGATCTTATCACCATTGCCTGCAGGAGTGATGAATTAAAGGTAGCACCGAATAAGATCGAGCGTCTTAAAGCGATCGATAAAGTCAAGGTACTCTATAATACCGAAGTGGTTGAAATTTCCGGTACTGACAAGGTCGAAAAAGTTATAATGAAAGACCTGAAGGAAGATGAGTTAATCCAGCAGGTTGTGGATTCGGTCGTGCTGGCTGTGGGCCTGATTCCGAACACTGAGATTTTCAAGAAGCTCGGTCTTGAAATGGATGACAGGGGATATCTTAAAACTGATAAAACCCAGAAGACCAATATCGATGGGATTTATGCTGTCGGAGATATCGCTTCTGATCTTGCGCTCGTTGTAGTGGCAGTGGCGAATGGAGCAACTGTGGCTCACAATGCATATGTTGAATTGAGAAAACCATACTGGAAATAACTTCATATTTTCATATTTTTATTAAATTAATATACAAGTTATAGGGTAATGTTTGGGAAAAGAGATTTAAATAGATAAAAAAATCTAAGCTTCTGTAGAAAAAGATGGGCGGGTTGGGGGGCGGTGGTATTTCCTGATGCAAAGAATTCCACTTTGTGTCAAATCTCATTAAACTTGTTTAAATCTTCTTCCATATTTTTTGAAATGAAATATAGATCAGAGTATCCATCATTACCTTTTCCTATTATTCCATTCTTAATTAAAACACCAAGATGGTGCCTGATAGTTTTATAATCCATATTCATAACTGTTGATAATTGATGCGCATTATAAGATCTTTCATTAAGATGTTTCAGGATCAATGCTCTGGTCTTTCCTCCACGCGTACCCTGAATCAGATAGCAAAGAAGCTTCTGTTGTTTATTGGATTTCTTAAGTTCTTGTTTTAATAGTCTATTTTCAGTAATATCCCTGGCTATACCGTGAATTTCAATTGTTTTCTTACCTTCTTTGATTTCCCTGATTTTTATCTCAACCCACCTGTGCTCTCCATTCTTGCGCACGATCTCAAGGATATCTGTCTGATCCACCTTTTCTCCGGAAAGACATTTTTTCCGGCGCTCATTAACGGTTATTATACTTTCTTGTGTGATCCATTTAGAAATATTGGTACCAATTACTTCTTCTTTAACACATCCGAGTGTTTGAAGTCCAATCCTGTTCATTTTCAAAAAATTACCTTCATCATCGACCACGTACATGGCATCCTGGGCGTTTTCAAAGAGATCACGATATTTTTCCTCGGATTCTTTCAGCTTTATCTCCTGTTTTTTATTTTCGGAGATATCATGAACAATGGCAACAACTTTGTTCTTCCCTTTGATCTCTACGAAAGAGCTTGATACATTCAGATATTTTATTTCACCATATCTCGTTTTGATTTTGATCTCATGAAATCCTCCCCTGTCGGTTTGAACACCTTGCCAATGCCCCATTACAAATTCTTTTGCGTCATCAGGGATTATTTTCATGAAATATTGGCCGATAATTTCTTCCTTGCGCCAGCCGATTGTTCTAAAAAAAGAATCGTTTCCGAACTCAAATTTGCCATTTTCATCCACAACAGTTATTCCATACAAAGATGATTCGATTATCGTTCTGAGATATTTTTCAGATAAACTGGATTTCTCTTCTTGTTCCAGCAGCAATTCTTCAAGATTGTTTTTATCAGAATTTTTCATATATTGATCGAAAATGTGTAGACAAATACTCACCAATATAGTTTTTTCATTTTAATGATTCATAAATCCCAATGTTACATATAAGATTTGTGTCTACCACGAGCCCATCCAATAAATCATAATTATAAACCCCTCACTCTAATTTATGAGAAC
>NZ_NTMG01000057.1 GCF_002487355.1 Candidatus Methanoperedens sp. BLZ2 | reverse complement strand
ACCCTGGGGCTATTACCTCAATAAAAGGTGGGCTATGGGCTCTACTCGACAGCTCTGACGCTTTTCTCTGTGTACTCTGTGCTCTCTGTGGTTCTTCAAACCAGAAGATAATAATAAGTCCCGAATTCAGTATGATCTTTAGTTTAAGAGTGAAAATAATGCATAATTTATCAAGCATTTAAAGGATGCGCAAAACAACTACCGCCCTTGGTTTTACGCAAAAAGGAATCCGTCACCTGCTGTCCGCTATTTTCAAATGATTGAATCTTTCACTTTGAATCAAGTGTTTTTAATTCTTTTAAAGCGCAAGGACTTATAAAAAGTTCATAGGGCATCTATATCATCGATTTTCATATAATCGCCTTTGCGTTGTATTTCATCCAATTCTCTATGTAACATCTGGCATTTTGCTGCCTCAATCAGCCTTCTTAACAGCGCATCATATGATTCACCCTTCATACCAGGCATTTTAAGGGCATTTTGTGTTTCTTTCATAATAGGAATCGTTGTGAGACATAATATTATAGTCAATAACCTGTTTCTAACTATAATTGAAAACAAGTAAAAATTATACTTCTTCTTCTGGAGTTTCCAGTGAAGCCAAATATTCCTCATATGTTTCATTTGGTCTTCTTGTGTATACAATCGTTGTATCTTTTTGTTCTTTCTTTCCGGAACCAGAACTTCTTGAGATCCATCCGCTTTTCTTTTTCTTCTTTTCTCCGCTTAATTTCTGGTGTTTTGAAGATGTTTGGTTTTTGTCGCTCATAATTACTTTCTATAGTATGTTTGGTTTGTGAAGCTATAAAGGAATATCCTGAAAAAGAAAAATTGAATAGAAAAACTTTCAGCCAAATAACTCCTTCAGCGCCTGTGCCGCTATATAAACACAGCCCACACCGCTCAGGTATTGCGCAACTCTTAATGCTTCTGTGATTTCTTCTTTTGTGGCTCCGGCTTCCATCGCCTGCTGAGCAAGGGATTTTACACCCTGTACAGTTCCATAGGATGCATCAAAGGCCATGCCTATGAGTAACTTGAATTTCCGGGGCAGTGCACCTTCTGCAAAAACGAATTCGCTGGAATTTGTAACGTGCTTTAGAAGTTCAGGGTCTAATTTTTCATAAATTTTTAAGGGGTGTTCGGTCATATTATCAACCGTTACGAATGGTTCCAGGTCATTATAAAATATTTGATTCCAGTATGGGGGAAATTTCACAGTTCATTGTTGAAAAACAATGGACAAAATAAAATACGACCGGGATTAAGTCCCGGTCAAAGCTCAGAGATTAAAAAAAAGAAAAGAAGCTTAGCTATTCAATATGCCTTCAACTTCTTCCTTATCCACATCCATTATATACGGTATCCCTGAAACTTCCGCAGCTTCATTTGTGATGGCTGCAATATCATTTCTTTCAATATACTTTAGTGCGAACTTCCTGTTCCCGGTCATCAGCTGGCGCACACCCTGTGCAAGGCGCTGGAAATAAGTATACACGCCAATTGCCCCGGCGGGGATTTCATCGAAATTGCCATTGTATTTCTTTTTCAATTCGGGCGTGGAAATAAATATCTCATCCACGGTACTGCCGAACCTGCTGATATATACAGGAACCTGTCCTTCTTTGATCTTTTTGCCTATGGTCTTTCCAACCATTGCAGCAGCAAGAGGCGCTCTGGCCATTCCTACGATCTTGAAGTAGGGCGCGCCTATTGAAAGTGCTTTGACGACCTGGTCCTCAAGCGTAATACCGCCTGCTATCGCTACATCCGGGATGAATTCTCCGCGTTCATCAAGTTTCTTAAGGTACCTGTAGAGAAGTGAATAAATTTCCACCTGGGGAACGCCCCATTCGTTCATCATTCTCCATGGGCTCATGCCTGTGCCCCCGCCTGCTCCATCAACCGTCAGAAGATCAAGTTCTGCTTTGCTTGCATATTTCACTGCCCTGGCAAGGTCTGCCGGCCTGTAAGCGCCAGTTTTCAGGAATACGTGCTTTGCACCTGCATCCCTGAGTACTTCCACACGATCCATGAATCCCTTTTCACTTACCATACCAACACGGCTGTGCCTCTCGAACTCATGGAAACTGCCAGCATTAAAAGCTGCAATAACATCAGGATCCATCGGGTCAGGAAGAACAACATATCCCCTGCTTCTCAGTAGTTGTGCTTTCTTTAACGAAGGGATCTTTACCTCGCCGCCTATATTCTTTGCTCCCTGTCCCCATTTCAGTTCAACTGTCTGGACATCAAGTTTTTCAAGGGCATATTCCTGAACGCCCAGGTTTGTATCTTCAACATTAGCCTGGACTATGATATCTCCATAACCATCCCTCTGCCACTTGTGATATAACTTGATCCTGCTTGAAAGATCAGGTGAATCCAATACTTTTCCATTCTCGATTATTGAATCAGGGTCCATACCGCATACGTTCTCACCAATTGTTAGCGGAACTCCGGCCATTGCAGAACCTATTGCAAGACCGTCCCAGTTGTTTTTGGCAACTGCGGTACTTCCAAGCCCAGGGATAATGAAAGGAAGCTTTAACTTGATGTCTTTTTCCTTTCCGATCCTGACTTCAAGATCCACGTTAGGAAAAATGGCAACATCGCTGTTTGCCTCAATCCCACGCGCCCCCACTGCTGTTCCAAGAATTGTAAAATGGGACAGGTCAAGCGGATATTCTTTCTCCGAGCCTGCAGTTATAATTCCAAAGGGCTGGGGATAAATTACCTCTGCTCCCCTGTATGCCGACTTTCCGATTTCGCACATGCCTATGCATCCATCTACACATGTGACACACATACCACTTAATGGACTTATTGATCCTTCCGTCCTGTTCTTTGTTAATGTTGCTGCTGTTGCATTTACTTTTGTCAGTGACATTTTAATCCTCCAAATTTTTTATTTTTATATTGTATTTTATTTTAATTAATTCAAGTTTATTCATTATTTTATTTTACGTCCTCAGGTTTTTTTTTTTTTTTTTTTTTTTCTCCAATTGCCCGTGACCCATAAGAACACTGTTTTCCCCTTCCTTG
>NZ_NTMG01000030.1 GCF_002487355.1 Candidatus Methanoperedens sp. BLZ2 | reverse complement strand
CGAAGCCTGCTTTAATTCCTCCTGTTTTGTAGAGCAAAGATGTGTTAGCGCAGCTGCAGGGTCAACACATGCATATCGGCGCGGTCTTGTATCCTGTGCCCGGACAAGATGGACTTCTTCGAGGCTTGAAAGTACACTATAGATGCGTCCCATTGGTATTTTTGCATTCAGCGCAATCTCATCAGCCTCAGCATCTCCGAGTTTTAGAAGAGCAATATAAGCCTGTGATTCATAGCCTGTAAGTCCGAGTTTTTTTAGTTTCTCGATCACAGGGGATTATTTTACATATTGGTATTTAAATGTTTTCAATTTAAACAACTTCAAAGTTGTTTAAAGCACAATATTTTAAATACTTGCATATGCAAATAAGCATGAAATCCAGGAGACTTAATGGCTGATTTCCTTGAAACCAATTTAACAAGACTTGCGCAAATACAGAAAAAGCACACAAAAATACTGGCTATAGCAGTGATTCTTATAACAATATTCCTGGGTATAGGCCTTAAGGACCTGACCATAAATTCGGACTTCAGGAAAGAAATGCCAAAAGAACTTCCGATCTTTAAACTTAATGACCGGATTACTGATAAATTCGGGGGTCAGGATTCTGTGGTCATCGCCGTGGAGATCGATGATACAGTAGATTCAAAAACTTCGGTAAGGGATATACGTGACCCGCGGGTAATACAGGCCATGATTCTTCTGGATGAAGACCTGAGGGGAGAAACAAGCGTAACAAGCGTCAGTTCGCCTGCAAGTTTTTTCAGGGGGCAAAATGGAGTAACACCTGAAAATATAACAAAAACCCTTCGCAGCAATCCAATGGCCGATGGATTCTTCAGTAAGAACTATAAGATGGCGCTCATGTTCGTTGGCGCTGATATAGGCACCGGGGAAGAGCAGATACAGAATTTTGATGAGCTTCTAAAGGAGCATATCAAGAACACACCAACACCCACTGGCGTAAAAATAGGGATAACCGGGGCGCCCATAATCCGTATGACCATTTTTGACCTGCTAAAAAGGGATGCTGTTTTAACACTCGCTGTTTCGGCTACCATAATCCTGCTTTTGCTCTTTGTAATGCAGCGCTCATATACTCATGGATTGCTGGTATTTGCTCCCCTTTCCCTTGGATTGATATGGACGATGGGAACTCTCGGCTGGCTAGGAATACCGCTTTCCGTTGCAACTGTGGGTCTATCCTCCATGATCCTGGGGCTGGGAGTCGAATATGGCGTATTCGTATTGAGCAGGTATAAAGAAGAAAGAGCCAAGAACATAAACCAGCTTGACTCCATGAAGACCACAGTTTATGCAATCGGCACTGCCGTTATAGGCTCAGGGCTGACAACCATCGTAGGCTTTGGAGTTCTTTCATTTGCAAGCGTTCCCATGATCCAGCATCTTGGCCAGACACTTGCCCTGGGTATAGCATATTGTCTTCTTGCCGCTCTCTTTGTCAATCCTGTTTTCATTCTCCTGGAAGAGGATTATGAATATTGGAGTACACACAGGAAGCTTGAGAAACTTGCAATAAAGAAAGAATTGCATGCTCAGAGGGTGAGGTAAATATAATATGATCAAACCCCTGGAAAAATATTCGGAGCTTATTACAAGACATCCCTTCACTGTGCTTGTGATCATGCTTCTTGTAACAGCATATGCTATACAGATGATTGGCACGATCGAAACAAAAAAATCAGATATGAATTCAATGCTTCCAAAGGATGTGGATTCAATATCCACACTGAAAAGCATTGAAAATGAATTCGGAAGCACAAATTTTGCGTTGTTTGCCGTAGAGATAGATCCTTCCAATATCGGTTCTGATGAAGTGCGTGATGTCCGGGACCACAGGGTATTGCCCTATTTGAACCAGTTAACAGAGCTTGCCATCCATACTGACAATGTTATTGAAGTAACAAGTGCGGCCACTGTACTTAAGAGTATCAATCAGGGAAAACTCCCGCAGTCAGAGAGGGAAGTCCAGGAACTTGCAGGTAAGAACGGTCTGCTTGACAATTATATCAGCAAGGATTATACTATTGCTCTTGTGAGGATACAAACTACAGATGATGTTGATCTCAAGTCACTCGAAATCGAGCTTGATAAGATAATCAATGAACTTCCGCAGCCTCCTGGTGTCACAACGACTCTGGGTGGTGTGGCAATGGAAAGTGTTGTCATGGAAAAAAATATCGGACCTGATATGGCAAAGACGTCACTGTATTCTCTTATAGGGATATTGATAATCATCCTTGTGCTATTCCGTTCCATTAAATACGGGTTCACGCCGATATCAACCATAATCTTCGGAACAGTCTGGGCAATGGGTTTTGTGGGATTTATCGGGATGGGCATGAGTTCCCAGACATCTGGAGTTTTATCCATGATAATGGGCATTGGAATTGACTTCGGGATACAGGTTGTAACCAGGTACAGGTTCGAGATGGCAAATATACCTGGTTTGAAAGAAAGTCACCCGAATATTGATCTTGGTCCGAAGGATGCAATGGCAGTGACCCTGAATAATGTAACAGTTCCCATGTTAACCACAACACTTGCCGCTCTTATCGGATTTGAGGCAATGTCTCTGGGGAAATTAACGTTCCTCGGAGATATGGGAACGATCATGAGCTATGGAGTTGCGGCAAGCATGGTTGCAGCCATAACAATAGTTCCAGCTATTATTATAATATTAGATACAGTTGATTTAAAAAAACATATAAAATTATTTAACAGATTTGAGGTACGAAAATGAATAGAATGTTAAAGCAGATCACTTTGATCGGAATAGTTTTCGGGTTGTTGCTGATGATAGCGATAGTGAGCCCTGTTTCATCCGCTCCCCTGACAGGAGCGCAGGGAAGCAGGATACAGGCAAATTTCATGAACCAGGATCCTGACCCTGCGGATGCAGGAAAGGATGTTGATCTGAGATGGCAGATCACAAATACAATTCCTGGAACAGTTGAAGCTTTGAAATTCCGTCTTGATGCTGATTATCCGTTCTTATTTGAAGCCGGGGATTCTCCTGATAAAGATCTCGGGACATCTGTCGGAACAAGTGACAACAAATTATACTATGTACTCCATTATAAGCTCAGGATAGCGGATAATGCTCTTAAGGGAACATATAATGTTACACTGAACTGGAATACGGGAGATGGCTGGACAAAGAAAGAATTCCCAATCTATATCGATCCAAAGAGGGCAGATTTCGTAGTCGGGGCGCTTTTGACATCACCTGAAAAGATCATTGCAGATACCAAGGAAGCAAAATTATCCGTAAATATTGATAATATCGGAAAAGGTGATGCCCAGAACGTCAAAGTGAAATTATTGTTGCCGTCAGGTTTTACGCCCACATATAGTTATTCGGATGAGGATAGTCCCGGCATTATTTTAAAAGGGGCGGGCAAGACAACGAATTTCTATGTGGATGTCGA
Source organism: Candidatus Methanoperedens sp. BLZ2 (assembly GCF_002487355.1). Classification (GTDB taxonomy): domain Archaea; phylum Halobacteriota; class Methanosarcinia; order Methanosarcinales; family Methanoperedenaceae; genus Methanoperedens. The sequence continues at coordinate 9,265 of NZ_NTMG01000030.1, read as the reverse complement.
TGAAAATGTCAGGGAAGGGGAATACAAAGCACAGCTTGAGATAACATACAGGGATGAAAATGATGAAAACAACACCTACAGTACAAAGGCTCTTGACCTTCTCATACCCATCAAACCAGCTCCTTATCTGATTGTAGAATCGATAACAACTACACCGGAGAAACTTGAGCCAGGCTCCAAAGTTGAATTCAGGATCAAGGTAAAAAATACGGGTAATGAGAAAGCTGAATCCGTATCCCTGCGGGTTTTCAAGGATGCTTCGCAGCCATTTGAATTCAATGAGAAATCAGATTTCATAGGAAAACTTGAAAAGAATGACAGTGGCGATGCTGTGCTCAGAGTTACGGTCGATAAGAATGCTGCAGCCAAAAAATATCTCCTTGATGTTGAATTAAGAGGAATCGATGAAAAGAACAACGTGGTAATATTCAGGCGCACAGTTCCGATAACTGTTGATAAGGCGGCTCCAACCCTGCCTGCGACCGGGATTTTCGGCGGTTTAATTGCCATTGTCGGGGCGGCGGGATATTATTCAGGAAAAAGGAAAAGGAAAAATCAGTGAAGGCATTTTTGCCTTCATTTTTCATGGTACTGCTGCTGCATCCATGTGAATGAAACAATAACCTCCCTTTATAGATTCATGTACCCGCATTCGTACCTCCTCTGCTATGCGGGCTGCCTCTTCAATAGAGGTCCCTTTTAGCACGTCGATATGCATTCCCAGATGAATAATATCAGGTCCGATATACTCAGCGCGTATTTCATGCACTCCAATTACACCCTGTACCGAAAGTGCTATATTCTCAACATTTTTTAATAATTCGGGTCCTGGTGAACGTCCCAGCAAGAAGCTTAAGTTCTCCCTGAACAGCCCTATGGCGTTGTAAGCTATTATGGTAGCAACTACTATAGAGGCAATCGGGTCAGCGATGTATTCTCCTTGAATAATGAATACTGTGCCTATAAGCGCAGCAATCAGGCCCAGTTCGTCATTGAATAACTCAGTGAGCTGTGCCCTGGCAGCAGCTCCATGCTTTTTTTGCCTGAGCATGTTTATCAGGGGAACTCCTGCGATAAACATCGATATGATAAGCACCCCGAGAGCCAGGTTGAGGTTTTGATAGCTCACTTCTTCAGGCGCAAAGAGTTTTGGGATCGCTTCCCTGTATAATTCGAAACTGGTGAATGAAATAAATAGAGTTGCAGCCACAAGAGCAGCCACATTCTGCGCCCTGCCATAACCGAACATGTGTACGACATCGGCTTGCCTGCGTGAATATATTACTGCCACAAGTAGAAATCCTGACACAAAGATATCGCTAAGAGTGTGCAGCGCTTCAGCAAAAATGGCCATGACCCCTGTCATGAAATATACTGCCAGTTTCATGACAAAAATCAGGATATACACTCCAACTGCTATTTTCAATGCACGAATATCGCTTTCCTGCGAGGAGTCAGTTGCGTAATTCATTTCTGCGTCATTTGTTTTCTGAAGTTATTATTACTTCATAGAAACCGGGTGTTGACGATCCGTCCAGCAATGGCTCAACCTTTTCCCATGCAGTTTGACGCTCATCGCTTAAGTGCATAGCCATAAAGGTTTCTTCGCTTTCATGTTCAACGATCGCAGCATAGTTTTTCTTGCCCCTGGTTGGTTTTAAAAGCCGCCTTGATATAAATCCGTCAAATTTCTCATACACGGCATTTGACCATGTAAACCATTTCGTAAATTCCTCATCTTTTCCCTTTCTAACAGGCGGGAATTGAACAATATTAACGAACATAACTTCACATCCTGGGTTTTAATGAATTAATTATACCCCGTTTTTCCCAATTATACATTGTATTTTTCAGGATATTAATCTTTTGCAATTTGTAGATTTCCTGCCTCCGATATCCCTTCTTTTTCCGCGAGCTCTCCATCTTTGAGCCATATCACCCTGCTCACATACTTCCTGTCCTCAGGTTCATGTGTCACCATCAGGACAGTCAAACCGATCTCCCGGTTCAATTTCTGGAATAATTGAAGTATCTGTCTGGATGAGGCGCTATCCAGATTTGCTGTGGGCTCGTCCGCGAACAGGATATCTGGATCATTGATAAGCGCTCTTGCGATCGCAACACGCTGCTGCTCACCACCTGACATCTCTCGCGGACGGTGATGTAAACGCGCTCCAAGCCCGACTTGCTCGAGCGTTTTTGTGCCTGTTTTCAAATAATCTTCCTTTTTTCTTCCGCGCGCCATTGCCGGAAGAAAAACATTTTCAAGAGCTGTAAGCTCAGGCAGGAGAGCATATTCCTGGAATACATAACCGAATCTCTCAAGGCGGAACTTTGCTTTCTCTGATTCAGATAATTTTAAAATGTCAATTCCACCAATATTGATCTCACCTGATGTAGGAGTGTCGAGCAATCCGAGCTGATGAAGCAAGGTGGACTTTCCACTTCCGCTTTTTCCCATTATTGCAGCAAATTCTCCTCGTTTTATGTTGAATGTGACATTATTAAGAGCCCTGACGCGCACTTCACCCATTGTATATATCCGGGTGAGGTTTCTTATTCCAAGAAGTATTTCATTTTCGTTCCCGATATTTGAAGTCAAATCATCCGCCATGATTTCAATCACCCCAGATAGCCTCTAATATCGTTTCCCGGACTGCCATCCATGATGGTATCAATCCCGCAGCCAATGCAGCAGCTATCAGGCTTATAGTATTTATCGAGACTTTTTCAGGTACTATCAATAATGAAACATATCCGATCGGGAATTTCAGTGGATGTTCGATAAACCAGGGTTTCAGTATTAAAAACATTATAAATAAACCTATGATCGTCCCGCTTATCGCATAGAACATCGCCTGGACGATATAAGAATGAATGATAATATTCTCCTTTATCCCGATGGCTCTCAATATTCCGATCTGCCTTCTTTTGCTTATGGTGTTCACATATATTATGATAAAAATGGTGACGCTTGCCACAAAAAGTCCAATCACGGCGATCAATAAAGCGATCATATCAAAACTTTTAGTTATGTTTTTTACCATGGCAGCATAGACTGTCCATGGTTTGATCTCTTCTTTAATACCCAGTTCCAGTAACTTTTTTATGTAAATTTCTTCATTTCCAGTTTCAGCGGTCTTGATCAGGATAAGTGATGCCGTATCATTGAAACCAAGTACGGATTCCATCTCATTCTGGCTTATGTATGCGAGGTTATTTGACTGCTGGAAATTTACATCAAATACACCTTTTACCCTGTAACTCCGCTTAACGCCGTTATTGAATAGCACATCGACAGATTCGCCGATCTTAACCCCTCCAAGTGAAAGATGTTCAAGATCCCCGCCATAACCACCAGGTATCTCTTTTCCAAGGATGATCTCATCAGTGTCCAGCTTGCTCAGGTATTCCCCATCGATCATAAAATTGTGTATTATGGTGACTGTTTTTTCATCATCGGGATTGATTGAACGGATAGCCCATGCCCCGCTTTTATCTTTATAGGAAAATGCGGCGCCAATTACATACTGTGAGGAAATGCCTGTTACGCCGGGAACGCTATTTATCTTTTGTTCCAGTGAACGAATGTCGCTGATATATTTTTCATCTTTCTTTGGTTCAAGTGCAATGTTTCCATAGAGAGTATTAATTACCTGGTTATTCACCGTGTTTCCCAATCCAAGAAAAATGGAGGCTGTAAACACTAAATTTACAAAGATAAGAGACATAATAAAGATTGTCAAAACAAGGGTTCCTTTATTGCCTTTTGTAATTGACTTATATGCAAGGAATAATGATAGATTCAGATCAGTTAACATGTAACACCCTATATTGTTTTAGTGTATCGGTTGCTGGTCATTGTTTCTTATTTTTCCTGCGGGAAAAGTAAAAGACAAATATTCCAGCCGCAAGTATTACCGCAATAACCGGTATTATTATTCCACTTTTATTTGTATCGAGCACATTTAAAGAGAGTACCTCTTTAACAGTGTGCTTTCCAAGATCATCTTCAAACTCGATAGTGGCAGTATATGGAATATCACCGCTCTCGGCTGCATTAAATGTAAATACGCCCGGTGCATCATCATCTGGCTCTATTTTTCCTAAAAAGGCAGTTTTAGTTCCTTCAAATGGTATGTTAAGGTTTACTTTTGCTGACCTTGCGTCCCCATTTCCTGAATTTTCAATGCGCAAGGTCATTGTAACAGGATCACCTTTTACAGGATTTTGGGGCTCTGTCTTGATATTTCCGATTGAAAGTTCAGCATTGCCAAGTATATTCACACCTACAAAACTCCGGGAACTCTGATTTTTCCCTGATTCATCTTTATAGTCCATATTTATCGGGATCGAATAGGACGAAATCACGGTTTTATCTTTGACCAGGAGACGGAAGTCCAATTCGATAGACTCGTCTGGATTGAGTATTTTTATGATCTTTGTGTCGGCTCCTGCAGGAACGAATGGCAGGCCGGATGTTTCCGCACTGATCTCTACTTCACGTGCAATGCCTGACCCCGCATTTGAGAGTAAAAATGTAATATTGAACATATCCTTCGGGCTTATGGATCCAGAGTCGATAGTAATATTGGAAATTGCAAGCTGCGGCACTCCCTGCACCATAACTTTAAATGTTTTATTAATTTCATGCAGCTGGTTATCGCTCATCCAGCTCACCATGAACTCAATTTCATAAACACCTGAAAATGCACGCTGGTCAATATGAAGAAGATAATTTTCAGCCACGGTACCATAACTGATAATTGTACCTTCATTGATGACCCGGTCATTTTCATTTTTAAGTATGATCGACGGGTCCGGATTTATGGCCAGAATAACGTTATTCGCCTGCGCGTTTCCATTTGCAAGTGTGAGCGAAAGCATAAGATCCTGGCCGGGTTCGACCGGTTGGGGCGAGAGTTTGCTTAATACTACATCAAGTTCTGCATTGGCAGGAGCTATTAACAAAAGGATCACAGTGACTGCGAACAGGATTGGTATTTTAATATGGGGTATATTGGATTTATTATTCATAGTATGATGATTCTCCTTTATATTTTTTAAGTGCATGTTTATCCATTCATATTTTTATCTTTAGATTCAATTCCATTTAAAAAAACATCAATAAATGCTTCAAACTCTTCTTTACTGCCAGATGAATTATTGTCCCTGAGCATTCTCCTTAAAAGATTTGAATAAAAGAAATAGCTGATGCAGTCCAGAGCTGCAACTCTGGGATTTACATTTCGCATTTTTCCTTGTTTTTGTTGCTGCTCAAAATAATCGGTCAGCCGCATAAGTATCATTTCTGGAACCGGAGCCAGGATCCCGGCGATCTCAGGTTTTTTCCGTGACTCGGCGATCAATATAATCATCATGTCAATCCTTTCTTCAATAATTTTCATGATGTTTTCACACAGGCTGTGAAGATTTACCTGGAAGTTTGCCCTGTTTTCATTCAAGAATACAGTATCAAGCGCTTGAAGAACAATATCCCTATTTTTCATCATGACCACCCGCAGAATATTCTCTTTTGATTGGAATTTGCGGAATAAAGTCACTTCGTTAACACCTGCTAATTCTGCAATCTTTCTGGTTCTTGCACCCTCAAATCCATCCTCTGAGAACACTTTCATAGCTGCATTCAGGATTCTTTGCTCTGTTTCATTCATTAATGCAAGTATGTACTTGCTTGCATTTATATCTTTCGCCTGCTTAATATAAAAGTTCAAAATAGAATTTGACAGCTATGCAAGAAGTAATGCGTCCATACCCTCTTTTCCAAAAGGCTGCTGCATTTTTTCAAACGTTCCTTATATGTCGTGGAATTCATTTTAAATCTCCTTATTTATATTATTACGTTCAACTTTTACTTTTATTGTGCTTATCAAAATAAGGTCATACGCAATCAGCAATCCTCCTGCAAAGGCGATCAACCCGCCGATTAATCGCCATCCAAAATACGGTAATAGAGTATTCTGGACGCTCATAAAACCCAAACCCTCCACCCTTTGCTGGTATACCTGGATGACCCCTGCGATCATCAATGCGATTATCATATTCAAAAAACCAATAACAAGAAGCCAGAATCCAATTTTACCCCTGTACTGTGAAAAGTTCAATTTTCCGGATATTTCCGGGATTGCAAGATACGCAATTCCAATAACGAGTAACAGATATGTGCCAGGAGTGGCAAAATGCGCGTGTGATGACGTTATCTGGGTTCCGTGCGTGAAGAAATTGATCTGCGGCAGAGTATGGAGAAAGCCCCACAGCCCTGCTCCAACAAAGTTCCCGATTGTAGCTCCAATTATCATGTAGAGCACAACTTTATTCAGGATAGGTTTTTTGTTCTCTTTCAGGTCTTTATATGCCGACCAGACCATAAGGAACAGAGGGACAGGCTGGAGTGCACTGAAAAGCCCGCCAAGGAAAATCCAGACACCTGGTGTCCCGATCCAGTAATAATGATGACCCTGCCCGATTATTCCTGTAAGAAGAATGAGTGCGACTTCAATTGCCAGGTATTTTTCAATTATTTCACGGCGCACCTGCGTCATTGCCAGGAGAATAAGCGCTATTACGCCTGCTGCTATTAATTCAAATGAAGCTTCAACCCAGTAGTGAACTACCCACCACCTGAAATATTCGGCAGCTACAATACTGTCAAACCATATTTCACCGGGAACATACATTAATATCGAGCCTATTGCGCCTGCAGCAAGTACAAGAATGGGTGAACTTAATTTGTTCTTGCTTTCAAGGATCGTAGCGATCACATTATAAACAACGCTTAAAAGTCCCGCTGTAAGAAGGAGATCCCAGACCCTTCCAGCTTCCAGGTATTCTCTTCCTTCTACCAGCCACCAGTTCCTTCCTGTGAAGAAAATCTCGGAAATGATGATCCCGATGCCAATAAGAAGAAGGAACCAGAACTGCATATCGATCAAACGCGGATGCTTTATGTCGCGCCCGGTCTCAACCGGTAGCAGGTAATACAGGCCGCCAATAAATCCGAGAAGCAGCCAGAGTACCATTAAATTGAGATGAAGCGCTTTTAGTATATCAAATGTCAAAGGCAGATTTGTTGAAGAGTCTCTTGCAAGGAAATTAACGCTCATCACAAGACCAAGCAGCATCTGGACAATAAATAGCAGGATAGCGGCAATGAAGTATTTCCTTGTTTTTATTTTTGATGGATATTCACTCATCGTTTCAAGCCCCCTCGTCATTTTTCTTATTCTCATAAGCAAAAAGTATCGCAAATATCAGTATATTTATAAATACGATCCCTGCCACTACCTGCCAGATATCTGAAAAATCCAGATTTTGTGCAGGTGTACTGTCCGGATTACCGTCCCTCTCCCATGAACCAGCGCCAGGCCAGCCGTTGGTATCAAGCATATTTGTATATTTCAAAAAAGCGGTTATCCTGTAAGCATCATCTTCTTTCATGCCTCGATCTCTCATTGGCGGCATACCCTTTGCGGGTGCACCTGAAAGAACAAAATTGGAAAGTGCTGCGTCATTTTCTCCTATTCTCTTATAAACCGTGGTCATGTCAGGTGCGAAATATGCCCCGTTCCCTACTATGGTATGACAGCCCGTGCACTGGTACTGCTCGAAGGCTTTCTTTCCTTCAACTGCATTGTATGCGTTTTGACCAAAATCCACAGTTACAGATAAAGGATCAGGATTCCTGTTGGCAAAATCCGTGTAGAATGAGACTATGCTAAACGGGATCATAAGAATTGCAGGTATAAGAAGCCCGATCAATATAAGCCGGTTATTGTTCATCTTTCTTTAAGCCCCCTTATAAAAAGATATAATATAAAAACCGCCAGTGCTACTGAAACTAAAATTATTGCACCACCGCCTGCTGTATTATACCATTCCTTCCCGGGGTATTGAGGTTTTGTTGGCGCGGGAGTGGTTTGAGGCAGAGTAGTTTGAGGTACTGTGAGTTGAGGTACTGTGAGCTGATAATCACTGAACTGGAATGTGAATAGATATTTTACGGCATCCCAGCGTTCATTTTCAGTCAGGTCGCTCTTATATGGGCGCATAGCTGTTCCGGGGATACCCTGGGTTAAACGATCAAAGAAAACGGATGGTTGCTTTGATGCCGTCTGGCTCAAATTCGTAAAATCAAAAGCCTCGGGAAGACCATATCCATCTCCCAGCATGCTGTGACATCCTGCACAATCTTTCTCATAGATCTTTTTTCCGTTTTCTGCTGATTGCTTATCGATCCAGAAGGTCCAGATATACGCTATAACATCCCATCTGTCTTTTTTTGGAAGTTTACTAAAAGATGGCATAGCAGTTCCTGGAATTCCATTTGTTATCTTATCATAAAATATTGACGAATTGGAGATGATCATCTTTTCGCTGTTTGTGAAATTGGAAGCGCCAGAAAAGGTTGATCCATCCCCTTTTTCACCATGGCATCCAGCACAGTTGGAGAGATATATTTTTTTTCCGGATTCAATCGAAGGCCGCTCATCCGGATAGTCGATAGCTACGGCAGTTGCTGAAGATATGATTATACATAAACTTATTAAAATAAAATATACTTTCCGGTTGATTGAACTCATGACAACCCCTGCGCAATTCTGTTATAGAAGAATCTACTATATTACTCTTATATATTAGATTATTATAAGAAGTATTAATTGTTTCTATTTTGTGTCAATTACCCCCGGTTGAAACCGGGGGCTTGTAACTATGCTTCATCTCAATTCCTGTTATGGCTTTGACTTCATTACATGCTACTATCCGCTGATTGACTTCAACGGCTCTTGCAGCGATATTGATCGCTGCTATATGATCAGCATTGTCAGAGAAACTACACTGAACACATCTGAATGTATCTCGATTTGGTCTATTCGCTCTTTCGTTATGTCCACATTCAGGACAGATATGAGAAGTTCCCCTTGGATTCACGAGAATAACAGGAATACCAGCAATAGTAGCCTTATATTCAATGAAACTCCTCAACTGATAGAACGCCCAGGAATGAAGACGGCTTCTCTGAGTCCTTCTTACCGTTACAGACTTGCGGATACCCTTGAGGTCTTCAAGAGCTATCGCCTGTCTTGTGTCTTTGGCTTTAGCCACGATCTTCCTGGAAATGATATGATTAATGTCACGATGGAAACGGGCTTCCCTATCGGAAAGTCGTTTGAGATGCCGCATTGCGGATGGAGTGTTAGCTTCTTGCAGGTCAGTTCGCAGAGTTGCGTTTTTCTCTCTTACCTTA
>NZ_NTMG01000021.1 GCF_002487355.1 Candidatus Methanoperedens sp. BLZ2 | reverse complement strand
CCCCAATTCAACCTCATCAACACCCACACCCACGCCTGCGCCTACCCTGACACCTGACCCGACTGCTACCCCAGAACCGGTCTCTCCGACACCTACCCCGACACCTGACCCGACTGCTACCCCAGAACCGGTCTCTCCGACACCTACCCCGACACCCGATCCGACTGCTACTCCAGACCCGATCTCCCCGGCACCCGATCCGGTAACTCTGGATCTAAAGAAGGGAAAAAAGAACTGAAGAAGAATTGGGAAGATATTATACCTAAACTGACAAGTCCGTTGAAAAACTCTGGAAAAAAGTGGTAAAGGAGGAACGACTGAATGGAAATAATAGAAATTAAATGTGAAAATTGTGAAAAAAAGATTTATGTTAGAAAAGATTGTGCCAAAGAAAAGATGTTCTGTACTCTCAGATGCATGGATTCGTTTAGTGAACTTCACATGTCAGATAGGTAACTGAAGAATGTTTTTCACTTTATGACAGTCATCATTTTACATCTCCCCCTTTTTCTCTTTTACTTTCTGCACAAGATCAAAAATTTTATCAGCATTTTCCCCGATAACACACAGGGTGATTGAGCCTTCCCCACCATTTATCCCGCCTGCTCCGATTGGAAAAGCATCCTCGGCGCCAAGGAGTATCAACGCTTCAACTTCAGTTATAATTTCACCGAACAGCGGCATCATGCCAACCGGCAGCCCCATGGCTTTACTACAGCGTTGTATGCCGATAACTTTTGATATCTCTATTACTGAATATGGGATTGATTTTTCAAGACCAATCGGGATTACAAGATGAATGCCTCTTGCCATCACAATACCCATAAAACCCCCTGTCGTTCCGCCAACCGGATTTGCCATCATAACACCGGCAACCCCATCAGGGTCAAGTGCATTTGCGCCCTTGATGACAACATCCTGCGATGTCATTTCATTAAGGATTGTACCAGCACTCACTTCTTTCCCATCTTTAAGGGCAATTACAGGCAGGCGCATATCATTCGGGACAACCGAGGCAATTTCACCAATGTATCCTGCTGCATACCTGGAATGATCTATCTTTTTACCTGTAAGTTCTTCTGCAATATAGGCATTGGTTGTGCCCAGAGTAATCAATATAATTCCTTTTTTCAACGCTTGCTGGATGACAGGGAGGTTTTTTACTCCCATTGCTATGATCCTTTTCGATTCAGGGGGTGTAAGTGTTATCTGTATTTGTTTCATCATATTCCACCATTAATTATTACCTTTTACCATAATTATCATCTATGGTATAAAAAATCAATATATGTTTCAGAATATATCCTTTTCTTCCTTGAGTTAACAAAAACTATTCAAACAGGGCAAACAAGTATAGGCTATGAAGAATGAGATTATAATAGGCATGAGTGGAGCTTCAGGTATCCAGTATGGAATACGCATACTTGAAGCCATAAAACAAATGAAAGGTTTTGAAACTCATCTTGTCATTTCTGAATCCGCAAAGCAACTTATAAAAATTGAGACTGATTATTCGGTCAAAGATGTGGAAAATCTGGGTGATAACATTTATGACGATCATGATTTCACAGCGCCGATAGCAAGCGGATCACACAGGTCAAGGGGAATGATAATTGCGCCATCCAGCATGAAAAACCTTGCTTCAATTGCCAGCGGGATGTCTGATACATTAATATCCAGGGCTGCCGACTGCTGCCTGAAAGAAAAGCGCCCGCTGATAATCATGGCCAGGGAAACTCCCCTGAATTTGATCCATATTGAAAATATGAAAAAAGCAATGGAAGCCGGCGCTTCCATCCTTCCTGCATGCCCGGCCTTCTATCCCAGACCCAAAACCATTGATGATATTATTGATTTTATGGCAGGACGCGCCCTGGACTTACTTAATATCGAGCATAATTTATACAAGCGGTGGCGTGAATGACTTTTCGGGGATTCATTGAACAATTAAGATCAGAAGGCAAACTCACTGAGATAAAAAAGCCTCTCTCGCCAGTTTATGAAGTTTCTGCCATTGCCGGAAAAGAGCCCACACTTTATACTAATGTCAATAGGTCAAAACTTATCATGAACATCCTGTCATCAAGGGAACTTCTGGCTGAAGCTCTGGGAGTAGCGCCTGATAAAATCATAGAACATCTTTCATCCTGCCCGCCGGATGGAGAGGTCAAGCTTGTCAGGGATTCGCCAGCAAGAGAAGTGATTGAAAAACCTGACCTGTACAGGCTCCCTATCCTTACGCATTTTGAAGGAGACGGAGCCCCGTATATTACTGCGGGTGTTGTAGTTTCGGAATATGAGGGTTTGATGAACGCCTCCATCCACAGGCTAAGGGTCATAGGGAAAGACCGGCTGGCTGCGCGGCTTGTTGAATTCAGGCATACTTATAATCTTCATAAAAAAGCTGCTGAAAAAGGAGAGCCACTCCCGATCGCGATAGTTATTGGAATTGATCCTGTTACGCTATTTGCTATCTCGACACGCGTTCCTGAAGGAAAGGAGTACAATTATGCGGCAGCGCTTGCTGGCGAGCCGCTTGAGGTAACTGAACTGGAAAACGGGATAAAGGTCCCGCATGCTGAAATCGTGCTTGAGGGATATATTCATCCCACAGAACTTGTTGATGAAGGCCCGTTCGTGGATATAAGCGGCACTTATGACATTGTGAGGAAGCAGCCTGTGATATATATTACTAAAATATTGCACAGGCGCGATCCTATTTACCATGCGCTTCTTCCCGCAGGGAGTGAGCATCATATACTGATGGGGATCCCATACGAACCGCTGATCTTTAATGAAGTAAAGAAAGTGGCGGATGTCAGGAATGTTATTATGACCCCTGGAGGATGCTATTATTTCCATGCTGCAGTGCAGATACATAAAACAAATGATGATGAGCCCAAAAAAGCTATTGATGCCACATTTGCAGCGCACAAAAGTCTCAAACATGTAATAATAGTAGATGATGATATCAATATTTTTGATCCGAACGATATCGAGTTTGCAATTGCCACGAGGGTAAAAGGGGATGAGGACATCTATATCTACCCGAATGTGAGGGGTAGCACGCTTGATCCGCGCTCTGAGAATGGAATAGGGACAAAAGTGGGAATTGATGCAACGATGGATTTGAGCAAGAAATGGAAATTTGAGAGGGCGAAGAGGCCAAGAGTAAAGAAAGATGATTAACTGGCTGGGGGCACTGCTCTCGAAGTATTGTAGTAATGTTGTGGGCAACAAATGCTCATTAATACATAAATGTAACTTTAATATAAATTTATAAAAATTAATATTTTTTTTACTAACAAATATTGGTTGTGTCTGATACCTCTGACATTTTAAAATTTCAATGGAAAATTCTGATTTTAAAAATATTCAATAATAATTATTATAACTATTAGCATTTTTTTCCCTAAATAAATATATAAATCGTGGAGTTGTGATTAAATATTGCCCTGAGGGGCAAAAAAGTAGGAGGAAATATAAATGAAAACCGAGAGAAAGATTAACCCAAAAAAAGACGAAGAACAAAAAGTAGCAGAACAGATGTTTAAGAAAGCACGTCTGTGGGCCTGGTAAGTAGAAATTAATATGTACTGGAGTAAACCTGTTGCATTACTGAAGTTATGCAACACTCCAGCTACAATATATTCCCCCTTTCCTCTGTTTGCCATATCGCTTTTCTTAATATCACAGAAAGAGTTATCAATTTATGACTTTCCAGTTTTGTTTGCTGGAATAGTTGTTTCATGGCTTTTAGCCTTTCCTTCTAATTTATGGAATCATTGTAATGATTTAAAGGAAGATAGAGCGGGAGGGAAAAAAACTATCTTAACCCAGGATAGCTCGATGCAAAAGAAAGCTCTTTTTATCGCAGTACTACTTTATGCTTGCTCCCTGCTCTTTGTTTATTACCTATCTTATGAATTTAAACGACCAATTTATCTGTATGCTCTTGTCTGTATTATTATTACATGGTGCTATTCAGACAATTTAATTCTTAAGAAAGTTCTTGGTATCAGATTGAAGGATCATTATCTGGGTGAGTTGGCCGCTTATAGCATTGCATTTCCCAGTTACACTTTGAGCATCTGGCTTGTGTATTCGGATTTGAATTTAAAAGCAATAATATTGACTATAGCGATCTTTTTCTTCAGCATTTCGGGATTGCTATTAAAGGATTTAAAAGATATATCGGGAGATATGAAAGCTGGCCTGAAAACTTTTGGTGTTGTTTTCCTTCCATCTCAGCTTGTCCGGTACTCATGTTACTTTATGGTGTTATTTTATTTGACTCTATTGAATCTAATTGTTTTAAGCTCCTATGGTATTCTGGTTATTATGATCCCATTTATTTATTTTTTTAAAAATACATTTGTTCATATGTATAAAAAAGACTGGACTTTAGAATCAGGAGATTTTCAAGCACTTAAGCATATGGGTAATTCGATATATGCATCCTTTATTTTTTTGGGACTGAGCACTTTTATTTAAATCTCCAGGCAACTACTTGTCCCTGCACCCATGAAAAAAGTATTATTGTGGGTTTCCGATAAATAATTTCTTAACCTGAATTCAGGTGGAATATAAGCTGAAGAAGGGGCTGACATAATTCCAAAATAGTTATTACCTAATAATTTATTTACTTTATCTTTGTATTCGAAAGTTTTCTTCCCGAATGCTGCAGCAGCTCCGACATCCATAGAGAAATAAACAAATCTGCCATCATCATATTTCAAATTATTCAAACATGAAATGAAAGCATCAAATTTATCATCAATATTTTCATATACAAGGGCAACATCTTCCGAATAATCTGAAATATCCATGAAAAAAGGAAACAATTCAAAAGGAAAATAAGATCCTATTCCAAGAAGAAACGCTCCATTTGTCTGTTTATTTAGAAATAATAGCTCATAAGGCATTTGAACTTTAAAATCTCCTTTATCAAGATGGTCATGTAATTCTTTTTCTTTTTCATCTGAAATATATATTAAATTTTTTACTGCCTCAGTCGGTGGCTTGTCGTTCAAAGAGATCAATACATTTTTTTCAAACTTTGCGTTAAACTCCTTGATGATTTTAAATTCATTGCTTACTATATGCTTCGTTTCATCCAGGGTTTTCCCTTTATCGGGAAAAATATCATCATAAATGGCATTGATATTCTTTTTCTCTATTGTCAGCGCTGTAATACCGCCATCAATATCCTCAAAATTACAGAAAATATTAGGAGAGTTTGTCCTCACCTGTGTATGCAGCACATTTATACCTATAATTGGAACTTTATAATTTGTTTGTCTGGCGAATAAGTCTAATATCGCCGGGGGCTGATATAAAATATTTTCTCTATCGCAATAGTTAGAGAATTCTCTTACCGATTTTTTCTGTTTGTCTAAATTCTCTATTTTAATTTTTTTACTATAATAGAAACCTTTGGCAATAAATTGGGCGATCTTAATAGCACCTGGTACATGAACCAATGGAAAATGCAGCACGACAACCCCATATTCACATTTTACCTTTGCTGCAAGTTTTTCTGCCGACCCAATTGCGGAATTACCTTTAACCCCATCCACCCGTATCCTGGCATCATCGTCTTCACACAGCACCAGCGCCGCACCGTCAGCCCTCATGTCATCGGGATAAATCATGCCATCCACGGAGGCGCCTATTTGCGGGATATCACCATATTCATCATTTAATATATCCAGCATCGACTGGTATTTGCCGTGATACTTTAAAGTAGCATAAAATAAAGCGAGATCAGGCTTAAAATCCAGCTTATCATCAGCCTGTTCAATCAGATCATATGCTGCCTGATCAGGGCTCTTTTTATTACTGAATAGCGTTATGGATTTCGTTTTTTTCACCTTTGATTGTTTTTTATTTATGATTATATTTATAAGGATATAAATGTTTCTATATGATACTAATCATAATGAATATAAAAATTGGATGTTAATGTCGTGAAGAACAACAATCGTTTCTTCTTTATTCTGCGAGTTGACAGAGATCAGTTTTTCTTTTCTCTGTGTTCTCGGTGTTCTCTGTGGTTTTGAATTGCACAGACTATTTCAATAATAAAAATAATACTCAAGCTACACCAATTCTCTTGAGTGATCTTATGGGAACCCACAATGCCAATAAACGGGAGGCTTGAATGTACCTCACCCCCGATGAAGAAAAGCTCATGAACGGAGAGAGCGGCCCCACATACCAGAAAGCCATCGAGATTCTAGCTGCCCTTGGGGACATATATGGAGCGGACAGGCTGATCCCCATAAAGAGCGCGCAGATCGCAGGTGTTTCGTATAAGACGATAGGCGATGCTGGTCTTGAATGGATATCCGATCTTAAAGGAAAAGTGGTAGTGCCCTCTATTCTCAATCCCGCAGGCATGGACCTGGAATGCTGGAGAGAAATGGGAATTAGCGAGGATTTTGCATATAAGCAGCAGGAAATAATCAAAGCCTATGAGGCTATAGGCGTCAGGACAGAATGCTCCTGCGCCCCGTATAATATCTATGATGATCTTGCAATCTTTGGCGACCATGTGGCATGGAGCGAATCATCAGCAATTTCTTACGCCAACTCTGTGATTGGCGCGCGAACCAACAGGGAAGGCGGGCCAAGCGCTCTCTCGGCAGCTCTTCTTGGTAAAACGCCGAATTACGGCTTCCACCTGGATGAGAACAGGCGTCCGGTCATTCTCATCGAAGTAGAGCCAGAGCTTTATGATTCGGATTATGGTGCGCTGGGATATATTGTGGGTGAGATGATCGGCGATAAAGTCCCGGTTTTTGATCTGAATACCATCCCTACAAAAGATGAACTCAGATCCCTCGGAGCTGCGATGGCAGCTTCAGGTTCTGTGGCGATGTATCATGTTCGCGGGGTTACGATGGAATCAAGCAAATATGAGCTGCCTCTCGAAAAAATAACAATTGAAGAACAGCAGATAAAAGAAATATATAAAATGGGCGAACCTGACCTCATAGCTTTCGGATGCCCGCACAGCAGTATTGAGGAACTTGAAAAACTGGCGCGACTCCTTGATGGAAAAAAGGTGAAAAAGGAAGTATGGATTTGTACCTCAAGGGCTTTAAAGAATAAGCATCCTGAATTGATAAAGAGGATCGAGAAAAGCGGGGCAAAGGTTTTTTGTGATACCTGCATGGTTGTGTCTCCGGCAAGTGAAAAGTTCAAATGCATGATGGTAAATTCAGGGAAAGCTCATAAGTACGTACCAAACCTTTGCGGGGTAAAAAGTATACTGGCAAGGACGGAAGATTGTATAAGGGTAGCGGTGAGTGAGTAATAAAAAAACTGTATTTATAAGGTAATAATTTTGAAGAAAGATTCTCCATTTTCGCTATTTGTGTTTTGTTTCAAAGATAGATTTAATTAGAATAACATCAAGATAAAAGAGTTAAATCATGGTGCAGTGATTTTTTTATGCAAACAAATAGCAAAGCTGAAATTTTTGAAAAAATAGCAAAAGGAATACAGACTTTTCCATATCAGGTGCAATTAGAAGTGCTGGACTTTATTGGCTATCTAAAAAGTAAGTTAGAAATAGAGAATGCAAGGATGGAGGAAATAGAGTGGTCAAACCTCTCTTTAGAAAATGCTTTGAAAGATATAAATGAACCTGAGGAAGAGTACAGTGAAGCAGATTTAAAAGAGAAATGGTTATGAAAAAAGCAGGGCAGATTGTCCATAGTCACAGAGGACATACTTCTTGGTAATACAGGTGAAATTGCGAATGAACGTTTACATCGCATCAAACTAAAAATTGCTAAATGGATTTCAAATTAATTAAACTTATAAACTATGCTCTACGCTATTGAAACCTCAGGAATAACAAAGCGCTTTGATGATGTGACTGCAGTAAATAAGATCAGCATCAGCGTAAAACCCGGGGAATTATTCGGGCTGCTCGGTCCGAACGGCGCCGGAAAAACGACATTGATAAGCATGCTTTCAACGATGATAGAACCATCGGGAGGAAGCGCCCTTGTCTGGGGTTATAATGTAATGAAAGATGCTGATGCTGTGCGGCAGAATATCGGTGTGGTTTTCCAGGATACCACTCTTGATGACAGGCTTACAGGTAGGGAAAATCTTGACCTGCACGGCAGGCTCTATGGGCTTGACGGAAAGACGAGAAAGGAGCGCATCAAAGAAGTGCTATCTCTTGTTGAGCTTACAGAAAGGGCTGATGCCATTGTCAAAACTTACTCAGGTGGGATGATGAGGCGACTTGAGATCGCACGCGGGCTCATGCATCACCCTCATGTCCTGTTCCTTGATGAACCCACGCTCGGGCTTGATCCACAGACGCGTATGCATATCTGGGACTACATAAAAAAATTAAATAAAGAAGAAGGCGTAACCATATTGCTTACTACGCATTATATGGAAGAAGCTGACAGATTGTGCGACCGGATAGCAATAATCGATAATGGTGAAATCGTTGCTCTTGACAATCCGCAGAATCTGAAAAACTCACTCGGTGGGGATGTAATAACACTCGGGCTTGAAAATCCCGGTGATGTCGATAAGTTATGCAATTCTTACCAGAAAGACGGATGCGCCAATATAATTACCCAGAATCAAAATGAAGTTTTTATTACAGTCAATAATGGTGAACGCCAGATCCCCCATATACTCCTGCTTGCTTCACAGGCCGGAATACCTATAATTTCAGTGAGTCTCAGGAAACCTACGCTTGACGATGTATTTATTCACTATACTGGCCGTGCGATAAGGGATAAGGAAGTAAGCGTGATGGAAGAGGTAGGGTACAAAATGAGATCGAGGAGGAAATGATGACATTAGACCGGGCGGTTCAGACTGTTTATACCATGTGGCTGCGCGAGATGATACGATTCTCCCGTTCAAAATCACGTATAATAGGGGCGCTTTCAACACCTCTTTTTTTCCTCGTGATACTTGGTACGGGTTTTAGTTCAGCTTTCCAGGTCAGGGGAGGCGGAACATTTGATAAGAGCTATCTGGCTCCGGGTCTTATCGGGATGTCTGTACTTTTTGCTTCATTGATGGGAGGCGTATCCATTATCTGGGATCGTGAATTCGGATTCCTGAAAGAAATATTGATCGCCCCGGTAAGCCGCTTTTTTGTCTCGTTAGGGAAAGCCATAGGTGGAGTCACGACAGCAATGATACAGGGCATATTGATACTGATCATTGCAAGGCTTATTGGTATCCATTATGTATCATTCTGGGGAGTCCTGGCAGGTATTGCAGTTATGTTCATCTCAGGCATAGGTTTTATAGGTCTGGGAATCGCGATTGCTTCAAAGATCGAAAGCCATGAAGGTTTCCAGATGGTGATGAGTTTTCTCACAATGCCTCTTGTTTTATTAAGCGGGGCATTTTTCCCGATTTCGAACCTTCCTGCCTGGCTAAAGACCCTTGTATACCTGAATCCCCTGACATATGGTGTTGAAGCCCTGCGCTATTTTCTTCTTGGAAATTCCACAATTCCTGTATGGCAAAGCATCATAGTACTTGTAATATTTTCTATGGCTATGATAGCTCTTGGAGGGAAATTATTCGGGAAGATGAGGGCCTGATATGATCCTCCTGTCTGGCGGAACAGGTACGCCCAAGCTCCTTCAGGGCATAAGGAGGGTCATTCCTGATGAGGAGATCACTGTAATCGTGAACACGGCAGAAGACATAGTAGTCTCAGGCAGCCTTGTTTCACCTGATGTGGATACGATCCTGTATCTTTTTTCAGGAGTGCTTGATATCTCAAAATGGTGGGGTATAAGGAATGACACTTTTCACACTAATAATGCATTAAAAAAAATGGGTATCAATGAAAAGCTTATGCTCGGTGATGCTGACCGCGCCACCTGTATTTTTCGAGATGTGCTTATGCAAAAAGGAGCTTCGTTAACAGAAGCTACGCTTTCGCTGTCTGCTGCGCTTGGAATAAAAGCAAAGATACTGCCTATGTGTAATGAAAAAGTGGATACGATGATAAAAACGCCGGAAGGTATCCTGCATTTCCAGGATTTCTGGGTCGGTTCCCGTGGAAATCCGGAGGTTCTTGGTGTTGACATTACAGGGATCAAAAAAGCCAGGCTTACAAAAGAGATATTGGATGCCCTGAAACTTGAGGATAATGTAATTATCGGACCCAGCAATCCCATAACAAGCATCGGACCAATACTTGCCCTGAAAGGGATCAAGGAAATCTTAATGACAAAGAAAGTTATCGCTGTAAGCCCTATAATAGGGAATTCCCCGGTTAGCGGTCCTGCCGGGAAATTGATGAGTGCAAAAGGGTATCCGGTGTCATCAAATGGGGTTGCCCGATGTTATGGGGATATTCTTGACATTATGGTTATTGACGATAGGGATACTGCAAAAGGGGATACTGCAAAAGAACCGGATTTTAACTTGAAAACAGTGAGGTTTGATACAATAATGACGTCTGTTGAAAAAAGTGAAAAACTGGCAAGAAATATTCTCAAATTATTTCAGGATATTTGATAAATTTCGTGGATCATTACGGGATATTCGATAACAAAACAAGTCCCCTGTCAGTCAGCCTGTAATTATCTCCCTCAACTTTGAGATAATTTCCTTTAATAAAGAAATCGATCTGGAAATTTAACATGGCTTCATCTACCCCAACTTCTTTTCTCAATTCATACTTTGTTTTCCCGAATACTCCTATTGTTTTTATCATCTTTCGCCTGACAGGATGTTCAAGCGCCTTGACCATCAGAGCATGGTCATCTACTTTTGCCTCACGCATTGTGGGTTTGCGCTCAAGCATTGTTTCCAGATCATCATCACTTATTTCTGGCGGCATCTGAATCACAATTACTGTATTGTCCTGCAATAATAATAAAACCCTGCCCACAATTGATAACCACAATCCTTATATAACTTTACACTCATTGTAAAATCGGATAGAACTTGAAGAAATTGATATTCGTACTAATTATTCTCTTTGTCCTGCTATCAGGATGTCTGAACGCCGGATCAGGTGATACTGCAGGTAATATTTCAAACGAAAAGATTACCGGGCAGGAACAGATAACGTTACAGGGATTGACCTTCAACACAGAAGTTGGACCAGCACTCCTTTTAGCAAAAACACAGGGAAAGCCGTTATTTGTATATGCAAGGTCGCAATATTGCGGGGCATGCAAACAATTCGAAGCTGAAACCTTCACTAACGAGACCGTGATCGAAAAATTGAACAATAACTTCATATTGGTCTCTATAGATGTGGATAATCAAAAAACAGAAACCAGGAATTTCAAAATACGCGCTACCCCGACTGAAATATTCCTTGATTCAAATGGGACTGAAATAAAGAGATTACTTGGATACAGGACAAATCAAACGTTCCTTGATGAAATAAATAAAATTGTAAAATAAAGGAGGCATGAAAATGAAGCCTGAAAAGAAAATAAATAATGCACAAAAGAGCAAAAAGATACCGAAAAAGAAGGGAAATAATAATATTATAATAATTGCAGTCGCAGCAATTATTCTCATCGGAGCATTCGTTCTCCTGAGTGGTGGTTCGCAAAAAACAGAACCAACCCAGCAAAAGACCCTTAAAGAAGTAAGGGATTTGATCGATAAAGAATATGGAGACAGAGGGGGGGCCGGGACAAACACGCCTCCTGTGAAGGATAATTATCTGCCGATACTTTTACCAAAAGCTGCAGGCAAACTTCCGGATTTTGCGGTTACTAACGCGATGACATTAAAAGCGTATAAATACGCTACTGAGCATCCTGAAGTGCTTGAGCAGATACCTTGTTACTGCGGCTGCGGCGATCATGGAAGTATAACATCCAATGGAGAACCTCACAAGTCTGTTAGAGATTGCTTCGTTTCCGATAGTGGTGTTTATGATGACCACGCCTCATTCTGTGATGTCTGTGTAGGGATAGCAACAAAAACCCAGAGCTACTTCCCAACAGGAATTCCTGTTACAGGATTATCGGCCAGCCAGGCCACGCCTGCCCCATCAGTTGATCTGTCGACGCTATCACTGCCAGACAATTTCAAATCAATAGCAGATGGCTTGAAACTCACACCAGCAGGTGTGAACAGGGCATATTTTGTTAATACCAAGACTCTTGCAGGAACTGGAATGGAAGCCCCGATTTTGCAGGGGCAAGTTCAGGCGACTGGCTTCTATGGTAAGAAAATAATAGGTATGTATAGCGCTGATTTCAGCACGGATTCATGGATGGAACTTCATGACCTGGGTTATGACAGCAAAAATGATGCATCTATAAAAGCAAAAATTCAACCTGGAATGAAAAATATTATTACAACAAGACCGTTAATATACGGACATAGCCAGAATGTGGATAATGTTGCAAAATTGATGAATGACCCGAATAGCATGAACACTTCGTATTCCACCTATAAACCGCTGCTGGATGCTGTGGATTACCAGAATGCGGCATATGCGCTTGTGCTTTCGGAAAAGACCGGTTTTTCGGATATGAATTACATGAGTTTAACTTCTACCGGAGGTAAAGTAGAACTCATCAAGGCGTTCAGCATAACAGATGCTAAATCCATTCCAGCAGGTCTTGCCAAATATAATCCCGAAACAAAAGGTAATGTTCTTGTGATCAAAATGACGGATGACCTTTCGACCGTACAGGCCGAAAGCGATAATATCGATGAAGTAGCAAGAACATAAAATGGTTGCAGCCCCACCTATATTACTGGTATTCCTCGCTGGAATGGCAACAGTTGCAACGCCATGCGTTCTTCCAATCCTTCCAGCGGTCTTATCTGGTTCTGTAGGGAGCAGGCTTCGCCCTCTTGCAATTGTTACCGGAATGACATTGAGCTTCACCCTGATGGGGCTTCTTGTTTTTACAGTCGCATCATTTGGTTTTTTTGCAGATTACCTGCGCTGGTTCTCGATATTTGTAATTATCGGAATGGGCGCGGTGCTGTTTGACGATGATATAAATGAAGTTTATGTGAAGATCTCAAGTTCGATCTTGAATTATTTCCGTGAGCATGTGACCTTTATTGGGAAAATCACCTCAAAAGCCAATCCCGAAGGACTTCCGGGCGGTCTATTTTTGGGAATGTCGCTTGGAATACTGTGGATACCATGCGTGGGTCCGATACTGGGTTCAGTGTTCTCTGTGGTAGCTGAAAGTTCAGCAGGTTCGGGTAATATTTCTTATGGCATGATTCTTCTTCTTGCTTATTCCCTGGGTGTCAGCATACCAATGCTTATTATAGCATATTCCGGAAAAAGCGTGTCAGGCCGTGTAAAATGGTTTTCAAAGAGAAGCCATTTCTTTAAGAAACTCTCCGGATTGATCCTGATCCTTGTGGGATTGATGATGCTTTTTGGCATAGATAAATATCTGAAGATACTGTTCCTTCCTTATTCAGTCAATATCGATAACGAAATTTCAAGGCTTTACGGACTATATTTTGGTTAATTATGGTAAATAAAAACGGGACTGGAAAAAACGAAAATAAAGAAAATCATGAAGCCAGAGAAAAATATGACCTGCTTGATGTCTATTATTTCAGGAACATTGTA
Source organism: Candidatus Methanoperedens sp. BLZ2 (assembly GCF_002487355.1). Lineage (GTDB taxonomy): Archaea > Halobacteriota > Methanosarcinia > Methanosarcinales > Methanoperedenaceae > Methanoperedens. The sequence continues at coordinate 9,283 of NZ_NTMG01000021.1, read as the reverse complement.
AAGAACAGGTTTTTTAAACCGTTTATCAACTTTTTTTTATTTATTTTTCTTCTAATTATAATTTATTTTGGTCTTTCAAGCGAACCCGATCTGCGTTTCCCGGGAGGGATACCATTCGCCACGACCATGATATGGGATTTGTGGCATCCATTGCTTGCTTTTACCCTGATACTTGTGGGAAGGATATGGTGCTTTGCATGTCCCATCGGAGCTGTCGGCGATTGGACACAGTCTGTTTTCAGCCTTAACAGGAAATATCCTGAAAAATACCGCAATCTCTGGGTAGCAGTAATACTTTTCCTTTTCATTTTCGCAGCAGAGCGGCATCTATTCATGTTCACAAGAAATCCTCCAAATACTGCATATCTTCTTCTCTTCTTCACCGCACTTGCTGTGGTTATGGGAGCTATCTACGAAAAAAGAAGCTTTTGCCGCTATATCTGCCCTATCGGGCTTGTTCTGGGTTTATTCTCCATGCTCTCAAGCATAGAACTGCGATGCAAGTCAAAGAAAACATGCCATGATCATGATATCAAGGAATGTGTATTAGGGAACAAATCAGGGAAAGCCTGCCCTGTCGGTGAATTTCCCCAGACAATGGAAAGGAACAACCAGTGCATCATGTGCATGGAATGCGTCAAATCATGTTCAAAAGGGAATATCAGACTAAGTCCGAGACTTCCGGGAGCGGATTTAATTCATTCAAAGAAGATACATCTTGATGAAGCATACCTGGTTCACGGGATAATCATTATCTTTCTTTTTGTCCTGGGTATGGAACGATTGCAATTCAGGAATGTGATCATTAGTTTTGTAAAATCAACTCTTCCTGTTGATTCAATAACTTTCCTTGACCTTTACTGGAGAAATATGTGGGCTGTAATCATATTCGCCCTGATAACGCTTGGAGCCGCAGGATTGATGTATCTTTCCACCAGGGCTACTTCCGGAAAAAAAGCAAAGCAAAAATTTATTGAATTGTCCTATGCTTTCATCCCTCTGAGTTTGTCGGTCTATCTGGCTGAAAACACATTCCGCCTCTTGAAAGGATTATTTTACTTGGTGGCCAGCATTGGAAGCTTCTTCGGGAGAATATGGGAATTTTCACCGGATTTTGATACAATTAACAGGTTGCAGATATTCCTGCTGGTTTGCGGCTTTATATTCACCTTATGGACCGGCTATCTTATCAGCAAAAGGGATTCGCGGGATGAAAACGAATTGCAGCAAAGTATGATTGCGGTTGGATTTACTGCTGTTGTTTATTTGATCATTGGAGTTAAGATTCTGACATTACCTATAATCTGAATAAACTTTACACCCGGCGTAAAGTATATGACCAAACAGGATAGATATAATCAAATTCATTACATGAAAAAACTAGATAAAAACATACAAACTTATATTTGATTTAAAACATTAGGAAAGAACATATGAGAACCAAAAAACTAGTGTCTATACTCGTATTGGCATTAATATTAACTTTTGCGTATTTCAGTTATATTACGGCACTTGAAAATTTTACTTTGAGCGATAAGAACGCCAGTTACCTGGGAGGAATAAAATTCCATCGTGCGGCATCAGGGCTTGAAGAAGGTTTCCAGATCGCACAGCAGGAAAATAAACCCGTAATGATGTATTTCTGGGCTATATGGTGCCAGTATTGCGCGAAATTTCAGACAGATACTCTGGGGAATCCCCAGGTAAAGAAGATCCTTGAGGAAGAATATGTTCTTGTAGCAATGGATCTTGATATAGACCGGGAAGTCGCCCAGAAATATGCGGTGAGCTATCCTCCGTATCTAGTTTTCATGGACCCGAAAGGCAATATCCTGGAAAGGGTACCAGGTGCTGTTGATGCGGATTATCTACTTCCCATTGTTACAAAAGTAAGAGACGAAGTCAGGAGAAAATAACATGATACCATTCGGTGACACATTACTTTATGCAAGTCTTGCGGTTAGCGTTATTGCGCTTGCTGGATTGCTGTTAAAAGATTTAAAAAATATTGAATTATTGAATAAGTTTGTCACGCCCGCAATAATATTGGTGGCAGGGATTTTAACATTTTCTTATCTTCTCCTTACGTATTATTTTGTAAATGGCAACTTTGAATACGATTATGTCTGGCAATATTCAAGCAGCGACCTTCCCCTTATATATAAATTATCGGGCACCTGGGCAGGCCAGCCAGGAACGTACCTGCTCTGGGTATGGGTAGTATACCTGTCGGCGGCGTGGCTTGCATGGACTACAAGGCATTCAACCGCGCTTGCAAGAAGAACCCAGATAATAACTCTGATTACTGGAATTTATTTAATCATACTTACTCTCATACAGTCGCCATTCAAGCTTATAATCGAGCGGCCTGAGGTCGCTGATATGGTTGCGAAAGGAATTCTGCCACCTGATTTTGTCCCCGAGGTTGGCAATGGCCTTAATGCGCTCCTTGTCAATTTCTGGATGATCGTCCATCCGCCTTTAATGTTCATTGGTTATGCGACAATGACAATACCGTTTGCTGCAGCAATTGTATACCTTCTTACAAAAGAAGATGGCTGGGAGGAACTTAGCAGGCAGTGGACGCGATTTACCTGGCTGTTTCTTGGTATGGGTATTGCGGTGGGCGGCGTATGGGCATATCTGGTACTGGGCTGGGGCGGTTTCTGGGCATGGGACCCGGTCGAGACAGCTTCATTTATCCCGTGGCTCACTCTGACTGGTTTCATGCATGCTGCAGCCCTTCACAGGAGGAATAAAACCACATTCTCAATAGCTGCACCTGTACTTGCTGTGGTTTCGTTCATACTCGTACTTTATGCCGCAATTGTTGTCAGGAGCGGTCTATTCAATTCAGTCCATGCTTTCGGGGACACTTCTACGGGTACGCTGCTCATAATATTCATCGTTATTGTTTCGTTAGTTTCCATAATTCTGGGTATGCGGCGTTATTTTGAGGAGCCGGATAAATTGGAGGAAGACCGCGGAATCTGGAACAAGACGAGTATCTTCTATGTTACATTGCTTTTGTTCGTGATCCTGGCATTTATTTCATTCTGGGGCATTTCCTTCCCTGCGTTTATACAGCTTACACAGGGACTCAAAGTTGGTGTTGCCTCTGATACAAAGAATTTCTTTAATATCTGGAGTTATCCTTTCACAATAATATTGCTGCTTGCACTGGGATTCTGCTTAAACTATAATGAAAAAGAGAAAGAAGAGCAGAAAAAAACATTGTTCATAGTAATTGGTCTGTCAATAATTACCATGTTTCTTCGAACAGAGAACTTTTATGTGCTTGATCATGCCAGTCCATTCTGGGCAAGGGAGCCGACTTTTTATAAACTTATAGGTAATATTTCGGTAATATCTATTTTCCCATCCATGATATACGCCACATGGTCAATCATCAAGCGCCTCAATGATTACCTTCGAATCAAAACCATAAGACCCAGGATAAAAGGTATCGGCATAGCGATCGTACATTTTGGGGTAATATTCATTCTCCTGGGTTCAATAATTAGCTCAAACTTCACCCAGACCATTGAGAGGATAAATATACCGCTTACTGCAACAGGAGAATTAGTGGATATCGGGCATGGCTATGACATAAAGATAATTGATTTTTCAACACGGAGCCTTGCTGAAAACTCGAACATCCAGGCGGAAGGAATAAGGATTTCGGAAATATTCAGCAGTCCTGATAATTATATCAATAAGAATGTGAAAATCAGCGGCAAAGTTACAAGCGCAGTAAATGTCCAGTCTCCTCCTCCTGTTACTTATACGACCTATCTGCAAATAAATGATGGGACAGGAGACCTGTGGGCAGCAACGCAGGCAGAGGAACCTCAGAATTTTCAGGAAGGAATGGATCTTACTGTTAGCGGTTTCTTGATGACAAATTTCAGGAGTAACTCCACAGGTACAACTTATGATCTAATTATTTTCTCAAATCCGGAGGAAATAAGCGAGGGTGCTGCATCAGGCAACTATAAGGTCCAGAGAGTCCAGCTTGAAGTTTACAAGGATAATAAAATAGCAGGAAGCGGAGTTGCAGAATATCTTGAATCAAAGACCGGAAGCGGGACATTCCCGCTTGTTGACAGCAGCATAACAGGAACCGACACATATGTTATATTCCAGGGTATTGGCGGAGGAGTTGTTCCTCTCACTTTGAAAATAATACCTGCTGTGAATTTTGCATGGATTGGCATTGTACTTTTTGCAATAGGAATTATCCTGATAATGGGTGTGAGGTCAAAATCAAAAGGCGAATAAAATTGGCTGGATAAATAGGAGGTGAAAAAAATCTACCAAAGATTGGGTGGCTCTGGTAACCACCTGAATGTTGATGCGCCCGAAATCTATATATTAAATCAAACCACTTTTTGTATTAAGGAGTGATTTATATGAAGGTTAGTGAAAGAATGACTAAAAATCCGATTACGGTAAATCCGTCAGCTACAGCAAAGGATGTCGCTGAAAAGATGGAAAAAGAGAACGTGGGAACTGTACTTGTCACAGACGGAGGTCGTCTGAAAGGTATCGTGATTGACAGGCAAATTATTACAAAAGTAATAGCTGCAGGGAAGGATCCGGCTAAAGTCAGGGTGAGTGAATTCATGACTGAGAGCCCTGTTACAGCTAACTTTGATATGGAGATAGAAGAGGCTTCACGGATTATTGGAGAAAAGGGTTTCAGGAGAATTCCAGTTGTGGAGAATGGAAAACCTGTGGGGATAATATCTGTTGCGGATATTGTGGAACATGCCAGAACATGCACTGAATGTATGACAAATATACTCAGTGAGGCCGCAAAAGCAGAGAGATAAAAACAATAATATATTTGTATAAATACTAAACATTTTAACTCAGGAGGTAAGGTTTTGAAAAACCTGCATGTAGAGGCTATCAGACCTGAGACAACTCTTGAGGAACATTGTTAAGGAAATTGGCAGGGGGAATTTTCAGTCATTTTCTTAATGTCTAAAAAATGCCACAGTATAAAATAAGTTACCAGTTTTGAGTATGCTCTGGTAACCACCGCTTAAACAACCGTTGCAAGTCGTTACTTTTATATACTCAGATTATAATGATATGGTAACGGACTGATATCAAAAATGATTATAGTCAGTGAAGACGAAGATGATAGCGACTCTAATCCGTTTAATTTTTTAGGGCAACCAGTACACGACAGCGTACTTAATGTTAACCATGACTACCGTTATTTAAGAATGGGATATTATGTATCTGCGCATGCTGAAACCTTTGGAGTAGAAGTCACACCTAATTGTACCGAAATAATGGATGCATACAGAAATCCGCTTTTGATGGAAAAAGCGAAAAGACATGGCCTTCGCACCAGTAATTACAGGCTTGTAACATCTCTTGGAAGCGAAATTGACGCCCCGGTAGTAATGTTTGCCGTGAATCCTTTTACCAATAACTCAATGAAAGTGGTGGATTCAGGCTCAAAGCTTCCTGGAATGATAAAGAGAATGAGTATGGGTGCAAGATTTCCGGTCTCGTTACATCCTCTTACAGGAGAAGTGGTGGAAATAATACAAATGTTCGGGGAATCAACCAACGAAGAAACATCAGAATTTATAAAAAAATTCTATGATGTATTCAATATCCCTATTTGTAAACTGGTTGTTCAGATAGACGATGGTAATGTCGTACTGAACCATTGCGAACCTGCAACAAAAAAGGAAGTGAAGTGGGATATTGTTCATGATAAAGTGCACGAGATTATCGGTGAAAGAACGATCAAAAGCCGATAAAAATTGATGCCAAAACATTAAAACATAAGAGCAGCATGAAAATAGCATGTTTTGTCGAAGGTTATAATTTTAGTCTTAAATCCGAATGCAGCGCCCTGAATAAATTCAAGTCCACCGCAGAATCGATGGGGCATGCGTTTGAATTTATCTATAAAGACGATATTTCGAAGATCGCGGATTATGATGCCCTTTTCATCAGGGCGACCACTGATCCTGGCAGCTCGGCGTATATCGTTTCAAGACTTGCAGAACAATCAGGATTGAAAGTCATCGATGACCCTCACTCTATCAGGACATGCTCCAACAAAGCAATACTCCATGACCTTTTCCAGAAAAATAATATACCTTCACCAAAGTCCATTTTGTTTCACGGGGATTATTCAAGGGAAAATCTTGATTTGATTTTCAAGACTCTTGGATTGCCAGTGATAATTAAAACACCATATACGCGCTTTTCGTCCCATGTTGAAAAAGCCAGGGATGAAACCGAGTTTATTAAAATCTCAAAACATTTGCTGGTGAAGGCTAAAGTTCTTGTACTTCAAGAATACATCCAGTCGGATTTTGACTGGCGTGTCGGGATACTCAGGAATGAAGTGATTTATTTATGCAAATATTGCATGCCAAAAGGGGGCTGGAAGGTAAAATCAAAGATAAATGGGAGAAATGTGTGGGGAGATACTATTCCAATATCGAGGGATTCTATTTCACCGGAACTGAAAGAAATATCCATAACCCTGTCAAAATACGTGGGCAATGGTCTTTACGGTCTTGACGTAAAAGAAACAAATGATGGATATAAGGTCATCGAGATAAACGATAATCCAAGCATATATGATGGCTATGAGGATGTAGTGGACAGGGATATTTACGAAAAGATAATAAACGCACTGGTATAACAATTCCAAAATAACATGTTTATTTCCTCTTTTTTTTAAATATTCCATACTTATATCCTATTATTAATATTAATGCTGTGGCAGCCACAGCAAGAGCAGCATAGGTATATGCTGGAGTCAGAATCAAGGTCAAAGTGCTTTTTGGAGTGATTGTCGGAACAGAATCTCTCCAGATGTTAATTACTTTTGCTTCCGCGGTTGAACCCGGATAATTTCCAGAATCCGGCCACAGAAGAGTGACGTTATTCCCACTTGCCAATAATCCTTCTCTAAATATTATGGCTTTGTAACTCTTCTGCTTTGCATAGGATAACTCCGAGAAGAACTGCTGGTTATAACAATCAGGACTACCATATCCTCCTGCAGGCAGTTTTATGCATGTTGGTTTATTTATAAGTCCGCTGGACGATACGTAAATCCACGCACCAACATTTATATTTGTAAAACGGGATTTCCAGGTATTTAACAAATTCTCGTACATGGTTTTTGCTTCACTGTCGGATAGGGTCTGATCAGATGTAGGCAACTGAAACTCAAAGGCATTAAAAAGAGGAACGTTAAGAGGATTATTTCCATTTACGTAAGGAACATCAAGACCACCCGTTGATATGCCAGAATAACTATTGCTTGGATAATTGAATCCAAAATAGAAAATATCATATGATGATTGAGTTACTTTATATTGTCGAACAAGTTGATACATCTCAGTAAACCATTTGTTATTGAAAGCTAATCTGGTTGGACTATCCTGGCCATTTGGCTCTTCAATTTGAATACCATCCAGCTCAGGGTATGTTATTAGCATCCATTCTAAGTCTGACATGAATGCGATTTTCGCCTGCGGTTCGGTTTCGAATAGATTTTTCGACCTGGCATCTGATGCATATTTCTTTGGGTCAAACACAAAGATAAATTTCATTCCAAGCTCATGTGACCTATCGATTGCTATTTTAAGATAATCCTTCCCTCCATAATTACGGATCTGGTCTATAGAACGTGGATCTAGCCCATAGATTATGGCATCTGCGCCTTGTTTTTTCGAGTCGTTGATGCATCCCTGGATATATACTTTATCTGTAAAAGTACATCCGATCCCTTGTTTATAATGATCGATTTTTGCAGCCTGTGTTGCCGGTATTAACAGTATAAATAACGCAAATATCACTACTAATATGCCATTTTTAAGTATCATAATTTTCTTATAAGATGCAGCGCATCATCGCCATTCGTGTAGTAATTATATAGTTTTTTATCAACAATAAAACCCTTTGACTGATAGAGATTCCGGGCGATCTGATTATTGACCCCTACTTCAAGCGTGATTTTTTTATATCCTTTTTCTTTTAATATTTCAAAGGCAGCATCCATGAGCAACTTTGCTATCCCCTTGCGCCTGTGTTCAGGATGCACATTAAAAGAATATATCCTTGCATTTAAAATATGTTCTCTTAACAGGATTATAATCGAGCCGATAATATTACCCTCGGTTTCTGCGACCAATACCATCGATCTGGCTTTCTGCAACAGGTATTTTAATTGCCTTCTTGAAAATGTTTCTTCCTTGAAACATATATTTTCAAGATTCAAAAGGGCATCAAGATCCTCTTTTATTGCCAGGCGGATATGCGCATTCAAATTCAAGGAACCGTCACGCGTGCCCTCACGCATTCCTGGACCTGTTTTACCACTTCAGGATAATCACCGAAGATAAAACCAAGGTCCACCGTACCCACTACATCAACCACCCCGATGGCAGCAATGCCATAGCCTTCTTTATTTCTAATCGGTACTACAATAACAGGAATTCCGGCGTATTTGCCGCTTGTGGGAATTGTACGCAATGTCTTGTTTTCTTTAAGGACTGTTTCAAGTACGGGACCAGAATAATTATTATCAAGAATCTTTCCTTTTTCGATCCTGACACCTTTTTTATTAAGGCTTCTCATAGTAACCGGAAGCCCCAGAAGTTCATGTATTGCCAGTGCAAAGTGAGCAATATCTTCTGCGCTTGAATCTGCTGATATCTGGATATTAGTGTATTTCATGTTTCATATCACTCCCTTGATCATAATTGGGTCATCTTGCAACAAGGACGCTACATTGCGCATTCCGCACAACGTTCTCGGCTACGCTTCCCAGAAGTACTCTCTTTAATCCTTTTTTCCCTTCAGAGCCCATGACGATGGTATGGACATTGAGGCTTTTTGCCACATTAAGGATTGTGTCAGCCGGGCTTCCAAGTTTTAATATTTTTTGGACTTCTATACCAATCTTTTTTCCATCTTCGGCCACTTCGTCCAGTACTTTTTCACCGAATTTTATCAATTCTGCCTGTTCGGATGTGGAAGGAACATTCACCACATACAGAGCCGCCATTCGAATGTTATATGATTTTGTGATTTTTAAAGCCGCTATCTCCGCTTTTTTTGCAGACTCGGAACCATCGACCGCCAGAAGAACTTCAACTTGCGCCATAGGTGATTTTTAGGTGTTAAACAATATTAAAGCTTACAGTACTACACTACCATAAGGTTTTAATTGCTTCATCGCCTTACTAACCACTCATTACCTTGGAGATTATTTTATGCTAAAAGAAGC
>NZ_NTMG01000080.1 GCF_002487355.1 Candidatus Methanoperedens sp. BLZ2 | reverse complement strand
TATTTTTCAAAACGCAACATTTCCTTTGTGTTTTCTGTTTTCACACGCGGGAAGGGTATAATATGTTTTTTTCCGTATATAACACTTTCCCTCGCGCATTATTTTTCTGCACGGTTCCGGCGTTTATCGCAGAACATATTTGTTTTTCCTACAACACACATTCCTGTTTTCACAAGCAGGAAGCGTCTTGTATGTTTTGCACCGTATATAACAGTTTCCCTTGCACAGTTTTTTTGAGCAAGATCATTGTTAATTTCTATTCATGACCCGAAAAATTCCAGATTCATGTATATTATATAGGTTATATATAGGGCTTGACATGTTAACTGTCGAGCTTCCCCAGCTACTACACTATCGTATTTAACAGTTGTGCACAAAAATAAGACAAATAAAAAAAAACAGAAAATCAGAAATTAAGCAGTGTTACTCAATTTCATAATAGCAGCCGCAATATCTCCTTTTGTTTCTTTGAGTGTATTGCGTGCATCGATCTCACTCGACTTTGACTGCTCCATCACAAGCTTAACATCTTCTTCAGGTATCGTAGTCTCGCGGACAACTTCCTGCGGCGTTCCAGTTACTTGATACGTTTTCATGCCTCTTGCATCCATTATCGTGACCTGGGCATCCTTGAAAACAATGTCTTTTTGAGGAGTTCGGATGATCACTTCTTCCACTCCCTCTATTTCATTGACATCAATTCCCATCTGCTTCATCATCGAAGCCATCTTTCGTGGGTTTATACCTTTACCAAGTCCGGGAAACATTTATCTCACCCGCAGCTGCTGCATCCTGAGCCGCATTTGGGAGCATTGGGATTGTCTATGACAAAACCTTTACCATATTCATTATCTATGAAATCAATTTTGAAATCCTCAATATCTTCCTGGATATCTTTATTGAAGAAGATCTTTATTCCATTACTTTCAGAAATAGCATCCTCATCTTTAGCCGTTTTTTCAAGTGTCAGACCATATTGTATCCCGCTACAGCCGCTTCCAGCTGCGAAAACGCGTAATCCATGGTCGGTTTTCTTTTCTTTTTCAAGCAATTCTTTTAGTTCTGCCGCAGCAGCATCTGTTATCTCGATCATTTGCGTTCTCCTTTTCCTTCTATGTTTTGGATATATATAAATGTAGTATCCGCATTCGCATCTAAAAAAGGCTTAAATAGTAAAAGAACGACTTTAATAGTGGAGGCTGATTATGACTAGAGACGAATTGCTTGAAAAAGTACGATTATCACGCCCAGCAGTGACAGTTGTTGGTCTGGGTGGTGCCGGGTGTAATATCACAACATGGATAGCAGATAAAAAACTTGCCGGTGGTAAAATAATCGGAGCTAATACTGATGCAGGGCATCTTAGCACAATGACAAGGGCAGATAAAATAATACTGCTTGGTGAGAAGCTATGCAAGGGACATGGATGCGGCGGATATCCTGAAAAAGGCGCTGAAGCCGCTAGAGAGAACCTTAATGAAATTAAGGAAGAACTACAAGGTACAAATCTTCTTTTCCTTGTGGCAGGTCTTGGAGGCGGGTCAGGCACAGGCTCAATACCTGTTTTTGCAACAGTGGGACGAGAAGTAGGCGCTCTTACCATTGCATGTGTGACAATTCCTTTTACCATCGAAATGACGCGCCGGGAAAAAGCACGCGATGCTATAAAATCACTGGCAGAGAATTGCGATTCAATAGTAGTAATTGATAACTCAAAACTAAGGGAAGTAGCAGGGAACCTGCCGCTCAAAGACGCACTATCGGTTGCAAACGCGCTAGTAGGAGCATTTGTTAAAAACATAACAGATACAATAACCCAGCCCAGTCTTGTGAACCTTGACTACTCTGACCTCAGGGCAGTAATGGAACGCGGAGGGATTTCCTCAATCGGTATCGGTGAAGGTGACGGACCGGCTCGTGTGGAAAAAGCAGTATCCCAGGCTTTATCAACACCATTACTTGACATTACCGACATCACCACAGCATACGGTGTCCTGATCCACATAGTAGGAGGCGAGGACATGACCCTTGAGGAAGTAGCAATTGCAGGTGAACAAATAATGGACAAGGTCCCCAATACGAAGCGCGTTATATGGGGCGCAAAAGTTGACCCTGACCTTTCAGGAAGAGTACGAGTAATGGCAGTGCTCACCGGAGTTACATGCCCGTTCCTTAGTGGTGTGCAAAAACCTGCACCAGCTCCTGCAATTCCCAAAGAAGTTGCAAAACCACTTCGCCAGGCCATGGAACATATGATAGAAGCGTTACCCCAGGAAAAAATATCAAGAGCTGCGGTATTCAGTAAAGAAAGGTAAGATTTATTGTTTTCAGATAAACTTAGGATAAATATTATATAAGTTTATCTGATATTACTTTTTTTTGTATGATACGGAAACCTTTAATTTTTTGAATGAGATATCTAAAAAATATATTATACGGTTTTTTGGCCTGGCTCATACCATTTGTAGCTTCTTTCTTTTTTTACACAAGAGAGGGAGAATTGACCATCGACATATTTTTATTTAAGTCGATCATGATCATAGTCGGTTCTTTTTCTGCTGCTTTTCTTTTAATTTCTTATTTTAAAAAAATCAATGCAGACTATTTTAAAGAAGGAATCATTGTCGGATTAATATGGTTTGGCATAAATATTCTATTGGATTTATTAATATTGATCCCTATGTCAGGAATGTCGATTACAGATTATTTTACACAGATAGGAATAAGGTATCTTGTAATTCCCGCAATGAGCATTGCTATTGGCACCTCTCTGGAAAATAAAAAATAAAGTGAAGAATATAATGGAATCTTTAAATGTGTCATTTCCGGTCTAATTTTCCCCATTTTCTCCGGGTTAAAAATCCCCAGTTGACAATTCTGGACTGAAAAATCCAGGATTGGAGACAATGATTGAAACGGAGGAATGATTTATGATAAGAGATCTGCATGCCCAAGGTTTGAACATCACCGAGATATCCAATAGAACAGGATTTGATCGGAAGGCCGTGCGAAAATATTTGAATTCAACAACACTACCGGAACCAAAACATAGAGCAAAAAGAGTTAGCAAGCTCGATAACTACAAGGATTACATAATCAAGAGGCTTGATGAAGGACCTTTCACAGCGGTCCGGCTATTCCGGGAAATCCAGGAAATGGGTTTTACTGGAAAAAAGACAATAGTTGGTGATTTTGTAACAAAAATTCGACCAAAGAAGGGAGTCCCTGCAACTCTTAGGTACGAGACAAAACCAGGGGTACAGGCACAGGTTGATTGGTCAGAATTTGGGAAAGTAGATATCGACAGCAAAATGCAAAAACTATACTGCTTCAACATGATACTTGGTTTTTCAAAGATGAGGTACATCGAATTTACGCTAAGCATTGACGTATATTCCCTGATCAAGTGCCATGTGAATGCTTTTCGTTATTTTGGTGGATTTTTGGTGGATATACGAAAGAGATACTCTACGATAATATGAAGCAAGTAGTGATAACCAGAGCCTTAAAATCCACTGATTCAGAATGGAATAAAAAATTTGAGGATTTCTTCAAGCACTATGGATTTATTCCTCGCTTATGCCGTCCCTATCGACCCCAAACAAAAGGTAAGATCGAAAATACAGTCGGTTACGTCAAAAGAGATTTTTTCTTAGGTGGGAGCTTTTCCTCAATTGCGGATATCAATAATCAGGCAATCACATGGTTAAAGAGAGTAAATTCCAGTTTGCATGGAACCACCCATGAAATACCACTTGAACGTCTTAAAGCTGAAGAACTAAAACCCATCGATGGAGTCCCTGAATATCTTGTCATCCGTGAAGAAACAAAGACTATCTCAAGAGATTGCTTTATTTCCTACCTTGGGAATCAATATTCTGTACCATATCGATTTGCCGGCAGAGAGGCTACACTTGCGATATTCAATGGTAAATTTAGCGTTATTGTGGATGGAGAATCTGTTTGTGAACATGAAATAATCTCAGGAAGCGGCCGGGTATCAAGAGTAAAAGAACATTTCAAAGGATTGATGAGTGAAATCATGAAAGAAAATAACGCTTCCCTTAATAAATCAGGGCAATCGATATTGAAATAGCAGATAAAGAAAAAGCCATAGTAGCTGGCGCTATTCTTATAGTATCAATAGTTTGCATAATTATAGGTATTTATGGAGGGTTTAATTATCCAATTTTACGCATATTTTTTATTGGTATATCTTTCTTTTATCTTCCGGTTTTCTTTGTTCTGGAGATAGTGTATTCCATCATTTCTTCGATGCGCCCGGATATGGATACAATGACGGCTTCGCAATTTTATTTTCATTTTGGTTTAATGTTTGTTCTTGGTTGTGTTTATGTATATCTTGTGTCATCTATTATCGTTTTTGCTCATAGAAGAAAAAATTCCAGTTCTTACTTCATGCTTGAAAGTGGTGGAAAATCGCCATAATCTTTCCGGGAGGGGCTTTCTATGATCTGTAATCCATAACGTTTATTATTATTGCATGACCGTTACTTTTACCTATTCCGTCTTTCATACTATATCCTGCAGGGACTGATAAAATGCCTTTCATCAACTTTTTTTCAGTCCCTGCAACCTTCTATAAATCAAGGTCTATAGAACCTTGCGTTAACCTTTGCGTTAACCTATTTGATAACATAATATATAGCTCTACCAGTGCCTTTTGGTTGGATCAAGTTTTGTTCAATTAACTTTTTAATTTCCTTGTATGCTGCAGGACGTGATATTTTAAACATCTTTTGGATTTCACCACTTGTTATTCGTCCATTTGAAATCATATGTTCAATAACCTTAGTCTGTTTTTCTGTAAGAGCCAACTGTCCTTTTGAATCTTTTTTATGTTTTTCCAGAGAAAGCTGCAATACCTTCTCCTTTACTTTTGTGAGGGAAAGAAGAACGCCATCTGTAAAGTATTCGATCCATTCTGTGAGATCAAGGGTTTTCTGATCAATGGAATTTAAAACGCGGTAATATGCCAGTCTGTCGCTGTCGTAATAATCATCTAATGCAAAGAATTTTTTAATGTCAAATTCCTTGAGATAAAGGATCAGGGTCGCTAACGCCCTCGCAGTCCTGCCATTACCGTCTACAAAAGGATAAATCCTTACAAATTCATAATGTGATATTTTTCGGGAGAGGGGGGCATAAAAATAATTTCGCCTGTTATCCTGTTGCCAACATATACCTGAAGTTCTCTGTATCTGCCTTCATGCTCAGGATTTTCTAAAATGTCTTTTGTTATATCTTTATGTAAATTTAAGATAATTTTTTCAGTTATTTTATCCTGTTCCTGATACTTTTCTATATCCTCTAAAACCCTGAGAGAATTGAGCACTTCCTGCTGTGCTTTTCTTGTGGCCGTTATTTTTCTACCCTGTGCAAGCTGGCTGACCTCTTCTAATGTGAGTGGATTTCCTTCAATTGCAGTGGATGCATGCGCTGCCTTTATAAGTGCATCTCTCCTGAGTGTTATTTCCCATTTTGGCACAAGATAGGCATTGACAATGATTTCTCTTGCCGAAGCTATGTCCACGAGATTTTTTACTATTTTATGAGTGTAATTGAAATTGGGGGTGAACATTGTATCTATCCGTCTAATTTTTTGTATTTATTCATGTGCCATTATTTTCATCGATACAAGAGCTATTGCCACTATGGCAGCGGTGGGAGTGTGCAATGATGTTTTGTAATTAGAAAATCTTATTTTTTCTCTTTTTGGCAACATATTAATTTTTCTATCAATAGCTCATTTTCACTACGTTAAATTTTTTAGATTTTCATTTATGTAATATTGATTGATTTTTTCCTGTTCAAGTCGGAAATTTTTCTCACACAGATAATTGAATAATTCCTTTTCTTCATCTGTCAAATTCTGAAAATCAATATTAGTATTAGTGGGGGTTCCTGAAACGATAAATTGTTGAAAAAGATTTAGAGTTTTAAAATCCATCATAACTGATTTTGTGTGTGGGAAATATGACCTTATTTGAGACAATATTTGAAATCCTTGTGCATCAATATCGCCCCAATAGAAAATATTTGAATTCTTTAGCCAATCAATTTGTTTCAATATCTCAATTCCAAAACCTCCAACAAACAGCCCAAATGTATCTTTTAAATATGGTAAAGTCAGAAAATTCATTTTATTCTCAGTAATTATAAATCGTCCATTCATTATTTTGAGATTATTGAATATTATTATTGGAATGGAAAAATCTGAAAAAGATAAATTATATTTTGCTAAGGAACTTTGATCTAATGCTCTTACTCTGATAAGTGGCTCATCATATCTTAGATAAAACCTTTTTTCAAATTCAGATTCATCCTTTTTTATAGCTCCATTGGGCAGTAAAAAGTCCAAAAGTTGCTTTAAAGTTCCTTTATTTTCTTCGATGAATTTTGTATGGATTTCTATAGGCAATTCACGAATGTAAAGATTTGGTTTCGTATTTTTTTGAAAATATTCACAAACTTTCAAAATATTGTTCCATTTGCCAATATTACCAATAACTTTACTAGTATTTTTATCAATCCAATCATTGAGACTAGGTATTGTTTCTCGAATCTGAGAGATAGCTATTTTAAATTCAGAAACTTCTTTCTCTTTCTTGATATATTTCAGATAATCGGTCTCATTCTCAAAATAGATTCTGCAAGGGAAGGATTGTAATCCATATTTCCGTGTGTTAGACTGTGATAATTCGACCTTATAACCATAGCCCAGTTTATCTTTTGATCCATTGATTAGTTCTTTAACTTCTCTTTTAATTATATTATAATCATCTGTGGAATTAACTCTACCAAAAGGGATTTCTTTGGGGAAAAATGACTCTGATTTTAATAAAGCAGTTAGATATTCATGGTACAACCTTTCTGCTTTTTTCTTTATTCCAGATGGATTAGTCATAAGTATGAGATAAATTTTTGGGTTCTTTTTTCTTTTCGTAATATTCTTGCATAGGTAAAGTATAAACTTTGGAATTGTTCCAATTCTGATTATTTTCTACAAAATGAACAGAGGAAATATACGGTTCTACGATATGAATTTTATCTAATGGTGTAACTACTAGCAACTGTAAATTCAATTTTTTGAATAACTCCATAGCATAGCGAGAATTTGCTTCATCAGATTTACTAAAAGCTTCATCAATAACAACAAATCGAAATGATTTTGATTTTGTCTGGTGAGAGTCTAATCCGAATTGGTAGGCGATGGCTGAACCAAGAATTGTATATGCGAGCTTGGCTTTCTGGCCACCCGATAAACCTGACGAATCTGAGTAATGATTTTTTTCTAAATTGTTTTCTTTATATCTTTCACTGGCTGAAAAGGTTAGCCAATTTCGCACATCGGTAACTTTTTCAGTCCATCGTTGTTCTTTATCAAATTTTTCTATAATTGCCTTAATTTTATGAAAGCTTGCTTCATTTGACTCTGAATTATCAATTTTGCCAACATCTGGCAGACAGTCCCTAATCATTAGCTTAAAATTCCTGATTTCCGGGTCACGATTAGTTTCACTATCAAGTTTAATAAAAGTTGACGGCGTATAATCAATTGTTGTTAAAGATTGATTCAAAGCCTCAATTTTAGTTTTAATTTCTTCTTCCTGCGTTTCAAGCGTGGATTTAAAACCAGCAATATCCTGGATAATGTTTTCATTGAGTAATTCTTTGAATCGTTTCTGATGACGTGGCAAATCTTCATGTTCAATTTTATTGAGAATGTTTTTATATTCACTTATGGCTTCTATAGATGCATCTACTTCTGTTGTTTCTTCAGGATAATCTTTTTTATAATTCAACATTAATTTTTCAATAGATTTTTCGATTTTTCTTATTTTTTCGTCGACATCTTTTATTTTTAATTCAAATATATTTTTAATTTCTTCTTGTAAATCCCAGATTTTTTCAAGCACTATTATTTTGCCTTGTAAATATAGTTCTATTTTGGAGGAAAATATTAGTATATCTTCTTCCTTATAATTATTTAACCCCTCTTGGGAACTCACCAAATGTTTTTGGTATTCTTTGATATCCCTCTCAAGATTTGTTTCATTTTTTTCGCTTTCCTTTGCTTTAATTTCCTTATCTTTTTGTTTTATTTTAAGTTCTGTCAATTCATTTTGTAATTGTTTTAGTTTATCTGAACTTTCTTCTAATTTTTTCTTTGTTGTTTTCAGAGTTTCAATTTCTATGACTACTCTTTTCCATTCTATCTCTGCGAAATCTTTATAATTTATAATATCCTGTAAAATTTCTTTTTTATGCTTAAGTTGATCTTGCTCATGGTCATTAGTTCTGACACTATCGCTAGTTCGATTTATTATGACCTGAAGATCATTCATTTCTTTTTGAATAGCTTTGATTTTCTCTTGATTATTCCAGCCTAAAATGTAATTTCTTCTATCAAGAATATTTATACTGTCATTTTTTTCATGTAAAGTTTTTCCTTTAATAAGACCACTTTTAGTTAAACCTTTTAATTCTTTTTGGAAACGTTCTAAATCATTACAACAAATATAATTATAATATTCAATTAATTCATTTTCAAGCCATTTACGAAAATCGGTATCTGGCTTTAATTCTATCTTATTGTAAATTTCATCTGCATCTATCTCTCCATATAATCTAAATTCATTTTTCAGTGCTACTTTGTTATATACAAGCTTACCTCTCAAATCAGTCTTATTCACGTAATGATTGAATCTGCTATAATGAATCTCAGGAACAAGAATACGTAGACCAAAACTATGTAATAGGCGCTCAATAGCTCCTTCCCATTCTTTTTCTTTATCTTTTACTTTAAGTAGCTCACCAATGAAAGGTAATTCCTGAACAGGAATTTCTAAAAAAGTTGAAATTCTTTCTCTAATTTCAAGATTCTTACCAGGTATCTGGCTTTTTCTTTGCTTTAATGATTGTAGCTCAGTATTATTATCTTTATATTTGGTTTCGAGTTGATTTAGTTCTAATTTCAATTCGTCTCTCTGACGAATTAAATTTTGCCATTTCGTTTCAATAGATATTTTGTCCAAACTGGCCTCTGCAAGAGATTTATAGAAGACTGTCTCATCGGGTTCAGAATTGTAGTCTAACTGCTTTGCTAGAGTGCAGTAACCTTCAGCATTTTTCTTTTTCCTTTCCTGCTCTTTTTGAAGATTTTCAATGTCTATATCAATCTGTCTAAGATGTTGTCCTGTTTCGTCTCTATTAATTGCAATGTTCAGTCCATTTTCCATTTGTCTTAAATTTTCCAATTCAGCATCTAGAGTTGCTATTTGATTTTTTATCTGTATTAGGATATTTTGTTTATCGACTATGGCTTTGTTCAATAAATCAATTTTAATTTTAGAAAAAAAGGGAGTGACAATTCGTAAGCAATTATTAGATTCCTGTATCTCGAAAGAAAGTTTCTCAAACTGATTTGCTTCACTTATTATTGGTTTTAATTGTTGCAGTTGTTTATTTGCTTTTTGGATTGCTTCGTAAGATTTAGTCAGATCGTCATAATTTTTCTTTAAATCTCTGATTTTCTCTCTAATATCTACCTTCTCTAACATGTAGTTGCGCAGGAAATCATTAAGATCACCGATTACTTTTATAGCGACAGTTTGATTAAATAGACCCAATGCCTTCTCAGAAATTAAGCCAAAAATCCTGCGAAAGGAAATACTATAATTTATAAATTGATCATAAATGTCGGTATTCCCATTTGAAATAAGTCTTTTCTTTAAATCTTTTATGCTCGAAACATTATTGAAGTGTTCTTCTATATTCAATTCTTTATCCGATTTTATAAAAAATTTTCTTATAGAATCATTCTCAAACCAGAACACTTGGGCTAAAGTTATTTTTTGCTGATAACCCTGATTAAAAAAATATGCAAGCAAAACAGAATAATCATCTTTAGTTCGTAAATATTGAACTTTACTCGTATTTTGATCTATTTCATCCTTCAATCTTCCATATGCGCCTAATACATAGGTCTTTTCATCCCTTTCCCGTCTTTTTTCAGGTAATGAGGCAAGATTGTAATTTCTTATAGTATTTGGCACTAATAATGTTAGTAAAGCATCAACTATTGTAGATTTACCAGAACCATTCGCACCAGTAAGCAGGGAAGTGTAGCCGTTAGGTTCAATTCTCCTTATAGATTTGTTAAAAGTACCCCAATTATATAATTCCAATCTATGTAAACGAAAGCCTATTTGGCTATTGTCTGATTCAAATAGAGTTTTCTGCATATTGTTTTAGCCTTATTTTAATGTCATTTAGAGTTTCAGCCGCAATTTTCGCTTTTATGATAGCTCTGATTTCATATTCTTCTTTTCCTGGATTTTTTAAATGTCTTAGAAAGCCCAAATCTATGACTTTATTGATGATCGCATCAAGTTTTCCTCGCTGTTTTTTTTCGTCCGTTTTTTCTTTAAAGAATTGAAGCAACAGTTCATACAAATCATCTCTTGTAAGAATTGGGGAGCGGGTAGAATCAGTATTTCCTACATCATATTGTAACAATTTTTCACGAAGCAAAACACATAATAAAGTGACATCATAACTTAATGGGATTCTGCGGGTAAGTCTTGGCAAAGAGTTATTTTTATCATCCTCTTCAAATTCTTTTTGTTTTAGAAATGCATAGCCATCAGGTTCATTTATGAAAAGTTTTACTCCGATTTTTTCAAAATAATCTTCCACAGATATTCGATTGGATAGCAAACTCTCCCAAATGTCTTTATCATCATAATGAACTGCTCCTTGCAATAATCTGATGATTACAGATGCATAACTTAGTATTTTTTCATTTTCCATAACAGATCGTATTTTATTTGATAAAAATAATTTGTGGAATTTTGATCTCAAAGCATAGTTTATTAGTAATTAATTTATTCTCAACAATAATATTAACTTGAGTTTTATCATTAATTATATGTTTATTATCTTCAGAGGCGATCTTGAAATAGGCAATTAATTCAGAAATTCCTATCTCAATCGGAAATTTTTCTATTACTTCTTGTAATGTTATTTGCGGATAATAAAGCAAGAAACTATGAATTCTACTTTTTAGTTCACTTTCATCAATGAAAAACTGATTGAATAAACCTTCCAACTCCAATTCATCTTTGCTTATTTCAATTAATTTATCTATAAAGGTTGGTTTTTGTGTTGGCGCCCAAAATGGTTTATCCATAATTATTTCTATTACAGGATCACCTTCTAAAAATATAAAATCCTTCTTGCTTGGATGCCTTTCAATAATTTCCAGTGCTATTCGTTCTATATCTCCAATCAATTCCCTTACCCTTCGGTTTTCTTGTAAATTTTTTTCATCTAATATTTTTCTTAACTGCTCCGATAGACGGTGATTTGATCTAATAACTTTATCACCAGCTTCTAATAAATTTTTTTTAATTTTTTTCAAAAATTTATCGTCTGCTTCCAAAGCACGAATAACTGGCAAATTATATACACTCTCAATTAAATGTTTTAATTCTTCTTCCTTAGAAGGAGACATTAAAAATCTCCAAAATGCATAAAAACTTTTTCCCTGATCAGAATCTTTGAGAGTTTCATCTGCATCCAGAACAAATCCAACTATTTTACCTTTTATCAATGCTTCCTTTAACTGTTTTTGTTGAACCGAACGAGTTATATCTTTAAAATTTTGCTCTACTTGTCGGAAATCAGAAAGTAATTTACGTGCTTCGCCGTTGACCCAAAAAAATTTTTCCTTGATTTGAGTCGAGTTAAGTAGCTCAATCTGACCCGTAGATTTTATTTTTTCAATCTCTGCATCAATATTTTCTTTTTGTTTTTTTAGTAGGTTTAATCTCTCCAAAGGATCTTCAGTACTTTTATTAATAATATCTTGAAGTTCTTGTAAAATTCTAAGGAATCTTGATTCCGTTCCAATAAATTCTTTTTTATCAATGTCTTCAAGCCATTGGAACACTCTTTCAGTTTCAGGAGTTAATTCAAGAACAGGATTATCGCTGCTCGAATCATAATGTTTCCTTAAAAAACGATGATCATCATCACACCAATTGTCTATATAACTTTGAGCGGTTTGGGGATATGCTTCATGATTGTCTTTTCTTAAATCTTCCAAGTAATCACTTAGAACCTCTGCTAACTCTGCATTTGGAATAGTAATTTTTTCAGCTTTTTTAAATCTAATATATAAAAAGCTCAAAATAAATGCAGCGTTAGGACTCGCCAATAACTTAAATGAAGGTGAAGTATCTAAGACAAATTTAATTTTATCATGATCCATAGATGTAACCTGAAACCTAAAATATTTTTATTGTAATTTCTTTATCCGAAGCATACTTAGCCCCATTTTTCTCAATTTCCTCCTTCAGATAAAAAATAAAGGGCACTCCTACCGTGCCCTCATCGACCCCAGTGCCATTGCCACCATCGCCTTGTACTGCTCCACGTTCGTAGAATAATGTTCCCTCGCTTTCACTGCATCAGGCTCATTACCCTGCAATTTTACAAGCCTCTTTGTGGTCAGGTCTGCGGTCTCAACCACCCATCTGTCCCTTGTAGCGCCATCCACCACATGCATGGACTCAGCCCTTATGGATACAAGGACATTTCCTTCTTTGGTCGTAAAGGTCGTGGGTTTCCCTATAACAGCTATGAACTCCGGGGGTGCGGACTTTGCAAGCACCTGCGCGGCTTCGGGCTGGTACTGCCCTGCTGATACGAAGAATGCGCCGGTGGGGTCAACGATGCGCCCGCGCCAGAATTCGGAGTCTGTTCCGATGTCTTCCTTTTCTGTGAGCGTGCCAACGATGAAAATGCGATTTGCTTTTGCGCCAGTCGGGGTGATAAGATATTGCGGTGAATACTGGTCATGTCCTTCCTTTGCTTGCAGGTTTGATTCTTTTAGCTCTGCTGCGAATATGCGGTGCGCTATTTCACGTACGAATCCTGATCCGTTTTCAGCCATGTTATGCCTCCAGTGCTACAGGCGCTGCAGTTGCTGCCAGTACCCTCTTAATGTCTTCTTCTATGGGCTTTACATCCTGCTTTATACTGTTAACGAGTATGAACCTGTCAAGCTTTGTTCCGGTTACAACATAATAGCGTCCCACGAGCTTGCTTTTTATAACATCAAGCACAACAGCCTGATCAAGCGCCTCTGTTGCCATTTCCTTTGCTTTATCAAGGGTGATGCCGGTAAAAGCTTCTGTGATTTCCCTGTTCATCAGGATATCCTGCACTTTTTCCCCGTTATCCATGACAGCTTTGACTCTCAGGTCATATATTCCATCGACCTTCCCGTGTTCGCCGCATGCGCCTTTTATTAGCGCCCTCTTGCATTCCGGGCACCGCTTTATCAGGCCTGAGCCGCTCTGGATATCAACGATAGCGCCCTGGAATTCGACAAGAGTGTTTCCTACCTTGATATCTTCAGGTATAGGGATAATTTCAGTGGTCTTGTTCAGGCTGACGCTGAAACGCCCCTGCCATTCGGAGGTTGCTACATTCTTGAATATATAGCTTTTTCCTTCCTCGACCCGGGGAAGGTTTGCCTTTGTCCATTTCTTGAATGCCACTGTTCCTGATTCATCACCCAGCAATCCTGTCTGGGAAAGAGATTCATGGTTTGTCTCCCATAACTGCACTACTTTGCAGCGAAGGGTCACCCACTTTCCATCCTCTTTTATATCTGATGCTTTAACCTGCGGCGTTTCACGCTGCGTGAAAAATTCAGTCTTCGGGATATTATATTTCTTTAAAAAGTGATTTGTTACGTTTCGACGAGCTTCTTCAGGCGGGACCTTGAACTTGTTGATCAATTGATCCAGCATTGTATTGATTTCACTTGTCTCTACTTTAACGCCCAGTTCCAGGAATCGGGCTTCTATTTGTTTTGCTATTTCTATCATATCTTTCCTCAAGCCTCTTGTTTAATTTTGTGTTTGAGAGGCAATTCTACCTTATCCTGTGAGCATATAAACCTTACCGGAGCGGGGTGAAAGTAATATTTTAATAAGCCGGAATTTCATTAAAAAGAGATGAAAAATATAAGTTATCCTGAAATAAAAGATAAAATTGTTGCTTTCATAAGCTCCGGAGTCACACGATCAGGAGCAAAGGGGGCTGTCATCGGTTTAAGCGGGGGTATAGATTCCGCATTGACAGCATTTCTCACAGTTTCCGCCCTGGGCAAAGAAAATGTACTGGGCTTGCTGCTTCCGGAAAAAGGCATCTCATCAAAGCAGGATATTGATGATGCTATTGAAGTCGCCAATATTCTTGGCATTGAATACAAAATAATTGAAATATCTCCTGTTCTGGCTTCGTTTTCATCTGCCATTCCCGTTTTTGACAGCAGGGCAAAGACCGCTAACGGCAACCTGAAAGCGCGGACACGTATGTGCATATTGTATTATCATGCAAACATCATGGGCCGCATGGTGGTCGGGACCGGGAATAAAACCGAACTGCTTCTTGGGTATTTTACAAAATACGGCGATGGCGGCGTTGATATCGAGCCAATTGGGGATCTTTATAAAACCCAGGTGCGCGGCCTGTCAAAATACATGGGTATTCCTGCCCGAATTATCGAAAAAACACCTACAGCAGGACTATGGCCGGGACAAACCGATGAAAGTGAACTGGGCGTATCCTATGAGGTGGCAGATCAGATACTCACGATGCTTGTTGATGAAAAAAAGAATATTTCCGAGATAAAGGCCAAATTCCCGCCTGAAATCGTAGATAAACTGGCAGCACGTATTTCGGCAAGCGGGCACAAGATAATGCCTCCGCCGGCGATTGAAATAGGCACAAATCCGTGAATCCACTTTCTAAAGGATGAAATCTTGACAGAATCACCCAAACATAAAATAAAAAAAGAGAGTGGTTTTAGCTCGCTCGATGGCATTTTTCATGGAGAGATCGAGCATAGTTATGAAGATATCAATGCTGTCCAAATCAAATCAAAAGAAATTTCAATAAAAGATATATGCTATATGCTTATAAACAAGGAAAAATAATAGTATCTCAATTATGTTAATTCAAAGTTCAATTGCGGTGACGGGAACATATGGTAGCGCTGACAACTGTTGATGATCAACATATTAATGATCTTTTTGATGATCTGCAAAAACTCGTATTGAAAAAAAAGAGCGAAGATGTCATCAAAGATGCCCTAAGTGAAATGGTAGTGAAATACGGACGATTCACAAAAGAAAACGCAAGAGGCATTCTGAACTCAAGAATATCTGGAAAGCTAAGTGATACAGTTACTGAGTTGCGAAACGAATGAATATTTATATTGATTCAAGCGCTTACGTTAAAGAATATCACGATGAGACTGGAAGCGATCAAGTTCAGTTAATTTTTGAGAATGCAAAGAAGGGATTCGATGTTATTTTGATCTCTTTATGGACAATAAGTGAGACTATTAATGCTATAGACAAACATTTTATGCGTCGTGAATTTAATGAAGAAGAATATAATACAGTATTGGGGGCTATTTTTTCGGATCTACTTGATATGGTGGAAAGTAATAATCTGAAAATAGTAGATATTGATACAAATCTCGTAAAGATGTCATGGGAATATATATCCTCAGAGCATTTATCCGCTGCGGATTCATTGCATCTGGTGACAGCTATCAGATCAAATGCAGATATATTTTATGCAGCAGATAAAAGACTTATAAGAGCCGCAATAAGTAAAAATGTTAAAGCCATCGATGTGGAAGAGGTGTGAAGAATTGAAGGTTGTAAATATTTTGCTGCTAGACTTTGCGGTGAATTTAGTTTAACTCTTTAGAAATCTGACAAGCGGCTTTGACAGGTGCCGCCTTGCGCATGGCGGAACTTCATAAAATCCCGGCAAAATATTTCTCTGTAAGGTCTCTGTTACCTGTTCTTTTTTCACTGCACCACATTTCTCGCATCTATAACCCTGTTCTTTTCCCATTGATTTCATTCGTTTATCGCAACACACCGGATTTCTCAATTCCTGGATATTCAATCGATCGATCCTGATCTTTTCAAGGTTCAGCGTCCTGTCCTTAACACTTCCGAAGACTTTTACCTCATCTCCTGCCCTGAGTTCTCTGATAATACGCCTGAAACCTTTTGTAGGCTCAAAGGCCGCGCACTCAATGGATGTGCCGTTCTCTGAAATTTCAAAGATGATGTGCCCCCCGGTTGTCGTTTTAGGGGGTTTACTGACACTACCTTCAAGAATATACGAGCGATCCTCCTTAACCTTCTGGATTTTTGCCTTGATAAGATGCATATCAGTATTCTGGTTCGTTTTAAAAACAACATGCCTTTCAACAGGTTCGCTTCTGATGATCGAAAATGCACGTCTTACGGCTTCTTCGCTGTTTCCCCTTATTCCGAAAAGAATGGGATCAGGCGAATGCGGAGCAAACACTATTCGTTCATTTTCGATATCAACCGTATCCCATGTATCAGGACGCGTTGCAGCATCTGCTGCAAATACCGATCCGGAGTCAATTTCACGCAATGAGCCCCAACTTTTTGGTTCGCGGTAGGCAATAAGCTCATATGTATGATCAGGAAGACCGCATAATGCAAAACCAGCCGCTGCGAGTGCTCCTATTAAACCTCTTTCATTCTTAAATCCCCTGTGTGCAATATCATGACGACTTAATATCTCCTTTGCTTCACGGATTTCCAATACATCCCGGACAGCTCGCATGGAAAATCCGGAAAGGTCATTTTTCATGCTCTGCGTTGAATTCTCAACAAAAACGATTCCAGGATTAGTGTTCTCTTCGGAGAAAAACGCCATTCTTTCAACTGTATGGATAACCAGTTCCATGACATTTTGTGCATCATTTTGGTCATTGAGTTCAACATCTATTGCCAATGCTGCGTTGCCTCGTGTTTTGTATTTGATGTTCGGATTAAGGCGAACAAGCAGCGGGTAATCCTTCAAATGGCCGAAAGCATTGAGTTTTCCGATCAGCACCGCCATAAGATAGGTCGTGCACATGCCATCTCTTGAATCAGTGTCATCGAGTCCAATAATCATAAGCCTCACACATACATACCTATATAAAAATTATTGGCAACCTTTTATATAGATGAAGATACAATCAAAATTTAATGAATAAAGAGTCGCTCATAAATCGGGCTTTTGTCATTCTAACACGTGCGGGTTTTATCATTTCAGAACGTTGTGACACCCGCCCCAGAAGTTTTGATATGGCAGTAAGAAGAGATAACTTATTGCTATTGATAAAAGTAATTTCCAATATTGATGGCCTGAACGAAGAAACTACAAGGGAAATGCAGATCCTTTCGAAACAACTGCATGGATACCCGATAGTAATTGGCGAAAAAACCCGTGACCATTCACTGGAAACAGGTGTAGTATACTTCAGATATGGTGTTCCCGCATTTGACATAAAAACAATGCAGGATTATTTTATTGATGAT
Source organism: Candidatus Methanoperedens sp. BLZ2 (assembly GCF_002487355.1). Lineage (GTDB taxonomy): Archaea > Halobacteriota > Methanosarcinia > Methanosarcinales > Methanoperedenaceae > Methanoperedens. Next base: position 13,822 of record NZ_NTMG01000080.1, on the reverse strand, counting down.
ATGCCGCCACTGATATATGCTGAACATGGCGGTTTGTATGTAAATATTGAGGGAAATATCCTTAAAGAGGAACGCATCAGGAAAAACATCTCCCTTGGTGCTCTTGCCTCCATGCTTGGCGTTTCGCGAAGAACGATAAGCAAGTATGAAGATGGGGAAATGGCAGCAAGTGTTGATGTAGCTGTCAAGCTTGAAGAATTAATGGACCGGGGATTTACAGTTTCAGTCAATTTATTTGACAAACTTCATCGTGAGAATACGCAAAAACAGGAGGCGACACCGGAACATTCAAATGTATTCTCCATCCTGCAGGATATGGGTTTTAATGTCATGCCTATTTCACAGGCGCCATTTGACGCAGTATCACAATCCTCAAACAGAAGGGATGAAGATGCTACGATATTGACAGGAGTAGCTGAATACTCACGGACCATGGTAAAGAAAGCGCATCTGATGAGCAGTATATCAGAAGTCGCCGGTACACAGTCGCTATTAATTATCCAGGGAGTGAGTAAAACAAAGAATATTGAAGGAACTGTTGTTATTGATAATAAAGAGCTTGAAAAATTCAATGATAAAGACGATTTTATAGACCTGTTACAGGAAAGAAGGCCAAAGATCAAAGTTTCCTGAGTGAGTGATAAATCGTGTACAGTATTGATATATTTTTCTTCCTTTTTTCATAAAAAATAAAGAAAATCAATGCTTTTTTACACGCAAATTATTTATAGAACTACAAACACTTAGAAACATCTTCATTCTGGAGGTAACTCATTATGGCAGGACAGTTAAACGGACAGCCTATTATCATATTAGACAGGGACAGTACAAGAACACAGGGAAAAGATGCGCTGGGATTTAATATCTCAGCAGCAAAAGCGGTAGCAGATGCAGTAAGAACAACACTTGGCCCGAAAGGCATGGACAAAATGCTTGTTGATGCGGTAGGGGATGTCGTAATCACCAATGATGGTGCCACAATATTGCGAAAAATGGATATAAAACACCCGGCTGCAAAAATGATGGTTGAAATTGCCCGCACACAGGAAGATAAGGCAGGCGATGGAACAACAAGCGTAGTCGTTCTTGCAGGTGAGCTTTTAAACAAAGCCCATACTCTTGTTGAACAGGGTGTTCATCCCACAATGATCACAAGAGGTTACAGTCTTGCGTCAATAAAAGCTCTTGATATCCTTGATGAGATCGCTATTGATGCTTCTGATGAAGTGCTTGAGAACATCGCAAAAACAGCTCTTACTGGAAAAAGTGCAGACCTTGCTCTTGATTCACTTGTCAGGTTATGTGTTGAGACTGCCAAATCGATTAAAGAAGGCGGAAAAGTTAACATAAAGGAAAATATCAATATTATACACCAGCGCGGCGGCAGCATAAAAGATACAAAATTCATCCATGGGCTTGTTATTGACAAAGCAAGGGCGCATAAGAATATGCCAAAGCGTGTTGAGAATGCAAAGATAGCGGTACTTGACACTGGAATAGAAGTGGAGAAGACGCAGGTGAAATCAACGCTCAAGATAACTTCTCCGGAACTCATTTCCGAAGCAAGGCTTGAAGAGGGTAAGCTTATAGAAGAGAAAATTGAAGCCTTTGCAAAAAGCGGCGCAAACGTCATATTTACTGAAAAAGGCATAGATGATATCGGTATGCATTACCTTGCAAAGAAAGGTATCTTCGCAGTGAGAAGATGCAATAATGAAGAGCTTAAAAAACTTGTAAAAGCCACAGGAGCCCGTGTAGTCTCAAAACTGGACGGCGTCGAAGCAACGGATCTTGGAAAAGCAGCTCTTGTGGAAGAGCGCGGCGTTGGCAATTATAAGATGGTCTATGTAGAGGGTTGCGAGAATCCAAAAGCAGTATCTATTTTGATCTACAGCGGCGCAGAACATGTTGCTGATGAAGTGGAGCGAGCCCTTGATGATGCCCTGCGTGTAGTCGGTGTTGTCATAGAAGATGGCAAAATCGTAGCAGGCGGCGGCTCACCGGAAATAGAGATCGCCACAAGACTCCGGAAATACGCAACAACGTATGGAGGAAGGGAGCAATTAGCGATAATGGCATATGCGGATGCGCTTGAGGAAATACCCAAAGCCATAGCAGAAAATGCAGGTCTTGATGCGATTGATATTATAGTTGAGCTCAGGAATAAGCATGATAAAGGCGTAAAGAACGTGGGACTGAATATCTTTTCAGGGAAAGCAGAAGATATGCTCAAGATCGGTGTGATCGAACCCCTTCGTGTCAAGACCCAGGAAATCAAGTCGGCAACTGATGCGGCAGTGATGATCCTGAGGATCAACGATATCCTGACAGCAAAAGAAACAGGCATGATGGATGTCAAACCCGAACATACGGCAGACTATTACGATGGCATCCAGGCCCCTGATGTGGGGGAAGACTAACATTATATAGAATGAATTTCAAACTAATATAATATCTTCAGGGAAAGTGGTGTTGTATTGCATGAATCTGAAATTTAATTTTTAATTCTGGATGGAGTCGTCATAATTGAAAACAAGTGAAAACAATAATAAAGAGGATGCCGGGGAAACAGAAGTGGAGGAAGCGCAAGAGGAGATAACTGAAACAACAACAGAGGAAAAGCTCGAAAAAGAATTAAGTATCGCAAAAAAACAGCTCGAAGAAGAAAAAGACAGGTGTCTTCGCCTGAATGCAGAATTCGATAATCTCCGAAAGAGAAACATCAAAGAGAGGGATGAATTCATAAAATACGCAAATGAAAAGCTCATACAGGAATTAATAGATGTATATGAGAGTCTTGAGCGGGGAATTGAAAATGCCAAAAAAGCTGATAATAACGATAAATTGATCAAAGGCATGGAACTTGTATATAAGCAATTTAAATCAGTTCTTGAAAAAAACGGCCTTGTCCCCATCAAAGCGCTGGGTGAGAAATTCGATCATCGTAAGCATGAAGCGATGATGCAAACGCTTACGGATGAACAGGAAGAGGATACAATACTCGAAGAATTTGCAAAAGGCTATATGTTAAATGGGAAAGTCATTCGTTATTCTAAAGTCAGAGTATCGAAGAGGAAAGGATCAGAAAAAGAATCTGATGATGAAACGGAAAATGAGGTGAAATAATGGCAAAAATAATTGGAATCGATCTGGGTACAAGTAATTCAGCGGCTGCAGTAATGCAGGGGAACAGACCTGTAATAATACCGAGTGCTGAGGGGACATCCCTTGGTGGTAAAGCATTTCCGTCATATGTGGCATTCACAAAAGACGGGCAAAGACTGGTGGGGGAGGCGGCAAGAAGGCAGGCAGTAACAAATCCGGAAGGTACAGCATATGCGTTCAAGAGAAAGATGGGTACCGATTATAAGTATAATCTTCGCGGTAAGGAATACAGGCCGCAGGAGCTTTCAGCTTTTTTGCTCCAGAAAATAAAACAGGATGCAGAGGCATTTCTTGGCGATAAGGTAGAAAAAGCGGTAATTACCGTGCCCGCATATTTTAATGATAACCAGAGACAGGCAACCAAGGACGCAGGGGAGATAGCCGGACTTGAGGTCGTAAGGATCATTAACGAACCCACGGCAGCGGCACTTGCATACGGTCTTGATAAAATAGGGGACCAGAAGATCATGGTATTTGACCTGGGCGGGGGGACTCTTGATGTAACGATAATGGAACTGGGCGGTGGCGTATTTGAAGTCAAGTCCACAGCAGGCGATACACAGCTTGGCGGCACTGATATGGATAACAGGATTGTGGATTACATTGCCGAGGAGTTCAAGAAAGAACACGGCATTGACCTTCGCAAGGACAGGGTTGCAAACCAGAGATTAAGAGATGCAGCCGAGAAAGCAAAAATCGAGCTCTCATCAACACTGACAACCGAGATAAACCAGCCATTCATTACGGCTGATGCAAGCGGCCCCAAACACCTGACAATGACGCTGACACGTTCAAAACTTGAGGAAGTTATACGTCCCGTAATAGACAGGTGCCGCGCTCCAATGGAGCAGGCATTATCTGATGCGAAACTTACAAAGGATGACGTTAAAAGAGTCATCCTTGTTGGCGGACCTACAAGGATGCCAATAGTGCAGAAATTCGTAGAGGATTATGTTGGTAAGAAAGTGGAAGGGGGCGTTGATCCCATGGAATGCGTGGCAATGGGCGCAGCTATCCAGGCAGGTGTGCTTGCAGGCGAAGTGAAGGACATTCTTCTTCTTGACGTTACGCCTCTGACGCTTGGTATTGAAACGCTGGGTCATGTAATGACAAAACTCATTGACAGGAACACCACGATCCCGACGCGAAAGAGCCAGATATTCTCAACAGCGGCAGATACCCAGACAACCGTTGAGATCCATGTTCTGCAGGGGGAGAGGGCTATGTCATACGATAACGTTACACTTGGCAGGTTCAATCTCGTAGGTATTCCGCCGGCACCGCGCGGGGTCCCGCAGATAGAGGTTACTTTTGATATTGATGCTAATGGCATCCTTCATGTAACCGCAAAAGACCTTGGAACAGGTAAAGAGCAGAAGCTGACAATAACAGCGCCCCTTAAAATGGCTTCTGATGAGATAGACAGGAAGATAAAAGACGCTGAGAAATTTGCTGAAGAAGACAAACAGCGAAAAGAAAAGGTGGAAGTGCTCAACCAGGCTGATACGCTTGTATACACTACAGAGAAGACACTTAAAGAGCTAGGGGATAAAGTCAGCGGCGACCAGAAACAGAAAGTCGAAAAAGCTCTTGAAAATACAAAGGATGCGATCAAGAGCGATGATGTGAACAGGATAAAATCAGCCATCGAAGACCTTACAAAAGAGATGCACGCGATCAGTACACTATTGTACCAGCAGCAGGCTCAGCAACAACAGGGGCAGCAAGAACCACAGGGTGAGCAGCAGGCAGGCCAACAGGAAGAGAAGAAGGATGAGAAAGTTACGGATGCTGAATATAAGGTAGTGGACGAGGATAAAAAGTAGGGATATTTCAGTATTCTCTGGAATAAAAGGAGTTAATATTAATATAAACACTCCTTTTATTTTTTAGTTTTGGATCAAAGCACGTTATGTGAGATTGGCAATCCTTATATTTACATATCGCATCTTGGGGCTCGGAGAATTTTATTGATCACTACATGCGCAGCCCCGGGCAAAATATACCTGTTTGGTGAGCATGCCGTGGTATATGGTGAACATGCGATCGCCTGCGCAGTGGAACTTCGAACCCGCGTTGCAGTAAAAAGATCAAATGATATTTCGATCTCATCAAATATCGGGACAACAGGGCTTGATTTCCAGATGCATCCTTATGTCTCGTCAGCTATACAGAAACTGGGTTCTCCAGACGTTTCAATAGAAATAACCTCCCGGATCCCTGTAGGCTCAGGTCTTGGCTCATCTGCTGCGGTAACTGTTGCGACACTTGAGGCTATCAATATCGAATGCGGCCTTGGATATGATAAAACCAATATTGCAAAAATGGCGCATGAGATAGAACAAACAGTGCAGGGAGCTGCAAGTCCTACTGATACTTTTGTTTCGACTTTTGGCGGGGTAGTTGAAATACCCTCCAGAAAAAAGCTTGACATCCTTGATTGCGGTATCGTTATCGGTAATACCAATAAAGGCGCTTCGCCCAAAAAAACCGCACAACTTGTAAAACAGGTAGCCCAACTTAAGAAAGAATACCCTGATCTCATTGATCCCATAATCAAAATCATCGGTTCATTTGCAAGACACGGAGAGACCATGGTAATGCAAAAAAATTATAGAGAGCTGGGTAAACTGATGAATGCCAATCATGGATTGCTTGATGCGCTTGGCGTATGTACGATGGAACTATCCGCTCTTGTCTATGCTGCACGTAATGCAGGCGCGTATGGTGCAAAACTGACAGGCGCCGGAGGCGGCGGCTGCATGGTAGCGCTTACTGATTCTCCGGAGAAAGTAGCTAATGCGATTGAGAAAGCCGGGGGTAGCGCCATTATTTCAAGTTTTACTCCTGATGGGGTGTTGCAGGTTTGAGCCTTATCATATTAAAGATCGGTGGAAGTGTAATTACTGAAAAAAGTTCTTTATCAAAAGCGAGGGAAGCTGAAATTAACAGGATATCAAATGAGGTTGCATCATTTAAGAAAGATTCGGATTCACAGCTTATCCTTGTTCATGGGGCAGGTTCATTCGGTCATCCGCAGGCCATGAAATACAGGTTGAACGAAGGATTTGATGCAAAAGGCGCATATCTTATCCATAATTCTGTAAAAGTGTTGAACTCAAAAGTCCTGGAGTCTTTGAATAATGCAGGTGCAAATGCCCTGCCAGTTCATCCTTTAAGCTCATGCCTTCTTGAGAACGGGAAGATAATTGATTTCCAGGTCGGGCAGATAAAAGTGATGATTGAAAAAGGCATTATTCCTGTACTTCATGGAGATGTGGTTATGGACAGGATCAAAGGCGCTTCGGTTCTTTCGGGTGACAGGATAATCCCGCATCTTGCAATCGCCTTGAATGCTTCGCAAATTGGTGCGGGAAGCGATGTTGATGGGGTGCTTGATGATAAGGATGCGGTAATTAAAAAAATAACACATTTCAGCTTTGTTGATATGAGAAAAAATATCAAGGGTTCAGGTTCAACAGACGTGACAGGCGGAATGCTTGGAAAAGTATCGGAGTTGCTGGAACTTGCCAATAAAGGAATAAGCTCCCGTATATTCAATGCTTCCCGGAAAGGTATAGTATCAAGTTTTTTATATGGAGAAGATGTTGGAACTTTGATCTCAGACAAATGAGTTATATATAGTGGATTTAATAAGGGATATGAAATGAGTACATCGGAAAGGAAGATAGAACATTTATTATTATGCGTTGAAAAAGATGTTGAAGCGCATAAGAGTAATACGGGTCTTCGGGCATCAGGTTTTGATGACATAGACCTTGTTCATAATTGTCTTCCGGAAATAAATAAAAATAATCTTTATCTTGAAACTGAATTCCTGGATAAGAAATTACGCGCGCCCATATTGATAGCATCAATGACAGGAGGCCATCCGGACACTAAAGCTGTGAATGCAACACTTGCCAGCGCAGCAGAAGAGCTTGGTATAGGTATCGGTGTGGGCAGCCAGAGGGCAGCGATCGAGGACCCCAGCATGGAGGATTCATTCAGGGTAGTAAGGGATAAAGCGCCCAATGCATTCATTTACGGAAATGTGGGCGCAGCGCAGCTAAACGAATTCGGGATCGATGGACTTGAAAGGGCAGTCGAGATGATAGGTGCTGATGCCATGGCCATTCACCTGAATTTTCTCCAGGAAGCTATACAACCTGAAGGAAATGTTGATGCCACAGGATGCCTTACAGCCATAAAGAAAGTCTGTGAAGAGCTATCTGTTCCTGTAATTGTAAAAGAAACAGGCGCGGGTATCGCTCATAACCAGGCTCTTGCAATATCTGAAGCAGGAGCATCTGCCATTGATGTAGGAGGTCGCGGCGGAACAAGCTGGGCAGGTGTTGAAACATATCGCGCACAAAAACGCGGAGACCTGTTATCCGAACATCTTGGCAAAGAATTCTGGAATTGGGGAATACCCACAGCAGTAAGTATTGTGGAATCCAGTATTTCAATACCTGTAATTGCAACAGGCGGCATACGTTCTGGTATAGATGTGGCAAAATCCATCGCACTGGGTGCATCCCTTTGCGGGATTGCATTGCCTCTTGTAGCTCCTGCTTTAAAGGGGCAGAAGGATGTAACAGACAGGTTGAATCTTATTATTGAAGAATTGCGAGTAGCTATGTTCTTATGCGGGTGCAGCACAATTGAAGAACTGGGCAACGTCGCTTTAGTGATATGTGGAAGCACGAAAGAGTTCCTGGTGCAGAGAGGATTTGAGACAGGTAAATTTGCAACAAAAAGATATAAGACATAATATAATAAGTTGTATTATAATAAGATAACTATATAATATTAATTATGGAGTAATTTAAATGACAGAAATAGGAATTATTGCGGTCGGCGGCTATAATGAAATGGGCCGGAATATGACCGGTGTAAGAGTAGATAATGATATTATTGTCCTTGATATGGGACTACAGCTGGACAGGGTCCAGATACATGAAGATGTCGAAATAGACAAAATGCATTCAATGGACCTTATAAAAATGGGGGCGATCCCGGATGATACTATCATGAAGGATGCTGGCGGAAGCGTAAAAGCTATAGTCTGCACACACGGCCATCTTGACCATATCGGAGCTATTCCAAAGCTCGCTCACAGGTATAAGGCACCTATAATAGCCACACCATACACCGCAGAGCTTGTTAAGCATGAAATATCAGATGAAAAGAAATTCAGGGTAAATAATGAAGTTATTCCCTTAAAGATCGGTGGAAGATATAATCTTACACCGGATGTCCAGATCGAGTTCATACGTATCCAGCACAGCATAGTGGATTCAGCTTTTGCAGCGATCCATACTCCCGAAGGAGTTGTACTGTATGCAAGCGATTTCAAACTGGACAGGACACCGACTATCGGCGAAGCACCGGATTTTGCGCGGCTAAAAAAAATTGGTAAAGACGGCGTCAGGGCTATGATAACCGAAAGCACAAATTCGGGACTATCCGGGAAAACACCATCCGAACAAATAGCAAAAGACCTTGTGCGTGATGTACTTCTGGGCACGGAAGAAACAGAATCAGGCGTAATTATTACTACATTCTCATCACATGTTGCTCGTATCAATGCAATTATTCAGGCGGCAGAAGAGATGGACAGGATCCCTGTATTGCTGGGAAGGTCAATGGAACGCTATCTTTCAATAGCCCAGAAGATGGGTTATATAAAATTCCCCAATAATCTTGAAATATACGGTAACAGGAACTCAGTTGATAAGTTCCTGAAACGCATATCACAGGAAGGAAAGAAAAAATATCTACCCATAGTTACCGGTCATCAGGGAGAGCCCGATGCCATCCTGACAAGGATTGCAAATGGAGAAACCCAATTCAGGATCGAACCAGGAGATAAAGTCATATTCTCTGCAAATACCATTCCCAGCCCTATGACTATGGCGAACAGGCATGCCCTTGAAATAAAACTGAAAATGGCGGGAGCTCGCATTTATGAAAATGTCCACGTATCCGGTCATGCTTCAAGGGAAGATCACTGGGAACTACTGCGTATGGTGAATCCGGAGCAGGTCATCCCATCACATGGGAATATGGTAATGCATTCCCATTATGTTGAACTGGCTGAAGATGCTGGATACCACTTCGGCGATACGGTCCATATCATGAGAAATGGGGAGGAACTGGTATTATGAAAATCTTTATGATATATGCTAAAAAACGGAGATAAAAAATATATGATCGAAGAGATCCTCCAGAAAAAAGCTAAATTGGTTGATGAATCTATCCCGAAATTCCTTCCAATTACTCCGCCTGATGAATTGTATAAAGCCATGCGTCATCTTCTTGATGCCGGAGGAAAAAGACTCCGGCCATCTGCGTTGTTGCTGGCATCTGAAGCTGTGGGCGGAAAGCCTGATGATGTTCTTCCTGCTGCAGTCGCTGTTGAACTTGTCCATAATTTTACCCTTATACACGATGATATCATGGATGAAGCGGATTTGAGGAGAGGACTTGCAACTGTTCATAAGAAATGGGGTGTTCCAAGAGCGATCATTGCCGGGGATGCTCTTTATTCAAAGGCTTTTGAGATACTTTCATGTACAAAAAGCGAGCCACAAAGACTTGTTGAAAGTCTTGAACTCCTGTCAAAGACATGCACCGATATATGTGAAGGCCAGTGGATGGATATGAATTTCCAGACACGCAAGGATGTAACTGAAGAAGAATATATGCGAATGGTCGAGAAAAAAACGGCTGTACTTTTTGCAACAGCACTAAAATTAGGAGCAGTTTTATCCGGTGCAAACCGTGAGCATGTCAGGGCTTTATGGGATTTTGGCCGGCTGACCGGTGTTGGATTCCAGATATATGATGATGTGATAGATTTGATCACTCCTGAGGAAATACTTGGAAAAGCGCAGGGTGGGGACATAATTGAAGGAAAACGTACTCTTATTATTATCCATGCACTTTCAAAAGGAATAAGTATTGATGCTCTTGGGAAATGTAATGCAACCAGAAGCGAGATTTCCGCAGCGCTCACGACTCTTAAGGAATCAGGTTCCATCGATTACGCTATGAACAAGGCGCTCAGTTTTGTGGATGAAGGTAAAGCTGCGCTTGCTATGCTCCCTGAATCAGAAGCAAAAAATATACTTACCAGGCTTGCTGATTATATGATCGAGCGCAAGTATTAGGCTACTTGTTTTCAATTCTGTAGTCGATTAAATTTCCAATGTAATAAAAAATAATAATAAAAAATTAAAAAAAAATATTAAGATTAGCGCCTGGATAATAAATTAAATACCCAGATGCTATATCTAAAGATTATCTTCTGCCCTTTGGTCTTTCCTTTTCCTTCTTTGCTTCTTCGCCTTCTTTCTTAACGAAGATTTCGTTCAAAGGTTTTTGTCCATATTCCAGGATGACAGTGTTGATCTGTGAAATTTCTGATGAAATCTCATTTCCCCTCATGGATTTTCGCTTCTTTACCCCATCTGCCTTTGGAATATAACCAACGCCGCCTGCCACTAATATCTTTCGTCTTGCAGGTCCTGGTAAATCCCCTCTCATAGCGAACCCATCCTTATCTGTTCCGCCAGTTACCTTAAGTGTGTATCCTGCCATATTTGCAATATCGCCGCTTACAACGTCCCCAATTTTTTTTCCGATTATTTTGTTGGCTGCCGGGCCTGTTACAGCTACCTGGTAAGCCAATTTACTCTTACTGTCCGAAATAGTTACTCTGAAATCTGCCATTATTTTTATTCTCCTGTATCGATAATAATAATCTATTCCTTTAATAGGAATATTATAATTCTTGACCTAACTTGCAGTTAATCTACTTAAATATATTGATTACACACTTCATCAAACTCAAAAAAAATGAAATGTTTGGACTTTACACTTTCCTGAATACAAGCTCATCGCCCTTTGCATCCACTTCTATCACATTTCCTTCGCCGAATTCCTTATCAAGTATCTTCATTGCCAGGGGATCAAGTATCTTGTGCTGGATTGTCCTCTTTAAGGGCCTTGCGCCATATGATGGATCATAACCTATTCTTGCAATGAGGTCTCTTGCTGATTCAGTAAGATTTATTTCTATTTTCCTTTCAGTAAGGCGCTTTTTCAGGATATTGAACTGGATATCCACTATCTTCATGATTTCCGGGAGCCTGAGCGAGTGGAATATTATAATGTCATCGAGACGGTTTAAGAATTCCGGCTTGAAATGGCTTCGGACGGCATCCATCACTTTTTCTCTCATCTTATCTTCTTTGTCCCATAGTTCGAATATCCACTGGCTTCCGATGTTGGAAGTCATAATAATTACAGTATTCTTAAAATCCACAGTGCGCCCGTGGCCGTCTGTGAGCCGCCCGTCATCAAGTATCTGGAGCAGCAGGTTAAAAACATCAGGATGTGCCTTTTCTATCTCATCGAACAAGACGACCGCATATGGCCTCCTTCTCACGGCTTCTGTGAGCTGCCCTCCTTCTTCATATCCCACATAACCTGGAGGTGCGCCGATAAGCCTTGCGACAGTATGTTTTTCCATGTATTCGCTCATATCAAGTCTTATCATCGCGGCCTCATCATCGAACATGAATTCAGCAAGCGCCCTGCTAAGTTCTGTCTTGCCTACGCCTGTGGGCCCAAGGAACATGAATGAACCGATGGGGCGGTTGGGGTCTGAAATCCCTGCGCGGCCGCGCCTCACGGCATTGGCAACTGCAACGATTGCCTCCTCCTGGCCGATGACGCGCTGGCGCAGGCGCTCTTCCATGTGAACAAGTTTTTGCATCTCCCCCTCAAGCATTTTGCTGACAGGGATATGCGTCCATTTGGATACGACTTCGGCAACATCTTCCTCATCAACCTCTTCTTTTAACATCTTCTGGTCTTTTTGGAGTTCGATAAGTTTCTTATTCTCTTCATCCAGCTGTTTCTGAAGACTTATCAGGACACCGTAACGGAGTTCGGATGCCCTTTCAAGGTTTCCCTCAACCTCGGCTTTCTCAGAGTCAATTCGTGTTTTTTCGATATCCTCCTTGATCTTCCTGATTTTCTTGATGGCATCTTTTTCAAGCTGCCAGTGGGCTTTCATCTGACTGCTTTTCTCTTTCAGGTCTGAGAGTTCCTTATCGATTTTTTCGAGGCGTTCTCTTGAATATTCGTCCTTTTCTTTTTTTACAGCCTGTTTCTCAATCTCAAGCTGCCGTATCTTTCGTTCAATTTCATCAAGCTCGGAGGGCATGCTGTCGATCTCTATCCTGAGCTTTGAAGCCGCTTCATCGATCAGGTCTATAGCCTTATCCGGCAGGAACCTGTCGGTTATGTACCTGTGGGATAAGATAGCCGCTGCCACAAGCGCTGCGTCCTGTATCCTCACACCATGATGCACTTCATATTTTTCCTTAAGACCGCGCAGTATGGAAATGGTTTCATCAACTGTCGGCTCATCCACAAGCACTGGCTGGAAACGGCGCTCAAGAGCAGGATCTTTTTCAATGTGCTTGCGATATTCATCAAGCGTTGTGGCGCCGATTACATGAAGCTCCCCGCGGGCAAGCGCAGGCTTAAGGAGATTGGAAGCATCTATAGCCCCTTCTGCTGCCCCTGCGCCGACGAGCGTGTGGAGTTCGTCTATGAAAAGTATGATCTGCCCCTGCGAATCCTGTACCTCTTTTATCACAGCCTTCAGGCGCTCCTCGAATTCGCCCCTGAATTTCGTACCTGCAACAAGCGCTCCCATATCCAGCGCCACAACTTTTTTATCCTTTATGGTCTCCGGAACATCGCCTGCAAATATGCGAAGCGCCAGGCCTTCTGCAATAGCGGTTTTTCCGACGCCGGGCTCCCCGATAAGAACGGGATTATTCTTCGTGCGCCGTGAAAGCACCTGCAGGACGCGGCGTATCTCTTCGTCACGGCCAATTACAGGGTCAAGCTTCCCGCTTGCGGCAAGCTCTGTGAGGTCGCGGCCGTATTTTTTTAGAGCTTCGTATTTTTCTTCGGGATTCTGGTCGGTAACACGGGATGAACCTCTTATATCTTTCAGGGCTTTCATGATAGCATCCTTTGAAGCCCCATTCTCTTTCAGGATACGCGCCGAGATGCCATTTCTTTCATCAGCTATTGCAAGCAGAAGATGTTCTGTGCTCAGGTATTCATCACGAAGGTTCTTCATTTCGGAAAATGCAGCCTCAGCGACATTGTTCAATCGTGTGGACATGTAAACCTGGCCTGCTCCTGGTCCTTCCACGCGCGGAAGCTTGCTGATCTCATCCTCAAGCCGTGAGATTATTCCTGAAGTATTCGCGCCAAGTCTTTGAAGGAGCTGAAGTGTCAGCCCTTCTTTCTGGTTGATGAGTGCAAGCAAAAGATGCTCGACTTCAAGCTGCTGCTGGTTCCTGTCAAGTGCTATTGTCTGTGCGTCCTGGAATGCTTCCTGGGCTTTGATTGTGAATCGGTCAAATCTGATGGGCATAAGTAGTTTCTCCCTATGAGTTTATTGGTGCGGGAAGGATTAAAGGTTACTTTGATGTCTTTTGAGTGCTGACGCTCCTGAAGTTCCTGAGCTTTTTGTTTAATCAGGCAAAGTAACCGCGGATGAACGCAAATAGTAGAGTAAAGCAGAGGCTTTCCAACCTCCACCTCCTCATCAAACTGCACG
>NZ_NTMG01000081.1 GCF_002487355.1 Candidatus Methanoperedens sp. BLZ2 | reverse complement strand
ATTGAAAATAATGTCATTTTTTCATTGAAGTGGGATTTGGGACAGCCTGTATAGCCATTTTTATTACCTCCACTTATATGTATGAATAGGCACCTTCATATTAATCGTTATCGTTTATTTGAATTTTACATAAATAACAAGTAGTATAAAATAATGCCCAGGAACATTGCTGCGATCCATGAAGAAAAAGTAATAATCATGAACATCCTTGTCTTTTTAATTTCACCCAACACTAAGAATAATCCCATGAATAGTGCCAGTAGTCCTATGATCATATGAGAGAAAATAAGAATACCCATAAGAGTTGTAGAAATAAATGACGCAAGATTAGAAACCAGAGAAAAACCCATCCAGATAAAAGATAAGCCACCTAACAGGACAGAGGTTTTAGCAGTTATGTCATGTTTTAGAAAATTTTTTGTTTTAGCATATTTCCATCCTAAAAAAAGGATTATGAGACCTGCTGTCTGAGCAATCAAAGTCACATCAGCAACCCAACTTGCTTCGGTTCCAAAAAAACCCATAAGACCTTCCCTTATTTTTACTCCATCTTCATATCTTTGATGGCTGACAATTTAGATAAATGTTCTTCTTAAGACATTACAGCAATTTATAAATCATATGACATTGATTTGTTATATAGGTGGGAATATTATGAATAGAACTATTAGAAATTTGACGTGTGCATTAATAATCGCGTCTCTTGTTTTTTTTGCCGGATGTGTTGAGAACGAAAGAACAACTCCTGAACAGACAGAAGTTTCAACTCCTTCGCCAACACCTGTGCCAACTCTGACAGGTCATGAACAGGCAGGAGAACCTGATACTAGTTATCTTGGGCTTGCAGAAGTTTTCAAAGGAAAGACCGGGTTGAACGTCTCAACAACTAATATTGATGTCAATATTGAAGGTGTCAGTCTTTCAGGATTCCTCGTCCAGCCAGTTACTCCAGGCAAATATCCGGGTATTGTCATGATCCATGAATGGTGGGGATTGAACGATCAGGTAAAGAGCATGGCAGATATTACGGCGCGTGAAGGGTATGTAGTGCTTGCAATTGATCTTTTTAAAGGAAATGTCGCCACGACAACCGAGGGTGCCCAGGCCAATATTCGAAATAATCCCAATAATGAAACGATCCCGAAGATGCAGGCAGCTGTAAAGTATCTGCGTAATATGACGAACGTGGAAAAAAGTAAAATCGCTTCACTGGGCTGGTGTTACGGTGGCGGTCAGTCATTCCATCTGGGTGTCAATGAAGACATACAGGCTACTGTAATATATTACGGTCAGGTTTCGACAGATAAGGCCATTCTCATGAAGATGGAACAGCCAGTCCTGGGGTTATTCGGAGCTGAGGATACAAGCATTCCAGTGACAGATGTCCGTGAGTTTGAAAGAATTCTTAAAGAACAGGGAACAAGTGTGAATATCTCTATTTATGAAGGAGCCGGTCATGGCTTTTCAAACCCGACAAACACCCAAGCTTTTCGAAAGGAGCAAGCTGTCGACGCATGGAATAAGACCCTTGAATTCCTGGAGCTTAACCTGAAAAGAAACGAGAAGAATGAAAATAGCATTTAATGCTTCTTCATCTCTTCTTCAATAATATCTTCCAGGCCACTATTTCCCTCTACATATTTTTTAATAATGGATTTTTGTTTTGATTCTGTTAAAGAATCCCAATATTTTTTAATATCTTCCGTAGTATCAAAAGCAAAATCACCATTAGAAGCCGCTATAGGTATGCAGACCCCTTGTGAACAGGCTGCTATTTTTTCCAATTTTTCAGCTATTTTTCCTGTAGCTATACTTTTTTTAACTATAATTTTGACCATAGCCTTAACTTATCGGATATCAATGCTAATAATTTATCGGTAGTGGCAACATTTATGAGAGAAGACTTACAAACATACTATTGTGAGTGGTATGAATACAAAGTTTCTCTTAAAGATATTAATGTTTTTGTTCATTTTTGTTATCGTTTTTTCCTCAATTTCCAGTGCTTCAGAATTCAGGTCAGGGGATAAACTCGTTATCATGAAAGATGAGGTAGTAAATGATGATCTTTATTTTGCAGGAAATTCGATAACAGTAGACGGTGTTATCAACGGTGATCTTATTGCTGCAGGTTCTGAAATAAAAGTCACCGGAACAATAAATGGCGGGGTCATTGCGGCTGGAGGTTCCATAATCGTTACAGGGAATGTCACGAATGATATAAAGGCAGCTGGTGGCGAAGTTAGAATTGGTGGGGATGTGGGGGATAATGTTCTTGTCTTTACAAGAAACCTCGTTTTAGAGAAAAATGCGAGGATAACCAGGGATTTAACATTGGGTGCAGGAACTGCTACCATTGATGGTACTGTGAATGGAAATATCAATGGGGGAGCTTCCGATGTGGAAATGAATGGTGCAACGAAGGGAAATGTGACTGTTAATATAAGTAATAATATCAAGGTCTCTCCTGGCGCAACCATAGGCGGGAATCTGGAATATACGGCCCCCCGACCGGGTGAAATTTCAGGAATTGTCTCGGGAACGACTACTTACAAAGAAACACCTGTAAGAAGGGAAAATTTCATGTCCCGGTTACCGGGTGAGATACTGGGATATTTATGGCTTTTATTGATCGGAATAGTATCCCTGATACTCGCTCCCGAATTAACTCAAAAAATTTCAGATAATATTTCAGTTAAGCCGTTAAAAAATCTTTTGTGGGGACTCCTATTCCTGATAGTTACACCCATTGTTGCGGTATTACTTTTAGTAACCGTAATTGGAATTCCCCTTGGTCTGATATTATTAGTTGTTTATATTACATTATTATATATAAGCAGAATTTATATTGGGTTGTGGGTTGGACAATATGTATTAGGGAAGTTGAAACAGGAAACGAAGTCCAGGGTATTAGCCATGGCTTTAGGTTTAATTATCGTGGTTATAGGTATAAATCTGCCAATTATCGGGGGATTTATTCATTTTATAATTATTCTTCTTGGACTTGGGGCCATTATATTGACAGGATATAATGGTTATAAGAAATCAAAAGAGCAAAAAGTCATCTGATACATATCAAAATGTCATATATCAAAAATCGACCTGAATATCAGCAAAATATTGCGTTTCCGTTCCCTTATCCTTCGCACGGAATACGGGAACCATTTTTTGCCATAAGGAATATAATCAACAACTACAAATCCTTTTTTTACAAGCTTGTTCTTTAATTCTTCCCTGACCCCATGAAGCATCTGGAATTCGATCTTCTTTTTATGAGACCTGTTCGCTTCAATTGCCTCATTGACCAGGCGGTCATCATGTGTCGCAATAGCAAAAAACGGGCTCCTGTAGAACAGGAATCCCATGAGTTTTGAGAAGTTTATTGTCACATCTGCACGGCTGGAATACGCTATTTGACTATTTTCTTTATAAGCGCCTTTTACAAGACGTATTATGCCGCCCAAAGATGCAATTCTTCGGATATCGTCTTCACTTCGTTTGAGGTTTGTCTGGATCGCTATTCCTGCGTTTTTATATTTCTTAAAAACAGTGAGGTAAATATCGATCGTATCTTCTGTATATGGTGAATTCTCCATATCGATCCATACGAAAATATCGTTAGCAGCGCTTACGATCGTTTCCACATGGGATAAGCACAGGTTTTTATCGATCCCAAGCCCAAGCTGCGTGAGTTTTATGGAAAGTGAGGAGTTCAGTTTTGCATCTTTAATAGCCCGCAGGATTTCAAGGTTCTCGATCTTGTTTTTCTCGGCCTCTTCTCTATCTTTTACATGCTCGCCAAGAAAATTGATAATGGCGCCAATGCCCCTGTTGTTTGCCTTTTTTGCAGTTATGATAGCGTCGTCTAAGGTTTCACCAGCTATCCATTGACGAGCAAACCTGATGAAGAAACTCATAACCCTTATTAGGAATTGGGTTGGGTGTACTTAAGGGCTGTGCTATACAAAACAACCTATCAAAAATAATCACCAAAAATCCAAATTCATGGCGCGCATTTATATACAAAAACATACCTTTTTTATACGATGCCTGAGAAAGAACGATACAAGATAGCATATCTGGATATTAAAGAAAAAAGGCAAGTCCAGGAGCTTATTAAGAAACTGGCATCCGAAGAACATATTGGTTTAGATGAGCATATCTATAAAGACAACAGGGCGTATGATAGATGGGGAATAAACCCTTTTCAGTTGTTTGAATTCATACAACAGATTCTGAACAATCCAGAGATAATAAGAAAGGAAGTACATGATACTGAATATTTTTCAACAAGATACTTGTGTGAATCTGAATCGAATGACCACATCTATCCATATGTTATAGGTTTCCAGAAGTCCAATCAGGGGCTTATTGTAGTTATAACCATACTCAATCGAAAGAAGAAAATCAATTTAAAAAGGTGAAAATATGAAAAAGAATGACGAATTCAAGGATGTGTACGAAGATGTTGTAATTGAGAATTATGGCATCCCTGTAGTTATTACAGATGTTCTTGTCAGAAAGCACAAAACTACCGGCAGAAATATCTACATAAACCATCCGGATTCAATACCCAAAATAGAGAAGGGACTAAAAGCCGCGCTTGGAGTTGCCCCAAGAGGGCAGACTTCATACAAAAGAAAATTAAGTGAGAGCGGCGAAATATTGCTACTGAGACTGCCAAAAGAGCTTAGAGAATCATATCATATTGAAAAAGGTACGCATGCCCTAATTACTCCGATAGGAACTAAAAAAGCTATTATAGAGTTCGAGTGATTTCAGGATTTCAAGGTTCTCGATCTTGTTTTTCTCTGCTTCGTCTTTATCCTTTACATGCTCTCCAAGAAAATTGATTATGGCGCCAATGCCTCTGTTGTTTGCCTTTTTTGCAGTTATGATAGCGTCATCTAAGGTTTCACCAGCTATCCATTGGCGTGCAAACCTGATGAAGAAACTCATAACCCACATGAAAAATGGGATTTGGTGTACTTAAGGGCTGTGATGGTTTGGGATGGTTTCAATCGCGTTGGCAATTATGTCAATGATTTTATTTGATTAATTCTTTTATTCTTAAAATATCTTCAAGATTAAGTGCTCCAATACCTAATTTTTTTTGGCAATATTGAGATAATCCATAATCTCTTGTTAATATCTCGCCAACATTATTTTTAGCAGCTATTATCAAAGAAGTGTCTGTAAAACCAAATTTAAACAACTCTTCATTTGATTCGAAAATAATTTCTTTAGACACATAAAATTCTTTCATAGACATTAAATATTTAATGTTTTTTTCGAGTAAATCTGAAAAATGTCCACATTCAAAAGCAAAATTTGAAACTTCAGATAATACTCCTGGAGTGACCACAATTACTTTAGTACGAAAGAGGAATTCTTTAAGAATCGTAAAGTCTTCAAATGTATACTTATATGTTTTAAGTCTCTTGAATGTTAATATTAAATTCTGATCATAAGCTCCTATTAGGAATAACAAGAGTGGGATTGTATCGATTACAATTACCTTTGGAACTCTAATCATACTTAGTTATATCCAGAATAGCTCCATCATCATCATTAATATATATTATGTAACTTTTCCATTTTTCGTCCCCTAACATACTCTTTATTTGACAATCGACTTTCCATATTCCTTTTTCTTTTTCTACTTTGTTAGTTTCGAATAAAAAATATGCATTGCCGCTACTATCCAAAAAATATTTTCTTGCAATTATTCCTGCATCTCTTGCATCCATTAGAATCACCCATAAAGCAATTACTTTAAAGTACTTATTTTCTTGTACTCATTTGCTTATATCATTTATCCTGGAGCCTAATTCCATAATTAAATTTTATTCAGGATTTCCTGAATCCGCCCCTGATACCTGGAATCTCATCATACCCATATAAAGTACAACAGCCACAGCAGCATACGCCCCGCAATAAACCAGCGCCTGGGCGCCAATAGAATCGGCTGACAGCCTTGTCACAAGGTTAAAAGGAGAATTTGTGAATAGATATCCCATGAGGAACATCAAAATAAGCACAAGTGAATACAAATACTGTGATATCATTCTCTTTTTATATTTGACTGCTATGATCGCCCCGATAATAACAACGATCGCTCCAATTATTCCTGAGAGAAGCAGTATTAATCCGATGTTGTGAACCACTACACCATTTAACCTGACAAGAAGAAGCCATAAAAATGCCTGTGCCGGGACAATAATGATGGCAGTGATCATCTTGCCGCTCAAAATCTGGGAAAATGACACTGGTGTTACCAGCAGCAAATCCATGGTCTTACGTTCATATTCCTCGGTCAACATATCGATTATCAGTCCGCCTGATATGAATACCGGGGTGAAAACAAGAAGCGGGATAAGTATCCCGAATATGAATTCAAAATATGTTGAGGTTTTTTTCGGAATATTATCAACATAGAGTTTTATCGGTTCAAAGCCTATCCTTTCACCCCTTATATCCCGGACATAGCCTTCATATTCCTCCAGGGGTTTCTTCAGCTCCAGCGTTACGAAAGTGCCTCTTATATCTGATTTTGGGAGATATATCACCAGGTTGATAATTTCATTGCCACCCGATTCTTCTTTCGGGATGACAATAACCGCATCGATTTTATTATTATAAAAAGCAACAAGTGCCGAGTCAACATCCCTGTAATAATGCGGGTTTACCTGGCTTTTTTCAATGAATTGCCTTAATTCCCCCTGACCCACAATTCCCACATTTGCCCTGGGAGTGTCATAGTTGCTAAGAGAGGACGGGTCAAAAAATGAAGCAAGACCAATAACAATCAAAGATGAAAAAGAAGCAATTAACAATTGTACGATTATTGCCAGTATTAGTGTTTTTTCAAACACGAGGGATTTAACCTCCTTTTTCACAATAACCCCTGTATCAGCCAAAAACAACACTCCTTACCAGATAAAGATTATAAGCTGCATGAACGATCGATGCAAGGACAACACAGGCAAGATACTCCCGATACCCCAAGTATCTCATACCCAGTGATGCTACTGTTGTGGATGTAACATGCAAAAGCAAAGGAAAAACGAGTAGTCCGATCCCCATCACTGAACCGAACGCTGAGCCTGTGATACTGGCAATGACAACAAGAAGCAGGATCTTTTCACCTGCAAAAAAACCAATCCCTGATAATATCCCGAATTTTAAGGCATTACCAGTCGTGACATCAGACATTTTCCTGGAAAATACCGTATATATACCGATTGATTTTACCAGTTCTTCAACAAAAGCAGCAACAATAATAAATAATAATATCCCGATGCGAATTGGAAAATTAAACATCAAAACAATAAGCATCAACTGGATAGAAAATACAAGGGGAAGAAGGGCAATGCTGAATGAGAATAGCGGAGCTGGGACCCGTTTAATAAATTCCTGGATCGAATCAAGAAGTTTTTCCTTGATGGATTTTTGTGTGAACAGGTCTTCTTCCCTGTAAATGAAAATGCCGAATATGAAGATCAGGATGGATAACAGGTAAAACGGAAGTGTAGAAAACATGTAATCGCTTATCGAAACAGTCTCATTCTCAAGAAGCCTGACAACAAGTGTTATCGGGGAAATGATGCTAATGGCATGGATATTTGCAAACATCGCGGGAAAGAAAATATAGCCGGACAGGAAAACTGAAAGGAAAATAAGCACAAAACTGAGTTCTTTAAAACTGCGTGCAATTATTGCACCGAGGAAGGATGTTGAAAGGAACATCAGGGAAACAGGCAGGAGGGTCAGGATTATCCATGGACTTCCCCCCAGTTTAAATGTCATTATGGCCACAAGTGCAATTGAGCCCAGAAGATACGGTAAAAGCTTTCCAAGGACGATCTGGTAAGAACTGGCAGGTGTTACAAGCAAAAGTTCACCTTTTCTCTTTATTCTCTCATCCATAATGCTTGATGAAAAAAACTGCGCGATAAAAAAAATAGGAAAGATAAATATGAAACTCAGGACAACAGATTTAAAAGGGATCGATGGATTAAAATGAGAGGGTGTTGCCAGATTTTGTTCATTAATGGGTGAAATTATTCTATTTTCCGTTATTTCCCTGATAGAAGGGATTTGTATATTCTCAGTGGTTTTTTCCGGGATATTTATGTTTATATTTGTTCCCTGTTTTTCGGTGACGGGCACAGAACCATCCGGTTCCACGGGTTCCATGGATGATTTTATATCATGGGAATCCTCCTCCGGGACTTGACCTGCCCCTGTCTCTGGCGCCTGCGTTGTCATATTCATCGGAATTTTATTGATAGACGGCGCCTGGAAAGCCTGTTCACGGGCGATATTTTTTATGTTGATCCACACAGGAAAAGTATTATTCAGGTCGTTATATGACAAAAGCCTTGCTTCATCATATTTTTTTATGGCCTTGTCAAGGGCATCAAGAGCCGATATTGATTTTTCAGTATTGTGGTAATAAATTTTATCGCCGCTTATGAGAATATCAATTCCTTCGTTTTCAAAAAGAGATTTAGCCCCTCCTTCACCTGCAATGTAAACTTCGAATTTAGCATCGCTTTGTAAAACTCCTGCAAGGGATGCATCCGTCACCGCAACCCTGTAAATATTATCATTTATATGAAGACCGGACTGGGCTGCAAAAAAAGAAGCGGTCCCTATCAGGATCAATATTATGAAAGAAAAAAAACGGGTTTTAAGACTGAAACTTGATTTTGTCTTCCTTAGTTCCCATCTGGCTATTGTAAATATTCTACTCATATTTAGCTTATTTCTCTTATTTCTCTCGTTTCTCTCATGTATTCCATCATAATGCTTATTATGCTTATGAAATAAATAAGTATTTATTATGAATGAAATCGAAGTAACAGGGCTCAGGAAAGAATATGGAAGCTTTACCGCTGTTGAGTCCCTGGATTTTGATGTCCTGAAAGGTGAGATTTTCGGTATTGTCGGGCCAAACGGCGCAGGAAAGACAACAACTCTTAAAATGTTGAGCGGATTAATTATTCCAAGCCTTGGCAGTATAAAAATACAGGGGTTAGACATCAGGAAAAATTCCGGGAAAATTAAACAGAAACTTGGTTTCCTGCCTGAGGAAAGCCCATTATACGAAGGAATGACAGCAATCGATTACCTTATGTTTTTCTCAGAAATCTATGGGATAGAAAAGCAAACTGCCCTCACCAGGATCAGGGAACTCCTGGGTGCGCTTAAACTTGATGCGAGAGATAAAAAGATAGGTGAGATGTCAAAAGGTATGCAGCGAAAAGTGGCAATAGCAAGGGCTTTGATAAATGATCCCGAATACCTGATCCTGGATGAGATGACTTCAGGTCTTGATCCTACAACTTCCAAATATCTTTCTGATTTCGTATTAGAGCTAAAAAAACAGGGAAAAACCATAATTTTCAGCGCGCATAACCTGTACCAGGTTGAAAGCATATGCGACCACATCCTGATAATGAACCGGGGAAAAGTGGTTTCTACCGGGACCATGCCCCAGATCAGGAAAATGTGCGGGGCAATTGAATATTCAATCGAGTTTAATGTCAGGGATAACTTTGATTTTGCGGCCCGGAAAAATAACGGGAATTTTATCACAGTAACACATGACATTGATGAATTTAACAACATTACAGGCTGGGTGGCAAAACACAACGGGAAAATCATCAATATAAAAACAGTCGAGACATCACTTGAAGATATATTCCTTAAGCTGATGAATTGAAAATATTATCGATATGTTAAATACTATTCACCGCACACACAGTCCTGATATGATCTTACTCACAGGAGCAACGGGTTTTATCGGAAGTCGTGTTTTGCAGGCCTTATCCCTGAAAAACCTGCAAGTTAGATGCCTTGCCAGGAAACAAAAAACATCCGATAATCCGAACATCACATATATGACCGGGGACGCCCTTGATCGCAATTCGCTTGTGGCTGCGACAAAAGGTGTCGATACAGTATATTATTTCATTCACATGATGGGAAACCAGCCAAAAGGTGAACAGAAAAGATTTGATGTTCTTGACAGGACTGCAATAGAAAACATGGTAGAGGCATGCAAAATCAATGGTGTCAAAAGGATAATCCACCTCACAGGAATGAGAAATCCGAATGAAAAATTATCCCATCATCTTAAAAGCAGGAAAGAAGTTGAAGACATTATAAGGAACAGTGGCATTGATTATACGATTTTCAGGGCTTCTGTGATCATCGGGCGCGGCGGCGCAGCTTTTGATATCCTTGATACAGTCGTTAAAAAATTCCCTGTTATACCTGTTCTTGACTGGGAAGATACACAAGTGCAGCCGATATTCATTGACGACGTGATAAAATATCTTGTTGAATGCCTTGGAAAAAAAGAGACAGTGAACAAATGTTTTGATATCGGATGTTCCCAGGTTTTGACCTATAAAGAACTGATACAACAATATGCAGAAGAACTTGGGCTGAAAAGAACGTTCATTCGCATCCCCGGTTCGTGGCACCGGATATCGTCAATGGTACTGGGAAAGCTTTCGCCTGTAGATCCCAATGTTGTTTACTGGCTGATTGAGTCTTTGCAGAATAACATGGTGTGCGAGCTGAATGATCTCAATAAGATATTCGGGTTTGAACCAGTCTCTTTCAAGGAAAGCCTGAGGAGGTCAATTATTCGAAATAATGCTTTGATCAGGTAAGATTCATTCACCATTTATAGTTTCAACTATTTCCCTGAAACTTTCAAGTCCTGCTTCTACATTTTCAATAATTTGATAGACTATTTCTTTGATAAAACCCAGAGAAGCGCTGGATGTCAAAATTAACAAATCTGCGTTAGTCTACTTTTACCCGTGGTTCAGTATCTCTATTTCCCCTAACATCATGCCAGATAGTAATTTTTGCGTGCAATTTGCATGCAATTTGCGTGCAAGTTATCGCCTCTCTAATATCTGGTATTTTATCGCTCTTCCAACCCCTGTCCTTTCAATAAATCCAAGTTTTTCCATGACCTCAAGAATTGGCTTATTTTCTTTTAGTTTAGTTATAATGTGGTCAATTTTCTTCATGGTAAAGTATTTTCACCTTTATCCATATCTTCCAAAACCTTTGAAACTGGAACTTTCAATTGAGGCACATCTTCCGTTGCTGTTCCCCATAAAATTTCTAAATCAACCCCGAAATATTCATGAGCCAGCCTGTCTCTCATTCCAGCCATCTTTTTCCATGGAACATCTGGATATTTCTTTCTTATTTCTTCGGGCACATTCTTGGTAGCTTCCCCGATTATTTCGATGGCGCGAACGACACTATAAATAGTCTTTTTATCTTTTATAAAATCCTCAAAATCCATTCCTTCAATGAAATTTCTGACATCATTTATAGTATCAAGTATGTCTTGGACAAAATCTCCATATTCCCGTTTCTTCATACGTTAATTACCTCTTCAAGAATATGCTTGCCGATTCTTGGTTTTAATGCTTTCTTAGACACAAGATCAATTTTAACTCCCATTTTTGTTTCCAGGAAATCCTCCAGTTCCATAAATTCAAAAAGACCTACTGGTTGCTGAAACTCCACAAGAATATCAAGATCACTGGATTTTTTTTGTTCTCCTCTGACGTATGAGCCAAAAACTCCGAGCGTTTTGACTTTATATTTCTCTTCAAGAACTGGCTTATTTTCCCGAAGCTTCATGATAATCTGGTCAATTTTCTTTTTCATACCGCCAGCGCCTCATTCATTTCACTAATCACCGTATTCATTCCATTCCCAAAAAGCTTAAACATCATGCCACGTCCTCCCTGTGCATCAAAAGGTGTATAGTCAAGATTCTCCACTTCAATATGAAAACTTGTGGCAATATGTTCTTTCATCATCCTGAGCCAGTTCATCTGCTCTTCATTGAACTTTAATGCTCCGGCTTGTTTTTCAAACACCCATTTCTGGAAATTCCTGTCCACAGTTTTATCATAGGCTGTCAGTTTATCAATATTATCTCTTGCTGCCTGTTCAGGAAATTGGTTTATCGATCCATCCATATTATACACTTATTAATTTTTCTCATAGTATATAAAGTATAATTTATATCAATTTCCTTTCTTCAATATCCATGCTTTCTTCCGGTAATACGACAGCGGATGCGAGATCCTGTCGCAAAGCGTCTCTTTTCCATAACAATTCCCGTATGTTATCATGGTGGCGCATGAAGGGGATGTATATGTTGTACCTGTTGCGCCGTGGATATGATTGACCTGGTATCGTGTGCGCTCTTCATCAAAATCAGGCGAGACCTTAAAGAGTTCAATAATCCCATCCATGTTCATCCCGATATTTAGCAAAAAAGAGACAAGGGCAAAGCGCATCGAATGTGCAAGATTCACTCCGGCTTTGACATTTGAGAGAGCATGGAGAACACATGGAGGGAAACAATCTGGCATTATTTCCTTGAATTCCTCGATATTGAACTCGGATTTTCGTGTTGTCAGGGCGTTCCTGATATCCTCAAGCTGCTGCGCCAGGGATGTGCATATCTCTGGAGGAACAGCAAGCGGAAGACCATATTCAATACGTTTCCTGATGGCTTCTTCCAATATACGTGAGAAGTCTTCCCTTGAAAGTGACACCCTTCCATGGTCAA
This sequence comes from Candidatus Methanoperedens sp. BLZ2, assembly GCF_002487355.1. Lineage (GTDB taxonomy): Archaea > Halobacteriota > Methanosarcinia > Methanosarcinales > Methanoperedenaceae > Methanoperedens. Next base: position 104,264 of record NZ_NTMG01000081.1, on the reverse strand, counting down.
TATTCCTGTTCACAAGCTTCCATTTGGGTTCATGGATCACATTCGCATAGCGTATGTAATCCGTAAAATGAATGACTGCTCCTTTCTCATTAAGAACTGCGTTTATATTAAAATCAAGCGCAAATTCCTTAAGCTCATCTTCCCGCAGTTCTTTTACCCTCTCAAAAGCTGATTTTGCCTCGGAAAGTGCATAACGCTTGATAAGATATCCGTCATTAATGCATGATACAAGAATTCTTGCAACAGGATAGGAGAGAAGTTCCTTTTCTGCGCTCACCCGGTCAGGAGATGCATTCCTGGTGATACCATCCCCGATAGCCTCAAGTACACGGTGTTCTCCGCGAACTCTAACCTGTTCAAATGCCCTCTCGGAAAAGAGTTCTTCAAGTTTGAAATCCAGTGCTTCTACATATTTTGCGGCAGCATTGACAAAAGGAAAATAAGCAAACCTGAAAACATCCATGCCTATTCTGATTCAACCCTGGGAGCCAGCATATAACTGACCTCTCCGTGACCTTCTGCGATCTTGATCCTGATCTTGAGCGGGAAATCCTTTCCAAGATCGATGTTGACTTCATTTGATTTCCCCAGGATCTTACTCATGTCAGAGAGATAATCAAGAGAGAATAATGATTTCGCATCAGTTCCCTGGAGGTCTATTAACTGGCTTTTTCCTAATTCCACATGTACCTTATCCGTATCTCCTTCCGCTTCCATGAAAAAAACATCTCCTTTTACTCCCATGGACATGTAATCGCTCACTTTTTCAGCAGCTTTTACAGCCCTTTTTATATCTTCTCCTCTGATAACGATATGCGCCGGAAGATCAAGCGAAGGAACTTTTGGTTCTTTGCGAATGGATGAAGGGTCAAGCAGGGACATGGTATAGGCAAGCCCGCGCATCCTTACAATGAGCTTATGGCTGGCCTCATCAAGCTCAAGCTCGATGTTATCGCTCTTTTCTGCCATCTCCATTACCCCGATCAATTTTGTGAGATCAATACCAAGTTCACCTTCTGTTGCATCAAAAGATTCAAAAGCATCTTTTGAAAGCTCAAAACTCACCATGGCGACATTGGCAGGGTCCACGGCCTTTACTGACAGACCCTGGGACGTAAGCCTGAATCTTGCTTCATCAACGAGTGTGGATATTGATTCTATTGAATCTTTCAGTTTTTCTGCGCCTATTAATGCCTTAAACATAATATGTATCCTCTACTAAACGATAATCAACTTTAATAGGTAATTCTATCTATTTTATTCTATCTATTAAACTTCGATACTTTCATATCTATCCTCCGCATTAAATGCAAAACATGACAGGCCGTTCGATCGATATTGCCCTGACCCAGGCCGAGGCAGGAGAAAAAACAGAAATAGTATATGAAAATGTATGCACGCTTTCAACAGAGCCTGAATTATGCTTTAATTACGCAACAACGCATGACCTTAAGAAATGGGGTTTCTCGGAAGGATGTTTTAGCTGTTTATTAAAGGATAAGAAGGACACGATCATACAGGTGATTACAACATACAGGGATAATGAAGGAGCAAAAGAGGCTTATGAAGCCGATGCCAGATATTTGAAACGGCATGGATATGGGAAGCCGGTAATAACAAAAACCATCGGTGAATCGTCTTTTATGATTATGAAAAAGGATTCAGAAGGGATCACATATAATCTCCTCTTTTTAAAAAATAACATTTTTGCCGCGATCAGCGCCAAATATAAAAAAGAAAATCCCGATAATCCTGGGCATCTTACCGGGCTTGCTGAGAAAATAGAAGCGAAAATAAAGTAAGGATGTCTAGGTAGAATTAATATTAATATCAACAGGCTTGATAGAAGGATTTGAAGTTTTTTGTGTTTGTGTTGCAGGCAGGGTTCCTCCAAATATTTTAGCGAGTCCCTTATTGCCTATAAGTTCCAGCCCATGCCCGGCAAATATAAATGGATGTGGCATCTCATTTATTTTGGTAATTCGCAATTTCTGGATCTGGAGATAATATGTAGGATATGGATCCAGGTCATACCTCTGGTTTTTGTCGAAAAACATAATGCCATCGCCCATAAAATCAAACTCGTCATATTCCTTTACTTCAAGGCCATGTCTTTTTTCAGTGATCGCAAGACATGTTATTTTCTTATCCCTTATTTCTTTTAATATGCTTCTCCACTGTGATGACCGTCGGAATTCATGTATATCGAAAAAAGTGTTGAGTGAATCAAAAACAATTCGTTTCGGCTTGAAAACATTGATTATTTCAATGATCTCTTCAGTTGAAAGCATTGTGAACCCGAAAATTTCCAGATACCCCTTGTCGATATACTCACCTATGTCCCATCCGAACCTGATGGACTGCTTTATAAGATGTTCCACTTTCTCTTCAAATGAAAAAAAAATACATCGTTCGTCCCTTTTTAAACCTTCCATTAGATACTGCAATGAAAAAGTGGTTTTTCCCGTGCCAGGCGGACCTGTAACTACGACTACAAAACCCTCCGGTATTCCGCCTTCTATCAGGTTATCAACACCAGGTATCCCTGCATTTACCCTTTTTATCAACCTGCTGATAGTTTGAGCGTCTACTTTTTCCTTGAAACGCAGTTTATCCATCCCGAGAAGCGCGCGCTCAAGCACTGTGTTCTTCGCACCAAGTTCTTTCTCGTAACGTTCAAGTATCCTCAATGCTTCGGTGCTTATGGTTGTGTGTATGGGATGTTTGTCGTTCATGAATTTGAGATTGGATAATTTTGATTCAAATTAGTGTTTGAACGCACAATATATTAATAAGAGGTGTGAGAAAAGTGTCACACCATTAAATATATAATCCTAAAATTATATAATATAAAAGATGGGATAGCGCGGATTTGAACCGCGGTCTAAGCGTCCCAAACGCTCAAGGATGGACCAGGCTACCCTACTATCCCGTGGGGCGTCTCAATAACAGCCTTATAAGATAAAAACCTTGCTGAACTATAAGCTGTTCTTTACCAGCTGCACAATATCAGAAGGGCTTTTTGCTACAGTGATCCCTGCTTTTTCAAATGCCTGGATTTTTTCAAGTGCTGTCCCGACGCCCATTGATATAATAGCGCCTGCATGGCCCATGGTTTTTCCCGGAGGCGCAGAAACACCCACTATATAACTGATGACAGGTTTGCTCATCTGCTTTATGAAGTCAATGGATTCCTCTTCCGTAGTTCCCCCGATTTCACCTACCATTACAACAGCATGGGTTTCGGAATCATCTTCAAACAATTCCAGTATGTCCACAAATGAAGTCCCGTTCACGGGATCTCCGCCAATACCGACAGACGTTGACTGCCCGATGTCATTTTTTGAAAGCATATCAACTATCTCATAAGTCAGGGTTCCGCTTCGTGAAACAACTCCGATATTACCGGGTTTATGTATATGATTTGGCATTATCCCGATCTTTGAAGCAGAAGGAGTTGTTATGCCCGGACAATTAGGCCCTAACAGCCTTGAAGATGACGTTTTAAGGTATGACCACACACGCATCATATCATGCACGGGGATACCTTCCGTGATGCATACTATCAATTCGATCCCGTTATCTATGGCTTCAAATATCGAATCGGCTGCAAATTGCGGCGGGACAAAAATAACGGATGCGTTTGCATCTGTTTCTTTGAGGGCTTCATTTACTGAATCAAAAACAGGCCTTTCATGAACCAGGCTCCCTCCTTTTCCTGGAGTGACCCCTCCAACGATATTAGTTCCAAAATCGATCATCTGTCCTGTCTGTAATGATCCCTCATGCCCGGTAATTCCCTGTACCAGCACACGCGTATTTTTATCAATTAGAATGCCCAAGCCCAACAACTCCTTTAGCCGCTTCTTCTGTCGATGATGCCATCTGTATCCCGTATTTTCCAAGCATTGCCCTTCCCTCTAACTCATTTGTTCCTGAAAGCCTTACAACAAGCGGTATTTTTATTTCGGGGAAAATTTCAATAATACCTTTTGCGACTTCATCGCATTTTGTGAGACCCCCGAAAATATTAATGATTATTGACTTCACATTCTTGTTGGATGATACTATCTCAAGTGCGGTTTTTACCTGCTGTGCATTAGCTCCTGCACGAACGTCCATGAAATTCGCAGGTGTTCCCCCATAGTGTTTTATCATATCCAGTGTTGCCATTGCAAGACCCGCACCGTTTACTATGCACCCGATTTCACCATCAAGCCCCACATAACTCATACCGTTTTTCCTTGCCAGTTCCTCAAGAGAGCCGGTTTCCTCTTGCGAAAAATCCTGCCTGAATAAGGCGTTATCATCTATAACCATTTTTCCATCAAGCGCAATGATCCCATCTTTAGTCCGAGCAAGTGGATTTATCTCAACAAGCTGGCAATCATTGTCTATAAAAACACAATAGAGTTTTTTTATGATATTAATAAGTTCCGGGGATTTGTTCCTGTCAAGTGAATTTGCAAGCATCCTTGCCTGGTATTCATGGATACCGGTAAGAGGATTGATATGCATCATTGTGATCTGTTCCGGGGAATTTTTTGCTGTTTCTTCGATATCTATTCCGCCCTGGGGGCTTGCCATTATGACTGGACTTTTTTTCGTCCTGTCGATGGTGATCCCCAGATACATCTCTTTTATGGGTTCCCTGTATTCCTCAATAAGCACTTTTTTCACTGGAAATCCTTTTATCGACATCCCGAGTATCCGCTTTGCCTGGATATTTGCCTCCTCAGGACTTGATGCCCGTGCAATTCCCCCTGCTTTTCCCCGCCCACCTGTTAAGACCTGGGCTTTTATGACCACCTCTCCCATTTTCCGTGCTGCCTCTTCGGCGCCATCTGCATCAGAAACAAGGGTACTTGCGGGGATGGGGATATCATATTTAGAAAAAATCTCCTTTGCTGCGTATTCATACAGTTTCATGAACAAACCTCACCTTTGGTAAAGTATTGAATCAGATCATTCTACGATGAAATCTTTTGCATACATCCCCAAAATCACCATAGTTGAAGGTTATGAAATAATCTATTTTCAAATCTGGTTCTGACAACATATTTCTAATCACTCGGTCTGTTAAACTTAATCCTCTATAGTGACGGGGATCTCGCAAGGTTTCCTCGAAAGATTCACTTATAGCTTTCTCTCTAAAAGGTTTATCATCTAACAATTCAAGTCTCTTTTGACTATAGAGGTTTTTCCAATCTCTATAAAAAATTTCCATCCTTTTTCTGTTTTTTGACATTCGTGTAGAAACACTTTCAAAGAGAATTGGCCAAGGAACAATTAATTGGTTTTGAACAGACTCAAAATACTGAACAAAAATCTCTTCGGCTCTATAATGATATTGATCTTTCTCATCGTAAAGACCAATAAGAAATCCTGAATCAACACAAATAGTATTCATACCTCTTGTTCAACCTCAACCATAGCCTCACCGTAACCAGCCCATGGTGCTGCTACCTTTCTTTTTCCAAATATGAATTGTCCACCTTTTTTTCTATCTATTAGATATATTCTGGCTTTTTCGTCCAATATTTTTGAAAGCTCTTCCTTTATTTGATCTCGAGTTTTTGTTGTAATAAAGGTGGCGATATTATCACCGCATTCCTTTGCTTCAATGGCATCAAGCCATTCGTAAAGTGATTCATAATTGCCTCGAAGGCCAAGGTCAAAGGATAACCAGTATCTCATAATTTTCCTCCATTCAACTAAGCATTGCCATAGTATAAATACCCAATCTTCATAAACCCATACAGGAAACTTAAATAATACCTTCTTCTTAATAAGACTGGAATGATAAAAGAGGAAATCTGGATCGAGAAATACCGCCCCAAAAAACTTGAGGATGTTGTGGGGCAGGTCGAAGTAATAAAGCGCCTTAAATCCTATGTACAGTCCAGGAATCTCCCGCACCTTCTTTTCTCGGGGCCTCCCGGTGTCGGGAAAACAGCCTCGGCAATATGCGTAGCGCGGGAACTTTTCGGAGAGAGCTGGATGAATAATTTCACCGAGCTGAATGCCAGTGATGAGCGCGGCATTGATGTTGTCAGGACAAAGATCAAGAACTTTGCAAGAACTTCGCCCCTTGGTGAGGCGGAATTCAAGATAATATTCCTTGATGAGGCCGATGCGCTGACTTCTGATGCACAATCAGCGCTGCGGAGGACAATGGAAAAATACACAAGTTCCTGCCGGTTCATCCTATCCTGCAACTATTCTTCAAAAATAATCGAGCCCATCCAGTCAAGATGCGCAGTCTACAGGTTCAAACCCATATCAAGCGCAGCGGTTGAGGAAAAGGTGAAGCAGATCGCTAAAATAGAGGGAGTAAACCTGACAGATGACGGCCTGGAAGCCATACGATATGTGGCAGCCGGGGACATGAGGCGCGCCATTAATGCTTTGCAGGCGGCTGCGATGCTTGATAAGACCGTTGATCTTGATGCTATTTATAAGACTACTTCTACTGCCAAACCCGAAGAAATCATTGAATTGATAAAACTTGCGCTTGATGGGAATTTCATGAAAGCCCGCGCAAAGCTGGATTATTTATTGATCGAGCAGGGGCTCTCGGGCGAGGATATAATTGGACAGATATTCCGTGCCATGTTTGATATGCAGATCCCTGATAAGCTGAAGGTTGATCTGATAGACCGCATTGGTGAGATCGATTTTCGGATGGCGGAAGGAGCTAACGAGCGTATCCAGCTTGAGGCATTGATCGCACACTTTATATTATGCGGTTCTAAAAAATGACACTTGAAGCTTTTCTCCTGGATATATTCAGTTCGATCCCACCCTGGCTTGCGGTCATAATTATGGCAGCTCTTCCTGTAGCGGAATTAAGGCTTGCGATACCTATAGCAATTCTGAAACCCCCCTATGGATTCGGGATGGATCCTGTTTCAGCCTTTTCTTTTGCAGTAATTGGCAATATGCTGCCAGTTATTCCTCTTCTCCTTTATCTTGAACCGGTGTCGAACTATTTGCGCCGTTGGAAAACCTGGGACAGATATTTTACCTGGCTTTTTGAAAGAACTCATAGAAAACATAATGAAAGCTTTGAAAAATACGGCTCGATCGGACTTGCGATATTCGTTGGCATACCTTTACCAGCGACAGGCGCATGGACAGGTTGTGCAGCGGCATTTGTTTTTGGATTCAAGTTCAGGAATGCTCTTCTTACAATATTTGCCGGTGTTTTATTAGCCGGGGTTGTGATGACTCTCCTGACAGTAGGAATAAATATATTTAATGGTATATAGTTACTTCAAAACATTTATCCTTTTATAAAACAAATATAGACTGCTATAAAGAGAGATCACCCATGGGAAAAAGAATTCGAATTATTAATGAGCCTTCAGATATTGTTCCGCTTTTACGTGCCTTTGGCATTGAGTCCCACAAGAAAGTTTTCGATTGCATCCAGACTGGCTGGAAAGCCATTGATGAGATCGAAAAGGAAGTTGGTTTTGACCCGACTGAAAGTCTTAGTATTTTGAAGAAAAGCGGATTTGTTGAAAGTAAATGGAGAATGCCCCTGCCAGGACAAAAACCTGAAAAAGAATTTCATTCATCTTATTCAAGAGTACAGGTCAATTTTGAGTGCTCTGTTGAAGATCTGAGCGATATGATAATGGTTACATTCAAGAGTGACAGCGAATTGCGCGACTATCTTGATCTGATAGAAAAGGAAGTAAAAGCAGGAAACCAGTCAATGAACGGTCTCCAGAGGGTCATTGATAAGAGTATTATGTATATCCGCGCAGTAGCAAGACGTTCTCCGATCCTTACAGTTAAAGGGCAGAGGATTGAGATATTCGGGGAAACCGAATGATATTGCGGAGCAAAAAAGAAATAACCCGATTCCAGATCCTTGTTGAAATCGCAGCGCATCAGCCCGATGTCATGCAAAAGGAGATCGCCAGCAGGATAGGCATAACACCCCAGGCAGTTTCAGAATATATAAAAGACCTGGTACTGGAAGGATTTTTATATTCTGATGGGCGCGTGCGCTATCGTGTTACAAAAAATGGAATTGAATGGGTTCTTGAAAGGGCGATAGAGTTAAAGAAATATGCCCGTTTTGTCATGGAAGATATCGTTAGCCATATATCCGTGGCTACTGCTATCGCCAGGGAAAATTTCACCAGGGGAGAATCAGTTTCTTTAATGATGGAAAACGGTCTTTTATATGCAGGAAAAGACGGGGAAGTTACCGGGATTACAATTTCGGACGCAATGGATGGAGAGGATGTGGGAGTAACAGAATTAAAAGGGATGATAAGTTTTCCGCCTGTCAATATAACCATCTGTAAAGTCCCGCGAGTGGAAAAAGGCGGTTCACGGAACGTGGATTATGATATGTTAAAGAAACTGGTGCAGGAAAAGCCGTATATTGCAGCAATAGGTGTTGAAGCTCTCATATCCCTTCACAAGATCAATATCAAGCCAAACACTCTTTTCGGTGCAAAAGAATCCGTGGTTGAAGCTGCTTATCACGGCCTGTCATCGATTGTGGTTTCAGTTGATGAGGAAGTTCCTGGCCTGCTTAACAGACTTGAGTCCGAAGGGCTTAACTATGAAGTCGTGGATTTGAGAAAAATAAAAAGAGAATGAATATGGAAACATCAGGATTTAAAGAATTACATTTATCAAAAGAGATACAAAAAGCAATAACGGATATGGGATTTGAAGAACCCACCCCGATCCAGATACAATCGATTCCTCATATGCTGGAAGGAAAAGACGTGATCGGACAGGCGCAAACCGGCACAGGAAAAACTGCTGCCTTTGGAATTGCCACCCTTGAGAAGATAGATCCGAAAAGTCTTGCAGTACAGGCCGTAATTTTATGTCCCACAAGAGAGCTGGCTATCCAGGTATCAGAAGAACTCAAAAAGCTCTCAAGATATAAAAAAGGCGTTGAGATCCTGCCTGTTTATGGCGGGCAACCCATTGACCGCCAGATAAGAGCATTAAAAAAAGGCGTACAGGTAATTATTGGCACCCCGGGGCGCGTAATGGATCACATGGAACGGCGCACGTTGAGACTTGATGGCGTGAAAATAATCGTTCTTGATGAAGCTGATGAAATGCTGGATATGGGATTCAGGGAAGATATCGAACTTATTATGAAGAAGACCCCGAAGGAAAGGCAGACCATTCTTTTTTCAGCGACCATGCCAAGGGCTATTCTTGACCTGACGAAAAAGTACCAGACAAAACCGTACATGATAAAATTGGAACATAAGGAAATGACTGTTCCTAAAGTTGAACAATTTTATTATGAAGTTAAATCCCAGGCAAAACCAGAGGTTTTGTCCCGTTTGATCGACATTAACGACCTGAAGTTATCACTTGTGTTCTGTAATACAAAAAGAATGGTGGATGAACTGGTCGATAACTTAAAATCGCGGGGATACATGGCTGATGGGCTGCATGGTGATCTGCAGCAAAGACAAAGAGACATTGTTATGTCAAAATTTCGGAAAAAAGAGATCGAGGTCCTGGTTGCGACTGATGTGGCAGCCCGTGGTATCGATGTGGGGGATATTGAGGCTGTGTTCAATTATGATATACCCGCGGATGATGAATATTATGTCCACAGGATCGGAAGAACAGCAAGAGCAGGGAAAGCCGGGCGGGCTTTCAGCTTTGTGACAGGAAGAGAAATATACAGGATAAGACAAATCCAACAATTCACAAAGAGCAGGATCATTCCGCAGAAAGTTCCTTCTGTCAGTGATATGGAAGAGATCAAGACAGGCCTGATATTAGAAAAAATCACAGGGATCATTGAAGCAGGGCACCTTGGAGAATATAGTAACATAGTTGAAAAACTCACACGGGAAGATTATACTTCCCTGGAGGTTGCATCAGCTTTGTTAAAGATGATGATGGGCGAAGGGAAAAAAGAAGAGAAACCTAAATTCAAGAAATAATGCAGATGCAGGTGTTCCTGTTTAACTCATTTTTCATGTATTCTAAAGTATTTTTTCTTCAGAAGCAAAAGCAGGAAAATTCCGGATAATAGTGTAATTATTAGTGTAATTATCGAAATAGCCCCCTCAAGCCATGGAAATTCCTCATTTATCTTCTGGACAATTCCCTTAAGAGGAACTTGTTCAGGTACCTGTTCCGGAACTTTAACACCCATATCAGGGGCTATTGTTGGAATAACGGCTGGTACAGGAGAATATTCTGAAATTTTTTTAGATGGAAGAGCTTCATACCATTCAAATCCCTGGTTTTTTGATGTTATTTCAGGTGCTTTGAATTCAATTATATTACCATCAGCTATGACAGTATAGGCGATCCGGGCCTTCTCACGGGGTCTTAAGAAACCGGAAAAAGATAACGTGCCTGAAATGAACGTTGCATTTCGGGGCACACTATCATTAACAAGGATATTTGTTGGTATATCACCATTGTTGGTTAATGAAAGAGAAACTGAAAGTGTCTCTCCAATGCTAATATTACTTTTATTGAAACTCCTTTCCATAACAATATATGGGCCTGATACAGATGTTCTTGGGCCATTTGATTCCAGACGTAAAAATTCTCCCCATTCGTCCCAGGTAAGTTCTGCTTTTGGAATATTATAAATCCCCTGTCTTTTTGCTGTGATCGCATAAGTAAATTCTTTATGATCATTTGAATTTATATCAAAATCCCATGACACAGAAGTCCTGTTCGAGTTATCCATAAAATTAAAACCCGGTGGAATCATGTCTCTGAGTGTTACATTATGCACAGGATAATTCTGAAGATTAACCACACTGATAGTAATATAGGTAATATTTTTAAGTGCTCCAATATTCCTGACTCTTGAGTATTCAGGATATAGATTCTCCCCAAGGATCGAGTTTGAAATGATCTTTTTTATATTAAAAGTATTCTGCAATAAGACTGTGGTTGTTGCGCTTTTTACGTGATTATTTCCTTCTCTGTCTTTTCCACTCGCTATGACTGATATTTTATACATTTTTCTTGAAGATCCCGGTATTTTAAATCCCAGATTTATGGATTCATTGCTATCTCCAAGGATAACCGGATATCTTCGCTTCAGGCTATTTTTTACAGGGACCTGCAATACCAGTTCTGCTGCATCATTTGAAATATGGATACCAAGTATTTTTATCCCTGTATATTCATTTTCCCTGGTGTAACCAAATATTATAGAACCACCCTCCATAAGTACATCACTTTTCATTGATCCATTGTAAGAGGTATTTATTATGGCAGTTTTATTTGAAAAATTTAATACTTGTATATTGTATCCATTTTTGATTATGCCGGAGTTTGTTGGTGTAAGCTTATATGAACTTACATTTTCCCATTTGATTTCAGGGCCTGATGCAGTTATTTCATTCATGGAATTTTCTTCAAAATCAAATTCATTCAGTTCAAGACCATCATAGATTATTCTTACTTGCGTTTCTATAAGGTCTGAATCCCCTGAATTTTGAATGGTTATATTAGCTGTAATTCCAGGAGATTTTTTGGTTTCATTTTCTGCGATGATCGATATTTCAAGAGTGGGCTTTTCCTTTTCTTTTGGTATAGATAGCTTGAATGAAATTTTTGCCTGTGGATCTGATGGAAATGTTCCTATATTTGATGGAAAAGAATTAATATTTGACACCTGGTCTGCAATTATTTTAATTCCATTAAAAGTAGAATTATTGGAAAAATCGAATAAATAATATTCACCTTCGGATAACACTCCTTCTTGTATGGCCCCGTTTTTGGTTACCCTGATAGAAATTGAGCCCAGCCAATTAAAATCCCTTGCCTCTATCAGATATTCTCCTGATGTAATCCTGGGGTTTGTCCAGCTCAGTGTTGTACTGGAGTTGCTGCCCCAGCAAATTTTTTGTTCATTAAGGTCTTCACAATCATCAGCAAGCACCGAATCTACAGTAAATGAAACTACAATTGTTATAGCTAAGAGAAAATATATATATCTCATGTTCTCATGGGTTTAGCATTATAAATCCTATAAATATCAGCAATATTCCGGCATTTTTCCGTCTTAGAGCCTATCCGAAAAGTTGAAACCACAAAGAACACAGAGAGCGCAGAGATTTTTAAACCTGTCTCTGTGTTCTCTGTGACCTCTGTGGTTCATTCGGAAATGTAATATTTGATTTTTCGGATAGGCTCTTATATGACCGGCTATATTACAGATATAAATATGCTTATTATTATCATGATACAACAGTTTTTATAGAAGAAATAGCTTTCGTTTGACCGGAAACAAATTAATAACATAAAATACGTAAATAGTGAAATGTTATTGGTAATAATATAAAACTGCAAGGCCCATATTATCAAAAAGCTTAAATCAAAGTATGCGCCTTTAAGGGTTCGCTTGATAATGCCGCCATAACTCAGCTGGTAGAGTGCCTGGCTGTTAACCAGGATGTCACAGGTTCGAGCCCTGTTGGCGGCGTTTTAATATTTAATAGTTAATTAAAACCATAATGCACTTTTGAGGGCCTGTAGCTTAGTCAGGTTAGAGCGCCCGGCTCATAACCGGGCGGTCACCGGTTCAAATCCGGTCAGGCCCATAACTCAAATTCCGCCTTCCGACACCGGGCGCTCTAACAATTTTTGTCAAAAAATAATAATATATTTGAAAATTTATACGTTTGAAATATTTACGTTAAAACTGTGGCGTTAAAACACGAAGCGCACCATAATCCTTTTATAGACTTATTATTAATAGTAATTATGTTAAAATCTAATGGGAGTTGAGCAAATGCCATATTATAGCAGCTTAAAAGATTTACCTGAACGAGTGAGTGGGAACCTGCCTGAACATGCGCAGCACATATTCATGGAGGCGTTCAACAACGCATGGGAACAGTACAAAGAGCCGGAGAAAAGAAGAGGCGGCACAAAACAATCGCGCGAGGAAGTTACGTTTAAAGTAGCATGGGCAGCGGTTGAAAAGGAGTATAAAAAGGATGAATCCGGAAAATGGGTAAAGAAGTAGGCCAAAGATTTTTATCTGGCTTCGTTACCCCAATGTCCTCTTTCATTGAGACTATCATCCCGGTGTGGGAATCCAATATCTCTTTGATTGAGTTGTACTGCTCGCCAATAAGCTTGATTTGGGAGTTGAATTCCTCTGACAATTTTCAATAAAATAAAAAAAAGGGGGAAGTAATTCTGTCTATTCGTGCGACGCTCTTATTTCTTCCGGAGTAAAAATTCTAACTTCATGGGCACGGGCTTTATCTCTTAAGAATTCCGGCACTATTTCCAGTGCTTCTTTTTCACTGTCCGCATCCACATAAGCCCATCCTTTATGCTCGCCGGATTTACAGCCGAAAGCAAACATTTTAAGCGTTTCTTCCCCTTTCTCAAGCGTTTTATCCAGCGCCTGCAAACACTCTTCGGGAGTGTGCGGTGATTCCACTACATATTTTGTCATAAATTTATCTCCTCACTCATTTGGTTTAACAATTTTGTCTTCAGGATACATCACTGTATCTCATAATTTGTTGGATCTTGTTGCTATTTATAATTTGGGGAGGGAAATAGTATAAATAAAAGTATAAAGATAATAAGGCATAACAATGGGAAAGACATTAGGCGTAAAATTCTTAAAAGTTTCATTGATATATTTTATCATAGGTGTTACTATGGGAGCTATTATGACTATAGGATCAATCTATGATTTTGTCATCTTATCAAAACTATTTGAAAGAGCTCATGCTCATATAAACCTTATTGGATGGGTGAGTCTCTCAATAATAGGGTTTATATATTTGATATTAGGAAATCTTGGCAAACCTTTATACAACGAAAAGCTAGGAAATATGGGTTACTGGCTCATTAATATCGGTATATGTGCAGAGTTTGTTGCATTACTCATAGGGGGATATGCGCAAGCATCTTTGTTCCAAGCTGGAAATTACGTTATTAAGATGTTAATAGTAATCTTCGCTTTTGTAATGATGATAGGAGTTTATTTTTCTGTATATAATATATATAAGACATTAAATCGCTAATTCAAATAATTGAGGTAATAGATTTCTGGAATGGTAGTTCTACCTCCTGCGGTATTCTTTAAAATATAGCCTTGCAGCAGCAAATATGGCTATTGCTGCGATAAAACCAGCCATAATTGTATAGCTTTCTTCATTCAAGGTTATGGAGAACTTCTCATTACTGAATGGATAGAAAAGCATGATTCCATCAGCAGCTATATATCTCGTTATATTCTCCTCAATATTATTGGCCAGACTATCATTCGTTACAACCTGATTTGCCAGGTTTTTAATTGTATGATTAGAGTTATCGAACAGGAAAATATCCAGGGTGGAATGCGACCAGAAGCCAACTAGTAATGGGGCAAAAAGAGCACGATTTCGGATTACAGTTAGCAGTGCCAATGTGAGCAAAACCAGTGGTGAATGCAGTCCACTACGATGATGCCAGAGGATATCTAAATCGGGCAGGAGACTGGCAGTTGCTACGAGTGCCATTTTCTGCCGGGACCTGTCTTTTAACAAGATTGCGCCAAGCATAAGGCCAAACAACAGATGCGAGATCCAGTCCATATCCATAATATGGCAAGGAATAATAAATTTTATTCCTTACAGTTCTGTCAAACTCATAAAGCGTGAATTTGGGATGTATTATCAGGCATCCTCATTCTATCCCCGCTTCAAACCACTCTTTAAAACTGCTTTTCTTCAATATCCGAGTATTCAAAGCTTTTTCGGATTTTTTCGATTATTCGAAGGTTCAAATCCCTCCCGCCCATCAACAATCATACCATTTTATCTGTCAGCCTCCACTCCTTTGGCTTCGAGATGGACTTATATAGCTCCTAAGCCGCTGCACACTTCACAACGCTTTTTAGCTGGGGAACCCAGCCATTTAACAAGCTGGACATAAGCAGGTTTGTATTTCCACCCTTTGCCATCGCAGCTCGAACACTTTCTAAATGATCTATGTGTGTTAAACATTCTTTCTAACCTCCAAACTTACAGATTGTACGGCCTATTATATAAATTTTTTCTGAAGCGCGAGCCCATCCAATAAATCATAATATAACAATCACAGGAAAAGTTCAGGACATTGGTTTCAGAAATACCATAGAGCATATTTGGCGGTTGTTTGGTCTACCGGACATGGTTTTTAATGCAAATGCAGATATCAAAGAACAAACATTATCTGTATATGCTGAACTTCCAGACAATTTCACAGAAGTATCCTCTGATGATGATATCGATATTGGAAGAAAGCTGGATAAGCTACCGAAAGGCTATATCCTTTGAGAACACATATACTTTTGTGATTATCAAATGCTAAGTGAAACACTGGTTTCAAATGGATATCAAACCGTAGTGCCTGCAAAAATAAGGAAAGCACATAATATAACGCCGGGTGATGTTCTTGAGTGGAAAGATACGGAAAAGGGAATAATCGTACAGCCACGCAAAAAAAGAACCCTGCTCGATATTACAGGACTGATAACCACAAAAGGTTTACCCGATGCGGTCGAACTTAAAAGGAAACTACAACGGGGAGAAAAAATATGATTTTTGTGGATTCCTCTTATTTTATTGCCCGATTAAAAACAGACGACAGATGGCACAACGAAGCTCTGAATCTCAAAATTACTGACCCGCTTATTTCCGAGCTTATCATGAGTGAGAGTATAACAATGGTCGGCGCTTTTAATGGGGGGAAGGCTGGAAAAATATTATACGAATTTTTTCTGGACAATTGCAGAATAGAATATCTGGATGAAGAGATGATGGAAAAATCAATGGACACATTTCTAAAATATAATGGAACTATATCTTTGGCAGACTCATGCTCCATTGAGATAATGAGTAAATACAGTGTGAAGAAGATCGTTTCATTTGATAGTGATTTTGATAAGATCAAAGGAATAGAGCGAATTTTCTAACTTTTCTTTCAGGCAACTTGATAGATTGCTCATGCCCGCGCCCGAAGAGATCATCAAGAAAATCTGGAAAAGATAATGTGGAAGAACTAAAACCGGGAGCAGAAATACCGACACCCGCAGGAATCCGGTTTTATCCCTGCGAAAATTGCATTTTCTATAACTGCGAGGTCTTTCTTAGCCCGGATATTGACGAAAATGATATGAAAAAAATCGGGACAATAGCAGCCCGCGCGGATCTTGAGCGGCGTTTACGGGAGCTTTGGGATGAGATAATCTCGATTCAGGATGAGATCAAATTCATTGATCGGAATGGATTTTTTCAGGAATGAGTCCCATTCCCGTTGCGGAAATCGATATTTATAAAAGTGGTCACCATACCCAAAATATAAATACTTTTAGGCATTACATATATTCGATATGGCAACTTCAACTCATAGCATAACAATCACAGGAAATGTTCAGGACATTGGTTTCAGGAACACCATTGAGCATATTGGAAGAGCGTTTGGTCTGCCGGGCATGGTTTTTAATGCAAAAGACGGCAGCGTTAAAATCCTTTGTTCAGGTGAGGATACTGTTATAAATGATTTCACGCGGGAAATAAAGGTACGGGGAACGGAGAGTGGCGCTGAAATTGCAGGTATCAAAGAACAAACATTATCTATAAATATTGAACTTCCAGATAATTTCACAAAAGTATCCTCTGATGATGATATCGATATCGGAAGAAAACTGGATGTGGGAATCGAAGTATTAAGAAACATAAAGGGGGATACCTCAGCACTTGTTATAGAAATGCGAGAGCATAACAAAGAGCAGAGGGGGCATAATACCCGTCTCGAAGCAATCCTTGAAAAGCTGGCGGAGAAATAATGTTCGAGCGCATCAAAAAAATAAACGGCCATGAATATCGCTATCTTGTGAAATCGGTAAGGGTAGATGGAAAAATAAAGCAGAAGGTTATCAAATATCTTGGAAAAGTTATTCCAAATCAAGAAGATCCGAAACTTCCAGAAATAAAAGCGACCCTTGAACAAGAGAAAAGGTAATTCGCTATTGAATTAAATATTATGGCAGTTCTGGAAGAGAGTTCATTATATTGCGCCCGATGCTACCGCGCCGGAGTGAAAGAGTATGCGGGGGAAGGGATTTGAACCCTCGAACTCCTGCGAGAATAGATCTTGAGTCTATCACCTTTGGCCGCTTGGTTACCCCCGCAATTAGGGCATGCAGAATTATCCTTATCTGACTTAAGGATGTCGTTGGTCGAAAAAATATTAGGTAAAATACATGTATGCCAAAGTCCTCTTATAACAAAAAAAATAATTTAAATAATCATATCTACAATTTACTATAATTCAATGACAGACCTAAACACGATCAAAGCTTCGATAATTTCATCAATAAGACCCTCCGATGAGGAGAGGAACAGGTTAAAAACACTCGCAGAGAGGATAATCGAGCGCATTAATTCTATTGGCAAAGCCGAAAACATAGACGTCAATGGTATTCTTGTGGGCTCCTCTGCACGGGGAACATGGATATCCGGGGAGCATGACCTTGATATTTTCATCATGTTCCCGCCCGATACCCAGCGACAATTTCTTGAAGAAAAAGGGCTTTATATTGCACGAAAAATTGCGGCAGAGGGCGAAAGTTTTGAGGAGCGATATGCTGAGCACCCATACATTCATGCTGTTATTGATGGTTTTGAAGTTGACCTTGTTCCGGCTTTTAATGTAGAAAGTGCAGGAGAGATCAAATCAGCAGTGGACAGGACTCCATTTCATAATAAATATGTAATTTCAAGGATAAAAGGGCTTAAAGATGATGTACTGCTTCTGAAACAATTCCAGAAAGGTATAGGTGTATATGGCTCTGAGTTAAAAACCCACGGGTTTTCCGGCTATCTTGTGGAACTTCTTGTAATACATTACGGTTCTTTTGAAAAGGTGCTTGAAGCCGCATGTGACTGGAAATTCGGACTTGTAATTGATATCGAGAAACATGGCACTATTGTCCATAAAGATCCGATAGTTGTAATCGACCCGACCGACCCCGGACGAAATGTCGCTGCGGCGCTATCTCTTGATAATATGTGTATTTTCATGGATAAAGCATGCGATTTTCTCAAAAATTTTGATGAATCATATTTCCATCCGAAAATTCCCCAACCTCTCAGGGATACGGATTATGAGAATATCATTCGCGCAAGAGAAACTTGCCTTATCGCTGTTGAATTTGATGCCCCTGATGAAGTTGAGGATGTTTTGTACCCGCAGCTTTATAAGCTTGAAGAATCATGCCATGAGATGCTGGAACGATATGACTTCAGGGTTTACAATAGCGGAGTATGGGCTAAAGAAAAAGCCGTTGTTCTATACGAACTTGAATCTGCAAATCTTCCAAACGTAAAAAAACACACAGGACCCGTAGTTGGGACAAAAGAACATGCATCGGCATTCAAATCTAAATATGAGACCACAAATAAGTTTTCTAACGTGTATATCCGTAACGGGAAGTATGTGGTTGAAATCCCGAGGAAATATTCCAATGCGAGAAAACTTGTTGAATCTGAAATACTCAAATGCAGTCTTGGAAAGCATATCGGTGTTAGCATGAGAAAAAAGTTCATTGTAATGGAAAATCTGGAAATAATGAATATCAGGGATGAGGAATTCAGGAGATTCCTGAGAAGATTTTTCGATAAATAAAGGAGAATCAGAAAGAAGTTATGAAATATTTACCCATAATTCTTGTCATATTATTTGTTTTTTTTTTGATCCCCGGATGTCTCGAATCCTCTGCTTATAAAGATGTTCCAAGATCGCAATTATTATCGGATCCGGCTGTTTTTGAAGGGAAAAAGATCTGTACTGACCTGATATATGAAAATAATGGTTTTCCAGGAATAAATGTCATAAGGAATCAGAATTTTACAACGGAGCTGAAAAATGCAACTCTTGTAACAGTGTGCGGAATATATAGATCCGGCCGGATTGAACCGAATTCAGTAAACCCTGTCCTGGCCATAGCAACTGAAAAAAATGTTTACTATTCAAATGAGACATTAAGAGTCCATATTGACTTTTATTCCCGGATAGATGGAGATGGAAACGGAAAGCTCGGGGTATCAGGAATAAGAAATGATTTTGACCGGCCTTTGATCAACAAAACACAGGATATTACTTTTATTAAAGGGATCAATGGTTTTGATCTTGAATTCACGACTCCGTCATGTGAAGAATGTTCTGCGCTGTCACCAGGTGAATATGCGATCAACGCCACGGTGACTGTTAGTGGAAAAACATTCGAAACATACAAAAAAATCACTCTTGCAAGAAATGATTCTAATATTTCGAAGAACGGATCGGAGATCTTGCAGTCAAATAATACGACAAATCAGCAATTTAATGATACGCGGATTGCACTCACAAATGAAACAAGTGAAACAAATAAAATTCCACAATCAGATGGCACGATTTTAGTCGAATACTTTTATATTACGGGATGCCAGAAGTGTGAACAGGCTACTCCTGTAGTTGAAGCTTTAATGAAATCCTATGGCAGCAGGGTAAGCTTTGTAAAAATTAACGCCAAAGAGGAAGGAAGGGATCTGGCTATCCAGTACAGAATTCCCGGCACTCCTTCTATTGTTATTAATAAAGATAGTAAAAATCTGATCTCATATGAGAGTTACAACGGTGATACTGCAAAACTTGAAGATATCTTAAAAGAAGCTATTGATAAAGCCCCAATTTCAAAAAAAACTCCTGAAATTGCACAGAGTGATAATGATAAGCTCATCCTTTCTGTTCCATCCGTTTTTGTAGTAGGGTTCCTTGCAGGTTTTAATCCTTGCCTTCTTGCCATCCTTGCTTTTATTGCATCAGTGACACTTGCGACCACGGGAAAAAGGCGAAATGTCCTTCTGATCGTACTCATGTTCACCCTTGGAATTTTTGTAACATACCTTATAGTCGGGATCGGCCTTTTGAGGATTGTAGATGAAGCCCCTGGTTTGCAGGCCGGTATCAAGAATTTCCTGGTTGTTGTTATCGGCATCCTGGGACTATGGCATGTTTATGATGCGAATCATCTCAGAAAAAATACGGAATCCTCGTTCTACACACCGAAAGCTTTTATCCGCCTCACAGAAAGCGTGACCAAGAAGGTCAGCCTTCCAGCATCGTTCTTCATGGGCGCGCTGTTCTCGCTCATAAAAGCGCCATGTGTTGGCGCCGTATATTTCCTGATACTTGATATGGTAAGAAAGGGAGAAGGCACAGGATATTTATATCTTGCTGCTTACAACTTTGGCGTTGTGCTTCCGGTTCTTGTTCTTGGCGGTGCGATAGCGTTTGGTCTTGATCCTGGGAAAGTCGAGAAGTTCAGGAAGGATAAAAGGGTAATGATGAGGCTTGTAACCGGAGTAACGCTGCTTACTATTGCGGTTTTGATGTATATGGGGATAATTTGACTTGAATAACATTCATTTTTTCCCCTTGACCTTCTTATAATTTATCGACACCTATTTATTATTTGGTACCGTCACTTGTTTGATGTCTCGTCAGTTAAAGGATAAAGCTTTGAGATTGTTTAAAGCAGCGAAATCTGAATTTGATCGTGGTTTATTTGAAGATTCGCTTAAAAATTACCTTTTTTCTCTGGATATTCAAGAAAAATTGTCAAAATCCGACCCTTTTCTTAATATATTGATTGCAGCGACGCTCTACAATCTCGGAGTACTTCTCAGTAAAATGGGAAAACCAGAAGAGGCAAAAAATAGCTATGAACGCGCAATTAAAATGTATGGGGGGCTGCTTGCGGGCGACCCGGGTAACGCCAAGTATCAGTTACAGATCGCAGGAGCGCTCAACAATCTCGGAATCCTTCTCAGTGACATGGGAAAACCAGAAGAGGCAAAAAATAGCTATGAGCGCGCACTTAAAATATATGAGGCACTGCTTGCGGGCGACCCAGGGAATGTCGTGTATCAGTCAGATGTCGCAGGATTGCTCAACAATCTCGGAGTCCTTCTCAGTAAAATGGGCAAACCAGAAGAAACAAAAAATAGCTATGAACGCGCACTTAAAATGCGTGAGGGGCTGCTTGCGGGCGATCCGGGGAATGTCGAGTATCAGTCAGATGTCGCATCGGTGCTCAACAATCTCGGAAACTTGCTCAGTGACATGGGAAAACCAGAAGAGGCAAAAAATAGCTACGAACGCGCACTTAAAATGCGTGAGGGGCTGCTTGCGAGCGACCCCGGAAATGTCGTGTATCAATCAGATGTCGCATCGGTGCTCAACAATCTCGGACTCTCATTGGAACAAACAGGATATTTCCTTGCTGCAAAAAAATGTTATGAAGATTCACTGGTGATATTAAAAGAGTCTTTGGATTACATGACAATAAAAGTAAAGTCAAGAGCGATTATCAATTTGATCCAGCTTATTGCAAAAAAGGCAGGCAGGGAAACTAATAACATAAAAAAATCAAGCAATTTTAAAGAAATATATGAAAAATATCTTCTTTTCCAATCATTTTTTGATAAAAATAAACTGGATTATGAGAAACAGATGATAAAAGAAGCAGGACTTACTGCTCATATCCATTATCTAATGCTTTCTGCGAGAAATGAGGACGATCCTGACCAGCGCATTAGGGAATATGAAATTTGTATTCAGGAAGTTAAGAAAATTTTTCAGGATGAGAAAGATGAAAACTTAAAGGAATTATGGTCATCGATGATATATTATCTCGAAGGCAGGATTCTTATCAATAAATCAATAAAATCCGAGGTACCGGATAAAGAACTCATTCGATTGGCCGTTGAGAAATTTGAGCGAGCAAAAGAAAGATACAAAAATGCACAGGTTTGCTATTACATTTATTCCATTATACTGGAAATTGAAAGCGCAAAAGTGCTTGATGATAATAATATTCCAAATTTGAAAGAAAAACTCAAGACCGCTATCGGAAGTCTTCCGGCAAAAATGAATCCTAATGTGGTATCTGCGTTTAAAGAGATAGATTCGATCCTTGACCTCAAAAAACCAAAATACGATCCTGAAAGCTTTAGGAAGATCAACAGGTGCATAACAAAGATCGATGGCGCTCTCGGAGATATTTTTTATCACATAATAGAAAAACTGGAAACTTATTCGAAAGAACCATTCAATCCGAACGTATCCTATAGTAACTGGGAATTAAATTTTAGATTCGATGAACCTGAAAAGATACAGGGCAAACTTACGATAAAAATAGGAGATAACATACTGTTCGACGAACCGCTCGGAAAACGCTATGAGATCCCACCAATAGAAAATTACGTTCCTGTTACAAAGGATGCTACAGTCGTTTTTGAGACACAGAATGGCAAAATAGTAACAAGACAAATAAATTTCTGCGATAAAATCAAGTGCGGTGAAGGTCGTCTTGATGTTCATACTATCCTTTATGATTGCAAGCGCAAGATATCAAGTCCCAATTTCAACATCGCAATAGTCCAGTTGAAATATCATCTCTTCCAGGAAAATCATGCTCTAATGATAGAGGATGATGAAAAATATAGGAACAAAGTTACCGTGATTATGGATGAAATATTAAAGAACAAAACCGATCTTATTATATTTCCTGAGTTTTCAATACCATTCGAATACCTATCAACTTTGAAGAAATATTCAGATGATTATGGACCAACCATTATTGCAGGTTCTCATTATGTTACGGAAAATAATCTAATGCAACATAATGAATTATTCGCAGATAAATTCGACGATAAAGACCTTTTGAAAAATATCTCACCCATCATTATTTCTGGCTCTTTGATATTACACACTGAAAAAGTTCTCGGTGCCAAGATCGAACGCGCCTGTTTTTCGGAGGAAGGTATGAAGCATGGAACATTGAACCGGATATTCAAATTACGTGATGATGTGACATGTGGTATAATGATCTGTTATGATTATATGAACACCCCTCTGAGATCACGCATATCAGAAGTATGCAATTTGATTGTGGTGCCGCAAACAAATCCAGGGACAAAACGATTCCATGAGATCGGAAAAGGAGAGATCATTAATCCATCAGGCGCAGGAATGAAGGCATATGTTATGGCAAGCGGTCTTTTCACTTTTCCAAAAATATATGGAATTATGGGCGGGGATTCAGGAGTGATTCCCACACTCGATTCTGACACGTATAATGAAAAGCAAGATTCGATCATCCTATCAGAAAAAGATATTGATGATCAGCCTGTTAAAGAACAATTCATTCAACTTGCAAGCCTGAAAATGAATTTTAATACAGCGAGAGATACTCAGGTATCTCCAGTTCCAATAACATATAAATTGATTCATATTTTTGAAAAAAATGAAATAGTTGGATCTAAAAAAGAAAAACCAGAATTATTCTTAGAGCTGATTGAAAATATAAAATCGTGTACGGATAAAGAGATATTGAAAGAACTTCTAGGAAACAATAAGTCGCTAATCCAGACCTTCTCACCTTTGTGGCACAAAGAAATTTGGGGCACCAAAGAAAAACCTAAGAATCTGATAAATCTTGACCTTGATAAGATGAAAGATAAGTGTCTATCAATAATCATTGGATAAAATCTTTGTATCTTGAAACCGCCATTCAAAAAGAGAAGTGATTACTGCTCTGAAAGAAGCGATCCGATCACTGTATCAAGATTTGTTACTGTTGGCACAACCATCAGATTCCCGTTGACAATAACTGTAGGAGTCCCTTCAACGTTATACTCCTTCATCAAATTGAGATTCTCATTTGCTGCATTCTTTGCCGCACCGCTTTCAAGTTTCTGGTTGAATTCCGTCCCAAGCCCTATGCTTGCAGCAACGGTTTCAAGGGCAATATTACTTTCCATTACCTCCATCCCCTGTTCGAATTTGGCCTTAAATAATGCATCACGCATCTCTTCGCCCTTTCCCATCTGTTCTGCGATGGTGTAAGCTTCAATGCTCTTTGTAGATTGTTTGGGAAATACGATTGAAATGTATTTGATTTCCACTTTATCCCCATATTTCTTTAGAAGCTGCGGCATCTCTTTATGCAGATCATAACAGTGTGAGCAATCGAATTTCATAAATTCCATGATCTTTACCTTACTTGGCGTAATATCTGCGGGTTTACTCAATTTCGAATAATCACCTGCTGGCAATTTCTCCGTACTCTTTTCTCCTGAATTCAGGAAATAAATTGCCAGTGCCGAAATCACAAGTAGTGCAAGTATGATATGAATTGTTTGGATACCTGATTTTTTTTCAGGTATTTTTTGTTTCTTTTTTGCCATTAAATTAGATAAATATGTTTATTATTCATAAATATTGTGTTTTGAAGTGGATGTAAAATCTTTCTGTGTTCTCTACTTTGAACGCAGTAGCTGCTAAATTATTGAAGATAGCTTACTATATTTTGAAAAATGAGTATCAAACACAAATAAATTAAGTTAATCTGTTGAATAGGGAACCAACCAAACAAAATAATATCTGATGCTATTTATTTTCTCAATATCTCTTGCAAGTATGGATTGATGTTTATCCTTTAACCGTTTATATAATGTTAAACTCCGCCATCGGCGGCGCCTCACCGCTCATCGGGGTCTGGGGTCGCAACCCCAGCGCAATTTCATGATAGCACCCAGACTTTTTGATAATATAGTTTTGGCAACCTCGTTTTGAAACTATGGCGTTAAGCTGGGATGAAAAAATTATTTTATCCATAAAAAATCACAGAAAATGCGCTGGTCGGGAATCGAACCCGAGTTTAAGCGTTGGCAACGCCTAGTGATAGCCGCTACACTACCAGCGCAATCCGAAAGTTTTGCGGGTATCCTCTTAATATTTCAATCCATATTAATAGTTTTTCTAATCTCACTAACTACCTGGATTTCCCTGTTAGTTTTAGTAACCTTTAATAGAACCTCTGACGATTGAAAAAGCCTATATGAGATTAGTGATGAAATTCGGAGGCACATCTGTCGGCGACGGCATCCGCATAAGACATGTCGCAGAACTGGCAAAAAAATACCGCGATGAAGGAAATGAGATCGCTCTTGTGACATCAGCCTTAAGCGGAGTCACGGATGCCCTCCTGAAAAACGCAAAAGATGCCTCAGAGACCGGGAAAACATCAGGTGTAAAAGAATTCATCGCTGACCTCACAAAACAGCACCATAAGGCTGTAAAGGATGCCATCGGCAATTCAGGGATCGAAGAAAAAGTAACGCATCACCTTGACCAGCGAATTGAGGAACTTGAAAAGGCTCTTATTGGAATCTGCTATCTGGGAGAACTGACCCCAAGGTCGATAGATTACATATCCTCCTATGGAGAGAGGCTGGCTGCGCCGATCATCGCGGGGTCATTTAATTCCCTCGGTGTAAATTCATGTTCATTCACCGGAGGCGAGGCAGGAATAATAACAACAGATGAATACGGGAATGCCAAACCTCTTGAGGGATCATATTCATTAGTAAAAGAACGGATAGAACCACTCCTTAATGAATGTATTCCGGTGATATGTGGTTTTATTGCCCAGAACGAAGCAGGTATTATCACAACCCTGGGGCGCGGAGGTTCTGATTTCACAGCATCGATTGTGGGAGCAGCGATAAAAGCCAATGAAATATGGCTCTGGAAAGAAGTGGACGGGATAATGACAACCGACCCCAATATCGTTCCCGAAGCAAGACCTATCCCCGTTATTTCCTATATTGAAGCAATGGAGTTATCATATTTCGGGGCAAAAGTGCTGCATCCAAGAGCGATCGAACCTGCGATCAGGCATGGGATACCTGTGCGCGTAAAGAATACATTCCATCCTGAGGTTCCGGGGACGATCGTAGTCAAAGACCAGAAACTGAGCGCGGATATAGTAAAAGCCGTAACTGTAATTAAAAATGTAGCTCTCTTCAATATTTCAGGCGCAGGAATGGTAGGAACGATCGGTGTAGCAGCACGCGTTTTCACTACACTTGCAAATGCAGGCGTAAATATTGTAATGATAAGCCAGGGCTCTTCTGAGGCCAACATCTCACTGGTGGTGGACGCCTCGCATCTTGATAAGGCTGTAAAGGCGATAAAAGCTGAATTCAAGAACGGAATCATTAAAGAGATCACCCCTGACAGGAATATTTCTGTTGTAGCAGTTGTAGGTGCAGGCATGGCAAACACTCCCGGCGTAGCAGGGAGAGTTTTCGGGGCGCTTGGAAAAGCAAAAGTAAATGTGATTATGATAAGCCAGGGTTCGTCGCAGCACAATATCTCGTTTGCAGTCAGTGGAGATGGAGCAAAAAAGGCTGTGTCCGTACTCCATAAGGAGTTTGGCCTTGATCAGGCGAAATAACATTTATGATTAATAGCATTTATGATTGATTTTAATAGCCTTCCATTATTATCCAAGATCATCCTTGTTATAGGTTTCACTCTGGGCATCATATCATTGATAATATTCCTGCGCTATCCGATAATGCTTATATTGATGAAATACAACCCGAAGTATCGGGAATTCATAAAGAAAACTCTCGTAACAAAAAAAACAAAAAAATAATCCAAAAAAGTCAAAGATAATGATCCAAAACATGAGTGAATCATGAGAAAAATAATTTTTGTGACTGGCAATTCCCATAAAGTAAGTGAAGCAACCCGGATCATGGCGCCTCTGGGTATGGAGATAGAGCAAAACAATTGCGGATATCCTGAATTACAGGAAGATACCCTAGAAGCTATCGCAGGTTTCGGCGCAAGATGGGCAGCGAATAAACTGAATTGCGAGGTCATGGTGGATGATTCCGGGATATTTATCGATGCTCTTTCAGGATTTCCTGGGCCTTATTCTGCATACGTTGCCAGGACTCTTGGGAATGAGAGAATATTGAAACTTCTTGATGGGGAAACGAATCGCTGCGCTTACCTGAAATGCGTGATAGGATACTGCCGCCCTGGTTATGAACCAATGGTTTTTGGAGGAAAAGTAGCCGGGGTAATCGCAAAAGATATCAGGGGAAACCTGGGTTTCGGGTACGATCCTATATTCGAAGTCAGTGGAGTGACATTTGGTGAAATGGCTGATGAGGAAAAGAACAGGATATCCCACAGGTACAGGGCGCTGGTTATGTTTGCAAAGTGGTTAAAAGAAAAAAATAATATCAATAAAATACTTTAAAAGGACTCCGTGCAGGGTGATTTGTATGAATAAATATGATTGTATTATTGTTGGCGGAGGCATCAGCGGGTTATTATCAGCTCTTGTATTATCAAAAGAAGGGAAAAAGGTTCTTGTTTTTGAAAGAAACGATAAATTAGGGAACAATTGCAGCAGCTATATGGTTGATGGTTACCAGGTAACAACACCGGAAAAAGCTTCTGTAACAATAGATGGTTTTATCGCAGATACGAAAACTCCAATTGAGAACCTTTATGTGGTTGGAACTGATGCAGATGATAGAAGTATGGGAGTGACGAGAGCCGCTTATTCTGTGGTTAAGCTGATCAAAGTATTAAAAAAAGAAGGGATCCTGGCTGATCAAGTCGACTAGGAAAAACAATATAAATTTCTGTATAAATATTAAATGAGCTTTGTAATTATAACGTCAAAAGATTTGGGGTCAACCAGCATAATCAAACGGCCAATTCTGTTATTTCCGAATTCAACATTGGTCGCAAGGGCAAACTCCACTTTTCCGGTAATATCTTTCAATACGGATTCTGCTACCTGTGAAGATTGGCCTGTCTTGAATGAGGGGGCTTTTAATGATAACGGAACTCCAATATATTCGGAAATTGCGCTGACATACTGCCCTCCGTAAATATTGGCAGTTTCTTTCAATGTGGAAATAATATCATCATTGAATTCCTTTATTACAGCATCCGAAGAGTTGCAAAGGAGTTCGTTAGCTACTTCAAGCGCATTCTGGCTTGAAACATACATTTGCATTTCGCCTTTCACATCTCCCTCAGGTCCATTCCCATGAAGTTCAACACTGATCATCACAATACTATCACCAAGACCTGTTATTTCATCATTCATTTCTTCAATTGGAATCGTACGCAGTTGAGAATGTTTCGATTCTGCTTCTTCTCCTGCTAACTGGGTGACAGTTGAAGCTGCATTCGTCATACCTGACATACCAATATTACTTAAGAGATGGACTGCGGAATCCACATTTCCATTCGGAGTTGATATGCTTGCAGTTTTTGCTGTTACAACTTCCACAGGCGGCTTTACTTCCTGAGGTAACTTATCTTTGATAGTTTCGGTCTTGATTTCTTTTGCTTTTGGTTCAGGTTTTGGCTGCTCAGGTATTTTTGGTTTTGGAGGTGCAGCCTGGATAGGTTCCTTAACAGGCTTAACCTGAGGCTCAGGTTTTATCTCTTTGGGTTTTGGTTCGGGTTTTGGCTGCTCAGGTATTTTTGGTTTTGGAGGTGCAGCCAGAGGTTCCTTAGTTGGCTTAACCTCAGGCTCAGGTTTTATCTCCATGGGTTCTGGTTTGGGTCTGATTTCCTTAGCTTCCAGTTCAGGTTCTGGTAATTCAGGAATTTCCCGGGTTTCTTCTTCATACCCGTATTCTTGTTCTTGTTCTTCAGGTATTTCCCTTACTGGTCTTGGTTTTTTATCCCTGCGAGAAATAATCTTTCTGGTTATAACCCTCTCTTCCGGGACTTCAACGTCAGTTTCATCAATTTCAGAAGGGTATTTCTCGGATTGATCTGATCCTGTTTCTTCAGGTATATCATATTCAACCGGCCTTGGCTTTCTTGAATGTTTTATTTTCGCTTTTTTCTTTGTACCTTCGGTTCTCTTAATATATTTTGGCCCCGAATCAATCCTTTCTATTTCACGTTCAGTTTTGTTGTTATTGCTATTGTTATTGTTATCCCCATTTGTCCCTGCACTTGCCATTTGCAGCCATACAGAACTTGACTTTCGTTCACCATTTGTGTTATCTTTATACTTGAATATAATATCGACTGATACAAGACCTTTGGAATCGTCTTTTAATCCCAATACGATCTTTCGTGTATCATCTTCTGATAATGGGTCACCTGTATCTCTTACCTGGACATTTCTTGAGAACCTGGCTATATTCTCATAATCTGTCTGGGTGTCAGCATCTTCTACTCTTGATATATAATTGCACTCCATATACGATGGAACTTCAATTTCAATCAGGGGAATGTCCACAATATCAGGAATGTCAGCATCTTCACAGTTTCGCCATTTGTCATTTTCATTGGATTCTATTCTTGCTATTGCTTCCCGTGCATGTTTTCGAAGTTCTGTCGAACCGTTCTTCCTGGCAGACCTTAATACCGTTAAGGCACGTTTATCACCAATGCGCCCCAGTGACCAGGCCGCATTTATCCTGACATTTTCAATCGGGTCGTTCAAAAGCCCGATCAGAGGAAGAACAGCTTTCACATGTCCTATTTCACCAAGAGCCCATGCAGCGTTTGAACGGATTTGAACATCATCTGTCTCAAGAAATCCTATTAGAGGAGATATTGCCTTCCTGGTCCTCAGTTCCCCCAGCATGCGTATCGCTTCACGGCATTCCTTTATATCGCCGGTTTCAAGAATATTCAGCAACCCTTCAATATCCTGGCGCTTTTTCATATCTCTTAAATCAGTATAATCTAAAGGCAATTTAACTCCCTCTCTGGGATAATAATCGATTATTTATCATCATTGATACGCTCAATTCTTAAGACATATTTCCCTTCACACAAATATAAATGAGGGTGTGAAGTAGGGTATCAAAAAATAACTATTAAAAAATAAAATATAAATCCAGACCTGAACCCGTGTGTCATAATCTGGTTTATTTTAACGTTAAAACTAATTTAATGATGAGGTGACTCTTCTTTTTCGGTAGCTCTTCGTTTTATCGTATCTTCACAGGCTTCAAAACAACTTTCACATATTGCTTTGTTTGAATCCCTGTGATAGGGTTCCTGGAATATGGGTATCTGGACTATCACCTGGAATAAAGGCACATTCCTTGTGCCGCATAGATCGCATTTTTTTGCCTTTATGGGAACACGATTAACGTTCGCCTCATGACACCTGTCAAGACATTCCTCGTTTATACCTCGCCATGTACCTTTCGGATAAGCGAGTATCACACTCTCATCTCTTACTTTTACCGGACAAAGGGTTGGTCTTGCTGCACCACATAATTCACAATCTGCCATAATTATCGCACTCCTAGAACTTGAGCCGCATTGATCGCCATCTGGATGAACGGTTCAGGATACAGGCCTATTCCGATTGTACCTATTACTGCAAGAAGGATTGCAATTACATAAGGAACAGGTTCTTTTATTCTTTCGCCATTTGGCGGCAGCACATACATATATCTTATGACCCTGGCATAATAATAAATGGATAATGCGCTGTTTAAAATTGCAATGGTCACAATAATTAAGAGCCAGCTGCTTGCCTGGCTTGCTGCTTCCACCATTACTGAATAGAATAATACGAATTTCCCGATAAATCCTGCTGATGGCGGTATTCCTGCCAGGGCCAGGAAGAATATGAACAGGGACAATGCGGTTATTGGTGCGCGTTTTCCAAGCCCTGCAAAATTGCCTAAATCATCTGTGTTCTTAGCATTCTTATTATCATTCAAAACCATATAGCTGACAACTGCCACTGCAATGAATGCTCCTCCTTTCATGAGGGCATGGCCAAGCGCAAGAAGGACACCACCGGCGACTGACATTTGTGTCATCACCACAAAAGCAAGCGAAATATATCCGGCCTGGGCGATGGATGAATATGCAAGCATCCTCTTGATGCTGCGCTGGGAGATTGCGACAACATTACCGTATGTCATGGTTATTATTGCAAGTATTGCAAAAGTGTATTGAATATCCACTTTGATCGCCACTAATGCCAGGATAAGAACCCTGAATGCTGCAACAAATCCCATCTTCTTTGAACCTGCTGCAAGCAGGGCAGATACTACGCTGGGTGAACCTTCGTATGTATCAGGAGCCCACATATGGAATGGCACGAGCGCCATCTTGAAACCAAATCCTGCAACAAGGAAAATCATTGCCAGTATCCCAAGAGAGCTTTCTGCACTGAGATGAGTTATCCTGAAGAACTCAACTATCGCAGGAATGTTTGTTGAACCTGTTATTCCATAAATAAGCGACATGCCGAACAACATCAATGCAGATGATATTGAACCTATTATGAAATATTTCAAAGCAGCTTCAAGTGAAGCAGGGTTCTTTTTCTCAAAACCTGCAAGCACGTATGTTGACATGCTTGCAAGTTCAAAACCTACAAATAACGCTATCAGGTCATTTGCCGATGCTACTACCATCATTCCGACCGTTGACAGGAGAAGGAGTGCATAATATTCATCCTGATTGCGGTTATTCTTGAAATATTCAATAGAAGCAATGACTGCTATTAATGAAACTATTATGAATATTAACTTGAAAATCTGGGACAATGGGTCAATAACCAGGGAATCATAGAAAAAATTCGTCTTCCCGGTCATCCCGTTACCAAGAACATACACAAGTGAAGCCAGAAGTCCTGCTGCGCTTAAGTATCCAAACATATTCTTGGATTTATCGCTTATCAGTAAACCCATCAGTATAATAACAAAAGCCAGTATGGTCAGCAGTATTTCAGGGAGAAGTAAAGTAAAATTCATGTTATCACACCTTTCATTCCGGTAACAAACTGAAGTAATTGGGTTGCACTCGCAGTCATCATATCAAGCACAGGGTTCGGATTCAGTCCGAAGTATATGACCAGGAGGACAAGAATGGCCATGGAAGCTATTTCATAGTTCGCCCCATCATGGATATGCCCCAGTTTTTCATTATATGTACCAAATACCGCCCTTTGCATGGCCCAGAGATGGTATCCTGCTGTGAAAACGATACCAAAGAGTGCAAGTATCACAAATGTTGGAAGCGTAAAATACGAGTTCACAAGAATGAGGAATTCAGCAATGAACCCGCTCATACCTGGTAATCCCAGCGAAGCCAGGAACCCTGCAAGCATGACAAACGTCAGTTTTGGCATATATTTAGCTATGCCTCCCAAATCGTGGATTATCCTTGTTCCTGCAGAATGCTGGATCACACCACATGACATGAACAGGATACCTGTTATAAGACCATGCGAGAACTGCTGGTACATCGCCCCGCTTACGGAAAGTGGGATAAGTGCAGCAGCCCCAAGGGTCACATAACCCATGTGGCTTATACTGGAATAAGCAACCATCTTCTTGAGGTCACGCTGGGCAAGGGCCAGGAAAGTTCCGTATAGTATACTAAGCACTCCGATTATAGCCATGATCGTGATCATTTTTCCTGGTGAATCAGAATATGGCAGGATTGGAAGGATCACCCTGAAAAGGCCATAACCACCCATCTTGAGCAGCAAAGCAGCAAGTATGACACTGCCCGCTGTTGGGGCTTCAACGTGTGCATCAGGCAGCCAGGTATGGAAAGGCACAGCAGGCATCTTTACAAGAAAACCAAACAATAATCCTAAGAATACCGCATCTTTTAAAGAAATTATATCTTTCAACAGCCATCCATTCATAACCTGGTAGGATTTCAGGAGTTCAAAGATGTCAAAACTCGGTCTTCCGGTTATATGTAATGCATTGAAGTATAGCGTAAATATCGCAAGCAGCATAACCAGGCTTGCCACATGCGTATATATGAAGAACTTAATTGCAGCGTAGTCTTTTCTCGGCCCTCCCCAGATACTTATCAGGAAGTACATTGGTATAAGGACAATTTCCCAGAATATATAGAACACAAAGAAATCAAGTGAAGTGAAGACTCCCATCACACCTACCAGTTCAAGGAGGATCAAACCGTAGAACTTGTTTGCCTGTTGTGTTTCACCCCATGCAAATATGACAGTAAGCGGGATAATTATATTCGATAACAGCACAAGCGGCATACCGATCCCATCAACACCGAACTTTAAGTTCACTCCGATACTTGGTATCCAGGAGTATGTTTCAAGGAACTGTATTGCGGATATCTTACTATCAAATCCCGAGAATAATATCAATGATAAAGCAAATGATGCCAGTGATGTTACCAAAGCGATCGTACGTGCCTGCTTACGGGTTTTTGTTAAAAATGTTAAGATCGCTCCAAGCAGAGAGATAACGATCATTAATGAAATTAGAGCCATTATGTCCCTCCAGATTTAAGCTTGAGCAAAACTAAAAGCAACGCTACTCCAAGTATTGTGACTGAAGCATAATTCTGGACTACGCCTGTCTGTAATTTCCGGATTATTTCACCAAGCTTAAACAGTGTATTGCTGATAATATTGTCTATTATAAGCCAGTCAATGATCTTTCGGTCAACGAACTCTCCTGACCGGGCTACAACATCATGTGTCAATTTGACACCGATCAAGTCTGCACCTATCTTTGGTTCATAATATCTGTTATATAACAGTTTATAAAGTGGATTTCCTGATGAAACGATCTTACTCATATCGATCATTCGTTTGTTGTATATCGAATATGATATTAAGAAACCCAATACACCCACGATCACGGGCAACAGTACTAAAAATGCTGATGGGTGGAATGCCTCACCTTCATGAACAGCTATATTTACGTCCATCAATTCAAAATTTTTCTCAAGATATCCATTGAAATCAACATGTGAGAATCCAAAGAATAAAGCAAATAAGGCAAGTATTATTAATGGGCCTGTCATTACTCCCGGTGATTCATGGGAGTGCCTTTCAGAACGTGGTTTTCCTGTAAAAGTCATGAACCACAGCCTGAATATGTATATCGATGTCAAAAGAGCTGCAATAATTGCAAAGCCGTATGGGATCATATCATGTGTCACTTCCCCATACTCCAATGCCCCTTCTATTATGGCATCTTTGCTGAAGAAACCTGCAGTCCCAATATTCATAATGGGCATACCCAGACTTGCAAACGGAAAACCAATGCCTGCCAGGGCAAGTGCAGCTATAAACATTGTAGTTCCAGTTATTTTCATCTTTTTGAATAATCCACCCATTTCACGAATGTCGTTCGTGCCAACTGCATGGATCACACTTCCTGCACACAGGAAAAGCAGTGCTTTGAAGAATGCATGACTCAAAAGATGGAACATGGATATTCCTACGGCTTCAGCTCCAAGAACAGTTCCGGCTGTCCCGAGTGCCAGCATCATATACCCAAGTTGGCTGACCGTTGAATAAGCAAGCACTCTCTTAATATCATTCATTACAAGTCCCATCGTTGCTGCAAAAATGGCAGTAAAACCGCCTACATAAGTAACAATCAGAAGCGCATCCGGCACACCCGCAGATATTGTTGACGGGGTTGCGACAAACATCGGGAATGTTCTTGCAACAAGATAAACACCAGCCGTTACCATTGTTGCTGCATGAATAAGTGCAGACACCGTTGTCGGGCCTTCCATGGCATCAGGCAGCCAGCCATGAAGAGGGAACTGGCCGCTCTTACCTATAGCTCCGCCAAAGAAGAGAAGTGCGATATATGTTAATTGTGTCCCATCTATCAACGGAATTGCTTCAAACATTTTCTTGAATTGCAGTATGTAACTTTGCGATTCGACAACAAGAGTTCCATTATCTACAAGCAATTTCATATTTACATAGAGCAGTACAATCCCTGCAAGGAAGAGCACATCTCCTACCCTTGTAACAAGGAAAGCCTTCTTAGCTGCTGCCGCTGCTGATGGTTTATGATACCAGAAACCTATCAGGAGGAATGAACACAGGCCCACAAGTTCCCATGAAACGAAGAACTGGAGGATATTATCAGATAATATTACGCTTAACATCGCTGCTGTGAACAATGATGTTTCTGCAAAATACCGCGGTCTTGCAGGGTCATGCGCCATGTACCCGACAGCATAAATGTGAATCAGCAGGCTTACAAATGAAACCATCATCAGCATTACTACAGCCAGTGGATCAATTAAGATCCCAAGATTCATTCCAGCAAACCATGGCAATGATTGCTGTACCATACCATCTGTTGGATATATTTCAAGGAATATCCCGAGCGAGATAATGAAGGATCCTGCTATAGCCGCTATTGGGAGCAATGCCCCGCCTGAATAGAGCTTCTTTCCGAAGAAAAGCGTAAGAACAAACGCTATAACCGGTAATAATACTATTAGCGCTGCATAATCACTGAACATATTACCACCTCAAGATATTGATATTGTCAAGATTGATCGTATCCCGTAACCTGAACAATGCAACAAGTATCGCAAATCCAATGGCTGCTTCTGCTGCTGCTATGGCAATTGAGAATATTGCAAATACCTGGCCTGTCGCATTGCCATTGTAACTTGAGAACGCAACAAGGTTAAGATTTGCTGAGTTCAAAAGCAGTTCTATGCACATCAGGATTTTGATTCCGCTTCTTTGTGTAATTATTCCATATACACCTATGGTGAATATTATTATCGAAATTAAGAGATATGAATATAACGACATTTTATGCCTCCTTTTTTGCGATATACAGGGCACCGATCAGTGCTGCCAGCAATAACAGTGAAAGCAATTCAAAGGAAAATATAAAATCGCTGAAAATCCCGCCCCTGATATCGGGACTTCCTGCAATATCCTCGATACTGATTGCAGTTATTTCCTCCTTCTTTGCCAGATCCGTATAACTGTTATCCAGGGCCATGAACAATACAGCAAACAACAATAATGCGATCAATAAATTGAATGTCTTGTTGATCATTTTATTCTTCCTCTCCCTTCTTGGTCAACATAATAGTGAATAACATAAGGGTTATTACGGCCCCAACATAGACCAGGACCTGTACCCAGGCAAGGAATTCTGCTTCCAGGAGTATGAATAGACCAGCGGTTCCGATGAACGTACCTGCAAGATATATTGCACTGTGGACTAATTTATTTGACCTGACCACCATGATCGTTGATATGATCGTGAGAACAGAAATAACAAGAAATACAATGTCTATCATTGTTTCACCTCTTTGTTGAATAATAATCTATCAGGACCATACACAAGACTCTCACGTGTGTAATCCGCAAGTTCATAATTCCCGGTCATTTTCATAGCATTCATGGGGCATACGTCCACACAAAGGCCGCAAAACAGGCACATCCCGATATTGACCTGAGGGTACCATCTTGTTTTATGCTTGACTATCTGGATAGTCCCATTCGGACAATTTACTTCACATATCCCGCAACCTATGCAGGCGTCTTCATCTACTGCATGCAGTCCCCTGAATCTTGGTGACACTTTCATTTTCTGGTATGGGTACTGAACGGTCACAGTCGGCCTGTTACCGACCCGTAATATATGTTTCATTGTAACAATGAGCCCTTTAATTATTCCAACCATTCCCCAGTTCTTTGTTATCCAGGCCATTAGAACACTCCTACGGTCAAAAGGAAACCAGTGACCAGTAAATTAAGTAAAGCCAGAGGTATCATGATCTTCCATCCCAGGTTGAGGAGTTGATCTATCCTTACCCTGGGTACTGTATCTCTCAACCACATCGCAAAGAATATTACTGCGTAGGTCTTAACCAAAAATACTCCCAACGATACCAGTGGAACCAGTGCCGCCGGAAGTAATGAAATGTATGGAAATGACCATCCACCAAGGAACAGCGTGACAACAATTGCAGAGACTGAGAATAAATGAGCATACTCTGCAAGGAAGAACATTGCAAATTTCATTCCACTGTATTCAGTGAAGAATCCTGCAACAAGTTCCTGTTCGGATTCCTGGAAATCAAAGGGTATGCGTCCCATTTCAGCAATAGAAGCAATAAGGAATAAAATGAAACCCAGAGGCTGCAGGAATATGAACCATTTTGGAATAAAGCCAAACCATGTGCCATTTTGCGCGGTTACAATATCAACAGTGCTCAGGGAGCCTGTGAACAAAACAATAGCAATCGCAGAAAGGGCCAGTGGTATTGTATAGCTTATATCCTGGGCTACGGCCCTCATCGCTCCCATCAAAGAATATTTATTATTTGATGCCCAGCCTGCCAGCAAAATCGCAATTGGTGATACGGCAGAGATAGCAATAATATAGAGAAGCCCAACATTTAGATCTGATATTATTAGTGACTCGCCAAACGGCAGTGGAATAAATATAAGGAGCGCTGGTATGAATACAAGAAAAGGCGCAAGCGTAAAAACCCACCTGTCAGCTTTTGCAGGAATTATATCTTCTTTTCCAATGAGTTTGACACCATCCATGACTGGCTGGAGCAATCCTCTTGGGCCTGTTACCATCGGACCGTATCTTGCCTGCACCATAGCGACAACCTTACGTTCCATCCATGTAAGGAACATGATCGTCAGAAGTGCGAAAACAAATAGTACCGCAATCTCTACGAATACTATAATGATCCTCAAAACGTACTCGATTCCTAATGTCTTGAATATGTTATTTATAGGTTCATAAATCCCTATGAAATTCAAGATGAACACAATAAGTTCGTAAGCATTTGCAAACATTATATCACCGGTCCACATCGCCAAGAACAACATCAATGGTCCCGAAGGCCGCTATCAGGTCAGGGATCATAAGCCCTTCTACCATTTTAGGTATAGCTGTAAGATTACAGAAAGAGGGTGAACGTATTTTGATCCTGTAGGGTTTAATGGTTCCATCACTTACAATATAAAAACCTAATTCACCTTTAGGCGCCTCGATCCTGCTGTAAACCTCACCGGGCGGCGGAGTGAATATTCTCGGGAAATATGTAGAAACTGCTGTTGGAACGCCGGTCATCGGAGCTATCCCATATTTAGCCAGGCTTGCTGGTTTTGCCGGAGGCATAGCATCAACTACCTGTCTTAAAATATGCAGGCTTTCTCTCATCTCATCTATTCTTACCATGTATCTGGCGAAGCTGTCACCTTCATTGCGCACACATACCTTGAAATCAAGGTCAGGATACACAGAATACGGCTCTAATTTCCTTATATCGTAATTCACGCCATGACCGCGAAGTGACGGACCTGTCATACCATAATTGATAGCATCCTGCGCGCTCATTACCCCTATACCTTTCATTCTCCCCATGAAAATCTCATTACCGCTGATAAGCTGCTCGTAATCATCAATGCGTTTATCCATATCATTTATGAACTCGTTGAGTTTTGGTATGAAGCCCTCAGGCATATCTTCCCTTACTCCTCCGGGCTTGATATAATTAAAAGTCATCCTTGCGCCGCATAACATATCAAATAACGCCAGGGCATTCTCTCTTTCCCTGAATCCGTACATTATCATAGTGGATGCACCAAGATCAAGAAGAAGAGAGCCGAGCATTACGAGATGGTTCACTATCCTGTTCAGTTCAAGCGTGAGAACACGTATGTACTCTGCCCTCAATGGAACCTCTATGCCTGCAAGTTCCTCCACGGCCTTAACGTAAGCGTAATTATTGGGAAAGGCTGAGATATAATCGAGCCTGTCTGTGTAAGGAACGAACTGCATATACGTCTTCATCTCTCCCAGCTTTTCTGTCCCCCGGTGGAGATATCCCATGACGATTTCGCATTTCTTGATTATCTCTCCGTCCATGGTTAACTTAAACCTCAATACACCGTGTGTACTGGGATGAACAGGACCCATGTTAATTAGAAGTTCATCTGTTTTCATTTTATCTCCTCAGCAGGTTCGTCCCGTCAGTGCTCACGATATCTTCCCCATCCTCCCCGACAGTAACGAACTGATCAACATTCATATCATAATCCTTTCGCAGGGGGTGGCCGATCCAGCCATCAGGCAGCAGTATCCTTTTAAGATTTGGGTGACCTCCGAACGTGATCCCGACAAGGTCATATGTCTCCCGTTCAAGCCAGTCTGCAACTTTCCAGATAGATGCAAGCGAAGAAACTTCCGGATTATTATGGTCAAGTATAACCTTTAAAACAAGGTTCTGTTTTTTGGTATAAGAAAAGAAGTTGTAAACAACCTCGAACCTGTCCCTGTAATCAATTCCCGTTATAACCGAAAGATTGTCAAATCCCATTTCTTTCACTTTCTTTGCCACATTTAACAGATCTTCTTTTTTAATGATCGCAAGAGGTTTTTTTATCTGAAACCCTACACTTACGACAGAATCCGGAAATAACTGCTTTAGCTCTTCGGCCGGGTTCATTTGTTCAGCCCCCATTTTGCTCCATATCCCTGGTTCTTGATCTTTTCTCTCAACTGGATGATCCCATATATCCATGCCTCTGGCCTGGGAGGGCATCCGGGAATATAAACGTCCACCGGTATTATCAGGTCAACGCCTTTTAATACACAATATGATTCAATGTAAGGTCCTCCTGTATTTGCACAGCTGCCCACAGAAATGACCCATTTGGGGTCAGGCATCATTTCATAAAGTTTTTTTACTCTGGGGGCCATGCGTTTTGTAACAGTTCCTGCCACGAACATAAGGTCAGCCTGTCTCGGACTTGCCCTGAAAATTTCCATTCCAAAGCGCGCCACGTCATGATGTGCCATGGCTGTGGCCATCATTTCGATAGCGCAGCAGGCAAGACCGGATGTGACAGGCCACAGGGAGCTCAAACGCGCCCAGTTAAAAATCTGGTCAATTGTTGAAAATAATATTAATCCTTCTCGTTCCCTGGCTGCAAGGACTGTGCTGATAAGGCCGGTATCGTTCAGTTTATCAAGCGCAGTCACAGGCTGCTTCTTTGTAAATTTGATCTTTGTAGTATCAATTGTTAATGGATCCACTCTAAAGCCTCCTTTCTCCATGCATAAGCCAGGCCTATTATAAGTACTTCAATAAAAACTATCATTTCAAAAAATCCCAGCGGTCCGAGGTTCTTAAATTGCACTGCCCACGGATACAGGAAAAGGACTTCAACATCAAATACCAGGAAAACAATAACGATCAGGTAATATTGGATGTTAAAATGTATCCTTGCATCGCCTACAGGGGTCTCGGCGCATTCATATGTAGAAAGTTTTACTTTTGTTTTGTTGCTTGGCCTTACCATCCTTGACATGAATAGTGA
Source organism: Candidatus Methanoperedens sp. BLZ2 (assembly GCF_002487355.1). GTDB lineage: Archaea > Halobacteriota > Methanosarcinia > Methanosarcinales > Methanoperedenaceae > Methanoperedens. The sequence goes on along the minus strand of NZ_NTMG01000081.1, from coordinate 64,249 downwards.
GATCGCTACGAACACAACACCGACGATCGTAAGAATTACGACAGGTAAATAATTATCTAGAATTTCATTTGTGACCATTTGACCACCGTTTATATTTTGCTTAAACGTTTATATTCTGCTTAAAAAAGGATTATTGCTATAAAAAGCTTATGAAATTGTTTTAGCGTAAAATTCTTTAATGATTCCGACAACTGAAGGCAAATAATTAATCAGGCTAAATCATGACAGAAAAATTATTTGACATCAAAATAGGTTATGCATCACCCAAAAATCCAATTGCAGTTGCTTCAATGGCAGGTATAACCGATAGCAAATTCGCAAATGGTTTTGCGAATGCAGGATTGATCATTCTTGGCGGATATAACCTCGATAAGCCAACAAATGAAGCTGCCCGGAAAGAGGTTGAGAGGGGCAGGACCGAGTTCATATCAGATAAACCCCTGGAATTCCTCAAGTCAGAACTTGCTGCTGCAAAAGGATACACAACGATCGCAGTCAATGTGCGCGCAGCATCCATTGAACCGTTTTTAGAAGCGGCTGTTCTTGCAAAAGAACATGGCGCCATTCTTGAATTAAATGCGCATTGCAGACAGCCTGAAATGGTTGAACTGGGAGCAGGCGAGGCATTATTGAAAGATATACCGCGCCTTTGTGAATATATCAAAGAGATCAAAAAAACAGGCGTTGTGCTCTCGGTCAAAACAAGGGCAAATGTTGTGAATGATGTGGAACTTGCAAAAGCTATCGAAAAGGCCGGGGCTGATATTATACATATAGATGCCATGCATCCGCAGGGTATGGATATCGGGGTGATCAAAAGGGTCAGGAACTCAACAAATCTATTCATAATAGGCAATAATTCGATCACTGATTTTGAAAGCGCCAGGGAAATGTTTTCCCATGGCGCAGACATGGTCTCGGTTGCCCGCGCGGTCCGGAAAAATCCCAGGATCATCGACCAGCTTGTTTTTGAGGTGACATCTTTCCAATCCATGACCGGATGGTATAACGCCCCCAAGCATATTTGCGGCGGCGGCGACCTGAGAGCGCTTGCTTTTTGCTGCCTTCCCGTAAAACCCTGCGCACTTCACGGTGCGCTTAGACAGGCAGGTATCAGCGCTGAAGAATTCATGAAGATCAAGACTGATTTTGCACGAAAAACGCCTATTGAATATGGTGAAGGAACCTGTTTTGGAAGCATGACATGGTGCTGCAAGATCACAAAACCCTGTTTTTTAAGGGATTCTGCTCTTGAATCCAGCGGCCTGTCAGATGTGGAATATATGAGGATCAAGAAGAGATTGTCGGAATATATATTGAAACATGTGAAAAAATAATAAATCTTGAAGATGGCATCACAAAAACAAAGAAAAATCTCAAATCTTAAAAAAGCGCTTGGTAAGCTTGATAAAGCCCTGTTAATAGATGAAAAAAAGATCGCTGGCCAGATAAAAGCAGCAGGTTTCCTGTGTAAGAAATGCGCCCAATGCTGCAGGGCTGAATTTGGCGATAATACTGTGATGATTTTTCCGTCGGAAATAAATTGCATTTGTGAAAAAACAGGACTTTCCCGTGATGATTTTGCAATACCAACACCTTCAGGGGACAGGGATACGAAAGGCAATATCCATACCTTTGAATGGGTCATGAAGAAAAATGGAGATTGCATTTTCCTGAAAAATAACCAGTGTGAAATATACGAATGCAGGCCGCATATATGCAGGACATATCCGTTTTTTCTTCTTGACGGGAAGCTTGAGATTTCAGAATGCATCGGGCTTGGAGGCAATATCAATGATGAAGAGAGCCTGATGCTGGCAGCTCTTCTTAAACAAAGATATATTAAAGAAATAACAGAGTCGATCGCTCTTCTTGAAAGGTTCAATGGATTCATTCCAGGCGGCAGCGGCAATGTGTGTGTGCATGACAGCGAAGGCGAACACTGGTTAGTGACTGATCTGGATCAGGCTAATTCAGAATAGTCTGATTCAACTTTTTTTAAATCACATAATGACAGCTTTGCACCTAAAGTACTGATTTTGAGCTACTTTAGGTGAAGTGCGGTTTTGATGAAACCCTCATTCAATTTTAAATTAAACCATATATAAAAATAAACTGCGGACAATATTCGATTTTTGATTTTGTTTCAAAAAATTTATTTGGATAAAATATACCCTAAATAGCAGAGTTGAGGTTAAAAACTTAAAGCAATGTCACCCAATTTTTTAGCTGTATTATTAATATTATCTGACTTGTAAAGTTCCCTTCCAACAATTGCATAACCGTTGAATGGATTTACTGCTTCAAAAGCATTAACAATATCACCACCTTGATAATCTTTTCCAATTCCAGGAAACATGAATTTTGGTGATTTAACGAGTTTTTTTAGTTGATTACAATATTTTTTCATTTTATCAATTTTTGTCCCAGGAATTACAAAATATTCAACACCCAATTTAGCAGCATCGTTATACATTTTTTCTGGTGCATCATCTGATATAAAACCACCATCACTAACTAAATATCTCTTATGCGTCATATCTCCACCTACAATTGGTGTCAGTCCATAACCATTGCAACCTCTTATTGGTTCTTTTAAATTCGAATCTTTTGAACCTTCGATAGTGACCTTTAATGTTTCAGGTCCTGCCTGTGGAAAAATGATAATTGAATTAATACCAGCATCTTTACAGACCTCTAAAACTCCAGAACCACAAATCTCAGGTATATCAGTTCCATATTTTTGGTGATCATAAATGATTGGAAGATCGCTATATCGAATAATAACTTTTACAACATTATGTAAACCATATTTTAAACCAAGAAGAGCACCTATTTTAAATCCTACAATACCATCAACATCATAAGTTTCTTTGATTAATTTTTCTAAATCTTTTAATGTTGTGACATCACATGCCGGGATAATACCATGCCTTAACTTCAAGAAATTAATATTATCTCCCCCATATTATATTATATAGGTAATTAGCGATTAGTCCAATCGCAATGCCCGAAACAAAACTATAAATCGTTGTATTTGGATTAATTTCTTTGAACATAAATCCAAATGGGCCATTAATTTCACCTTGATAAGAATAAATAATTTTCACATTTCCTTTATCATTTATGTCAATAGTTGGCGTATCAGCGTATGGAATTATCTCATAAGGATATCTCGTATTTTTTCGAATTTTTTGATAAAATAATTTAATTAAACTATTTTTTGAGGCAAAAAATATATTAATTGTGATTTTGTTGATTTTAGACGAGTGATAAAATCGATTTTTATATCATTCATGCCCTGATTTTCTTTAATTATGGGGTATTGTAAAAATTGAATTTTTAAGTCGAATGAGTTCCTGCTAAGAAGGTCAAACTTGTATTTACTCTTAAATTTTACAAAATCTAATTTTATATGGCTATTTTCCATAAAATCATTGCCATTTTCAAGGGTCAACCCTAAATCTTCTGGGAAAAACAATTTTGCAGATTTTATATCTATATCAATTTTATTTAAATCTATATATAAATAATTAGCTGCTATTGGATTAATCTCAAAGGGATTAACGAAATTAATATCAATTGTATGTTCACCTTTATTATCCGAGGTAATTTTAACTGTCCATTTGGTAATTATCTGATAAGTCAAAAAGTATTCTCCACTTTTTAATTAAGCAGTGATAGCTTTTGAAATTGAAATTCCAACTCTATTAAGATCTAAAGGAATCATCTTAATAGTATGAAAATGAACTCCAATATCTTCTATATTCTTCACGTTTAAAGTATCTTCTGATGTATAAGTTACCACATCAGTAACTATTCCACCATTTTCTTTAATTGCTTTGATTGCATTCAAAACTTCTTGTCCACCTGAAACATGATCGGTAATTAAAATGTATTTAAGACCATTTCGATAGCTATTTTCATAAGGAAGCTTTAATTTTTCACTGGGCCGTTCTTTTCCCATTCTTAAAATGGTAGTAGGTATTTTAGTTTGCATAGAGATCGCACCAGATATTTTAATCGCGCCTACTGTTCCTCCATCTGCTTTGTCGATGAAAACTAAAAAATCGACAGAATTTTGTTTAACAATTTCATTAATATAATAACTGTATAAATAAACTATATCTTCTGTTTGATAAGGGTCAATTGTTATATTATCAAAATCTATGTAATGTGTACTTGTACGACCTTCTCTTTTTGCTTTGATGCATTGCTTAACACTACCAGGACTCTTAAAATACTCATTTGATCTTTCATTTATGATATTAATTTGTTTCATTGATTGCGGAGCCACAAAATTCACCTGAATTCTCTACTAATAATAAATTGATATAATATTGATTTATTGTTTCAAATAAATATCTGCATGAATCTTTATCACCTTTAAATGATATCTTAATGAAATTTCCTAAGTTCTCACAATATTCATTTGCAAGATTTGTTATTGGGAAATCACACGAGGAATCAGTTCCCAGATTTATGTACAGATCATTTATTAATTTTTTCAATAAGTACAAAATTGGCAACATACTATCACTTTTATATTTAGTTGCTATTTCAAAAACTTCTAAGTTAAGAATTTTAGACCTTAAAGCCATTAAGCTTTCTGAACGAATACTTCTATCGTCACTTAATAAATCCTCAGAAATTTTTACAAAGTCTTCTTTAAGTTGTTTCAATTCGTTCTCGGTCGTAAACTCACCTTGCCGTCTTGAGGATATTTAAGTTTATAATTCTTTTCATTACTCCTTCATGGTTAACAAAAACTCTTTTTCGTGTTTTTTGGTAAAATTTATCAAATAATGAACAATTTCTTTCATATTAGGTATCTTCTCTGCAGGTGATTCCTTTCTTAGTTTCTCCAAGTATTTTTTATCATCTTCGCCGACGTATATTGAAGCCATTTATAATCATCTCATTTTATTATCAAATAATTTTATGATTTTTAAATTTTGTAATTTTCTAAGATTATGATAATATTATTAGATGTTTAATAGTATATAATATTATCCATTGAGTATTGAAGCGATTATAGGTGAAAAGCTCATACTGACATTACCATTATAAACATTAAACTAAATATGACGTGATATGAAACTGCTCGCTTTATCGGACCTTCACGGCGATTATTCACATGTAGGATCTATTCTTGATAAGGCAGGCGATATTGATGCTGTCCTGATAGCAGGCGATATAACCGATTTCGGGCCTGATGAAAAGGCGCTTGAGGTACTGGGAATGTTCAAGGTTCCTGTACTTGCAGTGCCTGGAAATTGTGATAACCCCTCATTGCTCAAGATTCTTGATGAGAATGAAAATACCATTAATCTGCATAATTCTTCCCATACAATTGGAGATTTGACATTTATCGGGCTTGGCGGCTCAAACCCAACTCCTTTTAACACACCATTTGAATTATCGGAAAAAAAGATCGGTGAATATGTAGGAACATTATTGAGCAGATCAAAAGGAAGACTGATTTTATTATCCCATGCCCCCCCGAAAAATACTACAGACAAATTACCGCATGGAAACGTCGGAAGTGCTGCGCTTGAAAGATATCTGAAAAGATTTGACCTCATCGTTTGCGGGCATATCCATGAAGCGAGGGGAATTGTACGTGTTAATAGTACCCAGGTAGTGAATCCGGGCATGGCATCAAAGGGACAGGGGGCTGTAATTACGATAGATGAGAAAATAAATATAAAGATAAATATAGAATTAATTGATGCATAATGATCAAAATAGCAATATCGGGTAAAGGTGGAGTGGGAAAGACCACGCTTTCAGGCACACTGGCGCGGCTTTTTGCAAGAAAAGGATACGATGTTCTTGCAATAGACGCAGATCCCAGCATGAACCTTGCCTCCGCGCTTGGAATAAAAAATCCGCCAAGACCCCTTACAGAATATAAAGAATTGATCGATGAAAGAGCTGGCGGCCCTGCAGGAGTTTTCAAGCTGAACCCAAAAGTGGATGATATTGTCGATAAATTCGGGGTAACAGGGCCTGATAATGTGAAATTGCTGGTAATGGGTACAGTTGAAAGAGGCGGCAGCGGATGCATGTGTCCTGCAAGCTCATTCCTTAAGGCCCTTATGCGCCATGTAATCCTTAAATTGAACAGCGTCGTGATACTTGATATGGAAGCAGGTGTAGAGCACCTGGGGCGCGGCACTACAAAAGGAATAGACTATATGATAATTGTCGTGGAGCCCGGCACACGGTCAATTGAAACAGCAGGGAGGATTGCGGAACTCGGGCGCCAGATCGGGATAGACAAATTCGGCATTGTCATAAATAAGGCGGGTAATGAAGTTGAAGTGCTGGATATCGAAGAAAAATTAAAAGTCTTTGATTTACCTGTTATTGGTTCGATCCCCTTTGATAATGATCTTATCAGGGCTGACCTTGATAACATTTCGCCGATCGAAAGAAATGGCACAGCAATTTCTTCGATAATAACGATCTTTGAAAAATTATCTAATAAAATGGAGTGAGGAGCATAAAAAAACCTGAGTCGATTCCAAGCGGATGCGCACCCCTTGATGAAATGCTGGGCGGCGGTTTTGAAACCGGGATCGTCACACAGATCTATGGGGGCTCAGGCACAGGAAAGACCAATATCTGCATACAGCTAACAGTAGAATGCGTCAGGAGCGGAAAAAAAGTCATATTCATAGATACCGAAGGCTTCTCAGCCGAGCGGTTCAAACAGATAGCTGGCGAGGATGCGAAAAAAATCGCTGGAGAGATAATCATATACGAACCCATGAGCTTTGAGCAGCAGTATTCAGCAATTACCGACATAGAGAAGCTCATGAATGAGAAGATCGGTTTGATAATTCTTGACTCTGCAGCCCTTTTTTACAGGCTGGGGCTCACGCAGGATGATACGGGTGAAGAGAACGTGGCAATAAGGCGTGAACTTGTGAACCAGATAGGAATACTTCACGGAATCGCAAGAAAATACGGCGTAGCAGTCGTGATCACAAACCAGGTCTATAAAGATGTGACAACAGGAGAACTATGCCCTGTGGGGGGGACTGCATTTGAACATCTTTCAAAAACGATTATTTTATTAGATAAGATCGGACCTTCAAAACGAAGAGCAACTTTGCGTAAACACAGGTCAAAAAGCGAAGAAGCTTTTTGTAAATTCATGCTGACCGATAAAGGCGTGAAATAGCAGTCTGATGAAATCCAGTTAAAAAATCAAGGGATAGAATGTAGTGATTTTCCGGGAAATCCGGTTGGAGTTGTTAAAATCATTTTTACAATGTCCCTGTGGCTTTCTTTGAGGGAATAGCACCGATGTTCCCTTTTCAAATAAATACGTAATATTCCAAGCCTTGTATGCATTTGCCCGACCATAGCAGAGACACCCCTGTAATTAACTTCAAATCCCTGTTTTTTGAGATAATCATAAACTTCACAGGTTGTATAATTCCTGGTTTGCAAGAACAGTTTTAGAAGAGATTTCCTTATGCCTACTTTATCCCTTACAAGAAATTTTAATAACCTTGTTTTCACACCATCTTCCATATTATTTGTTATAGCATCACCTAGAATAGGTATGTACGGATTGTTTATTAAACCTGCTGGTTTAATTCCGGAAAAACATGATTATGATTTTAATTTTATTTTTTCCCCTTTAAGTATTTTATATAGCTTTTGTAAAAAATCCTTTACTTTAAAAATCAATGTTTTCGGCTGGTCAGCAACAGAAGGTGCGGCAGCAGTTGCAGCATCCTTAACAACAGGTGCAGATTCTCTTAAAAGGTACCATGTCAGGACTTTATGATATGATATGACCCCGATAAAAGCAGACCATATAATGAGCAGGATGTGCAGATTAAATACCTGTATCCCTGAATATGAAAATTGTATTATTGAAACGAATCCCGCCGCCTCATCCGGAAGGATGAAAACAAAAACCACGGGAATAAGTATCATAATAAAAGCAGAAAGTAAAGGCGATACAAATACCAGAATTCCAAGAATCAGCAGTGAATATATGAAAAAAAGCAATATTGAAAAGATATCCATTAATTCGACCTCGTCTTAATTTTTGTTATTAAATAAGCTGTGAATGCAATACTTCCGATTATTCCGGATATCACAAGAAATGACAATATCATAAATGCTATCATTTCATACCGGCCTGCATTTATATGTGTTGTATCTGCGTTACCGGCTTTTGTTGATCCGGGGATTTCATTATTTTGTATGGCGTTTGATTGCACCTGCCTTATAGTCCCCCGGATATCGCGATACGTTGCAAAAGCTTCAGGAAGAGATACAGCATTGCCTTTCAATGAATACTTGAAATTCGCGCTCTTTCCTGCATCCACAAAACCTGACCACGTTGCTGAGCCGACCTCCAGAGGAAAACCATCAGGTATTTTATCATCCACCGTAACAATTGCAGGCCTGTCTCCACTATTGATAATTTCCAGTTCCACGTCTGTCAGGCCCTCATTGTTCAAAGCCTTCTTGACCAGGTTTATATAAGGCATATGAACGGTCATCTTAACATTCTTTGATGTGCTCTTCTTTTTGTCCCATTGCACTGTGGCGCTGGTAAGCTGATATACCCCGGGTTTTACAGGAGCGATATAGTATGATACGTTTGCTGATTTCTTTGGCCCCACTTCGATATGCCAATCCCTCTGGTTTTCTAAGGTGTCTTCGGTTACATTATCATGTATGTGTACGAACGTCCTGTTTGATCCGGAATTATATACAAATAATTCAACCAGGACTTTTTCATCATCAGTTTCTTCAGGAACGCGTTTTATAATGGAGACATAAGGAGCAACAGATACTTCCTTGCTTTCTGTGGATATGTAGGCATTATTGAAATAATCGCGCCCTTCTACTTTTGCATTAATGGTGAGCGTTGAATCGGGAGGCAGTTTATTTATTTGGGATTTGAAGGATTTTGTGCCATTAACATTAACTCCAGTAAAAAGATCTGGATTGAATGTTATTGGATTTTTGCTATCAAGACTCAAACCTGCGATGTTAAGAGTTTCATCAGTCGTGATGTTTATTAATACGGAAATATTTTCATCGGAAAAATATTCATCTTTATCAGTAATTATCTTTACTTTGATTGTCGGGATCTTATATTTGAAAAATTCAAACTCTATAAAACCAGTTCTATTTATGTCCATGACCACTATTCTCAAGTTATCATAATTTTTTGAACCGTTTTTTGTAAAAACGTCTGTACTAACAATTTTTTTGTCTGAGTTTGATACAGTAAGATTTACTGAATCTTTACCAATGGCCTCAATTTCTATGGAATAATCTTCAAATGAATATGTATCTCCCCATTTTAAGATCGTTCTTCCTGAAGGTATCCAGATATCTTTGTTTTCAAGACGGCTAAAAGCGATCCATGACTCACCCCCGATTATCCCCAGAAGAGTTATTCCTGCATCATCATATTTCCTAAATTCATTTACTTGAAACTCTTTTGTTTCTATCAGTCCCCTGTCTTTATAAACAATTATTGTTGAATTCGTATTATTCAAAGCAGTAACTTTCACGAGATAATTTTCAAAAGCCATAGATTCATCGATCTTAATAAAACCTGAAGATTTTGCGCTCCAGACCTTTTCTGTTGCGCCAAGAGATGCAGCAGGAAGAAAACCTATTATTATGAAACATATTACAATTTTTATGTTCATTGGACTATAAATTGTAATTCTCAATAAGTTTAATACTTCTTTTGCCTTCATATTGAATATATCATTATATATTAATGCTTGTATATATAATTAATTGTTTAACAACTTATCTTTTGAATTCAGTTGATTTAAACTTTTCTTTGATTTAAATGTATATTGTTTCTTTATTGGCAGGAGCGAACGATTTTACCCCAAGTTCTTCGTTGACCCAATTTGCGAACCCTTCGGTGTTATCACCATGTACTGCGATAACGGTTTCCGTACCTCTGTCGCAGAAGCTTTTTACAACATCTTTTAATTGCGCATCCCCGCAATGTGCTGAAAAATCATACAGCTCAAGCTTGCAATTAAGCCTCACAGTGCGTTTCCCATTTTCTATGTACCTGCTTTCAAGCGCCCTTCTTCCATTAGTGTCTTCTGCCTGGTAACCAGTAAGATGGATCTTGGATTTGGGATCATCGAAAATCTCATCGATATAATATAAAACCGGTCCACCGTTTAACATTCCGGCGCTTGTAACGATTATGGAAGGTTCATTTATTATAGCTTCCCTGTCTTCCCGTTTTACGATATTTGTGCTGACGAATGCGTTTTCAAGTTTCTTTATATCAGGTACATTCTCAGGCGACCTTTTGATCAGGTTAAAGACATCAACTCCCATGCCGTCAACATACGCATAAAGCCCGTGTTTTTTAAGCATCAGCATGATCTCCTGCGTCCTTCCGATCCCAAAAGCCGGGATTATTGCTCTTCCCCCGCTTTCAATTGTTTCCCTTATTGATGCGATGAACCGTTCCTCAAGTATTTTCCTGGGAGTATGATCCCTCCCGAAATATGTACTTTCAATAAGAAGTATATCGCTATCCGGAAACTCCGTATCTGCGCCATTCTGAAGTTCTGTCCTGATCGTGTTCATATCCCCTGTATAAAATAGGGTCTGTTTATCTTTTTCAAGATGTACCATGGAAGAACCCGGAATGTGGCCTGCATCGTAAAAACACACAGAATACCCATTGGTATTGAATTCTTTTTTGTATCCTATTGGCCTGACCTTTCGTTCGAATTCCTGGATCTCTTCATGATAATAAGGGATAATATGACCTTTTTTCCCCGCGATCTTAAGAGTATCCCTTGCCAGCAGCCCGGATAATTTTGCAGTAAGGGATGTGCAATATACCTCAGGCCCAAGGTCCATGAGATTCGGGGCAAGTCCGCAGTGGTCAAGATGGCCATGGGAAATTATCATGGTTTTCGGACGAAGACCATTTGAAGGATATGACGGCGGATCGGTAGGTTTAATCCCGTAATCAAGAAGAAGCTCTTCATTTAACAGGATGGCGGATCGTCCAACTTCTCTTGCTCCTCCAAGGAATCGTATGTTTATGTTATCGCCTCATTAACATTCTCGCTTCAATTCTATTTAGAGATATTATAGTCTTTTGTTTTGAGATGGGTTTGATATCATATTCTGATCTGGATCATGTCACCACGTAATAAATCACAATCTCAACAGCCACAGCCATAAAGGCATATAACTTATTTTCTTAGTCCCTATAATTTCTTCACCTTCGTAGTCCTCGGTTATTATAAGACCGCACTCAAGATTAAATTCATTCAAAACCGAAAGCATACCCTCAACTTCCCGCTTTTTGACTACAGGTTGAATAATTTCCCAGCAAACCTGAATAGCATTGCTTACTTTGTTTTCGCCCATCAGAAGGAAATCCGTTTCTTTTTGCTTTTTGTCATGCCAGTAGAATATTCTGGACAAAGGATCAGAAAAAGTTCTTCTTTTTAGCTCTATGAATACAATATTTTCAGCAATTCGTCCGTAATCCAGAGAAAATCTAAATCCTTTGATATTCCGTATGCCGCTATCTATACAGTATATTTTCTTGGGATTTATTTCCTGTGCTTTAACAGAAAAGCTAAATATCGGCATAGTAAAAACAAGATACGCATCCCCAAGATATGCCGCATACTCACCAACAGTATCCACAGAAAGCAAAATATCCTTTCCGACTTTGCTGAAATTCATGGGATTCGAAATGTTCTGTAAAAATATATTGATCATTCTTTCCATCTTTGCTGCGCTTCTCAAGTCTCGTTTTTTTATTATATCCCTGTAAATTATAGTATCAAAGTAAAACTGAAGCAGTTGTTTTTTCATGGTGGGATTCTTTTCAAGGACAACTTCGGGAAATCCTCCGAATTCCATATATTCAAATAAATAATGTTTTATTTCATCTTTCTTAGAAAGAGCTTCGATCTTATCTCTTATTCTGATCTTTATTTTAAGAAATTCTTTGAAACTCAAAGGATAAACTTCAAAGTACGCGATCCTGCCTGCGAGCCTGAAACTGAAATCATCCTTTTGCATCGAGAAGTTTGAACCTGAGATTATTAATTTGATCCCTTTTTCCAGATCATATATCCGTTTCAGGGTATTTTCCCAGTTATCTATCTCCTGGACTTCATCAATAAAAACAAAAATTTTGCCTTGCGGATTTACCAGTTCCATGTAACCTTTTAATGCATCATCGATCAAATTTTCTTTTTGAATCCTGTCATCATCGCATTTGATAAAAAGAATGTTTTTCCGGGGAATATTTGAACTTAATAGGTTTATCAGGATACTCATTAAAGTCGTCTTTCCAGATCTTCGGACACCGAGAAATCCCAATATCTCCTTTCTTTCAAGCCATGGTTCGATGTCTCTTACTAATTCGCGTTCAATCAGCTTAGATCCAGCCGTTTCCTCCCAGTGAGGATTCCATTCAACCAGAATCTCTTTATTCATATATTCTACTATAGTCGAGTGATATAATTAAATCTTTCGATTATAATCCGGATCTTATTACAAGTTTGTTCTTAATACTTTCCCATGAGTATCTATCTCCCCATTCCTGATACGAGTGCTGGATATCGGTAAACCATCTTCGGCAAGAACATAATCAACAAGGACGATCTTTAACGGTTTCATATTTTTTTCACTGCGTATCCTGTTTATCTTAAGCCCGATAGGACGTGTTTCAGGAGATACAACAAGATAATCAAAATCCTCAATTATGGTCGGGCCATAGGGGTCATCAAGCTTTATAATCCTGGGGATAATGCCCTGGTCATGGATAAAATTCAACACTTCATTATAGCGCGACCGGTAATCATCGACTTCATGGATCTTGTTTTTCGCCATTTCATCTGATGTTAACCCTATAAGTAGTTCACCATCCCTACCCAATTCAACAGCTTTCATCAAGAGTGACCTGTGTCCGTCATGCAAAGGGTCAAAAGTTCCTCCAACAGCTACGCGTGACATATACTCAGAATTGTAAAATCAAATGATAAGAGTATCTTTTAATATCTCTTGTGCGATTTTAGGGGAATATGACAGAAGAGACAATACACTGGGCAGATGTTATAGCGCAAAATCTGCTTTCGCGTGGAAAAAAGCATACTGTGGCCTCAGGAATTACTCCTTCAGGCCCCATTCATATAGGGAACATGAGAGAAGTCGTAACTGCGGATGCTGTTTACAAAGCGCTTCTGGATAAGGGCGCAGATGTACACCTGATCTATATCGCTGACACTTTTGATCCACTTCGTAAAGTATATCCATTCCTTTCAAAGGATTACGAAGCTCATGTGGGAAAACCGCTTTCTGAAATCCCGTGTCCATGCGGGGGCCACAAGAGCTATGCAGAGCATTTCCTCCTCCCCTTTATTGAGGCGCTTCATACTCTTGGCATAAAACCGGAAGTTTACAGGGCTGATGCGCTTTATAAAGAGGGAAAATACATTGAATCCATTAAGAAAGCACTTACCAGCAGGGATGCAATCGCGCGAATATTGTCAGAAGTTGCAGGCCGCGAGCTTGAACCTGACTGGAGCCCATATAATACGATATGCAAAGAATGCGGGCGGCTAAGCACCACGAAAGTCACAGGTTTTGATGCAGAGAAAGAAACTATTGATTATGTGTGCAAATGCGGCTCGGCAGGAACGGTTTCGATGAAAGGCACAGGTAAACTCAACTGGCGTGTTGACTGGCCTGCGCGATGGCCGCTATTTGGTACAACGGTTGAACCTTTTGGCAAAGATCATGCCACAGCCGGGGGTTCTTACGACACAGGAAAACGTATCGCCCGCGAAATATACAATTACGAACCTCCCTATCCGATAGTATATGAGTGGATAATGCTAAAAGGCAAAGGCGCAATGCATTCATCTACGGGTCTTGCGATATCCATTAATGATATGCTTGAAATAGTGCCGCCTGAAGTCCTTCGTTATCTTATTATCAGGCAGAAACCCGAAAAACACATTGAATTTGACCCGGGTCTTTCATTCCTTAATCTTATTGACGAGTATGACCAGGTAGAAGGCGATAAAAGGGCATACCAGCTTTCAAGGACAGAAGGGACAAAACCTTCAAAAATTCCTTTCAGGCACATGGTTACCGCAGTGCAGATCGCTGATGACAGGGGTTTTGATTATCTTCTTAATGTTCTGAAACGAACAGATTACGATACATCTGATGTAGAAGCGATCAGGCAAAGAGCAAATAATGCAAGGAACTGGCTTGCCAAATATGCTCCCCTGTTTGTTAAGTTCAAAGTCCAGGAGAACATTCCACCTCAGGTAAAAAGTTTCACAAAAGAACAGAAACTTGCGCTTGCAATTCTTGCCGACGAACTGGAGCATGGGATGTCAGGCCAGGAGATTCATGATAACTTATATAAGATTGCCGGGGAAACAGGTCTTGACGGAAAACAGGTTTTTGAGACTGTATATCTGGCACTTCTTGGTTTGAAGTCCGGGCCCCGGGCAGGGCATTTCCTTGCATCCCTGGAGAAGGATTTCGTTGTAAAGAGATTTAAAGAGGCAAGTTTGTAAAAAACATAATTATAATACTAATTATTTGTATGTTCGCATTTTCACGAACATAGCCTTTAAGTACTATGTAAGATTTATTATCTCTGAGGTTGTAGAATTATTGTAAATAATTTTACTAATAATATGACAGAAGGAAGGAAAATTTCACGGCCAATAAACTGGATAATAATATTTGCTGTATTATTATATTTTGTCAGTGTTGCGGCCGCCTACGATGGGCTCGAATGGGAAAACGGAACATCCGGAACCTTGAAACGGAATGAAGTAATTTCGTTTGGGGACTATTCTGTAAAGGTTACGGCTTTTAGCGCTCCTGTAGAATCAGAAAAGTATAAAAATATACCAATTGAACCAGTCGAACCTTTTGTGGAATTGAATATTTCCAAAAATGGTAGTTTTATAAATAAAACGTTTCTTGCACAAGGCGACTCGTTTATCTCTGCTGATAGCGAATTTAAGGTTGAAGTCGTACAGCTTCCTTCAGGTTCATCCAAAGATTGGTTATATGAAAGTTACAATCCATGGACTAAATTGCAATTAAGCAAGAGAGGAAAACCACAATTAGAATTATCAATAGAAACTGATGATGAGTATGTGTCTGGCCCGAATGCTGAGATCAATGCAGTGATCGTATTGAGAAACACCGGAACAGCCGCTATAAATAATATTGATCTGGACTTAGGTACAGAACTTCCTGTATTGAGAGGGCATTTAAAATATTATTATGAGACGCTCATGAAAGGAGAGGAGATCAGTGAGGCCGTTACTTTTTCAACACCGGCTATTATGGAACTAAAAAAATTTAATATATTTGTCAACTCCAGAGGCGTTGATGTCAAGGATGTTCCTTATAAAGCTACACAACTAAAAACGATCCTGATCGCACCGCCACTCCAGCAAGCCCCTTCCCTTACTAAGAATACGAACGCGAAGGCTTATTTAAAAGACTTGATCATGGTATCGATTTCTTTTAAGAACAATGCTGATTATGAACTTAAAAACGTCAGCATCGTGGATACTGTTCCAAATGGATTCAAGCAATTGAGCAATAATACACTCCGCTGGGTTGTCAATGTCGGTCCAAATAAGGAATGGTATTTCCGTTATCTTTTGAAACCAACGGTAGCAGGAGATGTTAAATTCCCTTCCACTACCGCAGAATTTGATATGAAGAATGAATACTACATGATCCAGTCAAATAGACCACAGACTGTAATATATGGGCCAAGGATTGAACTGATTAAACAGGCAGATAAAACAGAAATCAATCCTGGTGGTGATGAAGTAACCGTTAGAGTCATCGCTAAAAATAGCGGAACCACCCCTACTATGGTCACCATCAAAGACGATTTACCGCCGGATGCTACGCTCATAAGCGGTACTACAACCCTTGAAGAGTATCTTGAAGCAGGAAAGGAATTAAGTTTAATTTATACTCTCAGTTCAAATTCCGCAGAACCTCTTCAATTGCCCTCAGCTAAAGCAGAGTATTTTGAATTAGGCTCCCAGGGTTCAAAATTAACTACGATGAGCGAAAAACTCCTTCTAAGCATCAGGCCGCCGCCAACCCCTGAGCCAACTCAGGAGCCCACGCCTGATCCAGCTTTCGAAATACCATTTAATTCTACGGAAGAGCCCATTGACCAGCAGGCTGGATATGCAGTTAATCCCGGACAAGAGTCTGAACAACCCGTTATTGTAGAACCCACACCCACATCAACATTTGATGACGCGAATTCTGTTTTGAACCTCCTTATGGGGTGCGATAACAATAACGATAGCAATAGCGATGTTGTTTCACGAATTAATATGACAACTGATGTTTGCGCCCTTGTGGGAAATAGTCCCTGATAGACTTTGACACCATTGTCCTAAACGGAATTAGATATTCCTTCTATTTTCTTTTGTATCAGTTGTTTTAATTCTCCAAGATTTCCTTTTTTTGCGCTTACAGGGACGATCTTATCCAGCCATTGTCTCCAGGGAGGCGACATGCCCAGCCGTTGTGCTACCCCGTCAAGCGCTAAATCCCGGTCTTTCACTTTATCCATTTTGTTAGCAGCTATTATCACGTCTATATCCAGTTCATTGAAGAACTCGAAAAGCTCAACTTCCACAGGTATTTCATTTCTCAGGGTCCACCTGTCCACAATTTCTACAAATGATGTAGTATTAACGACCATAACTGCAAGCAGTATATTTGATGCATTATTTTCAATATAATGAACAATATTATCCTTTATCGCTTCCTGGCCTTTCCTGTTTACTTTGCTCATATATCCGAAACCAGGCATATCGGTAATTTGAATATTCTGGTAAGGTAAATGGAGAGGCTTTCTTGTTACGCCTGGAAGTTTCCCTACCGGGACTTTCTTTCCGGTAAGCGCCCTGATCAGAGTGGATTTACCAACATTAGACCGTCCTACAAAAATTATCTCTTTCATGTAGCAACTGCATTCACCAAAGTCATATAAAAATGCTTGCTGGTTCCAGGAGATTTGCGCTCCCTGTAAGAGTGAATCTACGCCTTGATCATCTGCGCCTGAAAACCGCAGCGAATGTCAATACAACGATCCCAAACATGATATCGAACCCCGGAGTGATGGGAGTGGGAGTTGGCTCTGAGGCTATTGGTGATGAGGTTGCCTGTAGTGGGTTAGTTTCTCCTGATTTCATCTGAACATTTGGAGTTAGAGTTGGAATGGCTGGATTTATCGATCTATTCATTGTCGGATCAATCACTGTGATGACAGGACGTCCGGATTCTACAGAAGAGCGTGTCATTCCTCTGTATTCTATGCCAGTGTAATTAGCTATAGCCGCAGGTAATTCAATATTTTCTCTGGTATTAACTCTGATTATATAGCTAAATCCCATTGTAGTATTTAACTCCAGAAATGTCGAATCAAGAGAAGTTGAACCGCTGACAAGGCTTACATTCTCTGGAAGAAAATCTTTGACTTCCATACGCGTTGCAATATTTCCTATATTCTGGATGCTCACTGTCACTGTTACATCGTCACTGATGTTTATAAATTGTTTATCTATAGTTTTGTTAATTATTATTTTTGGCCCATTTACAATAACGATAGATGCATTCGAAGAAATATTGTATTGTTTATTATTGACTTTGAATTGGGCATTAACTACCGGAAATGTAAATCCATTGATGCTTGTTTCCAGGGGTTTGATAGAATACCCTATGTCCTTCCACTCTCCCGGTTTAATTACAGGTATGTTCCAGGTCAATGATGTGTCGGATTTTAATTCAAAATTTGGGTTTATGCTATCCGTTAAGATAATATCTGTCATATCCATCGCGCCATTATTTGCAACATTTAATCTGACCATTAGCATGTCACTGAGATATATGCGGCTCTTGCTGAAGGCTTTGCTTACTGAATAATAATTCTGTTTGGGAGAGACTGTAATAGAAACCGATCCGCTCGATTTATATTCAAGATTTTTAACATCGATACTCTTTGTATCTGCACTCAAACTATAGTTTGTCTGATCCACTACATCAGGAACCAGGAATACGACTTCAAAACTTTTACTTTCATCTTTTTTCAATTCAAGATATGATTGGTGGAGCTGCCCCGTACCGCCTCCCCTGAGAACCAGTTCATCTGGATTAAGAAAAACATCCACATTCTTAGCAATAGCATCACCATTATTTTTTATAGTGACCTTAGCTGTTATGACCTGATCACTGCTTGAAGTATATGATGCTTTTTCTGTTGTAACAGTTACATTAAGTTCAGGCTTTCCTCTTAATGAGACCGCAACTTTTGCCCACGGCTTATAATATTCCATTACCCATTCCCTTGAATTTCCAGGGAGAAACTCCACTGCTGAAATCCTGAATTCATAATCAGGGTCTAATTCTGGCCCGCTTTGCATGGTCAAGAGAGCTTCTTTAAGGAAAGTACCATCCTTATAGACCTCAAGATATACCATCGGATCAACCGAAGTTTCCGGTATTATTTCTCCTTTAAAGTTCTTAAATCCTCTAACAGGAGATGGAAATTGTACTGCTTTTACCATGTATGGTCCATTGGTGAGATTATTTCCTTTGTAAAGCGTACCTTCTACCGCAGGTGCCCACTCAATTTCATCTGTTATGAAAGCTGCTGCCGGGAAAGAGCTGGCAAACCACAGAATTATTAATAGAACAACAAATTTCTTCATATTCTTCATATTATAATTATCATAATGAATTTGGAATAAATAGTTTACTATATCTAATTATAACAATTTTATGATGCAAAGATATATATTCATGAATAACCAAATCAGTATTAATCGGTTGGCTTATATATGGCAACTATTAGATAAAATGAATTATCTAAGGCTGTTTTTTTTAGGTTAATTGGTTTAAAATATAAAGGAAAGAAATAAATGGAATATGATAGAAGAGGCGGTTCACGCGGAGGAGGCAGAGGCTTCAGACCCAGCGGACCAAGAGAAATGCATAAAGCAACATGTGCAGACTGCAAGCAGGAAACTGAAGTACCCTTTGTGCCATCGGGCGACAGACCGGTATATTGCAGGGAATGCTACCAGAAACACAAGCCAGCAAGATATTAAGTATTAAATAACTATTTTTAGTTGGAGGGTTTTAATAACCCTCATTTTTTCAATTTTATTTTGAGGAAACCTGATTGAAAATAAATTCGGTAAGGATAATCAACCACAGAGGACGCAGAGATCACAGAGTTGTACTCTCTGTGGGCTCTGTGGTTTCTTCATTATTCATATAAGGGGATAATAAAAAGTCATAAATGGCGAAATCAAGTATTTAATCCCATGTGCCCCTAAAAAATTCAAGAACACATCTGCACGGATTTATTTTTTTGTATCCGTGCGTGTTCCCACTACTTCAATATTCAGATTTCAATACTCAGAGGTCAACTGTTATAGTCCCTCCCTCAAGTACATCCTTTTCAGCAACATCAATCTGCTCTGAGACATTACCTGCTGTCAAGGAATAAGGACCCACAGGCCCTGTGTCGAACCGTGTCTCACCCGGGATCGGGCCAAGCGTTGAATAAGGAACGATGAATACATAAGTTCCATTTGAAGCTGCCACCTGTTTGTATTGGATCGTTCTTCCGATATTCGTTTTTATTGTATTGTTCAGCGTGACGTTAGTACCAGGAGGAGCATTTCCAGTGATCCTTGCCCCTTTTACATATTCGAATATCTTTGCATATCCTGTATATTCAATTGGTATATCTGATTTATAAGCAAAGTTGTACCAGTATTTACCTACGCATATTTGTTGTGAATCACAGACCGGTGTAATTTGATTACCCTGATTATATACTCCCACTTCATAATATCCTCCCTGTGTATTAGGATTGGGTTGAGATTCATGAACCAATCTATAATATTTCATACCGTTGGCATCAAAAATATGCAGTCGGCTTTCCATTGTATCATAGAATTTTTGGCCTGGAACAAGCAATCGTCCTCCTCTGGTATTGAGAGCATAAAAACTTCCATAAACATCACTTTTATTCCATATACCGAATATCGGTTGGATCGAATATGCCATATATGCATTGCTTACAACATATCTTGCTCCAGGTTTTCCGTTAATACCTAATTTATCAAGGACAGCATTTGCTTCTTCTTCTGTTTGTGCGGTCAGGAATGTTGATGCACCAGGGTCATGTGTTAGGCTTCCGCCAATGCCTGCCTGGAAGGGATTTGCATTCGGGATCCGGTGTCCCCAGTATGTGATGATATGACCATAATCCCACCAGCTCATGACCCCGTAATCATTCCTGGAATAATTATATGGTTGGCCCGGCGCTGGTTTTTGATAAATTGAATAATATGGTAAATCAGGCACCGGAGTATTATTTCTCATCCACGTCAATGCCTCATTCCATTCATAAAATCCCGATCCAACAGCGCCCCCCGGCGCCTCCTGCATAGTTATTTTATAAGGAGATGCATTAGACGGCAAGAATCCGATAACAGCGATCACGAGGATAAAAGAAATAATGTGCTGCACCCTTATCTTTTTCACACATTCGATAATATCATTGGAATTAAAACTTTTCCAGTCAGCAAAGTCCAGGAATCTAGAACCAAGTATACCTGAAAGTATTGCTACGTTTACAGCATAGTAATATCCAAACCTGTTCTGGGCAAGCATTATGCCCAGGACGAAAATACTCCAGACAACAAGCAATGTGTATTCTGCATTGGATTTCTTGAGGACATAATAACAAAGAAGAATAATTGAAATATATGACAGAACATAATTATACCCGAAATACCCCAGCGCAGCCTCATAGGATGTTGGGGAAGCTTCTCCTATAGTTAAACCGCCATCTTTTAGTCCTTCAAAAAGAAAATTCCATTGACCTATTGTAGCGTTATACAGAGCGGGACTTATAATTTTCAGGAGTATTATTCCAACAAAAATTGCAACTAAAACAAATAATAGATAATGATATCCTTTATATTCCCGTTTATTCATTTCCCTGGAAACAAGACTCAAAAGAGCAAAAACAACTATGCCCCCTCCGGTAACTATAATATGCAATGCAGAATACCTGCTTGAACTAAATTCGTTACTTAAATCAACGTATGGTACTGTCATTATTAGAGCCACAAAATAAGCTATTATTCCCACAATACCGAGGTATTCCGTAGATTTTCCTCTATAGTGATCAATAACATATTGAACGACTATAAAAATGCCAAATACTACTGCGAAAAACACGCCTGTGGTCCATGTTAATAGATATGCTCCAAATGAAATTCCGGCCAGAAGAGTGTACGTTATAGGGACCTTTAAGGTAGCCCAATCTCTCTTAAGCCAGTGATCAAAAGTGATGTTCTCCGCCTTTTTTATAGCCATAATAAAAAACATCATCATCAGGGTCGTATAAAAGACTTCAGCTATATGATTATCCGTAAAACCAAGGATTGACCTTGAAAAGAATTGGCCCGGGAGAATGGCTATTAGAAAAGCTCCGATAAGCCCTGCTTTGTTATTCAATAATTCCTTCCCGATGAAGTATACCGGAAATACCATGAGAGCACCCAGTACTGCAGGGAAAAAGACACCAACAGTATCTATCGTGGACTGTGCTGGCAATCCGCCGTTTAAGAACAAACCGGCAATTATTGCAAAAAATGCGATCATCTGGTCAAATAATGGACCCCAGTGAATGGTGCTCCCATATGGATAGATCGTGAATGCATCATAAAATATCCTGTGAGGAAAAAAATTAATCGTGTTTTCGACCAGTCTCATGTGGAAAACAGAATCATCCATCGCAAAACCCACGAGTCCCTGCTGGAAGGCGGTTTTCATGGGGATTATGCCGCGTATATAAAATGAAAACAGGAATATTGCAATGAGAAGTATGTACGAAAGGTATGTGACTTTCAAAGACGTCATCGTTTCTTTTGTACTATTTAGATTATCGCCCTGTTTTTCCTTATATTGTTTTTTAGATTTTGCTTTAGCCAATGTACACCTCGGAACAGTTTTATAAGTGGAATTCGGAGACTATAAAGCTTACGGATTATTGTGAACTGCTCCGGGCTAAAGCCGCGGAGCGTCCCGCTGCATTGATACTCCGCTGAGATATCCTTGACGGGCGTTAATTCCGGTAGTTCCTACCGTACTGATTGGGCTATTCTCGATTAATATCGCAGATACCTGATCTCTTCCCATGACAAGACCACAGGAAGGACACCGATGTACCCTCACTGAAAGGTCTTTTGGGACACGGAAACCGCAAATACAGGTCTGGGATGTTCCTGCGGGATTAACGAATTCAACTATTTTCCCGGCACATTCTGCCTTGGATTTTGTGAATTGCATTAATTGATACCAGCCAGCATCGGAGATGGATTTAGCAAGACGATGGTTTTGCACCATGTTTTTTATCTGCAAATCTTCAAACACGATACGGTCATAGGAATCCACAAGAACCTTGCTGGTCTTATGAGCAAAATCTTTTCTTTGATTCCTGATCTTTCGATGTACTTTTGATACTATCACCCGCTGCTTATTCCTTTTCCCCGACCCTTTCCTTTTCCGGCTTAACCGCTTCTGTTCCTGTTCCAGCTTATCCTCTGATTCCCGCAGGAACTTTGGAGGTTTGATCTGTTCCCCGTTACTCAGGGTTATCAGGTCGATTAATCCAACGTCTATTCCTGTTTTGGTTTTGACTTCAACCGGGATAGGCTCTTCGATTTCACATGAAAAGGAAACATACCATTGATCAATATCCTTTTTGATGGTACAGGTCTTGATTATGCCTTCAATCGGTCTATGCAGGATGATCTTGATATTTCCAATTTTTGAAAGGTTAAGCTTTCCGTCTTTGATTGAAAAACCTGATTGGGGATACGTGAAACTATTGTATCTATTTCTTCCTTGAAACCGGGGATATCCGAACCCATTAAAGAAATTCTTGAAACTGCGATCCACTCTTTTTAAAACATCTTGAAGCACTTGACCATATACTTGACCATATACTTCTTTTTGATATTCTGTTTTTGTAGCTGTTAAATCAAGCATTTGATCGTATTTGTTGATCCATTCAGGTTTTCCCCACGGGAATACATCAAATGATTTTCTAAGCCGATTAAGCTCTGCTTGCTTCTTTCGTTCTGCGAGAGCATTATTATAGAGATACCTGCAAGTTCCAAGCGTTCTATTCAAAATAACCTCATGATTCTTGTTAGGGTATATTCTGAATTGATATGTCTTTTTCATGCTGTATCGACATTATTTTTAGATTATATATCGCTTATGATAGAGTGGGGTGAAAGTAATCTATTCCAAGGGGTACGTTTCAGCCCAAGCCTAAAGGCATTGGGCGATCTCTATCCCTTGACCCCGCGCAAAGTATATTTATCTTTTTTCTTATTACATTTTTGTCATGGATTCAGGTTCATTTATTATTCTTATTCTTACGTGTGGTTCATTGATCATTCTTATTCTTACGTTCCAGAATAGCTTTCCTCTGGTAAGAAAGATACGCAACCGAATATTTTCCGGAGTTAACCAAATACCTGACATACTTCCCTCCGATCAAAAAACTTAAAAATGGAAAGCAAATAGCCCAGGCGTAAGATATGAGCCATGGTATTGTGATTACCCTCAATTGGTTTTTTTGGCGTGCTCTGGCTGTTTCCTTAATTAACTTTATGGTGTTAGCAGTAATTCCTCCAATTTGCATCCCTGCAACAATCAGCCCGTTTATAAAATAAGCATCCCCTCCATCCTTAAAGATCCTGATTAGCAGTTCATAATCTCCTGCAATTCGAAACGATTCATCAAACTTTCCGTAGAGTTCAAAGAGGCTTCGATGATGAAACATCCCCTGGTGCGCAAAAGTGCATATTCCATCTATAACAATGCCCCTGCGTGTATATTCCCACGAATTACCATCAACACAACTTATCTCATTATTTTCTGTTACTCTTGCAACCTGCCCATACGCCATCCGCATACCTTGCGATTCCGCCCTGGCCAGATGCGGCATTATCTCTTCAAATACATTACTTTTCCAGAGATAGTCATCGGACCCCAGGAAACATATCCAATCTCCCCCGGCATGACCAAGTGCCTTATTCCATGCATCATAGATACCGTTATCAGGCCCTGATTGCCAGTAAGTGATCTTATCCTGGTTGGATCTCAGGATTTCTATCGTACCATCCGTAGAACCTCCATCAATGATAATAAGCTCTTTATTGAGATAAGTCTGATCTGATACACTATCGATACAGCGTTGTAAGGTTTTGGCGCCGTTATATACAGCTACAATAACAGAGACCAGGGGGTTTGAGGTCATTTTATTTAATCACCTATTACTTTTACTTACATACCACTCATATGTTTGCTCAATTCCATCCCTTAGAGATATCCTTGCTTTCCATCCAAGCCTGCACAACCTGCTAACATCCAGCAGCTTTTGCGGAGTCCCATCAGGCTTTGTGATATCATACACGATCTCTCCCTTATATCCCGCGATATCCCCTATCAGTTCAGCAAGCTCACGGATTGTCAAATCCTTTCCGACTCCGATGTTGACAAACTCCCCGATATCCGGGGCATCATAGTTCTCCATCAAGTATACACATGCATCAGCCATGTCATCCACATGCAGGAACTCCCGCCTGGGCGCCCCTGTGCCCCATACAATGATACGCGGCGCACTATTTATCTTTGCCTCATGGAATTTGCGGATCAGTGCTGCCATGACATGAGATGTTGTAAGGTCGTAGTTGTCATTGGGTCCATAGAGGTTGGTTGGCATGACCGAAATGAAGTTCATTCCATACTGCTGGTTGTAATGCTTGCACATTCGTATTCCTGCGATTTTTGCCACAGCATATGCCTCGTTTGTGACCTCAAGTTCGCCTTTGAGCAGATAGTCCTCTTTCAGTGGCTGCGGCGCGAGTCCGGGATAGATGCATGATGAGCCAAGGAATAACAGTTTTTTCACGCCATTGGTATATGCTGCATGGATCACATTTGCTTCTATCATGATGTTTTCATAGATGAACTCTGCAGGATACGTACTGTTTGCAAGGATTCCGCCGACCTTTGCTGCTGCCAGGAAGACGTATTCCGGTCTTTCTGCTTCAAAGAAGTTGTTGACAGCCTGCTGATTGGTGAGGTCGAGTTCGCTGTGGTTGCGGATTATGAAGTTATGGTAGCCTTTTGATTCCAGGTTTCTTTTTATGGCCGAGCCTGCCATGCCGCGATGGCCGGCGATGTAGATTTTATCACTTCTATTCATCAAATATCCTCTAAAATTCAAATTTTACATTTGGGAGTATAAATCAATATACCTTTTGGCAATATACTTTAGTTCAAAATTCTTTTCTACATATTTTCGCGAATTTTCACATAATACTTTTTTTCTCTGGTCATGCTTAACAATCCATTCAATACCTCTTGCAAGATCGTCTGCATTAAATGGTTTGGCCAGATATCCATTTTCTTTATGTACGATCATATCTGACATCCCACCGATATCAAATGCAACTGATGGAGTACCACATGCTAAAGATTCCATGATAGTATTTGGCAAATTATCCTGCAAAGAGGGCGCTACAAAGACATCAGCTGCCGAATATAATTTTGTCAACATATTATCTGGAAAATTTCCCATATAGTTGACAGGAATATTCAATTTATCTTTGCCCGAATTTCCAAATACTATAGCTTCAAAATCTAAATCTTCAGAAAGTACATTTATTGCAGATTTTAAATATTGGAATCCTTTTCTTTTATCCTTTATAGAATTCATCGCCCCAAATAGGATCAGATTTTTATCAACTGGCAAATTTAAATCTTCTTTAGCTTTTGATTTATCAATTGGTTTGAATTTTTGAAGATCAAGTCCGTTTGGGATCACTTCGATTTTCTTATCTCCAAACAGGGAACTTGAACGTGCGCAGTTTGCCAGCCAGCGACTGGGTGTGACAACAGTAAAATCCAGATTCGCCCAAAATTTCTTTTTTCGGCCCCATACCCGGCGACTTAAATCATTTTCTTTATCTGAACCAAGTTGTGGGCATTTACCGCACTCGTGCATGTACCTGTCACATTTGCCATTATAATGACATCCTCCTGTAAATGGCCACATGTCATGAAGAGTCCAGATAAGGGGCTGCTTTATTTTAGAAACTTCCTCAATAGGAACAAAACCGTCACATATCCAGTGAAAATGTACAATGTCCGGATTTAATCGATTAATTTTCTTATGGATTTTATTTGGAAGCCACTGAGGACTCCATACGGTTTTTTGATATTTTGGATATAACAGTAAAGGCAACTGATCGATTACATAGCGAAAAATATAGTTAACACCTATTCCTTTTAATCCTATTAGTTTTGGCCCGATCACAGAAATATCGGTACTGCGCTTATCCTGTACCAGCATTGTAGAATTGATTCCTGCCTGCTGCAACCCCTTGTGTAATCTATAAGATGCCCTTGCAGCTCCGCCACGGGCATCTGATGTGTTGATTAGCAGGGTTTTCATATCTTACTATTCTTAAATCTTATATAAATTATATATGGTATATTCAAAATCGGGAATATCATCCGTGAAATTCGTTCATATCTATTAATTTTTTGCCAATCTACGGTAATATCTTTCTTCTTTTGATAGATCGTTGCGTGGCTGCCAATACATGGCCCTATCCTGCGAAGTCCCATGATATGAGTGAATATTCTAAATGTGTATCTGAGGTGAAATGTGGAAGGTAAATGACATTTGATCACAGGAGAGAAATTATTCGCTATGATCAGGTATCCGCCAGTTCTTACATATCCAATCATTTCAGAAAATAATTTTAACGGGTCCGGGACATGTTCAAGAACATCAGTACTCACAAGGCAATCATATTTTTGGTCAATGCTTTTTATAAAGTGAATATTGGAATAATCTATTGCCCTTAATACGGCGTATTCACCTGGATATGGTTCAAAGATATCAACTGAAATCTTTGAATTCTTTCCAGCGATCAGGCGTGCAAGGGTTCCGAACCCGCCACCATAATCCAAAACATTGCTGAAGTTCCTTTCAGCGATCCAATCCGATATTGCATTGCGATGCTGCATGGAAAGTTCATGCTGTTCTATGAACATGCCATTAAGCAGCCATACAGGGTGGGCATAAAACTCGCTGACTTTATCCCAATCAGGATCTTCATTATTGCATCCAGTCTCATCCCAGACATTATCCATTAATTGCCACATGTCTTCCAGTTGTGGGGGAGAGTGGGGAGATTGTGAAAGCATTGAATCAATTACTTCCAGGTCTTTTCCGGATAAACCTTTTTTATTGAATTTCATTATCTTTTTCTCGCTAAAATAACATTGTCCAGATATAAATTTTTATTTTTTGGCAGGACTTTGGACAATATTAGTCCAAATATTAAAATCGGAGAACATAGAAATATTGAAATCAAAACATTGAGATATCGATTCTTTGTCAAAAATATTGTATATATATACGAAGAAAACATTTGTACTAAAGTCTCTATATAGTTACCACTTTTATATTGTTCAATTATCCCAAAACCCTTTTTTGAAAAAAAATAATTCAAACCAAATGAAGTATAACGCCAGTAGTCATATGGTGCTTCATGTTCATCCCACACAAAAGGAGCAGTTATAAGAAGTAAACCATCTGGTTTTAGAACACGGTATATCTCTTTCATTAATTGTTCCTGGTCGAGAACGTGCTCTAATACCTGATTTGAGATGACATAATCAAAAAAAGAATCGATAAACGGAAAAACTTTTCCGTCATAGTATACATCCGCAGATTTTGCATCATCATCGTGCCCACCGCCTGCAATGTCTAAACCAATATACGAAGTTACATTGAACAATGATTCGTATGGTTTCCTTCCGCAACCTACATCCAATAAATAACCACCATCAAAAAAGTGAATGTTTTTTTTTATATTCTGTAACAAATTTATTCGTGATATATAAAAAGGATTTAGAAAAATACCAGGTATCGTAGGGAAAAAAGCTTGTTTTTTGATATAATTTTCTATTCCGGCTAACATATTTCATTTCCTTGGGTCTGTAATATCAATAGCAAGCCCAACAAAACTGATAGTAAAGGCTCTCATTTAAAGACTCCTCTGAGGGTATGTTTGATTTTATTTATTCCTTTTTGCAGTAATGGACGGCCTGAAAAAATAGTCCTGTCGGTTATTGAATCTGCCACTGAATCACGCAAAATATAAGGAGGATGTGATATGGGAAAAACCATATGTCCGGTTTTCATCTCTGCTAACTCGCTTATTCCTATTGTATGAACCGCACCTGTAGAAAATCCTATATTAGACACCAGATTAACAGCTGGTAGAATCGTCAGTGCACTTTGTATCCAGCATGAAAAAGTCCACTGGTAATCCCAGGTATCTATCTTCCCTTTATACACATTTTCAAATCTGTTTTTCCAGTACCAAACGCTTATTTTAGCCCCAAGCAGGTCCTGCAACCATCCTCCATCGCGAATCTCTGGCCACAGTTTCATATCCACATCATAATTCTCCCAGGCCCTTCGCCATGATGCCCAGCCCCATATATGAGGATAACGAGAGAAGTAATAACTATATTCAGTCCTTTTTCGACCAAATTGGAAATTATCCCCGCTGATCATGGCAATCCGTTTATCATCACGGTATTTGTTGAGCATTTCCTCACAAAACCGAAAGAATGCCGGATGCGGCAGGCAGTCATCTTCAAGAATAATTGCTTCTTCAACTGTATCGAACACCCAGTCCAGACCGCTCGACACCCGGCGTTTGCAGCCCAAATTTATATCCGAGTAATTGGTCAAAACCTTGCAGTCCCAATCTATGCCATCGATGATAGCACGAACAGCAGCGCATTTTTCCACATCATCGGGATGATCTGCGCGCGGACCATCCGCAACGACCAGAAGTTTTGGGGGCCTTGCTTTGGCTATTTCTGCAAAAACTCTTCTGGTGGTGTCAGGGCGGTTGAATATTAAGAAAGCTACCGGTGTTTTTAATTGGAAATCATACATTTTATATTTACCATAGTTTAAAAACAATTTAAGGTTTTTTATGATTAAAATAATCATTAAAAGTTTCACGGATAAGGTTCATAATAATTTTTATTTTAACATCTATAGAATATTTCAAATCAATACCCTTGAATTTTCCCTTAAAAAGAGTCTCCTGATTATAATATATATATGGTATTCCTGCATGTGACTGGTAGTATCCATATTTTAAAGCGCCAGGATCTGGAAGGGGATTTAAATAAGCATTTATAAATTCAATTAATTCTTTATGATCTTTTGGAATGTAACATCCTCCCAGATCTTCATATAATGATCTACCTACAAGGATAGATGGTTTCCCCCAAAAAACACTCTCAATACCCATTGTTGACCCAAAAGTGATCACTTTCTCACAGGCATCCATCAATTCATATGAATCAATCTCTGAATCTGTAGTAATGATGACTAAATTTGTGCTTTTTAACCTGGATAGTTCTCTAGTCTGGGTATTGTCCACTCCTTTAAGGTTTGGATGGATTCTTATATAGAACATTATATTTTTATCAGTATCTGCGTTTATGATAGCATTAATCGCATCGATCTGATTCTTGTATATTGGATTTTGCCAACCATCAATTGCTTCAAATTCATCTTCGGATGAATTGAAAATTGCAATATTTCTCTTTGAATCGTCAAAACCATCTGGTAATTTTCCCTTCTTCTGGGATTTTGTAAATGAATACCATCCCTGGTCTTTCCCGCCTCTTCGTTCTTTAAACCACTGCCTGGCTATTTCTTCTTTTTCAGTATCATGCGGGCTATCATTCCAAAAAGGTTCAATTCTGCTTTTTTGATATTCAATATCATGCGGGTAGGTATCTTCAGAAAGTGTATATTTTTGTATCCGGCCAGCACGTTCATGGACAAAAGTTTTTATACCAAGATGCTGAGCAGCTCTCAGAGCAGGTCTTATTGCTGAGAATCTCCCATTAAATATATAAAAGACATCCGGTTTGATCTGTTGAAGGTTGTACATCATACAATCATAAATTGATTTTGACATTAATATGTTGTCGTGAATATATTTACTAAAATTGCTTACTTTGGGATTATACTCACGGGTCATACTTATTAATGTGGATGCAACAGCCATTCCAATATCGACATTGTTAATTTTAAAAGATTTCAACTCTTCGATAGAAGAAAAATCCGGTATATCAAAATATTGGGAAAAATCATGTAAAACGAGTTCATGTCGGTTATAATCAGGCAGATTGATCAGAGATAATCCTTTGTCACGCATATATTTGCATGCAACACAGCGTAATTTAGTGTGAGATGGATTTGTTTCGCATGATGGTAGATCACCTGAACATTGGATGATATGCACTTCATCTCCTTTGTCGATATGTCTGGCTGCAATTTCCAGATCGGTCCCAAGATGGGGGATCCAGGCTGCAAATGGCATATAGATTAAGACTTTCATAGGATATTAACCTGGAAGGTTCCACAGCAGATTTTTAATCTCATCTATACCCAGCACCTTCGCATCATCAGACGCATATCTTTTCTGCTGGGCCTTTGTGCCCCCATATAAAAAAGAACCGGGAAAAGCGGATTGGGATAATACTATATACATATCTTTTGTTTCATAAGCATATCGTGCCTCTTCTTCGGTCATCAAATGCTCGTACATCTTTTCCCCGTTGCGAGTGCCAATGATACTGATCTCAATCGATTCTGGTTTGCGGCCATACTCAGGCGCAAAGTATTCAATCATACATTTTGCCAGATCACCGAGTTTTACAACAGGCATCTTGAAAATAAATATCTCCCCACCCTGCGCCATCTTTGTCGCTTTGAATACAAGGTCAACTGCCTGGGGAATGGTCATCATGAACCTCGTCATGTCCGGGTCTGTTATTGTCAATTGGCCTCCATGTTTGATTTGTTTTTTAAACAACGGTATCACAGAACCACGAGAGCACATTACGTTGCCGAATCTAACACATGAAAATATTGTTTTTCTGTTCCCTTTGTAAAAATTGGCATCTATCATTAGCTTTTCAGCAAGAAGTTTTGTTGCTCCCATAGTATTCATGGGGCTTGCAGCTTTGTCGGTACTGATGGCGATTACTTTTTCAACTTTATTATCAAGAGCTGCATCAATCACGTTTTGCGTTCCGACAACATTCGTCTTCACAGCCTCAAATGGATTATATTCACATGCAGGTACATGTTTCATTGCTGCAGCATGGAAGACAATATCGATACCTTCGAATGCTCTTTTCAGTCTTTCCTTATCCCTTATATCTCCGATCAGGAATCTGATATTATCAAGATTTCCAAGTTCTTGTTCGAGTTCAAACTGCTTCGTTTCGTCCCTGCTTAATATTCGCACCACTTTGGGCTCATATGTAAGAAGACTGCGGACTATTTCGCTGCCTATAGATCCGGTTCCGCCTGTTACTATAATATTTTTATTTTTGAATATATGTTCCATAATAGCACGTTTCATTTTTCACAAAATTTTAGCGAATCTATGAGAGTATTACATACCTTTCTGGTTGTTCCTTTATCCATATTTCCATAAAAAGGTAGCGCGATCGTCGAATTACATACTTTTTCACATATCGGGAAATCGCCTTCATCATATCCGAACATTTCCTTATAGAATGGCTGGAGATGTATCGGTGTAAAATATGGACGGCAGCTTACACCGTGCTCTTTTAAATATACCATGACTTTATTTCTATCTATATATTCTCCAACTTGAACAACATATACAAACCAGCTCATTTTAACTCCTGGATCCAGATATTGTGTCTTAACACCTTCAATTCCACTGAGTTGTTTAGAATATTCATCGGCAACTCTGGATCTTTTTTCAAGTAATTCATTAATCCTTTTAAGCTGCCCGATTCCGAGTGCGCAGCTCATCTCATCCAGACGATAATTATACCCGATCCTGATGTGATCTAACCATTCACCTTTCTCTGATCGCCCCTGGTTCCTCATACTTATGCAGGACTGCGCTATAT
Organism: Candidatus Methanoperedens sp. BLZ2; assembly: GCF_002487355.1. Taxonomy (GTDB): domain Archaea; phylum Halobacteriota; class Methanosarcinia; order Methanosarcinales; family Methanoperedenaceae; genus Methanoperedens. Next base: position 32,059 of record NZ_NTMG01000081.1, on the reverse strand, counting down.
CTTTATTATCTGTTACAATCATTCCCCCTTCTCCTGTTGTCATCTGCTTGTTTGGGTAAAATGCAAATACTGAGGCATCCCCGAATGTTCCTGCTTTGCGACCATTGTATTCGGCGCCCACAGCTTCGCACGCATCTTCTATCACCGATAAATTATTATCTTCTGCTATGTCCATTATAGCATCCATTTTACATGGCTGGCCAAATACATGAACCGGCAAGATCGCCCGGGTATTTCTGGTTATTGCTTCCTCGATTTTTTCCGCATCAATATTAAGTGTATGCGGATCTATGTCCACAAAAACGGGTTTTCCATTTTCAAATATGATACTGTTGCTTGAAGCTATGAAGCTAAAAGGTGCGGTTATAACTTCATCGCCTTTATTAATCCCGATTGACTTCATGCAAAGATGCAATCCGCTTGTCCCGCTATTAACTGCGATCGCATACTCTGTACCGATATAATCAGCAAAGTTTTTTTCGAATTCACCGACTTTAGGGCCCATGCTAAGCCAGTCTGTTCTCAGGACTTCATTTACCAATCGTATTTCTTCTTCTCCGATATCGGGCCGCGAAAGTGGTATCATTTCGGTTTTGTGTTCCATATAATTCAATAAGTAATCTTTTTCTGTAATAAAGCTTTATTTATTTCGAGTTCAGCCAGAACTTCTGCAATTCGTAAAGCAGCTTTTCCATCGCCATAAGGGTTAGTACACTGCTTAACTTTCTGCTTAAATGTTTTATCATGTAACGCCGTATGTATCGCTTCAATTATCTTTGATTTGTCATGAGCCACATTAAGTACATTGCACCCGCACTGCCGTCCATCCTGTCGTATCCCGATATTTACCACAGGTAAATGGAATGACGCCGCTTCGATTATCCCGCTGCTGGAATTTCCAACCAGCACACTGGCAATCTTCATTAAACTGAGATATTCTATGTGAGGTAAACTTTTAAATGTATGCAGGAAAGATAAATGTTCGAATTCTTTAATAACTTCAATCATCGAACGCCCGCCTGCATCCGAATTTGGATATATCAATATGGTTTGTATCTTTAATTCCATAAGGGCATTTAAAGTAATTCGCATTTCGTCAGCAGCATTTTCCGGCTGTGTTGTAACAGGATGCTGTATTACAAGGAGGAAGGGGTTGTCTCCTGTGAGCGAAAAATTTTTTATTAATTGCTCCCCCGGTATTAATTCAGCGTTTAGAATTGTATCAAGCCCGGGAGCACCAACGATGTGAATTCGCCACATTTCTTCGCCTAATTTTTTGATCCTATCTCCACTTTCTTTTGTTGCCGGGAAATGAATGTGAGCGAATTTTGTGATGGAGTGGCGGATACTTTCATCTATGCATCCTCCAGTTGTTGATTCTCCGCCATGGATATGCGCGACTGGAATATTCATATGAGTTGCTGCAATTGCACCTGCAAATGGCTCTCCACGGTCGCCGAGAATCAGAACAATATCAGGTTTGATTTGTTCTAATGCCTGAGTTATCCCTACTATACCTATGCCAAGCGATTTTGCCATTGCTGCTCCTGTATCGTTACCCAGAAGCATATCTATAGAGGCATCTATTTTAAATCCATCTTTGTTAATCTCATTAATAGTATAACCATGCTCCCGGGAAAGATGCATGCCTGTTGCAATAACTGAAAGCTCTAATTTTGGGTTGTTTTCAATCGCTTTCATTACAGGATGCAGCAGACCATATTCAGCACGAGTACCAGTAATTACAACTATTTTTCTTTTCATTATATATTTTTGATTATCCTGACTGGTGTTCCAAATGCTATTGTGTTATCCGGAATATCTTTATTAACAAAGCTATGCGCTCCGATTATTGAATTATATCCTACAGTAACATTGGGCATTATTGTGCTGTGGCTCCCTATTTTACAATTTTTTTTTAATATTATCATCCCTTCTTTGTTATCTATAGTTGAAATAGTATATAAAGAACAATGCGAACCTATCTGTACATAATCTTCAATCGTTACTCCGTTTTTAGCATTGATATAAGTAAAAGCGCCTATATCGGTCTTATAACCCAGCTTTAAATTGTCTTTATGCTGGACCAGCCAATGATACCTTGTTAATTTATTTTCTTCAATTAAAGGATATTCCCAATTATCGAATCTCAATGTCATATTTATTCCAGATACTCATATTTAATTATATCGTCTTTATGTATATTTTGGTTAGCCATTTTTTTAATAATATGATCTGTGTGCTTCGGCGCAATCCCGATCCCGGGCCTTTTAAATGTTATTAAATCTTCAGTTATAAGGGTGCCCCGGGGAATTTCAACCTTAGCTACAATACTTCTCCTGACAACATCCCGTACTTCGAGTTCTAATTCAACCGGAGCTTTTACGGATGAACCAAGCGCTTTTTCAACCATCCTGATATCATAAACCATATCTTTTAACTCATGCGGGTCAAGAGAAGCCTGATGATCCGGGCCAGGAAGGTTCTTATCCAGCGTGAAATGCTTTTCGATCACACATGCGCCCAGGGCGGCGGCAGCAATGGGTACAACTCTACCGGGTGTGTGATCAGAATATCCGACAGGTATTTTAAAGGCATCAGCCATCGTTTTCATTGCTCGCAGGTTACAATCTTCGAAATGTGCGGGATAGTTTGATGTGCAGTGAAGCAGTGTCAGATCGTTACATCCGGTTTTTTTTATTACCGAAACTGCCTCCCTTACTTCTTCAAGAGTTGACATTCCTGTTGAAAGTATGATCGGCAGATCTTTTTTTGCAACATATCTTAAAAATGGGTGGTTGGTAATTTCCCCGGAGCCTATTTTTATCAGAGGAACTCCAAGCTCTACCAGCAAATCTACACTTCTTTCATCGAAGGGCGTGGATAAGAACATGATGTTCTTATTTTTTGCATATTCCATCAATTCTTTGTGGGCTTCCCGGGATAATTCCAGTTTTTTAATCATTTCATACTGGGACTCAGACGCATCAGTAGCCTGTTTCTGATATTCTGCTTTAGGTGCATTGATGCTAACCACTTCTCCAGCCACAAAAGTCTGGAATTTTACCGCATCTGCCCCGGCATCAGCGGCTGCTTCTATCAGTCGCTTTGCTAACCCGGGGCTGCCATTATGATTTACACCGGCTTCAGCGATGATAAATATCTTCTTATATACTATAAACTCCAACCCCCATCTACTATATGGTTTTGACCGGTTATATACTTCGAAGCATCAGATAACAAAAATATTAAAACATTAATTAAATCATCCGCATTTGCCATTCTATCTCCCAGAACTACTTTTTTAGAGTAAGCTTTGACAAAAGTATCGGGCTGTTTATCATAGACTCCGCCAGGGGATATTGCATTCACTCTGATATTACATTTTCCTAAATACGATGCCAGATACTTGGTTAAATTTATAATGGCTCCTTTGATCGCTGCATATTCTGCCGGAACTGTCATTTCCGTGCCTTCATAAATTTCAAATCTGGGTGCAGTAAATCCGTATATTGAAGCCATGTTTATGATGTTCCCATGGTTTTGTCTCATCATTACTTTTGCTACCTGCTGTGTCATTAAAAAATAACCGCCCAGATGCATATCTACATTTTCACAAAAATCTTTATAATCAATATCCTCGAATTTCTTTCCATAGTTTTTATTTCGCGGATATGCATTATTCACCAAACAATCTATTTTGCTGAATTTATCCAATGCTCTATCAATCAAAATTTGAATATCACTGATATTAGTAATATCGCACTTCTGGAAAATAATGTTACTGTTATTTGTTTCTTTTTTAAGGCTCTCTGTAATGCCGTTTCCTTTTTTTTCATCGATATCAACAATTATTACATTTGCATCAGATTCTGCGCATGCTCTTGAAAATGCACCTCCTAATAGACCTGCACCGCCTGTAATTATTATTGATTTATTTTTTAAATTATACATATTATTTATTTCCATACTCCAGCCACACTACCATTTTCAGGAACATCTTTCAAAACAATTGCTCCAGCACCAATATTCACAATATCTCTTATATTTCAGAACTTGCTTTCAACGTCATTCAATAATTTTAATATTTTAATATCTTCGTCCAATGAATTAGGAAATTTACCTTTTCCATTAAGGTTGTCGATAAATGAGTTAATCTCATCAATATACATATTGTCACTTATGTTTCTGTTATATCCTTCAATAGCCGGTCCAACTGGATAATTATAATAAATCCATCTCTGATTTATCGCATCATACAGTTTGACAGTATTTTCATCCCATCTCCATACAATCTGTCCCTGTTCCATATTTAAGATCAAACTTCTTGTAGCATATCTTGACACGACATCAATTGTCATATTCCCATAAGAATTCCCAAAATCCAGTGAGATCGCATAGCTATCATCGATTTCTGCCCCAATATCCATGGTTTTCCCATGGAATCCAATAATTTTTTTTGGAAATCCGACAATATCAACTATCCATGTCAATTCAAACGGAACTATCTCCCTACCGCCACCGGTCTCTTTTTTAGATACATAATAATCTTTTACATTCTCCCATGGATGCCAATCAGGAAGATATTGTCCGGAATGATAGCTAAAGTTTGTTACTTTCCCAAAATCTCCACTTTTTACGATTTTTCTAATATCTTTTATGGCCGGATGAAATTCCATAGTGCAGGAAGGGGCAATGAAGATTTTCTCTTTTTTTGCCAATTTATTTGATTCCTCCAGTCCTTCTAATACAACACTCGCTTCCACGAAAGCGGGTTTCTTTTTTTCTATTGCCAGACGTATATATTCATTATGTTTATCGGGGGGCGTGGATATAATGAGTGCATTAATTTCACTGAAATTCAGACGCTTTATATCTTCTATTGTATTAATTGCATATTTATCTTCAGCTTCTTTTCTTCTACTTTCTTTTAAATCAAAACCAATAATATCTTCAAAGCCTAAATTTTTCAAACATCTTATCCTTCTTTTGCCCATCGACCCTAAACCAATAATTAAAAATTTCATTTTATGTCCTCATTTAAACTTTATGAATAAATTATACCATGGCATCAACATATAACCACTTACCTGTAATTTTTCATCAGTCTCAGTGTTTATAGTATATGTTCCAAATTTTGGTTTACTTGGTTTAGGCAATGATATATCTATTTTAAATCTCTCGTATTCTATTTCAATATTTTTATTTGCCATTTTCTTTGCAGTTTTTTTGAACCTTTCAAGAGAATATATTTTATAAAGTCCTTTCCAATTTTCTTCAAGATCATTAGCTATTGTATGTTGTTCTATCCACCCTTCAGAAAATAAGGCGGATATGAAAATCCCTTTCTTTGCTAAATAGAAAGCTTTTTCGAGAAAAATAGGAAAATCAAAATCAACAAAAGATATAAATTGAACGGCAAAAACATAATCGAAAGACTCAGGAGAAAAAGATTTCTCGATATCCAAGAAATTCAATTCCTCAAATCTAATATCTTTATTCATTTCTCTCGCCAGATTTATTGCCTCATTATCAATATCAATCCCCATAAATTTACCCTCTTGAAACGATTTTTTTAGCCAATGAATATCAGCCCCTCCCCCGCATCCTATATCCAAAGCGGAAAAATTTCCCTTGGGGATTTGTTTCTTTAAGAAATCAATTAATGAAACAGTACTCCTATATTGTTCGTTATATTGCCTTATATGATAATTCCAATAAGAATTCTTAGTCATTTTAAGCCTCACTTTCTGGTTTATATTTTAAGATTGCTTCAATACATATAAAATCATATATATCATCAATTTCATAATTCTGCCATCTTTCTATAAAATACGGAATTGTCCTTTCTAGGTAGAATGTCTTATTTTTTTTCAGTGCAATAGTTAGTGCAAGATAAATTACTCCATACGGAAAATATACTTTTGGCAGCTGTTGTCTTTGATAGAGGTTCTTGCCAATCTCGATAAGTGGTTTTACATAACCGTTCTCTATTTTTTTGGTAATATGTGGGTTTTCCATATGAACTTCTCCAACACTCACCAATGACCCTGCATGATCAATATTTTCAATAAAAAGTTCAACTGCATTATCTATATCATTTTCTTTCCTGAGCGGTGAGGTAGGTTCCAATAATATAATTATATCAAAATATTCTTCTTTGCTCTCAAACCAATTTATTATATGCATTATTGCATCGATTGTCGGGGAATCGTCTTTTGCCAGCTCCTCTGGTCTTAATACTGGTACTTCAGCTCCGTATTTTCTCGATATTTCCGCTATTTCATTGTCTTCGGTACTTACAATTACTTTGTCGATGTACTTACTTTTTTTTGCCTTGTCAATCGTCCATGCGATCAAAGGTTTTCCAGCAAGCGATCTAATATTCTTTCCTGGAAGTCCTTTCGATCCCCCCCTCGCTGGAATAATTGCAATGATTTTTTTATTATTTATCATAATTTTCCTGATTTTAAGTTAATCTTCGAAATCCTGTGTGTGCAATAGGTCCATGAGGAAGACTTTTGAGCGTTCCTTTTTTTATGTATGGACCTAGATCATTAAGAGTATCATCAAGTGCCTCCAAATAATCATCCACATTCTCTTTTGTATGAGTATAGGTTGCATAGAAGGCTTTTGAGGTCAAAAATCCCTTATTGAGCATCTTTTCAACAATAATAGTATGTAATAATTGATTTTCTTTTGATTCTATCTCCCAGTGACCTAAGGGAGGTATTCCCGAAACGCTGATATCCAGATCATGCTCTATTCCCAATTTTTTCCAGCCATCCTGTACTAAATTTCCAATGTATATTAAATGAGAACTTACATCGCGTTCTTTATGTTTCCTCAATGTTGCAATTGCTGCAACAGGACCTATCTTATCTGTCCAATAAGTACTGCTAATAAAGGTTTTTTGCGTGGCACTCATGATTTCGGATTTCCCTATAATCGCTGCCATTGGATAACCATTTCCCAGAGCCTTGGCAAAAACAGCCACATCCGGCTCAACACCGAGCTTTGAATGAATTCCTCCATGTGTCATTCTTAAACAAGAGGTCACTTCGTCAAAAATAAGCGGAATCTCTTTTTCTATTGTTATTTGTCGAATCCCATCCAGAAATTCCTTATTCGGCCAGTGGTTTCTAACTGGTTCCATCACAACACCGGCGATTTGACCATCATATTGATCAACCAGGGATGTAAAACTATTTAAATCATTATAATAAAAAGGAATTGTAGTTTCCCTTAATCCTCTTGGTACACCTGCAGGTTCCAGTCCGGGCAACAATTGTCCATCAAGGGCAGTGGATTTGGCTAAATTTGCAGATAAATACCAGTCATGCCAGCCATGATATCCACAGAACAGGATTTTTTCTTTTCCAGTAGCAGCTCTACTGATTCTAACTGCCATCGCCATCGCCTCACCGCCAGTCCTGGCATACCGTACCATCTTGGCCCATGGATGAATTTTACAGAACAATTCCGCCAATTCCACTTCTTCAGGTACGTTGAGTGTGGACATATTGCCAGCCTTGATTGCTGTGATGACGGCTGCATCAACATCGGGATCCGAATGACCTAATGTACAGGCGCCAACTCCGGAGATTGACATGTCCAGATATCTATTTCCATCAAGGTCCCAAACATTTGAACCTTTTACCTTCGAATAGTAAGCTGGCCATTTATCAGGCAGAAACATTTCAGCTCTCTTTGAAAGAAGCTGGTTTCCTCCCGGAATGATTTTTTTGGCTCTTTCCCACAATTCGACACCTGAATTTTTTCTTTCAGTCATATTTTACATCCCATTTTCCTTATTGTTAAAGTCTGGCAAAAGCCATGTATACTTGCGCAAGAATTCTTTCCCTATTCTGCAGTTCATCCCGTATTTTGTACTGGATAACAATCTGCTATATTTCTTTTGTTGACAATTATCTTCTTCCGTATAATCAAGATTTCCTTTCAAACGGCCAAGCATTTCCAATACCAGATCATTGATTTCTTCCTGTGTATTATCGATTACTTTTATATTTGATGAGTCAAAAAGTCTGCCATCATAACAATATTTAAGCTGTGGTGCAAGTGCTTCTTTGAATGTCAAATAATGCCCCTCGATTGAAGACCAGTAAAGTTTTGGTATGAATATATCTTTTTCAGACCAGGGGAACTCTCCCAATGGTGTATAGTTTGCCAGTGCACAGGGTACCCCGAAATCAAAAGAAACAAGGAATAAACCTGATGTTGATCCCAGGAAAAAACGGCACTCTGCGCAGCAGAATATATCCATCCAATCGCTTCGGGCTTCACTGCGGGTATAGTCAATCACATGCCTCATAGAAGGAAGCGGTTTCATTGTCGGATCACCCATTCGAATGACCCACCCTCCGGATTCTACTATCGTTTTGACCGCCAGTAAATATGTATTGATATCCGCATCACGATAAGCATTAGCTGTGGCAACGTCCTTGCCCTTCAAAAAACCATCTTCCCTGACATGAAGGCAAACAAACCACGCCCCCCGCGGAACACCAAGATGTTCTAAACAATCCCATCCCCGCTCATGATGTGAACTTGATAAGACCAAAAGTGGTTGACGGCGTTCTTTTTCCCATTGTTTTTGTACTTCCACAATAGCGCGGTTTTTATGAACTATTTCCCCGTCAGGCATTTTTATGATTGCTGTATTGTACTGAACAAATGCTGCTAACAGGAAAAGATAGCGGGTGAATAAGGGATGATCGATCACACGGATATAACGCTTCCAATACTTTAAGAGGCATGGGTTCGAAATACCGTTCCTTGCTATAATGATACCTTTAGCTGATGGCCCCCAACCAAGCATCTCCATTTTCACATAGAGGTCAAACTGATGTGCCATTTCACCTATCTTGTTAGTACTACTATAGTACCATGTCAAGAAAACGATACCTCTTCTCCAGAAAAACGGACCAAGAACATGTGTGGCAACAAACATAGGGAAATGTCCTGATATATTTTTTGCATACCTTCCTACTCTAACAATAAAGTCTCCACACGTCACTTTTCCCCTCAGGACATCCTTAATAAACTCGATTTCATAATTCATAATATTATCTAACTACAATTTTAATAACGGATATCGATTCAGGGATGATTGGTGGGATTAATCCATGGCTGATGCAATAAACTCATATAATTTCTTTTGTGACCTGAGAAGTGGTGACACTAAATTATAGATATATCTGATAACAGTATATTTTCTTACACAATTATATCCCATTTTTATTGTACCTACCATAATTTTATTATAAAGTGTATAATTTTCAGGATAACATTCCCTTGTATTCACTCGTAAACGCGTGAAACAATTCCTGCAAATAACAAGAAAATAAATATTGAATGATGTTTGGTGCATATTTTTATATTCAGAAATATTATGACATATCGGGCATTTAATCTCAATTTTAAAAACATTTCCTTTATCAGGATTTTTAGATTCAATTTTCGAATTTGTTACTTTTCCAACTGTGAGATATTTATCTTCCCTCTGGCCAGTATATACAAAACCTTGAATTTCTTCAAATTTTTTATTGCTTATTTTAGTTAAGTTTACAATTGGAAAATTATTTCTCATATGTTCTAATTTATCTGCGATCAAACCATTAGCTATGGCATATCTATAAATTGGAGAATCCGGTATCGTATAGATCATACTTAAGTTTATTCCATATTCAGGATGGCTTTTCCACCAATCTATTGATTCTTTAGCAGTTTCTTCCGTTTCTTCGGGGTCACCAATTATTATATTTCCAATAATAGCAATCTTAGCATCGCGTGTCAGCTTAAGAGCATTTTCGATTTGAACTTTAGTAGTTCTCTTCCGCATACTTTTTAAAATTTTATCGCTAACACTTTCAATACCATAACTGATAGCAAACACACCTGAATCTTTAAGGGTTTTAAGCACTTTATCGTCTACATCTGCGACTCTCAATTGCGGAGACCAATTAATATTATACTTTTTGATTCGTTCTGCAAACTCATACATTCTTATTTTGTCTACGGAAAATAAGTCATCAAGGATAATCAACAAATTGACATTATACATTTCCACTAAATAATCAATTTCTTTAAAAACATTATCAAGCGTTCTTTGCCTGTATTTATTACCTAAAGGATGATAGCAAAAAGTGCAGCTGAACGGACATGATCTTGATGTCGATAAATAAGCTGGCCTTACTTCATCTAGAATTGTAAAGTGGTAAAGATCAGCAGGACTAAACAAGCTCACAAAATAATCATATTCAAACCCTTCGTAATCAAGAATGGGAAGTTTATCTAAATCAGAGATGGGGTCCCTTTTTTCTGTAAGGATTAAATCATTTTTTGAATCAAAATATGTTATTCCCCTCACATTATTAACATCTCTTCCATTACATAAAGCATCGGCAAGATCCGCCATTGTTTCTTCACCTTCACCAATGATTCCAAAATCAATTTGCATATTTTCCAGGGCCAGCCCTGGATCTGAAGTAATAATTGCTCCGCCTGCTACAGTGATAATTTCTGGTTTTATCTTTTTAGCAGCATCCAATACTTTATTGATTTGATTGAAATGTATAGACATTCCACCAGTACAAATAACATCAATCTGATTTTTATTAATGTATTCAGATAATTGTTGTTCAAGCGGAATGTCATAATGATTTGGATTTAGACAAAATACATTGTAACCTTTATGTTTCATATACGAAGAAACATACGCCAGGCCAAAATAAAACTCATATTTTTGTCCACGATTGACATATTTAGGAGCGACAAATAAAAAATTCATAACTATACCTCATATTTTTTTATTTTTCATAGATTTTTTGAGCTAATGATTCTTGCCATTGCAAAGTTAAACCACCATCTACAACAATAGTCTGACCAGTTATAAAGGACGATTTTGGACTACAAAGAAATTCTATGACCTGAGCAATCTCTTCTGCAGTTCCCATCCGGTTGAGTGGTATAATTTTCTTGTAAAAATCGTATACTTTTTCATTCTTAAGATAATAATCTCTTGATCTTTCTTTAATGATCGTCCCGGGTGAAATACCATTGACTCTGATCCCTTTTGGACCCAGATTTACCGCATAATAACGAATCATCTGGTCAATACCGGATTTCGCTACATGATAGCTTAACGGTTGATTTTCAACTACAAAATTAACAGCAGTTGAATTGGCGAGAACAATTGAATTATCACTTGCCCCGTCGAATTCAGTGGCTAATTGCTCGATGAGTATTTTAGTAGATGTCAGCGTTGTCTCAATATCCCCTACCCAGTCATCACCTTCACCCCTGTACCTTTGAAGACAAACCAGATGACCGAGGTTCCCATTTTGTCCAATGATTTCTGCCAATACCGATAGAAGTGCTTTTCTATCCAGTAAATCTACCGTCCAATAGTTAGTATTCGGAATAGAAATATCCGCATCTTCGGGTGGCTTTGAGCCAATAACAGATACAATATGCCCTTCTTCAGCGAGAATACGCACTAATGCACGCCCTATCCCTCTGGTCCCGCCAACAATTAGACTGTGTTTTTTTTTCATTATATCCTTCAAAATAATGAATTATAGTTTAATTCACTGAATTTTTTTAAATTATATGTTTTTGGATTTACATAAGCTTATGTACTGTTGCCCTCTACCAAAAGCGGAAATTAAACACATATATTTCGAATTTATTGCTTTGACAGTATAATCCTTGTTCTCAATAATTTCTTGAATTTCCTTTAAAGCGTTAATAATTTTCAGATCAGTGTCAACTAAATTCTTTTGCATCATTCCTATTATATCAATTAGTTTTTTTTCCGCATCAGAATCATCATATTTTACTGAATTATATACCTCTAACATTGCTTGTTTGCATAAGTTCAATAGTTCTTCATTTCTTTCTTTTTCCCGGTCAGGAGTTATCACTTGATAATGAATTAAATTGTGCTTCCTCATATCAAATTGATCTATTAAATGTTGATTAAACTCTTTTGGAGTAAGCGGCAGTTCCTTATACCACCTATAATCTGTAAAAATGTTTGGTGAGGTATGGTATATAAAATATTTGTCACCTAAAAACATTGCGCATTTTTTTAAAGAAAAATCGTAATTAAAGTGTGCAAATCCAAATAAACTGTCCGCACACCAATCTTCTTTGAGCCTGTTAAATCCTGAAAGTGTATCAAGATGACTGCCGAAAGCATTAATTGCCACTTGAATTTTTTCATCAAAACCATTTAAATCTTTTGTCAATTTATGTGCAAAAAAAATTCTGATAATTTCAAAAAACATTGAGATTTCATCCGCACATGTTATGACAAGTACCCCCTCATCTTTTAATAGACTATCTAATTTTGTAAGTATCTGTTCTTTATTTTTCAGTCCAGGAATCATTCCTTCACAAAGAACTATGTCAAATTGTTCATCTGGAAAGAAATCTTCAATCCTTTTATTTACAATTTCAATTTTAGAATTATACTGTTCATTAAATAGACTTTTAATGTGCAATACCCCGGTTGGATTTGGTTCCACAAGCACATACTTTGAAGGATTCCATTGAACATTCACAAAAGAGTTAAATCCACTACCGGGGCCAACCTCTAAGACCTTTTTGCCAGTAAAGCTTGATGGCAACAGTCCCAATGTTCTATATAAAGAAGCCCTCCTGAGAATATGACTTTTTATATCAAAAATATTTTGTCTCACAGGTGAAATATTATGCTTAGTATAGTGTTCAAGATAATCGTTTTTACTATAAGAACTTTCATACATTAATATCACTCCTTGAGTATATGATAGAACGGTCGGGTCTTAGCATCTTTTTCTTTCCCATTCAAGCTCCTATTAGTTTAACTAAATAACCTTCATTATCGGCAATGGTATAACAAAATGACCACCTTGCTCAAGATATGCCTGATGCTGTTTCATGATTGGCCCGGCATATCTCCAGGCCAGAATTAGCACATAATCAGGTTTTTTTTCATATATAACATCAGATGGTAATACTGGAATGTGATAACCCGGGCTAAATGTGTTTTGTTTTGCCGGATTATCATCAACAATATAATCGATCATCTCACTTAGACCGAAATGATATAATAACGTCGTAGATGTTGCTGAGCCACCATAACCCACAATAGATTTTCCATCTGCTTTAAATTCAAGCAACTTAGAAACCAGTTGATTCTTTAATTCGTCTATTTTTTTGGAAAAAGCGTCATAAGTTTTCATGGAATAAAGATCATTTTGATCTTCATATTCTTCCATATAAGCTACAGACGATGAAATCGGCCTTGACCCTCCGCTTAGTTGAATATAATAACGTAGAGAGCCTCCTTTAGTTGGTATTCGTTCAATATCGAACAATTCCATATTAAAACGACGGAAAAATGTTATCAGGGGCTTTACAGAAAAATAAGACAGATGTTCATGATAAATAAAGTCGAAAATCATGTTTTTGATAATATCACCCAGATAAGAAGATTCAATAACTAAAACTCCGTCCGGTGCAAGAAGTTTGTGGATTCCTTCCGTAAATTCATCCAGATCATCAATATTAGCAAATAGATTATTGACTGTAATTATCGTAGCATGACCATATTCATTTCCGATTTTATCGGCCAATTTAGTTGTAAAGAACTCTGGAAGTGTCTCAATTCCGGATAATGTAGCTTTTTTGGCAATATCTTTCGATGGTTCAATTCCCAATACGCGCATACCCTTCAGTTTAAAAAAATTTAACAATGTTCCATCATTACTGCCAATGTCGACGACTAACGAATTCTTCGCTGGTTTTATCCGGTATAATAGTTCCTCTGCGGATTCTTTGAAGTGATCCGATAATCCCATAGAACTCGTAGTTACATATAAATAATCTCGATAAATGGTTTCAGGATCAACCACATAAGGTAAATAAACATAGCCACAATCAAGACACATAAAAAGTTCAAGTGGATATGTTTCCTGGATTATGCCAGCTCGATCCCTGGACACATATGCGTCGCACAGTGCGGTTGGAGTAAGAGGCAGAACCATTTTTAAATTATTCCCTCCGCAAAGTCTACATGTTTCACGTTTGTATACAGATTTATTCATTATTAGTACCTCTGAATTTTCAAAACAGTTATTTATTAATCTCCTTCTTTGTCTTTTGATATAAAGCTGATAGCAGAATCTGCGAGTTTAGTCCTGAATTTTCTTGTTGCATTGTAGTCTTCTTCATCAGGTGACCATGCAGGGAAGACTGTGTCAGATTTCCTGAATGGTCCAGTTGTTACTTCATGAAATACCAGAAATTCTGACCGAATTATCATTGAATGATAATATGAATCAGACATTCGTAGATAGAACTTCTTTCCGGATAAATAATCCCCCATCTGGATAACATTTATGATATCTCCATCATCTTTAAATATAATTATATCAACCAATCCTTCGATAATATGCAGGGATTCATCTTTATTCAAATGCTTATGCGGCCTGACGTATGTATCATTGGTATGTACAATAAACATCTCATGAAGATTATTTTCAATACTCTTATGAGCACAAAATCTAATGCGTTTCCTTTTATTACTTTTAGACCTGTTCTTTAAGTTTTCAATTTCACTGCGTTCAATCTTCACAATAGAATCAATCGCTAAAAAGACTTCTTCGTTTAGCTTATCGAACCGCATGTTGAAATCCTATATCTTAGATTCTTCTATTAAACGTTTCCAAAAATGAGGGAGTAATTCGCTTGGGGGGAGAACAGAAATAAATTTGCCACCTTTTTTTATGAATTCCGGATGTTTTGAAATTGCTTTTTCTTCTGATTCTGTATTTACTGCCAATAGACATAAATCTATTGAATATTTCTCTAATGCATCTCCTGATAATATCGGTAAATTCGAACCTGGCACAAATAAACCCTGTTTTTCTTGTTGGTCATCCACGATGAATTCTATATACGGTCCAAGGCCAACAAAGTTAATTAGAGAATTTACCCGGGCGCCAGCACCATAAACAGCCACTTTCCCGCCAGCAGTTTTATGATCGTCCAAATATTTAATAAATGCATTGCGAAATTTTGGCCATGATTTACTATAATTAATTGCTTTTGCTCGCAGCGCCTCCATATAATCTTTTGGTGGCTCTAAAGGGATGTCTACTTTTTTTCCAATAACAATTAATGCCTCTCCGCTAAAAAGTATTTTTTCACTATGAATAATCTTAATTCCAGAATATGCTAAAAACCGGGTAAGTGTTTCTAACGTAAAATAATTGACATGCTCTTCCCAGAGGGTATAATCAAGTGTATCAAGACTGCAGTTAAAGTTCGGCACTTCAAAAACCACAAAACCACCAGGAGAAAGGACAACATCCATTGCATCATGAAAATCTTTCAAATCATTAATATGTTCAAGCATTTGTCTGGATATAAATAAATCACAATGGCCATAATTTTCTACAAATCCTTCAGCCGTTTTTTTATTAAAATAAGATGGAATGGTTATTACACCTTTCTGACCGGCAGCTATCTGAGCATCATGTGCTGGTTCCATCCCAATAATTTTTTTATAACCATGTTCTTTAAGAACTTGCAGAAAACGACCGTCATTACTGCCAACTTCCAGTATGGTGGATGTTTTTTTTATATCATTTAACTCCTCGATTATCCGGGCAAGGCGGGGAATATGAGGTTGATGTTTCCAGGAACTGAGGCAAACATAATTTTCATACAGTAAATCAGGGGGAATTGGATTTATTAGCTGAATATGCCCGCATGTTTCACAGAAATAAAGAGTCACCGGGTGAACATATTCATCATTGGATGGCGTCTTTAAATAATCATGGGCTATAGGGTGCGCGCCAAAATCTATTAGCTTATATAGTTGTTTGCCTTCGCATAAATTACAGGAGTTCATGATTATCTCCTTTTTGATCATTCAAAATAGATAAATTCATAATCGCCAGTGTATCCAAAATGTTTATAAATCCATATCCATTCGGCAGTATCGAAAAATGATTCACATGTCAATGCCCAGCATTGAAAATTGAATAGCTCCTGTTCATTCCGATAACTCTCTACCATGATGTATTTATTCTTACCTACCCGTTCGATTTCCTTTATAGCTGTTTCAAGTTCGAAAATTCGCAGATTGTGTAAACACCCAAGAGAGAGAACTAAATCAAAATAGCCATCACCCCATGGATAGCGATCCTGGGCACGATAGCGAAATAAATCTCCCCGAATCTCCTCTTTCGCATCGGCCAGACCATGCCTGGATATATCGAATCCAACTATTGTTGCATCAAACAGGAGTTGTTTTAATTCATACAACAAAAAAGCTTTTCCACATCCCACATCCAATATCTTTGCATCTGCCTTGAGATCATAAATTTCAATTAACTGCTGCGCAACTTTCTTCCACCTGTCGTCAATGTACTTATAACCGCCATATCCATAGCGCCGGTCTCCATCCCAATAATCAAACTCATATTCTTTTGCTTTCATCATGCAATGGACTTTATCATCAATCATCCTCTCAAGATAATTACGCCTGGTCATCTTATGCAGTGGTGTGAAAATATTTAACAATTTACCCATATTACTTTACCTGTTTGTCTTTCAATTTAATTAAATTTATTACTTCTCTGATGATATCCTCTTTTGCTATACCAGAATGAGTTTTCAATTCCTGGTGCGTACCATAATATGAACAGAAAATGTCATTTAAACCTATCCGTTTAAATTTGATTTGGGATTCGCTTTCCTCAAGGATAACAGATGCTATACTGCTTCCGACACCTCCTTCCAGATTATGTTCTTCTATTGTAATTATTGCGCCAGTTTCTCTGGCTGCCTTGAGTATAATATCTTTATCCAGTGGCTTAATAGTGTGAATATTAATTACTCTGGTTGATATACCTTTTAGTTCTAATTCTTTAGCTGCCATCAAAGTGTCATAAACTATAGAACCGGTGGCAATTAAAGTAACATCATCCCCATGTTTAAGTTCCACACCCTTTCCAAAAGTAAATTCATAATTCTCATCATATATTTTTGGCTCACCTGCGGTACCTATTCGGAAATATACCGGTCCTTTTATTTCTGCTATCGCGTATGTTGCCATTTTAGATTCTATTGGATCAGCAGGTGAAACTATTTTCATATTTGGAAGTGTTTTCATTATTGCGATATCTTCAATAGCATGATGTGTGGGACCCAGAGTACTATAAACAAGCCCTGCTCCAACTCCCACGATCTTAACATTGCTATTTTGTAAACATACATCTACTCTTATTTGTTCGTAGGTTCTTGCAGTGATAAAGGGGGTTATTGTATAGGTAAATGGAATTTTTCCACAGGATGCCAGACCAGCAGCAATACCGATCATATTTTGTTCGGCAACACCAACATTTACAAATCGGTCCGGGAAATCGGACTTAAATTTATCAAAGACAATTGCGCCTATGTCTGCATTTAACGACATAACCTGTTTATTCCTTTTTGCGATATCGTATAAAGCAGATATATAAGCATTTCTCATTTTAATGCCTCCTCAAATTCCTTTCTATCTAAGCCCAATTCTTTTAAGGCAATTTCAATTTCTTCTCTGTTATTTGGAATGCGGTAATGCCATAGTGGAACGTTTTCCATAAAGGAAATACCTTTACCTTTAACCGTATGTGCTATAAGAACACTTGGTTTATTATTTGTATAAGGAAGGGATGCCAGATTTTCAATGATCTTAGAAATATTATGCCCATCGACCTCCTTTACGCCCCAACCAAATGCTTTCCATCTATCATTGAACGGTTCTAATGAAAGAATTTCATTGGTTTTGCCAAGTGATTGAAGCATGTTATAATCAACTACTGCAACAAGATTATCCAATTTATGATGCGAGGCAAATGCTGCAGCTTCCCAAACACTTCCCTCCTGGCATTCACCATCACTAAGCAGCACAAATACTTTATAATTTTTATTATCTATTTTTCCGGCAAGTGCGATACCTGAGCCAAATGACAGACCGTGCCCCAACGAACCTGTTGAAACCTCAATACCTGGAATTGAGTGGGCTTCAGGATGAGCTCCCAAAATACCATCTTTTTGACAGAAGGTGTCTAATAATTTTTCTTCAATAATATCCTTTTTAGCCAATATTGAATATAATGCTGAACTTGCATGACCTTTGCTTAAAATAAATCTATCTCTGTTCTCATCATTAAGATTATTTTTATCAATATTTAATATTTTAAAATATAACGCAACCAGTATTTCTACACATGAAAAGGACGGAGCGATATGACCGCTACCAGCACGATAACTCATAAGGAATATTTTTTTCCTGATATTTTTCGCAATTTCTTCTAATTCCATATATTTTCCTCTTCTAAATCAGAAATATATCATACAAATCCTATATGTTCTTTATCTGCTTCCAGATATTCCAGCACAATTTTATTTTTTTCATTTGCAACACAGTGATGAAGGCAATGTATGGAAGGATTAATTTTGAAAAACTTATCTTTATTAGCAAACCAAAAATCTTTATATCTTATGTCTTTTATAGATCCAATCAACCCGGATTCGAAATTATAAGCTTTATCCTGACAGGAATAAACATTTTGATCTGCCCCGATGACATGAAGGATCTGAAGATATGGGCACCATGTATGTTTCTTCTCAAATGTTTCTAATTGTTCATGATATGAATCGAAAATCTCAAAATTGTCGTCTTTAAGTTCACTTGAAGCTTTATTGATCTGCTCCTTGACAACAGCAAATATGGCTTCATGATACTTATTATTTTCTTTTGCACTATTACTTACGACGCAGGGAGCGATTTTAACGCTATCCACTCCAATATCTTTTAGTTTCTTGATAATATCGTAGATGTGTGAATAATTCATTTTATCAATGATGACAACAACACCGAGAAGACACTTACCCTTTATTTGCTTGAAATTTTCGATATTTTTAAGAACTTTTGTGAATTCACCGTGTTGTACACCTCTATATTTAGAATAACTTTCATCATCCCAACCATCCATGGAAATTCGTACCCAGGTTCCGTGATGAGCGAAAATTTCAGCTATTTCTCCTGTTAATCCTGATCCATTTGTTAAAGCAGCAAACTTAATAGGAGTCCTGGACAGCTTCTTCACAGTTTCTAATAAATAAGGATACCGGAATGGATCGCCGCCTCCGCTAAAAGTAATTGCCTTTACCCCCATCTCCTCTATATCATCAATTATCTCCATCATTTTTTGTTTGGGGATGTAATCTTTTTTTACCATATCTGCACCCAGTTGCAAGTTATCTGTCCTATATGCACAATACCGACAATTATGATTGCAAACATTAGTAGGCTTAATCCTTATATGAATCGGGGCCATTATATTTTCCGTGTTTTTAGGTAGGCTTTCGATTTTTTCTGGAAAGTGGAATATTTTCATCTTAGTATATAATAAATCCATACAAACCTTCTTTTTATTCTTTATTTATCATATTTCTACATATTATAATTTCTAAATAAAATTCACATGCTCTACAGGATGCTTTAATTCCCATAAATATTTGTTTATCTTGTCCATTCTGCAGTTCACCCTGCATTGGGAAGTATCAAGTTCTGAATTTACCCATTGTAACGATGTTTTCCTTTTTTCACCAGTCCATATAGCCTCAAAAGTATTATCATTTATATTTCCATAATAAAAATTTTCGTTACCAAGGAAACAACTACAACCCCACACATTTCCTCCTGCGTCAATATAAGACCAGAATGGAAGCGCAAGACATTGTTCATATTCGTGTTTTCCTTCATCCCATTTATTCATTGTGTCCATGCGGAATATTACATTAAATTTTTTATCATTGAATTTTTCAAGTGCGCAGGCCAGATGTGAATAATCGCTGTATTTTACATTCTTATATGCTGTGCTCTTACCTAAAAGATGCTGTGAATATGGTTTTACTACCAGATAATCAAGCCCAATATCTTTAGCCTTTTCTGCCAATAATTCTACCTCCTGCCAGTTATCCGGCAAAAGTAAAAGTTGCATTCCGATTGCGGTTTTATGGCCATTTTCAGCTCTTACCCCGACTGCATAACGCAGATTATCAACAACACGGTCAAAATCATTGGGATTTGTTCCATGTATTTTTGAATATGTTTCTTTTGTTCCTGCATTGATACTTATCTTTATCCATTCAATGCTGCCAAGAGTTTTATCAACAAGTTTCTTATTCAAAAGTACCCCATTTGTTGTGACAGCTACATCAATACCTGCCTTTTTAGTACAAAGTATTATATCACCGATTTCCTTATGCAGCAATGGCTCCCCCTCTCCTGCATACATAATACTCTTTAATCCAAGAGATCCCATCTCAAAAAGCCGCTCTTCAAGAATTTCCTTATCCAGGAACCTTGGTTTGTATTCCATGAAATCCAGACCACAAAAAACACACCTGTGATTACATGCGCCTGTGGGGGATATCTCAGCATAGATCGGATAGATGTTCTCCCCTTCCAGCCAATCATTTACCCTATTAACGTGATATACCAGTTTATGACTGTCAATGTTATATTTATCCATATTACTTCTCAGCAGTTATTATGTCTGCAATACAGTGGCAAAGTATTGAATGAGCTAATTCAACATATCCATAAGAATCGGATGGGACATAAAAGTTAATCATACCTTCTGACCGCAGAGAATTATTTTCTTTAAATCCTGACATCGTAATGGTCATACATCCTTTATTTTTAGCTGTGATTAAGCCGTTTATGATATTTTTCGACATTCCAGAGCTGCTTATAGCAATAAGAACATCTCCTTTATCTGCGAACATTTCTATTGGCTTTTCGAAAACATGTTCATAACCAAAATCATTAGAAATACATGTAAGCAACGCTGAATCACTGTAAGTGGTTGCCCTTATTCCCGCATTCTTCCACAGATCGATAGCAAGATGATTTGCAATTGATGCACTGCCGCCGTTCCCGATTATTATGACCTTATTGCCTTGTTTTGACTGTTCGGTTATGGTTCTGACAGCTGTTTCAATACTGCTATTTAATTCAATATTAGTATTAATATAATCAGTGATTTGAATGTTCAGCAATATCTCTTTAAGTTCGTTTATGTAATCTTTCAAATTCAATCGTATCATATTTCTCTCTTTAATTCTCACTTCATCATGGTATTAATAAATTCTAATAACTCATATTTTTCAACAGCTTTTTTATTACCTGTTATCTGAACTTTTAATGCCCCCACAGTATTTCCTATAAAGGAAATAAAATCTAAAGGCAACCCCTTTGCAAAACATGGTGCAGCAAAGGCAAAAAAGGCATCTCCTGCCCCCACTGTATCTATGACCCTGGTTGAAAATATCGGCGTTCTTTTTATTATACCATCTCTATTAATACCTATTGATCCCTTTTTACCCAGCGTTATGATAAGGCAATCAGCATTTAATGTTCTTAATAATTTTATAGCAATATCATCTATGGTGCCAAATCTATCCTGAGTCGCAAGCCTTGCTTCAGGTTCATCGAGACACACAAAATTTGGGTCCCGGTATTTTGTTATCATATTATAACCTACATTAGCTGAATTTGTTTGTGTATTAACCGCAAGCATTTTTGAAAGTGAGCCAATGACCTCAATTATTTTATTCGTAATGAAACCATGTCCAAAATCAGAAACCAACACAAGATCATATCCAGATAAGTTCGTTCTTAGATAATTAATAACATTAGATTCACAATCATCGTCAATATAATTATTATCAAGATAATTAATTTCAAATAATTTCTGGTTTAGATACTGGTTGATGTATCTTTTTTTACAGATGGTGGGAGCATCAGTCCTATAAAAGAATTTTGTAGTAATGTTTGGTTTAAGATTGTTAATAATGAACTCTTCTCTTGAATTCCCCTCCCCCAACAAAGTCACCAACTGGACATTATCACATAACCCGGCAAGATTATTTGCTATTATAAATGCTCCTCCTGCAAAAACTTCATGATTAATATATCTATTTACGATAAGGGGTGATTTTGCAGACCTTCCCATAGATTCGCAATAGTGATATTCATCAATAATCCCTTCGCCAATAATGAGAACTTTTAATTTTTTTAGCTGATTTAGTTTTTCAACAATCTCATTAAAACTATATTTGCTGGAGAAATCTTTCAAATATCCCTTTGTTTCATCCGGATATATATCTAAAAAATCATTAATTATTTGCGATGAACTAAAAGAAAAACCTCTTGTTTCATAAATTTTGCTTTTTTCAAAATAAAAATCTTTTTGTTCCTTAAATATTGAATCATAAATTTTGGTACCAAGTTCTTTGTACGCACGACCTTTTGCAAAAATATCTGGTTTGATATGTCTTATACAATCAAATGGCATTTCATCATCTACAAGACAGACATAATCTACCTGCTCTAAAGAAGCAACAGTTTCTAACCGGAAATTTTCAGGGAAAATCGGTCTCCCTGCCCCTCGCCTAACATCCTTATCTTTGATAACCGTGACTATGAGAATATCTCCCTGCTCTTTTGCTTCATTAAGATGTTTAATGATACCAGGATGAATGAGGTCAAAAATGCCATGGCTCTGGACAACGGTTTTCCCCTCTTTCTTCAGGCTCTCCACTTTCGAGATGAGTTCGTTTAAGAATAATACCTTATTATGTTTGGTCATTTAATTACAACTTATATTTATGGTGATTTAATTTGAATGTTTTCATTTTTAGAACTCAAAGATTATTTTAAGTAATCGTTTATTAGTTTCGTTGATGAGAAAACTATCTCCTGGGTGAATCTTATTGTTGCACCAATTTCTTTTATTACTTCATATTCCTTTTGAATTTTTCCAGTTTTATCTTCCAGTTTTTCAAATTCCTGTCCTTTAACGTAAATATCAGGTCCCAAAAGTCTCAATGTTTCTTCCGCGGTCGGCCATTTATTGATGGCAACATAATCTACACATTCCAATGCAGCTATCGATTCTGCTCTAAGATCCTGGTTAAAGACTGGTCTGCCAGGCCCTTTATCAACATAGATATCAGGAGTGAGGGTAACTACAAGAATATCACCCATTTTCTTAGATGCCTGAAAATATTTAATATGACCTATATGCATGAGGTCAAAACATCCATGACAATGAACTATTTTTCTCCCACTGGATTTTAAAGTCCGGATTTTTTTAGCCAGGTCCTCCATATCAAGTATCTTCATATTTTGTTTATTGCCCTCCAGAGTGCTGGAATAGTAACTTCATGTTTACCTTTTATATATAAACTCTCTCCACCATCTGCTACTGTCCTGACAAGCAAGGTTTTCCATGGCCTGAAATAGTAAGAAGGATTATCTTTGCCGGGTTCCTTATCGAATCTTTCAGGAAGATCATGAAGATCACAGACCAGCGTCGTGAACTGCTTAATAGATCTTCCATGCTGTATTGCAACATTTCTTGCCATACTCAGGGCTTTTAAAAAAACCTCAGGAGACATAACAGCACTGCCAAAATTCATAACTACTCCACCTTCTAAATTTTCTACAATTTTTGCGAAATATAAAAAATCACGATATGAAGTTGCTCCAGTAGCTGCTCCATCGCAATTCGGGTGTTCATGGATGATATCATAACCTATCCCTACATGTACCGTAACGGGTATTCCTAACCTGTAACCTGCAGCCAGCAAGCTGATGTCCTTATATGGAAAATCCCCTTCAAATATGGCTCTTCCAACGGCTTCCCCCATTCCAATACCTTTTTTATAGCCTTCATTTATATAATCATTAATTTGTCCTGTTTCTTTCCACAACCCGAATTGTCCGTCCTGTATATATCTGGCTACGCTTTCAGTCGTTGCACCGATAAGTGCAAATTCATAATCATGGATCATCCCGGCACCATTCATAGCCAGACATGATATAAAGCCTTTTTCCATCAGGTCGATCAGATATTTTTGAACACCTGCCCGAATAACATGTCCCCCCATCATTAAGATTGCAGAGGATCGGTTGTGTTTGGCACTAACTATGCGCCCTGCAATCTTTTCAAATTTTTCATCTATATCATTTTTAGTGGGATCCAATTCACTTATCGTTGAAATTTGTAAATCATGCTGCCTATCAGATAAAGATTTTATCTTTATATTTGCTCTATTAAACGAAGGAGGTCTTGCCATAAATCTAACTACGGTAGGGATAAAATATACTCAACAGCATTATATAAATCATTTGCAACATAATCACAAATAATTTCATTCTCTTTTGATTGCCCTGAATTGTATCCGGTTCTCACCAATATAGTTTTACATTCCGCTCTTTTCCCCGCTTCTATGTCACTCATCCTATCCCCAACCATAAAAGATTGTTTCAAATCTATATTCAATTCTTTTTCCGCTCTTTTCAACATTCCTGGCCTGGGTTTCCTGCAATCGCAATTTACCCGGTATCTTTCTATTTTTGCTTCCGGATGGTGAGGGCAATAATAAATTGTGTCTATATGAGATCCAGTTTCAGCCAGTTTTTTTTCCATTGCCTTATTAAATATAGCTGTATCTTCTTCCGGGTAATATCCACGGGCAATGCCCGACTGATTCGAAACAATAATAACTGCGTAATTGTTTTTATTTAATATCCTTATGGCATCCGGAGATCGCGGAATAAATTCAAGTTCATCTACTTTATGTGCATAATATGGTGGTTCTTGTGTTAGCACGCCATCTCTATCAAGAAATACTGCTTTCTTCATTTTTTCGACTTTTCCCAATCCTTTAAAAACTTTTCCAATCCAATATCGGTTAATGGATGCTTGAACATCTTTTCAATGACTCCAAATGGAATAGTAGCCACATGTGCACCGGCTTTAGCTGATTCTATGACGTGTAAAGGATGTCTGATGCTCGCTACGATAATCTCAGTTTTAAAATCATATAAATTATATATCTGCATCAGATCATGTATTATTTGCATACCATCATGTCCGATATCGTCCAGTCTTCCTATAAAAGGGCTAACATAAGTAGCTCCCGCTTTGGCAGCCAGGAGTGCCTGATTTACTGAAAAAACCAGCGTTACATTGGTCTTAACATCATTCTCATTCAATATCTTAACAGCCTTTAATCCCTCCGGGATCATTGGTATTTTAACCACGATATTTTCCGACCAGTTAGACATCTCAAGCGCTTCTTTAATCATTCCTTCTGAATCAGTACTTATTACTTCAACGCTGATGGGGCCATCAACTATACCAAGAATCTCATTTATTAGCGCCCTCAAATCCTTTCCCTCCTTTGCAACCAGTGTCGGATTGGTAGTTACGCCATCAACAACTCCCCATTCATTAGCCGTGTTTATTTCTTCAATATTTGCAGTATCTATAAAAATCTTCATATTTTATCACCTATATTCTGGTTTTTAATCATATCCATTTAGGCCATGCCACATTCATCTGCGTCATTATTTCCTTCAACTCTTCATAAATCTTCCTATCAAACTTCAACACCAAAACCCCATACACTATAGCACCCAGCACAACCGGAACCAGTACGAGCCACACATTCGATATCGGCACCAATATTCGATACACCCCCACAGACAGCGACATCCCGACAGATGCCTTTAAAATATTCATCAAACTCCCGGACTCCGCTCTGACCGTTAGCATCTTTGACAATACCCACATTGCCAGAATTGCATTAAATATCATAGTAACAAGTGTAGCAATCGCAGCCCCGGAAATACCAATTAAAGGAATTAATGCTGCGTTCAATGCAATGTTCGCAGCAACTGCCACTACAGTGATCTTGAACAGATCTTTCAGATGGTCCAGTGCGGTCAGATATGTTGTGAAAAAATATTGAAAAATATTTACGATTTGCACAAGAAATAATACCACCATTGTCATGTAACCACGCTCAAATTCCGCTCCATAAAAATAATACAGGAGTTTATCACCCAGTAAAACCCCACCTGCAAACATTGGTATTGCCAGAGCAAGTGAGTACGTAAATGCACGCGAGAGCGATTCTTCTATTAATCCGGTTTCACCAGTTTTTCCCCACCTGCTAACCCTGGGATATAGTGTTGAACGAAGTGCTATAGTTGTAAATGCTGCCAGTGATGTGAACTGCAGCACTATCCTGTACACACCTACCTCCGCATTATTAAGATAGTAACCTATCATAACCGTATCTGATGTTGAAAACACGGTCATTCCACCTGAGATTAAAAATATCCACAATGAAAATTTTGAAAGGCTTTTAAAGTGCCTTAACTTAAAACGGACAAAATGCAAGTCAAAAAAACGCAGCTGCACTATGAGTCCAGCTAACATACCCACAATAAATCCACCAATAAGGCCTGCAACACCAAAACCCAGGAAAATTGCGATGACCTGAACAATAATGCGTGAAATATTTTCTATGAAACCAGCAGTTGCACTGATCCCTATTTTTCCGCGGCCTTGTATACCGCCTGAAACAGCCCCTGCAAATTGTGATACGATCAGCGCTATTAAAAGCCAGATAAATATTCCAGTATTGTTAAGATCAAAAAAATAACTGCGAAATGCAATTAGCACAACTAAAATCACTGTCATAAAAACAGAGCGAAGTACAACAAACGCACTGAAATACGCATCCTGCTCTTCTCCCTCGCTGATACGTTTGATCGCAGCTCCGCCAAATCCACCGTCAGTAACCAGATAAATGATGCTAAGATATGCAAGAAACAGGAAGTATCCACCCAGAACACCTGCACCTACAGCGTGAGCGAAGTACATTGTACTTAAAAAACCAATGAATGTAAGTGCAATCTGCCAGATAAGCGACACTATACTCTGCCGCTGGACTGCACCTATGCTCATAATGCGCGAGAAGAAGGTATTTAATTTGAACATAATTCGTGTGATATCGTTGTGTGTATAAAAGATTGCAGCATTCCCAATTCCGCTTTTACCATAAATATATCCAATTTTGTCAGCTTGTTCAGAAGATTATTGTCCAACATACGATTTTCCGATGATTTCTTCCAGAATCTCTAAATCATTAGAATAACCCTCCTCTCCTTTCCTTTTTTTGATATATTCAAGACCTGACAATGTTTTTTCTTTTGGTAAACCAAATTTATCGGCAAGCTTTAAGTACAATTCATACAGCTTTTCGAGAGTCAAATGATAGCCTGGTACGATTCGCCACTGCACCAAACCACATTGCCTGCAGTAGGGAAATGAGAATAATTCTCCCGTTATATATATCCTATGAAAAGTATCAATTTCATGAGATCTGCATTCAATGCACATCCTTGTTCCATGCTCTCTGATATGGTCCGATAATTTTTTCTTCGTAGTCACTGCTATTTACCTCACATCCAGATTATTGTAGTAATAATATATGGATGGTCACTGGGAGGATGGAGGGAACCAATGATATATACTTAATTTTATGTAAATCATAAATTCATCTTAAAGCCTCAGCGATGTTTCTCTATCCAATTTCATTTCAACCCATTTCATTTCAACCCTCTATTACAAGAGGTATTTTCTAATTTTTTTCAATCTAGCCATTACTAATTCGGCCATGACAAATTCGCTAGCTCCATAATGTCCTTTAATTCAATATATATTTTTCTATCAGTCCTGATTATTATTATCACATTGATTTCAAAGTACTCGCCTTGCCAGTATTGCATTAAAAACCAACAGAAAAGTAAAAACATTCTGCAAGACAAACGAGAGATTACCCTGTCGCTGTATTTCCCCAGTTCCCAGGATACGAGACAGAAACGTTTTTCGGTTAGATATTGGCAGTTATTTCATATCTCCGGCCACCATCATCCTGACCAGTTCCTCAAACCCAACTTTAGCCTCCCACCCAAGCTTTTCCCTGGCTTTTGAAGGATCCCCCATCAATATATCCACCTCAGTCGGCCTGAAATAGCGCCGATCTATCTCTATTAAAATATCTCCGGTCGCCGAATTCACACCAACCTCATCCACACCAATTCCTTTCCATTCAAGCTTAATACCAACCTCCCTGAATGCAAGTTCACTGAATTCCCTCACAGAATGCGTCTTTCCCGTTGCGATAACAAAATCATCAGGCTCATCCTGCTGGAGCATGAGCCACATGGCTTCCACATAATCCCTGGCAAATCCCCAATCTCTTTTTGCATCCAGATTTCCAAGATATAATTTTTTCTGTACTCCTTTTTTTATTCTGGCTACCGCCATCGTGATCTTCCTGGTAACGAATGTCTCGCCGCGGATCGGGGATTCATGGTTGAAAAGGATTCCATTGCATGCGAACATGCCATACGCTTCCCTGTAGTTTTTGGTGATCCAGTATGCATATAACTTGGCAGCAGCATAAGGGCTTCTTGGATAGAATGGTGTTGTCTCTTTTTGCGGGATTTCCTGGACTTTTCCATAAAGTTCGCTTGTTGAAGCCTGGTAGAATTTTGTTTTCTTTTCCAATCCAAGTATCCTTATAGCTTCAAGAAGCCTCAATGTTCCGACTGCATCCGAATTTGCAGTGTATTCAGGAGTTTCAAATGAGACCTGCACATGGCTCTGTGCTGCAAGATTATATATCTCATCAGGCCGGGTTTCCTGAACAATTCTGATCAGGTTTGTTGAATCAGTCAAATCCCCGTAATGCATGAAGAAATTCACATTTCTCTCATGTGGATCTTTGTATAAATGGTCTATCCGCTCTGTATTAAAAGATGATGATCTTCTTTTTATTCCGTGAACAATATACCCCTTGTTCAGCAGGAATTCTGCAAGATATGCACCATCCTGTCCTGTAATGCCAGTTATTAAAGCTGTTTTATTCATGTTCGGTCCCTTAAAAAGCTGCTTCGATTTAAAAACTAATATACTTTATTTATTAAAAATATTTCGCTGATTTTTTGTTGATGTTAATCCATGACATTAGAAACAATTATTATTCCACCCGCTTTTACAGGGGCGAGGAATCTTATTGAATGCAGCAGTATTTGCGGTAGAAAATATTCCACTCATCAAGAAAGGCGATGATATAGCCCGTATTCTGATACAGAGAGCCCAGCTCAGTGAACACGATATCATTGCCATTTCTTCTACTGTTGTTTCCAAATCCGAAGGAAGAGTAATTTCCCTGAAAAACGTGAACCCAACAGAAAGGGCAAAGCTTATAGCTCTGAATAATAAAACCGAGCCGCAGTTTGTCCAGGCTGTGCTTGATGAAAGCGTTGAAATATTGCTTGAGTCCCCTTTTCTTCTTGCTCGTATGAAGAATGGCAGTATATGCGTCAATGCAGGAATTGACCATTCAAATGTAGAAGGTAGCGATAATATACTTTTGCTGCCAGAGGACCCTGATAAGAGCGCATCTGACCTGAAAAAATCATTATTTAATTACACTGGCAAGAATATCAGTGTGATCATCACTGATACCAACGGCAGGGCTTTCCGTATAGGACAGACAGGTGCAGCCATTGGATGCGCCGGGATTAAACCGACACGGGACTGGCGCGGTACAAAAGACCTGTTCGGCAGGGTCCTTGAAGTAAAGAATGAAGGCATTGTGGATGAAATAGCAGGTTTCACTAATATATTGATGGGTGAAGGTAATGGCGGTTTACCGATAGTTGTTATCAGGGGTCTTGACCTTTATAGTGAATCTGACGGGATAAAAGAACTATACAGGCCTGAAAACGAAGATGTAATACGTAAGGCGATCCTTAAATCCCGGTCAGTTTGAACTGTTTGAGCTCTTTTTTGACTTCAAAGAATTCTCTTGCAATATTTCCAACTTTTTCCCGGTATTGCGCAGGTGTGAAAACACCGAGACGCCAGTTGTCAAGCTGCGCTTTCCCAAGCGATGCCACAAGATTTGAGGCTTTATCAATGCCAATCATTTTACCGTTAATGATAACCTGGGCTTTCATTTCAGCGATAACGGGTTTCTCAGGAATATCCACAAGCACATATCCAGGATCAATGCCTGCACTTTGCGCTATTTCATTTTCGATTCTCTTTGTGTTTTTTCGGATATTTGTGACATCAATGTTCACAGAATGAAAATCAGTATATAGCGCCCGCTTAAAAAGCCGCCTTTCATCCAGCCTGTTTACTATCTCGGATGCGTAACCTCCTGCTCTTTTCATTTCCATCATGAAGGTGCAATCATCCATTCTACTCAATAATTTCGGGTCAAGTCCATTCTCTATCATATATTGCGCCGCATGATGGCACATGGATTCCGCAATCCTGCTGACATGATGGAAATATACGGTAGGATGCATCAGGAATCTTGATACAAGCAGGGATTCTGCTGCCTGCAATCCTGCGATATTAAGAACCAGTTTATTTTCATTGAATTTCATTTCATGGATCAATCTTACATGGTCAATAAGCCCAAAAGCCACGCCAGTATAATGGGCGTCCCGCACAAGATAATCCATCCTGTCCACATCAATTTCGCTGTGTATTATCTGTCCGGGATTTGTTTCTCCCCTGATATGCCGGGCAATTGCTGAAGGGGATAGGGAATAACCTTTGAGTATATCGGAAATTTCTCCTTTTCGCAATAATTCTTCTATATCTTCATGGCTTTTTCTTGTATAGCGCGAGATCACTTCTTCAGTAGCATGGGAAAAAGGCCCATGGCCGATGTCATGGAGCAGCGCTGCTGCCAGGAGTTCATTACGCTGCTGCTCATCCACCTGTTTTATAAGTTGTTTTGCAAGGTGATAAACGCCGAGTGAATGCTCAAAACGCGTATGGTTTGCACCGGGGTAAACAAGATTGGAGAAGCCCAGCTGCCTGATCCTGCGAAGTCTCTGTATCTGCGGAGTTTCGATCAAAGAAAGCGCAAGGTCGTCGAGTTCGATATAATCATGTATCGGGTCGCGAATTACTTTCATAAATTATTTTACCTTCCCTTGATGCATATCGTCCGATAGTGCCGGGAATCTTTTGGTCGCGTTCATATTCTTCTCTTGTGAGAATGATAATATCAAATGCATATTTTAATTCAGTCAGTACCCGAAGCATTTCAATCATTAATTTTCTGCGTTTTTCTTTTATGGGAGATATTACTAAAAGGTCAATGTCGCTTCTGCTGTCGGCTGTCCCGCGCGCCTGCGAGCCGAAAAGTATTATCTTCTCCGGGTGGAATTTTTCCACGAGGCGGCGTGCGGCTTCGTTAAGAACTTCCTGACTTATCAAGATATCGCCTCTGCATTAATGATTTTTGAGCTACCAGTCAGGGAAATTAACCGCAGATGAACGCAGATGAACGCAGATATTTGTTTAACGATTTTATTGGGATAGAAAACGGATTGAGCAAATGACACGGATACGCACGGATTGAGAATATCTGTAAAAATCCGCCCGATCCGTGACATCCGCGTTCCAAACCGCTCTTTCAGAATTTTCTCATACAATGCACGAAGGGGGGGATTTTCCTCTGTGAGCTCAAAAAGGGATTTCTGTCTCTCGATGCCGCTTCGTTTTCGCACAGCATCGATGATGGTGCGGGGGTCGATGCGTTCATGGACGTGGAGCGAGACCGTGGGGATTTCGAAGGATGTATGTTCGGCTTTACCAGCCCATACAAGCGCAGGGTCAAGATGCGGGTCGTATGCGTAGTTCTTTTTTGCGCCTTCCCTGTCTGTTTCTGGAGTTACAAGTCCGACTGGCGGGTTATTGCAACGTTCTTTTCCCTTGTGGTCGTATTGTTCGATGGGTTTCTTTTCGGTTCTCGTGGTTTTGGACATTCTGAATATATCTATTATTGTAGATGAAGTATTAAATATATTCTCTTTTATTCATATCCATACGCAGCTACAAAATCTGAAATATTTAAAAAGCGCAAACATTAGAGATTATATAAAGACTTGACATCTCCAGGTTATGGAACTTATTAAATCTTCTTCCACGAAGAAACCACAGAGCGCACAGAGGACACAGAGAAACATTAACTCTGCCGAATAAGAAGGAAAGATTGCTCTCTCCCCCTCTTCTCAGAACGGCACGTG
>NZ_NTMG01000050.1 GCF_002487355.1 Candidatus Methanoperedens sp. BLZ2 | reverse complement strand
GGGACTTTCTGAGAAAAAGATATATGATAAACTGATGGCAGAATATGGAAAAGGCGTTCTCGCCACGCCGCCAAAAGAAGGGTTTGACTGGATAGTGTGGCTTGCACTGCCTGCTGGCGTCATTGTGGGAGGGGTCGTTGTCTATAAGATCAGCAGGAAGAGAATGGATGAGAACGAGGAATTTGAACTGGAATATGAAAAGTTCTTGCAGGAGAAAGAAAAAAATGAATAAATTATTATCAATTTTTATAATGTTTGTCATTTTCGTAAGTGCAGCATCGGCTGCACAGATAAGCGGAAGTGTTGAATCGACCGGAAATAAACTTCCAGGCCAGGAAGTTGCACTGAGCAGGGTAAACGCCACAGAGAGCGCTGAAACAGGTGTGGTATATACCTACATGCCTCTTTCAAATCTAATAACGGATAAAGACGGAAATTATACATTTGCTGACATTAATGATGGCATGTACAGGGTAAATGTGACATATAATGGAACAATATATGGAGAGAATCTCAGACTTCAGGGAAAAGCTGTTGTGAATTTCAATCTGTCCGAAAAGATTGAGGGATATATCATTAAAGCAAACAAAACACTTGAAGGAGTACCGGTACGCCTCATGGATGAAGTCGGGATCGAATTAATGGATACGGCCACCGATAAAAGCGGAAAATATACATTTAATATGGTCAATGCCAGGCAGGGTTACCTGCTGGGTGTGAATTATACTGATGTACCATATACAAAGCATGTCAATGCATCAGAAAAAGTTAATGTCACAGTTTATGATAGCACAAAAGATGGAGATAGCCTGACAGTGAAAATCGACCATATTGTTCTTTCCAGAGCAGCGAACGGGATAAAAGTTGATGAATATGTCGAATTTTTGAATACAGGAGATAAAGTTTTTTTCAGTAAAGACCGGGCATATGTCGGCATCTCAACTCCGGAAGGTATAACAAGATTCCAGACCGATGCTATGGAATGCTGTCTCCAAAGGGAAAAAGATTCAGCATGGATAGACCCGATGAATCCTATTTTACCTGGTGATACATATAGTGTACAGATATCATACGTTTTTAATCCGGAATCAACAAAAGATATATTCTTTAAAGGTATGATCTACAATACTTCATATATCACTCTGCTTTCGGATAAGAAAAATGGTTTCGGGATTGAAAGCCAATTTGCCAGGAAGGAAATAGTCCAGAATGAAGGGAACGAATTCGAAGTCTTAAGCTTCATGAACGTTCCGAGGGATCAAGGACTGGATATCCGGATAACCGGGTATGTTCCCTCTAAGACAGGAAGCAGCGGGGATTTCAATTATCTTATCCCTGTGGCAGCGGTTATATTGATCGGGGCTGTCTCATATCCATTCCTTAAAAACAAAATTGGCAAAAAGCCAAAAAGGCTCATTATAAAAGCAGTACCTGCAACGAGTAGATCCATCGATGAGATGCAGGAAGCCGTTGATGATATATCACAACCGGATGTTGTTTCAGGGAATGTTCCGGGAAAAGATATCACTGAAATGTCATTTGATGAATTGCTAATTGAAAAGAATGCATCATTTGAATCGATCCTTTCTCTTGAAAATAAATTCAATGCAGGAGAAATTAAGGATAATGAGTATAAGGAACTCAAGAAAGTACATAAAGAAAATGCAACGCTTGTCCTGAAACAATTAAAAGAGGCAGCTTTAAACCTTGATCTTGACCAACCTGTGTATGAACTTGAAAAAATGATAGCCCATATAGGCGACATCGATATCCTGGAAAAGCTGCTTGATCGTGAAAAAGAAGGAGAAAACAGGGTAGAATTAAAGGAAATTATTGAACAGAGAATAGATGATATCGAACGCAATGAGTAAATATGTGTGAGAGTGCGCTTATGCTGTCCATACTTCTGATATCAGCGATTGGTCCGGCACTGGCTGATGAAGAAATGACTTCAGACATCATTTGCCCCTGTGAATGCGCCATGGTTATTTCAACATGTGATTGTCCAATTGCAATACAGGTTAAAAAAGAGATTACCCGGATGAAAGATAGTGGTTTTTCAGAAAAACAGATATTTTCAGCGCTTCAGGCAGAATATGGAACGGGGATAATTGCGCATCCTGAGAAAGCGATTTCATCATCATTGATGATAGCAGGTGTATCATTGACAATTTTATTTGTGTTCCTTGGATACATTTTTTCCAAAAAAACGAAAATGGATATTATACCTGATATAAAGAAATATGGACAGCAATTTGAGGAGGAATACAGGAATTTTGTTTCTGGAATTGATGAACCGGATAAGGATAAGGATACAAACCATATTCCTGAGGATATACCAATCCAGGAGGCTAAGTGATAATCGTTACAAGGAAATCCGTTTCTATATTCATAGCTCTATTGTATTTGATAAACTTAGTTTCTGCTGATGTTCATGAGGGCGACAATATAAGTGTGACTCTTGACCACATTTTCATATCGAAAAAGAACAATTCAATTGAGATATCCGAGATCGTCGTATTCAGGAATGAGGGTGAAGATATCCCTTACAGCAAGGATAACCATACTTTCTTTGCGATTTCAACTCCACCGGATATTAAGAATTTAAAAACCGAGGCAATGGAGTGCTGCCTTGTGCAGGATGAAGGAATAGTCTATATGGATCCGATGAAATCCATAAAGCCAGGTGAAAACTTTGAGATGCAGATATCATATACACTCATCACTCTGGATCAAGAATATGTATTCAATAAAAACGCTATATACAATACCTCTTCTGTTTCGATGTTCATTGATAAAAAAAGTGGAATGGACATAGAAGGAATATCTGAGGTTATGACACTTTCAGGAAAAGAATACAAAGTCATCACTTTTAATAATCTCCTGGTTGGGGAGAATATCAGTATTCCTGTAGAATTGACACAGGAATCTGATTATCGATACTCTGGGATCGGATTGTTCATTTTATTATCAGCCGGTTTAATTTATTGTTTTAAGGATAAAATCCCATGGAGAAGAAAAAAAGAGCCCACGATTGAAGAACTTGAGATTGAGAAAAAAAACATTTTCAGAACAATTCATGGATTTGAAAAACACGCAGGACCTGAAAGTTCGGAAGAATACAGGAAATTGATGGAAGAGTACAGGCAGAAAGCCATCCGGATTTTTGTCAAAATAGATAACTTAAAAAATAAAAGCCAATCTGGACTTATTCAAAAGGGGATGAAACAGCCGAAATAGAATGGAACCAGGAGGATTATGTCAAAATTAAAGAAATATGTAGGAATGAAAGGAAAGCAAGAGAAAAAGCTACCATACAGGAGTATTCTGTTCGTGGTTATCGTTATTGCGATTTTTGGAAGCGCGATATATTTGATCATGAGCAAATCAGCGGCTCTGGAACCCGTTGACAAAGATGCCATTAAAATGACCATCTCAATGGCAGGTTTTGAACCTAATACAATCAGGGCAAAGGCAGGGCAGCCTGTCACTATAAACCTTATCAACCCTGATAATTCTCACCATACTGATGGCGGCGGAGTTCATAATTTCTTTCTTTCGGGAGGCCTGGCGAGCGTGATGCCAAACCTGAATATCACAGTTTTACCTGAAAGCCAGAAGGTGTTCACATTCACACCCACAAAACCCGGAGAATACCACTGGTATTGCGATTCATGCTGCGGGGGCAAAGAGAATCCCGGCATGCATGGGATATTGGTAGTTGCTTGAAGGTATAATGAAATGGCGATCGACCCACAAACATTAACACTTCCGCTTGTACTTACTGCAGGCTTAATTGATGGTTTTAACCCTTGTGCTTTTGCAGTCCTGCTGCTTTTTATAACTTTTACAATGGGCATGCTGCAAATGCAGGCAAATTACAGGTATGCGTTAATGAAAGCAGGTTCGATTTATATCAGCGGAATATTTGTAACTTATGTGTTAATTGGTGCGGGAGCTTTGAGCGCCATATCCTTCTTTTCCACAACGCATGCTGTAGGTAAGTCTGCGGCTCTTATTTCCATGGTACTTGGAGTTATAATAATGAAGGATTACTTTATACCGGGCGGATTCGGGCTGGTAATACCGCAGAGTATGCACACCACCATAAACAACTGGATACGGAGAACCTCAGCGCCCGGTGTCTTCGGAGCCGGGGTTCTTGTGGGACTTTGCACAGTACCATGCAGCGGCGGCATATATCTTGCAGTCATAGGATTGTTGTCACTGCAATCAACGCTAACTCAGGGCATATTGTACCTTTTACTCTATAACCTGATGCTTATCGTGCCTCTTGTAGCCGTGCTGCTTGCTTCCTCTAACCGGGCTGTTGTTTATAAAATGACAGCATGGCAGTCAAGGAACAAAACAGGAGTAAAATTGGTAATGGGTTCATTTATGGTAGCTATGGGATTTGTGATACTATTAATAATATAATATGGTGATTAAAATGAAATCAAAATATATTCTCAATACGATTGTGATTTCGGCTGTCCTGATAATCATTTACGCTCTATCCGGCGGTTCGCAAATATTATACAAAACAGTTATTGAAAAACCAGCGTTCGGTGATTCTAATAAACCCTTGAAACCTGAACTTCCTGAGTTCGTCGAGAAAACAGGGCGTGTAGCAGAGGCCTACATTTTTGCAGCCCAGAACCAGGACAAGGTCATGTACCTTGCCTGTTACTGCGGATGCGCAGGCATGCAGCATTCGGATAAGCTCCTTTCGCACAGGAGCCTCAAGGATTGCTACCTGAAACCTGACGGCAGCTATGAACCGCATGCCTCGGAATGCAAGCTGTGTAACGACATAACACTTGAGGCCAGAGACCTCTTGATGACGGGATATTCGCTAAAAGATGTCAGAAAAATAATTGATGATAAGTATTCAGGCAGGGGTGCTGGAACAAATACATCGCTGCCACTTTAAGATACTTACTTTACACTAAACGTAAAGTACAAATATAATAAGAGTCTAATAAGAATTATAAAAGGAGAAATGAAAAATATGCAGACAGACCCAATTTGTAAAATGCAGGTAGATGAAAATACAGCACAGTACAAATCAGAATATAATG
Source organism: Candidatus Methanoperedens sp. BLZ2 (assembly GCF_002487355.1). Lineage (GTDB taxonomy): Archaea > Halobacteriota > Methanosarcinia > Methanosarcinales > Methanoperedenaceae > Methanoperedens. The sequence continues at coordinate 5,333 of NZ_NTMG01000050.1, read as the reverse complement.
GCAAGACTTATTATTTCTGTGCGCCAGGATGTAAGAAAGCATTTGATTCCGAGCCTGAAAAATACACCGGAAGCCGACCTGTGGGTACAGATGAGAAAAAACCCTGGTGGAAGTTCTGGTAATCAATATTTTATAAAAAATTAGAGGTGTATAAATGGAAAGTGATACAGGAAACCAAAAAATAAATGAAGGATTTTTCAGCAAGCACAAACATACATTAATGATGGTGCTTGGCTGTATGATCCCGCTTTTGCTCCTGGGGGTCCTTTGGGTTGCAGGAGTTTCGCAGAATATACTTTCTTTTGGGATACTGTTACTTTGCCCGATAATGCATCTTCTGATGATGAAAAATATGAAACATGGTGTGCAGAACCCTGAAAGCCGGATTGATAAAAACAAAAAAGAGGAACTTACATGAGAGCATCGGGAATTATAATCGTACTTTTTATCTTGATCATAGCAGCGGTCAGCGGGTGTTTATCAGGCAATGAACCCAAAACCGAAACCGCTACTGTAGATAAAACATCTGATCCAGATTCATTAGAGAAGAAAGTAAATTCAGAAGCTGGAGTAACTGTCACTGCTGTGTATCTTGGAAGCAGTGCCTTTGATGTTAAGCTCGATACACACTCCGGATCTCTTGACTATGAGATGGCAGATTTATCATATATCCGCGACAATAAAGGAAATATCATCAAACCAGAATCATGGGACGGAGGCATTGGAGGACATCATTTTGAAGGCATCCTGAAATTCCCGGGATTTGACGATAGCGCAGGTTTTGAACTGGTTATTCAGGATGTTGCAGGAGTAAAAGAAAGAGTCTTAAAATGGTAAGTATATGTCTCTAAAACAAAGAATCAAACTTTATTTAAGAAATCCCTTTGTTTTTGGGGCAAGTATCGGAATCCTTGTAGTACTTTTCAATATCTCGATCGCTTCCCTGGCCGAAGGATCGTTTGAGAAAGGATATGAGGTATTTCTTACCAACGGGATATTTGTATATCTGATCCCTCTTGCGGTCAGTGTGCAAATGGGACTTTTCAGGTACCACAGGAATATTACAACCGGTAATGTAGCAGGAACCGAAAAAATGGGCATGGCAGGTTCAGCCACTTCATCTCTGACTATGGTAGCTTGCTGCCTGCATCATGTAAGTGATCTTTTGCCCTCAATTGGTTTGATCCTTGCAGCATCATCTTTCCTGATCCAGTATAAAGACACCATAATAATTATCGGGCTCCTCGCCAACGTAGCAGGAAGCATTTACATCGCAAGAGCCATCATAAAAGATAGAATAATTATTGCAAATTTAGAAAAATCTGTTTCTTGAGGGAATATATGACGAAAAAAGCTTATATTATCGTTATCATCGTTTTCACACTGATGATGTACTTACTATATCAGCCAGCCATGAAAAGTATTTTCACAGAGAAATTAGGGGACATGACATTAACAAGATTCGATACCGGCGAGGTTGCAGCAAAACAGATATCGAATATGTACGGGATTAAGGAAATACCACTGGAGAAAGCATATTCAGCAGTGTATAGCAGCAACCACGGAACAATGCAGATCTGGGCAGTCGAAGCCCCTGACCATAATATTGCGAACGATGCCTACAATGCAATGAACTCCATGCTTGGAGGTTCATCAGGACATGAAGAACATGAAGGGGATGTGGGTTCCAGCTCCCATAATGAGTACAGTGATCCGGGAATGATGGATGATAACTTCACTAAACCTGAAAAACTGGAATTCATGGAGTTTACAAAGCCAGATGTTTATATGCTTAAAGAGAACAATGCAATGAATTACTATTATTTTAAAATGAATTACAACATGGGAAGGGTCTACTGGATAATTTTTGACTCACCTGATATGAACTATCAGATATCTATGGTGAAAGAGGCTGTAATTAATATCAAATAGGCGGGCAATGAGAAAAAATAAATCCGAAATATACCTTGCAATATTCATAATCGCCGTAATAGCTATTACCTCGTTGCTGTATGTCCAGACTCAATTGAAGAATCCATATGGTATTTTCCCTGAAAAACTGGGAGATATGAGCATTTCTCTCTACAGGGATGGAGATGAAGCCATGACAGAGGTCAAAAATCTTCATCGCGGAGCAGATGTGGAAATAGAGAATGCCTATATAGCGAACTACAGGAGCGCATTTTCGAGTAAAGCTAAATTCTGGGTATCGGAATCTAAGAACAGCGAGGAAGCAGCCTCGCTTCTTGAGGCTATGAACAGCAGGGTGGGAAAAACAGGGATGTTCAGCGAATCCACACCTCTGACTATAGAACGTTTAAAGGTTTATTTTGTGACAGGACAGCCTGAACTTGGCCTGTATCATTACTTCTATGCCAGAGACAGGGAAGTTTTCTGGATACAGGTAGATAACCCGGACGAATCTTACAGGCTCAATTTCGTAAGAGAGGCCATAAAACGGGTTTAAAATGAAAATAAGAAAATTCTCCGGCAACCTGATTTCACTTGGATTTATTGCGCTCATGGCTTTAGCCCTGTTTAAAGGCATATCAGTGCTTCTTGGCTATGAAAACCCCGCGAATATTGAAGGCTCGGGGCATCATGCATTTACGGATTATGCTTACAGCAACTGGGGAGCAACACTTTTTAGTGTTGGGATTTTCTCGGTCTTCGTGCTCAGCTTCCTTACACCGCTGAAGAAGCAGAACTGGCGCACCCTGGGGATATACGAGGCGTTCATAATAGCGCTGTTCTCGGAGATGTACGGCTTCCCGCTTACGATATATGTTCTCTCTTCGCTTTTCGGGCTCAACCTCTCTTTTGGACATGCACAGGGGCATCTCCTCGGGGTGCTTATATCCAGCGCAGGTTTAATGAGTATGGATGCTGCATGGGCGCTGGTAATGGTAACAAGCAGCATGGTAATATTCCTGGGACTATTCCTGATGTCAAAAGGCTGGAGCATGATACATGCAACTTCAGGAGAACTTGTGACAGGAGGCATTTACAGGTATGTCCGGCATCCGCAGTATCTTGGTCTGATAGTATTAACTGTGGGCCTGCTTATCCAGTGGCCGACCATAATAACGCTTTTAATGTGGCCTGTTCTTGTTACAATGTATTACAGGCTGGCAAAAAGAGAAGAAAAAGAAGCAATGGAGGCCTTTGGTGGAAGATATGAAGAATACAGGCGGCAGGTGCCGATGTTTTTACCGTTCCCGATAAGAAGAAATACGGGAAGCCAGGTGATGTTATAGCATTAACTCTCTGGATCTCCCTGGGACTTCTCATCATAGCATCGTTCCTTCCGAAATCCTTTAATTCAAGGTTCATCTTCGGGGGTTCTGGCTGGATATTCCTTTCAATCTACTGGTCAGGGCAGCTTGCGGGTTATATTGACCTTAAGGACTATGTCAATATCATCCTGGTGATCGCCGCGACCGCAGCCTCCCTCTTTATAGCGCATATAACATTCCAGGCGAAAAATAATATCGATAAAAGCGGCTATGAAGTGTTTATTTCATTATCAAGGGCTGCATCTGTTGGAGGTTTGATATATTTCATGTTCGCAGAAGTCGAGTTTTTGAATACCTGGATAATTTCAACTGTCACAGTACAGGGAGTATGGCTTGCAGGGAAATTCGGGTTTCCTGTTGTACAGACAGCATGGAACGAGCTTGCAGTCAATGGTCTTCCTGTTGAAATAATACTTGCCTGTACAGCGATTGAAAGTATAGCCCTGTTCTCAGGCATAATTTCTTCTGCGACTGGTGCGACTACTGCAAGAAAACTCCAGGTATTTATGATCTCAGTGCCTGTGATCTATGTACTGAATATTATAAGGGTCTCATTTACTGCCTCAGCCTATGGATTAAGCTGGTTTGGCACACCTGATGAGAGTTTCCATATTTCAGAGCATATTATAACAAAGGCAGGCTCATTGATTGCTTTAATGTTGATTTCTTATACAGTTCTAAAAATGCTGCCTGAAGTTGCTGATATGATAGATGGTATCTTGAAGATGATGAGAATAGAATTTCGCAGAATTGTTGGGAAGTAAACAATGAAAATAAAAGTGAATTATGATTTTACCCAGCAGGAATTGGTTGGGGATTCAGATGTTTTTGAGGTTGCAGATGCAGCTAAACTCGGGGATCTGCTGCGGTTAATAGATGCCAGGATCATGGAAGCTGGCAAAAATAAAGGTATAGAGACAACTTATAAAACAACCCTGGCTGGCGATCAGTTGAATGCTTGCATGGTTTTTATAAATACTTGCGCACCGGAAAATATTATGGAACATGAATTACATGATGGGGATAATGTTGAATTTGTTTATGGGTTTTGCGGAGGATAGTTATAACTATGAGCTTGATCGATTTCATAAACCGGAATTTTATTGAAGGTATCGTAAATGATACCAGTTATAATCATTTTGACATGATCACTTATGTCATTATTTTGTTCGCGGGTGTACTTGCTATTACGAAACTGCTGAATAAATTGAGAATAAAGGTCGATGAAGAATTTGTCATAGCCACGATCCCTTTTATTTTTATGGGTTCGGTGTACCGTGTGATAGAGGATGCGGATATTTTAAAACCGCCAGTGAAATATTTTTTCATCACGCCGCTGATTTTCTTTGTGATCTTTGCAATATGTTTCGGGACTCTTCTCGTTGCGAGATATCTTGAAAAGCGGAAGAAAATAAAAAATTATATTCATACTTATGCTATTACCGGCCTTATATTATCGTTAGCAGGAGTTGTGATCTTAATATTTAATACCTCTTCAACCTGGAATCCGGGTATCCTGGTCTATGCTCTTGTGCCAGCCATAGCTTTGACAGAAATTGTAAAAAAAATATCTCCCGTGATCGGCATGACCTATCTTAGAAGCCGGATGTATTCATTTGCGATCTTTTCATTTTTGCTTGATTCGTTTACAACATACATAGGTGTAGACCTGCTGGGTTACACGAATAAGCATCCGTTCAGTTCATTCCTGACCTCAATTGTTGGTACAGGGGCTGTATTGATTCCTTTGTCCCTGGTCCTGGTCATGTTGATAATCCTTATGCTTGAAAAAGATTCCACCAGAGAAAAGAACACGGATGAAAAGTATATGCTGACTTTGACGTTGATAGTTCTTGGTTTTTCAATGGGGGCACGGAATTTGCTGGCAATGGTATTTGGAGTTTAGCAGGAAACCTAATTGAAAATAAATTCAGTAAGGATAATCAACCACAGAGGACGCAGAGATCACAGAGTTGTAATAACTCTGTCGAGTAGAACTCATAGCCCACCTTTTGTTGAGGTAATAGCCCCAAGGTT
>NZ_NTMG01000073.1 GCF_002487355.1 Candidatus Methanoperedens sp. BLZ2 | reverse complement strand
TCCGAAAGGGGGGGAACTTCTGAGAGGGGGGGAACTTCTGAAAGAAGGAAATCTTCTGAAGAAGAAGTGGTTGTGAAACGCAGTGGGAAAGATATAGAAGTTACATTCTCAAGTGAGCAGGAGGCCCAGGATTGGGAAAGTAGTATAAGGCCAATGCTTGAAGAAAGCGGTTATCACTTTACAAGAGTGAAACCTGCTGCAGAGGCTGCAGAGGCTGCCGGGTAAATAATCTCAAATGCCCGGTGGGTCAACCGGGTTATTCTTTTTAATTATGAATAAAAATTTATATTTTCGAAAGTACTACTAATACATTTGTCGTAACCGGATTTGATTTGTTTTCACCAAAGTCTTATATATTCTAAAGACAGTTAGAAATAAGATTACAGGCTGTTCTGGCAGCATCATTTACGGCAGTGAAATGTTCATTCTATTTTCTGCAGTTATGTTTGCCCTAGCAGACGGTAATTTAATGTAAGGATGTGTAAAACTTGAGTGAATATCAGGAAAAAGTTGCTCCGGTAAAAGTCGGAGAAAGCTATGATGTATCGATTGATGATATTGCAAAAGAAGGCGACGGAATTGCCAGGGTAGAAGGCTTTGTCATCTTCGTGCCGCAGACAAAAGTCGGCGATAAAGTAAAGATAACAGTTAATAAAGTAATGCGCAAATTCGCGATCGCAGAAAAAGTGGCAGAATAATTTTTATTCTGCTTTTACTTTTAATTATAATTTTTTGTTGGTTTTTGCTGCATTTTTTCTTATATCATTAAAAAAGTTCATTAGTGAATACTTGGCGCGTTCAGGTTCTACATCTATGATCTCTGCTCTTTCTTCTTCAGGGAAGAATTTGAACACTGAATATTTCCCATAACGCTTACCTGATGTGGACGTATAACGCCCGTCGAGCAGCACACGCGCCCCATAATCGCCGGGTGAGCGAACCACACGCCCCAGCGCCTGCCGCACCTTCCTGATCGTGGGGATTTCAATTGCATATTCCCAGCCGTGCCCGAATTCAGCGTCATATGCGGATTCTACGGCGCGCGTCCTGTCATTCAATGCAGGATATCCAACACCCACGATGACCACTGTCCTTCCCCGGTCATTCTTGTAATCAACGCCTTCTGTGAGCGTTCCCCACATATAGGATATTAGCACGGCTTTCTTCCCTGATTCACCCAGCCTGAAAAATTCCTCCCTGATCTGCTGCGCCGAAACTCCTACCTCATCCAGGAATAGCGGATTATCGCATTTTATCCGGTTCTTGTACTGGGTTGCTTCATAAAAGCTAGGGAAAAATATTATCACGTTCCCGTCAGATTGTTCAATTATATCAGTAAGGACTTTTGTGATCACTTCCTTTGTCTGCGGGCTGTCCCTGTCCTTTGAAAATAAAGCCGGGACAGATACTGCTATGGTAAGGCGCTTTTCTTTCGGAAAAGTCAGACCGAACGATAATTCACACGTAGGCCGTGAGATTCCAAGCGTTGCTTTAATTGTTTCAAAAGGCGCAAGTGTCGCTGACATAAGGATTGCGCTGTGGACAGAATTAAATAATGGCGCTGTGACATTTTTAGGGATGCAGGTGAATAATTCAAGTCTTCCTGATATCTCGGAATTCTGGCGCTTTACATTCAGGATCGGATAATAGCTTTTATCTTTTGAGAATTTAACATAATCCGAAAGAAAGATCGCTGTGATGAGGCTGCTGCATATTTTTTTAATATGGCTTTTCCCCTCATTGAATTGTTTTTCATAAAATGCATCAACAGTCAGTCCGAAACTCCTCAAACGTTCGATGGTCTCATCGAGCTTCTTAATTCCTGCCTTATCAATAGCCAGCGTTAGTTTTTCCCGGAACATATCAGTACGCTCCTGGGGATCTGCGATCCTTAAATCATACCAGTCCCTGCCCACTCTTTCGCGTTCCCCGAACTTTTTATCAAGAATGATATTATATGTTGATCGTATTGTATCAAGGAGAACCTGAAGCAATATTTGAACATCAACTGAAGCAGAAGCTGCCTCGTTCCCTTCGACTTCATCAAGCGCCCGTTTTAAAGTAAATTCGGTGAGCGTCATGGATGAATGGGAGCGTGCAGCGGATTCAATATTGTGCGCTTCATCGAAAATGGTAATAACATCAGCAAGACCTTTATCCAGCCATCCAAGTACATTTGTTCGGATATCCTCATTAAGAAAATGATGGTAATTGCATATCAAAAGGTCGGCTTCTTTCATGTAGCGTTTTAGCAGTTCGTATCCGCACGCATCATTTGATAAAGCCCAGTCTGCCACCTCTTCAGGCGTGCGCACACCACCGAATAGCCACCCGCGGAAATCATCGGTGTCACTTTTAAGTAATTTATAAAGATAGTCACATGAGTTTTTCCTTGTATCATGAAGCTGCCTTTCTTCCTTATCAAATTCCTGGCTCAATTCCCTTTGGATTTGTATGAGGCTTGTATCCTTATCCCGTTTTATCTTATCCCTGATAGATTTCATTTCGTTTTTCAATTGCCCGACATCTTTTTCCTGCTCCATTAATTTATAGGTATTGTCCCTTAGCAAACTGCATGTGTCATAATCCATATCCGGCTTTGGGCACATCAGCATTTTACCTTTAAGCACAACAACTTTTAATTCGGGCTGGTTTTTTTTTATTTCCCTTGCCTCCTCAATGAATTGCGCCATCTGCTGATGGACATTCGTGGCAATAATTACTGTTTTTTTCTCAGTTTTCCCGATATGAAGAGCAGGAGCAAGAGAACTCAGGGTTTTACCAGTGCCGCATGCCCCTTCGAATAAAACCACCTGCTTTTTTATCAGAGCATCATGAATGGCCTGCATCGCTTCCAGCTGGTTCGGATAGCATGATTTTTTGGGAAAATAGCGAAGATAGTCCTGTTTCATCGGCGACCATAGGATTCGATATAATATAAACAGTACGATTGTCAGGAGTAACCCTGAAATTTGTTTCTGATCATAATAAAATACTCAGTAGCACGAAAATAGCCTTTAGTTAGCACCAGCATTTATATCAGTACCACTACGAATTAGGTAATATAAAAATGGATACGATCACAAATAAGGGGGAAAAAATGAACTCAATGGCTGTAGTCAGGGCAGATGATGCATCGAAAGTGAAAATAGCACTGTACGACCTTGTCAGGTATGCAAATTTGACTTTTTCAGATCAGGCAAGAAAATTGGAACCGACTTTTGCAGATAACATTCTTACGCACATAATGAAAAGTCCATTAAGAGGGTGTTGTTCGTCTGCTGCGATAGTTCCTCTTGAGGACCAGGCAAGTGTCGCAATTGGAAGACTTCGAAAAATACATCCGCCTGCGCATGTTATAATTGTAAGTCCGAGGCATGAGATATATCACGAATTAGTAAATTATGTAGATATATTGCCAGAGATAGATGTTAATTTTGAGCAGAATTTCGGATTTGAAGCTGTCCGCGAAACTGCGAAAGAAACTGTAGGAGTTTAAAATAGATATTCAAATAATTTTTTAAATTTTTATTCATTGTTTTTTTTGTTTAGTTAATCGGAATTTTATTATTTTCGAATTTTATTACCCTCCTTGATTTTGTATCTTAATCGAACAAAAACATATACTTTTTAAATAAGAAAGTATTTACCAATAATAAAAAAGAGTGTATAAGATGACATTAAATGCAATACTCATAACTGGAAGAACAATAAATCAGGGAGCAACTATTGAGAATAAAACTTCTTCGGACTATCAGGAAGCAACTGCTTATTGTGAACTGAACCCAAAGGATATAGGTATCCTGGGAATAAGTCCCGGAAGCCGCGTATTGGTTAAAACAGATCACGGTGATGTGGTTGTGAAATTAAAAGAAAATAAAGGAAATCCTGACGGAATGGCTTTTATCCCCATGGGCCCGTGGGCAAATGCAGTCGTCGATCCGGATACCAAGGGCTGCGGGATGCCGGGATTCAAAGGTATTCCTGCGCGGATAGAACCTACGGACAAGAAAGTATTATTAATGAAAGAACTGATCGCGAGGTATAAGTAATGACAGTAATAACAGATGCACTCTGCCCTTTTTGCGGCTGCCTGTGTGATGACCTGACAATCGTTGTGGAAGATAACAAAATAACCGATGTTAAACAAGCATGCAAACTCGGCGCATCTAAAATAATGGGACATCACAGAATAAAAGCCCCCATGATGAGGAAAGACAAGAATTCCGAGTTCAAGGAAGTATCTTATGAAGAGGCAATTAACGAAGCTGCAAATATCCTTTCAAATTCAAAAAGACCTCTTTTGTACGGATGGGCATCGGCAGTGTGTGAAGTCCATAAGAAAGGCATTCTTCTTGCTGAGGAGCTTGGAGCAATTATTGACAACACGGCAACAGTTTGTCATGGCCCATCCACCCTTGCAGTCCATGAAAAAGGTCTTCCGTCAGCCACCCTTGGCCAGGTAAAGAACAGGGCAGACGTTATTGTATTCTGGGGAAGCAATCCGGTACATGCCCATCCCAGGCACATGGGGAGATATTCTGTGTTTGCAAAAGGATTATTCTCTGAAAAAGGTAGAAAAGGACGCAAAGTCGTTGTAGTGGATGTACGAAAAACAGATACGGCAAATATGGCAGATCAATTCGTGCAGTTAGAGCAGGGCAGTGATTACCTTGTGATTTCGGCTCTCAGGGCAATACTTTCAGGACATGCGGATGTTGTGCCGGAATCGGTTGGAGGCGTGTCCAAAGAGCAGCTTTCAAAACTTGTGGATACATTAAAAACAGGAAAATTCGTCGGGATTTTCTTTGGAATGGGACTTACCCAGAGCAAATCAAGGTATAAGAACATTGATAACGCCATCTCTTTAGTAACAGAGTTGAACGCGTTTACAAAATGCGTTATTACGCCGATGCGAGGCCACTATAATGTTACCGGATTCGGAAATGTGTGCGCATGGGAGACAGGATTTGCAACAGCAGTGGATTTTGCACGCGGCGCTCCTTATTACAATCCCGGTGAAACAGCGGCAAACGATGTGCTCTTAAGAAAAGAAACAGATGCAGCAATGATAATAGCAGGTGATGCAGGCGCTCATTTCCCGGCTGATTCTGTCAGGCATCTTGCAAAGATCCCGGTTGTCCAGATAGATCCTTACTGGAATCCAACGACTGAAGTAGCAAATGTTGTCATTCCAGTGGCAATTTGCGGCGTGGAGGTGGAAGGTACGGCATACAGGATGGACGGCGTATCACTCAGGATGAGAAAGATGGTTGAACCCACACATCTGCCTGACACTGAGGTACTTGAAAAGATAACAGAACGAGTGAAAGCATTGAGAGGTGAATAAAATGGAACTTCTTATAAAGAACGGTTCGGTTTATGATCCGTCTAATGGAATAAATGGTGATAAGGCCGATATCTCCATAAAAGACGGAAAAATCGTGAATGAGGTAAGCAGCAAAGCCACAGTGATAGATGCTGGCGGAAGGCTTGTAATGGCAGGCGGCGTTGATGCACATTCGCATATCGCAGGTGCAAAAGTCAATGTGGGAAGAATAATGCGCCCTGAAGATGCGCGATCAGGGATAAGTCCAAGGACAAAGCTAACAAGACCTACTACAGGTTATACTGTGCCAAATGTCTATGCTATGGGATACCGCTATGCACAGATGGGTTATACAACGGTCTTTGAGGCAGCGCAGGCAATAATGAAAGCGCGCCACACCCATGAAGAACTTGAAGAAATACCCATTATCGACAAAGGCGCTCTTACGCTATTCGGGAGTAACTGGCCCACTATGGACTTTGTGCGGGAGAAGAACATGGATAAGCTGGCTGCTTATATATCATGGGGTCTTCTTGCAAGCAGGGGATTTGGCGTTAAATGCGTAAATCCGGGTGGAGGCGAGATGTGGGGCTTTGGCAAGAACGTTACAGGTCTTGATGATGTTGTCCCGAATTTTGATGTAACCCCAAAAGATATAATAGTGTCGCTGATGAAGGCCAATGAAATGCTGGGGCTTCCGCATTCGGTGCATCTGCACTGCAATAATCTTGGAAAGCCCGGCAACTACAAGACAACACTTGCAAGTATGGAACTTGCAAACCAGGTCAAAGCCAGCAGGAACAGGCAGGTGTTGCATGTTACTCACCTGTTGTTTAATTCAATGGGCGGAACGAACTGGGGCGACTTTGAATCAAAAGCCGATGAAGTAGCCAATTATCTTAACAATCACGATAATGTAACAGGTGATATGGGACAGATGATATTTGGCAGCGCCACCACCATGACTGCCGATGGTCCTGTTCAATATGCAAACGCAAAATTACTGCATGCAAAATGGGGCAATGGTGATGTTGAACTTGAAGATGCATCAGGCGTTGTACCGTTATATTATGTCAAGCAGGTATCAGTCTATGCTATCATGTGGGCCACAGGGCTTGAACTCGGGCTGCTTACAAAAGACCCGTATAAAATGCTATTGACCACTGACCATCCCAATGGCGGGCCGTTCGTGAATTATTCGGAGGTCATTGCGCTTCTTATGAGCAACAAGAAGCGCCAGGAAGAAATAAAGACCGTTCATGAAGCTGTTCATTCAAAAACAAGGCTTCCGGGAATTGACCGCGAACTTGATTTCAGTGAGATCGCAATAATGACAAGGGCTGGCACTGCAAAGGTACTCGGGCTTCTTGATACAAAAGGTCATCTCGGAGTTGGCGCAGATGCTGATGTTTCCATATACGACATCAAACCTGACCAGATAGATCCATCAGTTGAACATGCAAAGATAAAGAGCGCGTTCTCATCAGCCGCATATACAATAAAGGGCGGACAGGTTGTTGTAAAGGACGGCCAGATCACAGCAACACCAATGGGAAGGACATACTGGGTGGATGCAAGGGTTCCTGAAGAGCATACAAATGAAATGATGAAAGACATTGTTAAGAAATTCAAGAACTATTACTCGATACAGCTTGCAAATTACATGGTACAGGATGAATATCTAACTCATCCCAAGGTCATTAAAGCCGGAGCAATTCCCGTAGAGGTGAGCTAAAATGCAAACGGTTACCATTAAACCAAAGAAAGAGATCAGGATTTCAACTGAAGCTGAGAATATCTCACCTGATAAATTCGCCGGTAAAACGGAAACAGAGATCCAATCCATGGAAGCATGGACCGGGAACCAAAAGACGACTATCGGGGAGCTTTTCTCAGTTAAGGTGGAAGGTTCTGCTCCGGCAGCAGATACAAAAATCGTGATGGAAGGCGATTTTTCCCGCGTTAAAAGGATCGGGGAAGGAATGTCCGCAGGACTAATGATCATCAATGGCAACGTGGATATGCATCTTGGCTCAAAGATGAGCGGCGGAAAGATATCAGTAAAGGGAAATGTTGACTCATGGGCAGGGAGGGAAATGAAAGGCGGCGAGTTGATCGTGGAAGGAAATGCGGGATATTACCTTGGCGCCGGATATCGCGGTGAGAGCTGCGGCATGCGCGGCGGGAAAATCACTGTAATGGGAAATGCCCTTGATTTCCTTGGCGAGCATATGTGCGGCGGCGAGATCATTGTTAAAGGCAATACAGGGATTCTCCCCGGATTGAGCAACAATGGCGGCAAGATCGTGATCGAAGGCAATACCAGCCGTCCTGGAAGCGAGATGTCAAAAGGCACGATAATTGTCAACGGGACAGTGGATGAGATGATGCCTGTATTCAAGCTGGAAGGTAATGAAGCAGTTGATGGAGTGACGTATAAGAAATATACTGGTGATGTTATAGTTAATGGAAAAGGTCTGCTTTACATTAAGTAAGCATCATCGTTTTTATTTTTTGTGTATTGACACTTTTTATTGCGAACAATCACTGGACTCCGCTTCGCTAAAGACCGAGGCATCATGTGGATGCTCGATGGTTCAGGATTCGAGATACTATGATGATTTTTCAGAAATAGCTACATATTTTGCAAATGATTTTGATTCTGGAACAGGTAATTTATCCTCCAATCTTTCTATATTTAAACTCAGGAGCAATATCACTTATAAAATTCAAAGATCTGATAATCTTCTTACCAGATACAGAAGGGAGTTTAGGCACTTGCCACTTCCACCCTAAAAACTTCAGTATACGACTGCGCTTGTTCACGTGAGACTTCAAGAACCAGTTGAATTGCTTCTTTAATATTATCGAGTGCTTCTTCTTTTGTATCTCCTTCACTTATCGCTGCGGGAAGCTCAAGACATTGGGCGGTATATCCACCTTCATCAGATTCTTCAAGTTTTACTGTGAATTGCATGTTCGATAATTAGATTTGCAGTTATTAAAAGTATGGTTATATGCCGTTACTATTCGCGCCTAATTTTTAGCATTTTGGGAGTTGCTTTGCTTTACATCGCCCTTCTGGAGCATGAGTGTGAGCGCGATTGCGCAGTAACGTAACTCCGCACTGGAAGGTACGGAGCATCCACGCGCGGGTGCATGAGGGCATCTATCGCTTATTTCCTGACCTCGCCAGTTAGCCTATAAAGGGATATTACATTTCAGAAGTTTTGGTGAAAAACCTTGCATGAAAATGTAACATTCCCTATAGGCAGTATTGTAATGCTCGATAGAATTGAAAAAGATTATGGTTACTTTGATTTTTTGTTCGATAAAATCGGTGGAAAAGCAAAGGATTTCCAAGAAATCATAAAATCACTGATATATAACAAATTGACGAACAACGTTTCAGTCAATCAAATTCTAAACATATACCCCGACGAAGTTTTTGGATATTTGGGATTAAAAGAAACACCAGCAGAACGAACTTTTTACAGGACTATTGAACGGATCGGAGATAACTTCGGAATCATCTTGGAACTCTATCAACAATTCCTGGCAAAATATAACCTCATATCAAAAGAGCAATTCGTGGATTTCTCATCCACATATTTTGAGGGAACTAAACAGGAGTTAGGAGCCTTAGGTTACTCAAGAGATGGTGCTTTTGGGAAAAAACAAATCACCTTTGGGATTAGCACAGGAATCAATGATCTTCCAACCGCACTAACGATACAAAAAGGAAATGTCCAGGACAAAAAGCATTTCGATCACATTTTTAATGTGGCAACAAAAGTATTGGACAAGGGCAGCATCTTGATATTTGATTGTGGAGCCAACACAAAAACAAACAAAAAAATGGTCCGTAATGGAGAATATCATTATCTCACTTTAAAAGCAAAAAAAAGGGAAAGAAACTTGGCTCGGTCATAACAAAAGATGGTTACATTATTCTGCATGGAAGTTTGCAGAAAACTTTTGGTCCGATCGATAATCCTTTTATCAATGGATTAGAGGGATTTTTCTCTCTTGAAAGTTCCGTCGATGATGAACCCAAAAAAATCCTATCTCTTTATAAAGATAGGGATAAAGCTGAAAAATTCATTCGTGGTTTAAAAGATGGGTTAGAGTTGAGACCGATACGACATTGGAGTAATCTTGCAGTTAAAGGATATCTACTGCTTACGTTCCTCACGAATTTTTTGGTCAATTTGACCCTTTATTTAGCAAAAAAACCAATAGTAAGAGACATAAGGTTACTCAGGAAATTCCTGAACATTTTGACACTTACTGTGGCATACCCTCAAAATAGCTTCAAATTTACAGTACTGTCAAATATTTCAAAAGAAGTAGTCAGTATTTTTGGGGATTTTATTAAAAAATATGAGGATAATAGTCTGAAATTACGCTGGTAAACCGTCATCTGGCAAATTGTATAAAGGGATTAAAATTCGTGACGTTTAGCCGTGGGTGGCGAAGTCAGGTTATTTGTTGCTAAGACATAAATCGATAAAAAGGGGCACGGAAATAACATAGGTGTGAGTTCTCCTTGAAAGACTTCTCAATCATGTTTTTATATATGCATATCGTAAAGATGTTAATAAACATGATGAATTTAGAAACCGAAGTAAGGGATATAAAGCGGTATGTAATCGAGATTTCAAAAAAGGTTGATGAGCTACTATATGAAAAAGAAATCGTTTCGTTGATGAAGCTTTCCGAAAAGTCATTATCAAGTTTCTTTGATAATGAACCAGATATTTATAAAATAGCGGACTTAAAGGTCAGATATAAATGAAAGGAAAAATAGTGCTTGTGCCTTTTCCATTTACTGATTTAACCGCTGCAAAGCTTAGACCTGCTTTAGTGTTATATGAAGGCGATAAAGATGTAATCATGGCATTTATTTCTTCAAAATTACCATCTGAACCCTCTGTGGTAGATGTTTTAATAACAAAGAATCATTCTGCTTTTAAAAATGCTGGACTGAAATTGGATTCGGTCATAAAGCTAGATAAAATCGCAACTGTGCTGAAAGATTTAATTGTAGGCGAGATTGGGGAGCTTAATGAAGAACTAAGGAAAGAAGTGAATCAAAAATTAAGAAAGATACTGGAGATATAAAGGCAAGTTTGTTAATAAAAATCCTTGGTCATCAGTTGGTTATATCTGCTTAGCATCTCTTTCCGTGTCCCTCAT
Source organism: Candidatus Methanoperedens sp. BLZ2 (assembly GCF_002487355.1). GTDB lineage: Archaea > Halobacteriota > Methanosarcinia > Methanosarcinales > Methanoperedenaceae > Methanoperedens. Next base: position 26,619 of record NZ_NTMG01000073.1, on the reverse strand, counting down.
TTTTAGCGCTCCGATGGTCATTCAGGTTCAAGATATTCAAACGGATGCACAAGAACGCCTATCGTTGGAGTCACGGACTCCGCTTTGCTAAAGTCCGAGGCATCAACGTAGTGCATGAGTTTTTCTATCTCCTATTTGGTTGTTTCGGCCAATGTCCATAGGGAAGGGGCACGTACAGGCATATGAGTGATTGCTCTTCTGTGCCTCTTTTGTCCTGAATCGTTGTGGATATAAGGTCGGTAAATTGCGAATGAAATTCATGTGTTTGGCTTTCAAGTTCATACACTAAGCATACGTGTATGAACTCCCTGACAAGAACGAAACATCAGGTTAATATATTCAATGGAATATGATTGTTTCTCGCAAAGAATAAGACTTCATCAAACTTTTGGAGTTGATTATGGTTACACATGTTTCTGTAAGACTTTCATGGCATGATCGTGGTTGGGATGGCTGTATTTGCAATGAACCAAAGAAAAATGTATATTGCGGGGGATTTTTTTCTGTTAATGCTGAACGAATTAGATATAACAAAGATAATGAGTGGGAAGAAAGTAATCACGGTAAGCCGTGTCGCTATTTAAAGAATCAGTCCCCACCATGTACTGAAACAATAAATGTTTTTGGTGAGCAGTCAATAGGGCATATTCATCTTCCAAAAGAGTTCTTAGAAGGAGCAGAAGAACTTGAAGAAACACTTCCTCCGCATTCTTCTGGCACATGGCCCTTTGAAGAAATGTGGGATGAGAAAGGTAATAGACGCGATCCAGATGAGAGGAAGGAAATAGCTGAGGAATTTTTTTCTGATTTAAAGAAAGGAGAGGGAGTCAGCCTGATATTTTATTACTGTAACTATGATAATCCTATCACTGGACAGGATAGAAAATATCTTCTTACAGGGATTGTACGACTGAAAAAAGTCGGAGGATTTAAGAAATGGCCACAAATTCCGACGAATATATCGGAAAAATACGGCGATTTTGTCTGGTCCATTACATTGGAAAGCGCTTATCCCAATGAGGGGATAAGGATTCCGTATCAAGAATATATGGATAAAAAAATTGATCCAGCTTCAATTGCTATAATAGTTTCTGGAGACCTCACTAGGCGATTTAAATATGTTTGTCGGCATGTGAGTGATGATGAAGCTATTGGACTAATTGATCAGGCAATCAAATCAATAAAGAAAGTTATAAAGGATAATTACCTTCCTGATGCTGGTTATTGGGATTCAAAATTACAATGGCTAAAACAAATACGAAAGGAGTGTTGGGAGAGTCGCGGTCTTTATCCTGGACTTACGAATACATTGGAATACCTAAATTTTCCAAATCCTTCAGCCTACGTGCGGATTGAATTGCCTAAGAAAAATCCAAACGATTTACGTGAGTATATTTTTGATCGTTTAGATGGTAAAATAAAAATGAATACCGAAGAACTGGAGAGATACGGTGATGCAGCTCAGCGATATAGAATACTTAAAAGCTCACCTACAACGGAAATTATTTCCAGATTTTGTCGAGAAAGACTTCCATTTTTTGACTTGACTGCTGATCAAATAAAAAACATTCTTGGTGATAGCCATGACAAATATTCTATTACCTCTGGTCTGAATGAGATATTTGATAATCCCTATTGCCTATGTGAGGAGTATATTGGAAAAGATATTGAAGATACAATAGGTTTTCATCGAATTGATCATGGAATGATACCATCTGAGGAACTTGGTAAGAATATACCACGCATCAAATTTGATGATCCAAGACGATTGCGGGCACTGATGGTAGAGCAATTAAAAGCTAGTGCGAACGAGGGACATACATTTATTGACCGTTCAGATCTTTTCGCGGCCATAGAAAAATGGCACAAAGATAACGATCCTGATAGTCTATTCATTCTGGACAAGGCAATTTGGGAACAGCATAAAGTTATTTTTACTAAGAAACTTATGATGGATATAGCCGATGGAATAGAAGCTATTTTTCTCAATTCAATCCATGCAGATGAAAGAATAATTCGTAAAGAGATAGTCAGTTTCTTGAATGAAGAATTACTTCCCTCCTCAAAAATTGACTGGAAAAAGATTCTTAATGTTTTTCAATTAGAAGATAAAGAGCATCCTTCTATAAGAGAGGCCATCGCAGAACAAGCATGTGCTCTTGAAACAATGTATAGAGCACGCTTTAGTGTACTAACAGGAAGTGCAGGTACAGGAAAGACAACAGTACTCCGTTCGCTGGTTAAGGGTATCACAGATAAGGAACCTAATCATAGTTTCCTCCTACTTGCTCCTACTGGAAAGGCAGCTATAATATTGGGATTAAGGGTACAACGTGAGGCGACAACGATTCACACTTTTTTAATGGGATTGGGATGGATCAATCCTCTTAATTATACGCTCAAAGAACGAAATAATAGAAGGAAAGGCAACCCTGGAACTATTATAGTTGATGAAGCATCAATGCTTAATGTAAGTCTTTTTGCAACGTTAGTTCGCGCCATAGATTTAGGCACCGCAGAGCGCTTGATTTTAGTGGGTGATTCAGGTCAATTACCCCCTATAGGTCCAGGGAAACCTTTTGCTGATATTATTGATTATCTAAAGAAAGACGATAATAGGGAGCATAATTATTTGGCTGAGCTTACTGTGAATTGTCGTCAAGCGACCGGAAGTCGTGCAGCATGGCTTGCTTCTCATTTTACTCGAACTCTCGATAGACCAGACGAAGAAATTCTATGGGATGTTGAAAGAGGGATATCAAAAGGCGATTTTTCTGTATACACATGGAATAATGATGAAGACCTTTATAAGCTTATTCCGCAGGTTCTTGAAAATGCTATTGCTATGCTTGAGGGTAAAAAGAAATTATCTGGTACTCTCGGAGATCGTTATAACTATGTTCACGGGCTCAACGATTTGTATTCTCCCAAGAAAAATCTGGAAGCTATACAACTTCTTGCACCTTACAGACATACTCCTTCAGGTGTGGAATATCTAAATCAAATAGTTCAGAAGCTATTGAGAGGAGAAGATATTGTAAAGAAATATCAGTTTGCTGGGTATGTTCATTATGACAAAATTATGCAAATAAGGAATTATACATACTATGCATGGAACCATAATGAGAATAAGAGTATTAAAAATGAAGACACTTATGTGCCCAATGGCACATTAGGATTCGTTTTCCCAAAACGACATTTTAATCAGTTGCAGGCAAAATTCCCTAAAGATTTTATCAAATATTCATACTACCTAAGCAGATCAAAATGCAATGAACATATAGAACTTGGTTACATTGCTTCGGTGCACAAAGCTCAAGGTAGCCAATTTGATATTACTATAGTAATCCTTCCATCTGAAGCTAGTGATTTCTTAAGTCGTGAACTCATTTATACTGGACTTTCACGTGCCACTGGAAAACTATTCTTACTAATGCAAAAAGACGCTCGACTCCTTAAGGAGAGAGCTTGGGCGGGATACTCTGAAATAGTAAAACGTAATTCTGCATTATTCCGAACAGCAAAAGGCATTCCAAAAGATGGTTTTAAGAGTTTTCATCCAGAGCAGTTAGTTTATGAAGCCTTGCCAGAGCTTCTCGTTCGTTCTAAAGGAGAATTAAGGATAACGCAGGCACTCGCTAGCCATGGTGTTGGTTTTGCTTATGAGAAGCCACTAATATCATTGGATGGAATGTCTTGGAGATTACCTGATTTCACTTTCAAAATTAAACGAAGAGAATATTACTGGGAACACCTTGGAATGCTGGGTACAATCGACTACGATAAAAAAGTGGAACGTAAGAGAAGGTGGTATAAGGAAAATGGTTGGCAAGACCAGTTAATTGAAACTCCTATAGAAGGCATGAATCTTGAAGAATCAATAAAATATATCCTTGAAGATAAATTCGGCTTGGAAAAATGTAGATGAATTTGGAGCTTGTAAATTAGTAAATGCTCAAACCCATACCAAAATTAATAAATAAACGTGGTATATAAAACATCATCGATGATATTTCTTTTTAGCTCCTTATGCGCTTTAATCTCAACTTAGGTCACACTCGTATGCTTGATGTGTTCGCTCAAAAAATAAACTCCCTAATGTTTAAAGGTTAGAGGCTATGAAATTAATGCATATGAAACTACGAATATGTTCCATTTATCCATACTCTTTATTTCCATTTTGTTCTTTTTTGTTTTATTCGTGCCCCATTTTTGGCACCCTTATTGTTATTCTGAATCAAAATAGTTATAATGGATGCACAGACATTTATCGTCCACAGTCACAAACCTCGGACTTAAGAGGCTGTCCGCCAATTACTCTTAGTAATAAAAATTAACAGAAATTTTCCTCCTTTTTCGATTTAAAGCCCTAATATGCCCTATTTTTTTCAATTTTTTGAATTATCGGACAGCGTGTTAAGTACCGAAGCCTGTATAATATGTACCAACCTATTATTCTTAATTTTCAATTACATATTTGAAATGAACTGTTCCATATATGGCGAGCATTGAAGTTTTTAATATTGGCTTAACTACCACCACAGATTGCCACCATCATTTCAAATACAAATGTTTATTTACTTTAGGATTTAAACCGTTTTGTTAGAGCCCCATGGAACTTAAGAAAATCGATAAGATCCTTAATAAGGAACCAAAAGAAGCAGCGGAAGAATTATTGAAAGAGGTTGAAAAAGCATACGGCGAGGTACCGTATATCCTTAATTTTATGAGGCAATCGCCAGAGTTACTTGTTACCAAGGTGCTTTATGATAATGCAATAATCCGGGAATTTAAACGAATGGATGCAAAAACAATAGAGCTTATATCCATAGGGGTTTCGGCAGCTTTAAGATGCGATCACTGCCTGAAAATGCATATCAGGGTGGCGCAGAGGCTTGGGGTTTCAAAAGAGGAGATATTTGATGCGATATTGATCGCAGGGACATTATCCAATGCAGCAGTCCTTGCCGAAGGCACACGCGCGATTGATTCGGAAAAGCAGAATATAGCCGGAAAAGAAAAATGCGAGGTTTGCGGGATATCTGAAGAAAAAAATTAAGTGGAAATTTGGACAGGATCGACAGGATTTACAGAATTAATTATATAAATCGTATCCTGTCGATCCTGTAATCCTGTCAAAAAGTACAGTCTATAGATGCAAACAGATTTTAGTCATTCATGTTACTCCGATATCGTTGCCATGCGGCTTGCTTTCCGCAGCCTGGATCTTGGTTCGCAGTATATCCTGCGCTCAGATGCCAAGGCGCAGGTGAGCGTTTACCATTATGGAAAAAATGAGCGAAACTATTATGTTATAAATAACCATATAAGAAATAGACATTATGATAGCTAAACAGCAAGTTTTTGAGCTCATAGCAGACATGCCAGATGAATTAGATATTGATGAAATTATGTATCGACTCTACGTCAGGCAAAAACTTGAAACTGCTGAGAAAGATGTCCGAGAAGGGCGGATTATTTCACATGAAGAAGTCATCAGGGAGACTTCTAAATGGTTCGAAAAATAAAGTGGACAATACGAGCGCTTAACGATTTACATGATATTCATGAGTTTATAGCGAAAGACTCGAAACGATATGCACAGATACAGATAGAAAATATTCAAAATGCTGTTGCAAATATACTCAGTTTTCCTATGATTGGCTATAAAATCCCTGAGTTGCCTCATCTGCAATATAGAGAGATTTTAGTTGGTAACTATCGAGTAGTATATAGATTAGAAAATAAACAAGACCTTGTTATTGTAATGGCTGTAATGCATGTTCGGCGTTTGTTAAAAGGGTAACATGGAGTGCAGAGTATCAAAGGATTGGTTTTGTCCCGATAACATTTATCGCCTGGATAAGTTCGGTAAATGCTTCTATTTCTTTTGAAATAACTTCCTCTTTTGTCATTGAAATGCTCATCTCACCATCAACTGTGAGCATATCAGGCCCTCTTCTTACTAACCTGTCTTTCCCATCCATGGCCAGTATTTTCTTGATCTCAGGATCATGAACAAATGCCCTTCCAGGGAAAAATACTGTTTCCTTTATTTGTGATAAGTCCAGTGCTTTTATATCATCGATGGTAATAAGGCAGCCAATATCCTTTTTCACGGGAATGACATTTACGAGCCCTCCGAGTTTATCGAAAATCTTCCTTAATAATGGCGCTGCAACATCACTTGTAATGATCGTTGCTTCTTTTGTTATTTCAGGTAATTTTGACAGCGCTTCAGGAACATTGCGTATGGCAAATGGAGACCCTGTTTCAGGATCATACAGGGGAGTGCCGGTTACCCGGAAATCGAATTTGCTGTTAATGTCGTCAACTATCGATTTGAACTCAAGGATGGTGTGGGGAGTAACTCCTTCTAATACAGGGGAATTATTAAGGATCAGCCCCTGTTCATTTTCATTGGCAAACCGCATAAGTATGAGCCCTTTTGCGCCCATTTCTTCAAGATCTTTGCAGGTTTTCAGCAGGACATCTTTGTCATTTACTCCCGGAATAAGTACTGTTGCTGCATAAACATCACACTTTCCGGCAAGGATACGAAGTGCAGAAAGTGAATCTTCAGGCGTCTTATCATTCATATATTTTCGCCGCAGTTCCGGGTCTGTTGCGAAAACCGTAAAGGTGACTTCATTTACACCATGGTCTATGAAGAACAAGGCATCATCCTTATTCATGCCTTTTCCGCTTGTGTATCCAAGATGGATCGGTTTTTTATATTCCGAGAGGAATTTGATAAGGGGTTTAAGCTCAGGATAACAGCTCACATCCCCTCCTCCGCTAACATTGAATTTCGTTACATTCTCATTCTTATTGAAAAAAACTGATTGTTTGACTTCCTGCGCGACCATTGGCATGGATTTAAAACTTGAATATCCTTCCTTGACGCTTTTTGTGCAGTAATTACATCCTTTCTGGAATGGCATACAATGTTTGCAGCCAAATGCGGGGATTTCGGTTACACCTTTAAAATAGCAATATCTACAAAAACCCCGGCAGTCAAGACCGGGACGCCCTCCGATGTCAGCAAGAATTTCCATGTCCTCACGAAATGTCAGATGGTATATAAACTTATTGTCCTGCATAACCACAATGATTAATAACAATAAATGATATAATAGAGGTAGATGAGCGAGATAAAGGTAACAGATATGTCTGGAAACCCTTTACAGATTGGGAATTTTGTAGAATATGTAAATACAGGAACGAAAGGTAATGTCACTGAAATCATTTCAGATGATGAAGGTACGTGGGCGCTTATCGATAAGACTGATCTTTACTATAAAACCGAAGTTCTAAGAAAAATAACAATAGTAAAAGATGAAGAACTTGGGGAGAAAATATTTTCCCGCGAGGAAATCAATGAAGTCCTGAAAAAACAGGAAGAAGCCTCCAAACTAGCTGAAATGGGTGATACGAGTTTGGAGAGCGGCGGATAAAAATATATAGACAAATCGTCAGGAATATATTGCATAAGCATGAAGCTACGCCGTCATTTATTTTATAATGTTTTATCATGATCGATTCGTAAACTTTAAGTACTTTAGGGGAATTGGTAGGTGTCGCAAGGGATTGTAATGGTTGTTCGATACAATAAAACACAACATGGTCGGGATGAATAGAACATAATTGACTTATTTTGGGTTCTGTTATTCTGTCATGTTGCAGTCGCTCGTTGTTGTATCGCTTCCAAGTGAGCAATTTCTTGGAAATAAACAAAAATTAGGAGGTAAATAAACGTGGCTGACACAATAGACCTATATAGCGACAGAGGAGCAAAACTCAAATCAGGCGTCGACATAAACGACATAAGCCCAATGAGAAATGCCGCTATCAAATCAATAGTCACCGGTATAAAGCGAACAGCAGCCGTTGACTTAGCAGGAATCGAGAAAACCTTAGCAACATCCGCAATCGGTGGCAAAGGCAGAAAGATCCCCGGCAGAGAAATGAAATTAGATATCGTAAAGAATGCAGCAGCTATCCAGAAAGCAGTTACCGAAATGGTACAGGTTGACAGCGGAGATGACACCGTTGTAAAAGCATTAAACGGTGGAAAACAGTTAATCGTCCAGGTTCCATCCGTAAGAATCGATGTTGCAGCAGAGTATGTATCATCATTGACCTGCACAGCATCAGCAGTAACACAGGCATTAGTAAGCCAATTCAATATCGGTATGTTCGATGCCCCAACCGTCAAGTCCGCAGTCTGGGGACAGTACCCACAGACACTTGATATGGTAGGCGGAAACGTAAAGTCAATCGTCGAAATCCCACAGAAAGATGAAGGATTTGGCTATACATTAAGAAACGTCATGGCAAACCACCTTGCAGCAGTATGCAAGAAAAACGCAATGAACACAGCAGCATTGTGCTCAATCCTTGAGAATACAGGTGTATTCGAAATGGGTGACGCAATCGGCAACCAGACAAGACACAGATTACTTGCATTCTCACACCAGGGCTTAAACGCCAATAACATGGTGTATGGAACAACAAAAGCATTAGGCAAGACCGGTACAATCGGTTCAGCTGTCCATGCATGCGTTGAGAAAGCAATTGCAGATAAAGTAATCAGCGCAGATAAGAAATTCGCATCTGGCTATACAACATACAAGACCAATGATGTCGGAAAGTGGAATGCATATTGTGCAGCAGGCACACTTGTAGCAACACTCATCAACTGCGGCGCTCAGAGAGCCCCACAGGCAGTATCTTCAGTATTGCTATACTTCCAGGACCTCATTGAGAAAGAGACCTCACTCCCAGGTTGTGACTTCGGTAAAGTACAGGGCGCAGCAGTCGGATTCTCCTTCTTCTCACACTCCATCTATGGTGGCGGTGGACCAGGAGTCTTCAACGGCAACCACGTAGTTACCAGACACTCAAAGGGTCTCGCAGTACCATGCGTAGCAGCAGCAGTTGCTCTTGACGCAGGTGTTCAGGTATACAGCCCAGAGAAGACCTCAGGATTAGTAGGAGATGTCTTCAGCGCGGTAGACGAATTCAGAGAGCCAATCAAGGCAGTAGCAGGAGCCGTATAAATTCGGAGAATTGAATGGTAAAAACTGCTTCAGTCACGGGTAAACCAATCCAGATCAAAATATTTCCTCAAAGATTATTGCAACCAGAGACTGCTGAAAGGCTCTTAAATGAGATCGATCATGTCAATGGAGTAATAAGAATGCTAATCGGTGGAAAAAATCTGCCCCGGAAGGTCACATGTGGACCTGGAACCGGAACAGATGTCAACCACCCGAATATGGAAATAATCCATGTCGGAGATTGTGCATTCGAATTGCATGTGATGGTAGGCGAGGTAATAGTCGAACTAGAAGATGAAAGCACAAAGGAAGAACTAAGAAATGCGTGCGAGCGAACGCTGCCATTTTCCTTTGAATTCAAACAGGGTTTCTTCATAAAGAAGAAAGCTACTTTGACTGATTACGGTAAGTATGGATTCAAAAGCAAGACTGATGAAAGTATCAATCTTGAAGACGAACGAATACTCGGCCTGATGGATCCGCATGCAAAACCGGAAAATAGCCTCTGTGTTATTAATCCAGAGGAAGAGAAATGATTAGTTTATTCAAGGAGCAGAGAGAACCGATTCAAATCAATTAGGAGGAAAAAATATGGCATATAAACCACAATATTATCCTGGCAGCACCTCAGTTGCTAAGAATAGAAGAAAATTTATGTCAGATGATGTAGAGAAAATGCGTGATATTTCTGATGAAGACTTAACAGCATTACTCGGTCATAGGGCACCAGGTTCCGATTACCCGAGCACACATCCACCACTTTCAGAAATTGGTGAACCAGCATGCCCGGTAAGAGAAGTCGTTGAACCAACACCAGGCGCAGCAGCCGGCGACAGAATGAGATATGTACAGTTCGCTGACTCAATGTATAACGGTCCAGCAGTACCATACTGGAGATCGTACCATGCAGCCATCAATTTCAGAGGAGTCGACCCAGGTACATTATCTGGCAGACAAGTCAATGAAATGAGAGAGAGAGATATGGAAGAGTACGCCAAGAGACAGTCAGAAACCGAGATCACTGACTGGGGTCTTGCAGGCATGAGAGGCTGTACAGTTCACGGTCACTCGCTCAGATTACAGGAAGATGGCGTAATGTTCGATATGTTGGACAGGCGCAGACTTGAAGGCGGAGTCATTGTAAGTGACAAAGACCAGGTCGGCGTACCAATTGACCGAAAAGTCAACCTTGGAAAACCAATGAGCGAAGCAGAAGCAGCAAAGAGAACCACCATCTATAGAGTGGACAATGTTGCATTCAGAAGCGATAAAGAAGTTATTGAACATGTTCAGAGAGTATGGGAATTAAGAACCAAATACGGGTTCGTCCCAAAGGCGTGAGGTGACTTAAATGGCAGTAAGATTCCAAAAAGCAATGGAGACAAAATATACTAAGGAATGGGGATCAAATAAGAATAAAGGTGGCAAAATCACCGATAAGAAAGCCAAATACCTTAGACTTGGTTACCAGCAGAATCCAAGAAAAGTTGAGATGGCAAAGTGCGGAGCAGCAATCACCAAGAAGAGAGGATTGCAGGCTTATGACCCCAAGTTGCACTTAGCAGGTATCCCCATGGGTCAGAGACAGTTGACCCCATACACAATATCTGGAACAGATATCGTATGCGATGGTGACGACCTTCACTTCGTCAACAATGCAGCAATGCAGCAGGAATGGGACGACATCAGAAGATCATGCGTTGTAGGTCTTGACCTTGCACATGAAGTTCTTGAGAAGAGATTAGGCAAGGAAGTTACACCTGAGACAATCAACTACTACCTTGAAGTTTTGAACCACGCAATGCCTGGCGCAGCAATCGTCCAGGAACACATGGTTGAAACACACCCGGCATTAGTAGATGACTGCTATGTGAAAATATTCACAGGTGATGAAACCCTTCAGGATGAAGTAGATAAGCAGTTCGTTATCAACATTGACAACGAATTCCCGGCAAACCAGGCAAAACAGATCAAGGCAGCAGTAGGCAAGACCTCCTGGCAGGCAGTACACATCCCAACCATCGTCACAAGAACTGAAGATGGACCAGGAACAAGCCGCTGGATGGCAATGCAGGTCGGTATGACCTTTATCAGCGCATACCATATGTGCGCCGGTGAAGCAGCAGTCGGAGAACTTGCATTCACAGCCAAACACGCAGGACTTGTCGAAATGGGTGACATGATCCCGGCACGCAGAGCAAGAGGTCCAAATGAGCCAGGAGGATTATCCTTCGGTCATATGGCAGATATCTGCCAGACCAACAGAAAGGGTCCAGAAGATCCAGTCAATGTAATATTGCAGACTGCAAGCGCAGCCACAATGTTATATGACCAGATCTGGCTCGGTGGCTACATGTCAGGCGGCGTCGGATTCACAATGTATGCAACACCAGCATACACCAATGATATCGTCGATGACTTCCTGTACTGGGCAGACGAATATGCATCAAAGAAATACGGCGGTCGCGGAAAGGCAAAAGCCACAATCGACACCGTAAAAGACATTGCTACAGAATCAACACTGTACAGTCTTGAAGCATATGAGAAATATCCGACCACACTGGAAGACCACTTCGGCGGTTCACAGCGCGCAACAGTCTGTTCAATAGCAGCAGGCGGCGCAACAGCTCTGGCAACAGGCCACAGCCAGGCCGGTCTCTCCGCATGGTATCTGTCCATGTACCTCCACAAAGAGGCACACGGCAGACTTGGATTCTTCGGGTATGACCTGCAGGATCAGTGCGGTGCAACCAACGTGTTCTCAATTGCCTCAGATGAAGGCTGCATAGGCGAATGCAGAGGCGCAAACTACCCCAACTACGCAATGAACGTAGGTCACCAGGGTGGATACACCTCAGTAGTAGCAGCAGCTCACGCAGGCAAGGATGCCTTCTGCGTCAATCCATTGGTCAAAGTCTGCTTCGCAGATGAATTGATCAACTTTGACTTCGCAGATCCAAGGGGCGCATTCGGCAAAGCAGCACTCAGAGAATGGGACCGCTGCGCCGGTGAGAGAGCATTCGTTATCCCAGCAAAGTAAACATTGTTAAGTAGGCTAAATGCCTACTTTCTCTATTTTTTTTGGGATGCGACGATTAAAAGGAAATATTTATAACATAGTTTGAGATTTATGGTGATGTGATTTAAAATGGCAGAAGCAAAAGGAGAAATAAAAAGAACGCCCAAAGTACCAGGCATAGTGAAATGCATGTATTGTGACGGGACTGGAAAACATCAAGGCGAGACATGTATTGTTTGCGGCGGAAAAGGAGAAGTAGAAGTTGTAGACTCATCCCGAAAATGCCAGTGGTGCAAGGGAAGAGGTTATTTGATGCAGGGAATACCATGCACAAATTGCGGCGGAACAGGATACACAAGACCACTTGGTAGAGAGCGCCTGTTTTAGGATTATAAAGGGATAGGGGTTTAATCCCCCTGATCTTTATCAAATAAATAATTGCGATTTTTTTAAAATCAATAAAAAAAATTATTTCTTATAATTATACTTTTCACTCATTTTTTTAAATATATAATCATGTGCATTATTTACTGAATCGAGATCTCCTCTTAATGTAAGAAGATTATCATCCTCTACGTCTATAGTTTTTACCGCACATTTGCGGGTAGTAACTTCCAGATTGAATGTATCCATTACTTCCATGATGAGTTTATAGGGAACTCCAGGTGGTAAAACCAGATCATATAATCCTTCTAATGCTTTCTCGTCTTCAGTTTTTGAATTCTCATCTTCCTCAACAAATTCATCACCAATATTTTTAGTATCATTATCATTCATTTTGGATCACTTGACATCAAATCATTATCAAATCAAATAAAGTTTGTGGTGAATAATATGACGACGAAACAGTTTTATCCTAATTATTCCTATTCACCTCACATATTATCATGCTTACAAAACTACTCTTCCCACCTCAATGGATACCAACACAGCCTTATTTGAGCCTCCCTTCATTAACCGCTTTCTTAAAAGCCAATAACTGCAATGTTTTCCAGATTGATATCAATGCTTCGTTTTATGATCATCTTTTAAGTAAAAAAGGGCTTCAGGTTTACTATAATAAAGCGCAAACAAAATTCCATGAACTTGAATTAAAAAAAGAATTATCTCCTGAATTCCAGAAACAATATACAGCTTTGAGTAGTTCTATACTTTTCGGGGATTACGTTATTAATGGTGTTGAGGATGCTAAAAACATCATAAAAAGCAAAGAAGACTTCTATGATATAGAAAAACTATTCAATGCTTTTAAGATCCTTGAACTTGGCCTTAAACTTGCATCATCTGCTTATTATCCTTCAAACCTTACATTTCATTCATATGATATGCGGCATTCATGCCGAAAAAGTTCGGATGTTCTTCAGGCTATAAATGACAGGAAAGAAAATATTTTTATTGAGTATTTTGAAAAATACACGCTTCCGGAAGTACTTGAAGGAAACCCGGGACTAATAGGTATTTCAATAATAAATATAAGCCAGTTAATACCGGGATTAACACTTGCAAATGTTGTTAAAAAAGCCGATCCGAAAATACATATCAATATTGGTGGCAGTGTTTTCACGCGTCTTATAAATGAAATAAGCAAAACAAAAGATCTCTTTTCAGTGTTTGACAGCGTGATAGTTCACGAAGGAGAGACTGCCCTTTTAGATTTAATCAAACATCTGGACAATGGATTTGATATCAGGGATATTCCCAATTTAATTTATAAAAAAGGCCCGGAGATCATAGTAAACAGTCTCAGTTCCAGCGGGGAAGATATCAATTTATTGCCAACCCCATGCTTTGATGGTCTCCCGCTTGATAAATATTTATCACCCGAACCTGTCATTCCTGTTCTTTCATCAAGAGGATGTTACTGGAACCGATGTACTTTTTGTGACCACGGATTTGGTTATTCAGGTAAATACAGGCCAAGAGATGTTGACCTTCTTTTTAACGATATCAAAACATTGAATAATAAACACAAAACTAAATTTTTCACTTTCCAGGATGAAGGTTTGTCCACAAAAATAATTGGCGCATTATCAGACAGGATAATCGATGAAAAATTGGATATTTCCTGGCTTGCCGATTCAAGATTTGAATCCTCTTTTTCCCCCGAACTTGGCAACAAGCTCTCTCGCGCAGGTTGTAAGATGCTTTATTTCGGTCTGGAATCAGCCAGCGAGAGGGTCCTTAAATGCATGGATAAAGGAATCAAAAAAGAGAATGTATTAAAAATTTGCAGGTTTTGCAAGGAATCTGGCATCTGGGCCCACCTTTTCCTGATATTCGGTTTTCCTACTGAAACCCACAGTGAAGCAAGAGAAACCATGGATTTTATTTTGCATAATAGTGGCAAGATTCGTTCAATGTCTTTCGGGAGTTTCCAGCTCACAAAGCATTCAAAAGTATATGAAAATCCTGATAATTTCAATGTCTCAAAAATATACAAAGATGATGCCTTAGACCTGTCTTTATGGTATGATTGTGATATCTCGGCGGGATTATCGAAAAAGGATACCGAAGCTGTAATCCAGGAATTCTATGCAAAACTTGCTCATAAATACCCGGATTTGCCCATCTGGAGCAATCTTGATAGGGAGCATCTTTTCCTGTATGTTTCCCATTACAAGGGATCTAATAGCAAAGTAGCGGATTTATCCGGATTGATCAGGGCAATACAGAACAGGAAAAAGACCGTGAATAAATCTACAAAAAAAACTGATTCTCAACCTGTCCTGAATGAAGGGGTCTTTATCGGGACTTTCAATTTTAACCTGGCACAGATAATCCATTCCGGCCTTACAGGAAAAGGAAATAAACCTGGAAACCTTCAAAAAGAAAAAGTGAATATTTTATTTGATATAGATAATAACAGGATTTTTACAATTTCTGATCTTGCCAGGGATATTCTGGATAAGAGCAATGGGAAATCTACAATATCTGAAATAATTGATTTAATAAAAGAAAAATATCAAATCCCTTTTACTGAAGCTGAATCCAAATGCAATGGCTTTTTGAATGGATTGATAGAAAAAAATATTGTATATCTGAAATGATACCCTGGTGGCCACGGAAAAATATCAGTGAAAAAGTAGAAAAGAAAATAAATGCCGGGATAAAAAACAGCGGTTCAGGATTACTATAAACCCGGATGGCATTTCGTAGTATGAAAAGCACATCTTAAAGAGGCAATAAAAGATGAAAGAATTACTGGAATATGATAAATCAAAACTAATAGAAACATTATGGGAATACGACCCTATAATTTTCAAGATTCTCAAATCAAGCAATAAACTGCAGGAAGCACGGAACAGTCTTTTTGATCACCTGAACGATTTAGAAAGGCATCTTTTCAACATCTATTCTGATAAACATTTTAAAGATAAAAATATTCTTGAGAGGAATAATGCAAAGGAGTGCATAAGGGTTTTTAAAAATGTCATCAGAACAGAAAACGAGGACATTACAAATTATTCCGCTTTGAATTCATTATACAGGGCTGCAAAGAAAAAAGCAAAATCCGATAGCTTAAATGTTGGATTTTTCCTGGAATTTATTAATCTTTTCAAAGGTATTAACTGCGAGTCAGGAATGTATGCAGAAAAGGAAGTTCCATTATTTATAAGCCTGAATGGGCATACTGCAGCACTTGAACGCATGAAAATACTTGACGATTATTCATCAAATGTGGAAAATTATTTCCTGCGATATAAGACCGGGATGGATAAATATCTAATAGAAGAAAGAAAGAATAATAAAAAGTCCATTCTGGATTTTTTCAATGCCACTGACAAGGATTGGCAGAACTACAACTGGCAGATTAAAAATATAATTTCGGATATTGATACTTTACTGTGTCTTGTAAGATTAAGTGATGATGAGGTAAGGGGGCTTGAATGTGCAAGAAAAAACTGCATACCTTTTCAGATCACTCCCCATTATCTTTCGCTTTTTGACAGGGAAAACTCAGGGAAATATGACCATGCAATAAGAGCACAGGTCCTTCCAAGTGAGAATTACTGCTGGAATTATATGCTAAGCAAAGATAATGGCACAAACCTTGATTTTATGGGTGAAAAATCCACAAGTCCTATAAAGGGAATAACTCGAAGGTATCCGCAGATACTTATTCTCAAACCTTTTGATTCATGCCCGCAGATATGTGTATACTGCCAGAGGAACTGGGAGATCACAGATATAAAAGATGCTGTTTTCTCACGGGAATCAATGAAGAATGCTCTGGATTGGATATCTAATAACAAAAACATAAAAGAAGTACTGATCACTGGCGGAGATCCGTTAACGCTTGATGATGTCTCTATTAACTGGTTGTTGTCTAAAATTTCAGGAATCGGCCATATTGAAAGGATCAGGATAGGTACAAGGATCATTGTAACAATGCCGCAAAGGATCACAGATGAACTCATTGGGATATTTGACAAATACCATACATTTGGGACAAGGGAATTATGCATCGTAACACATTTTGAACATCCTACCGAGTTTACCCCTGATACCCTGGAAGCTATTAAGAAGATCAAGAAACTCGGTATCAACATGTACAACCAGCAAGTTTTTACATATTATAATAGCAAAAAATATGAATCGAGTTTCTTAAGAACAGTATTAAAAAAGTCGGGAATTGACCCATATTACACTTTCAATACTAAAGGAAAAGATGAAACGATAGATTATCGTGTACCCATTGCAAGGATAGAACAGGAAAGAGAAGAGGAGGCAAGGTTCCTGCCGGGAATGGTGCGAACAGACGAGCCGGTTTTCAATGTCCCAAGGCTTGGGAAATCATATCTTCGCTCATGGCAGGACCATGAGGTAATAATGATCCTGGAAGATGGAAGAAGAGTTTATCGTTTCTATCCATGGGAATCTAAATACGCCTTTGTTGAACCGTATAATTATACAGATGTTTCGATCTTTGAGTATCTTAAAAGGTTGAAAGATGATAATGAAAATGTTGATGATTATTCATCTATATGGTATTATTTCTGATATTTTTTCAACTCTTAAGATGAGTCAATAATTCCTTTGCTGTTTTTATTCCGTTCGCAAGTGCTTCTTCCAATGTTCCCATAGCAGTGCCTTCTGACAGAGCTTCTCCGGCAAAGAATAATGTATCTTCAACTGGTTGGGTTAATACCTTTTTTGCTTCATTTGATTCTACAGTTGCGTAAGAATAAGCTCCAAGTGAAAAAGGATCAGTCTGCCAGTTTACAACCTTTCCTGCACGCAAATTCTTTATGAGGAACGACCTGTTTGTATTAAAGATATAACCCAGAGCATCGAGTGCCATAGTTATTATGTTCTCATCTGATGTGTTTTTATTTTTCTCCGCTTGCGGACCTGCAAGCCATCCTGTAAGAAGCGGAGTCTTATTCGGCAGTTGAGTCCAGCAGGCGGTAAAAAAAGTATCGGAAATAAGAAGACCAAGTTCAGGCATCTTACGTATTTGAATTTGATTTTCAGATGATTCCCAGAAAGCATCCTTGAATTCAAGAAATACTTTTATAGCAGTGCCGTACCCGATTGATTTTGCTGCCTCCAGTTTTTCAGGCAATCCGGGGGAAAAATGAAGGTGGGCTTCATCGTCCGGCTTTGATTGAAGAACTCCAAGCGGTACAGTGATCAACGCTTTGCGTGCTGAATAAATTTTACCATTATCACTAATAACTTCAACGTTGTCTGGCTTCCACCGGATTTCTTTTGCAACAGTTGACAAAAAGATTGCACCGTTATGCTTTATTATTTCCTTTGAAAGAAAGTCTATAAGCTTAATGTAACCACCTTTCAAACGGTACTGATCCGATTGGCCGAATACTTTCCATTCTTCTCTCAGAGCAAACGTGCTGGCTCTTTCAATATCGGCCGCATCATAACCTTCGACAAAACCTCTGGCAATTTCCCTTATGGTTTTATATTTCTCTTCATTCAGGTATTGATCCGAAAATTTACTGAAAGGCATATCCTGTTTAAGTGAATCTGCTTTTGAAAGAAGTGTCGAGAAAGTGGTCCGGATATTTTCAAATTTCTGGAATTTTCCGTTTTTAATCATGTAGTATTTTCCGGCAATAGGGTAGGACTTGATACTACCTTCTTTTAACAACGATTGGGTTGCAGGCATATCACCGTGGATAAATTCTGCACCTGCTTCTAACGGTGTTGAGAAACCCGGAACTGTTAAAGTATATATCCTGCCCCCAAGCCTGTTTCGTGCTTCGAGCACGTAGACTTTTTTCCCTGCTTTTGCTATTTCCTTCCCGGCTCCAAGTCCCGATGCGCCCCCGCCTATAATTATTACATCCGCTTTATCAAGAGGGGTTTTATCATTAGTTTCATCATTAGTTGATTTATCCATAAAAACTCTTTTTTTTAGTGCTGTCAAGTTGTCGGTCGTTAATATTATAACATTAAGTAAATCATATATGATTGCCATCCTTATAATAGTGAAGTCCTTTTAGCAAATGAAGATTTGACAGAACCCTTAAACCATAACCTAAATATACCCGGAAAACTATAACGATTATTCAATCGGTGTTACGAAATTTCATAATTGTAATACTATATATGTATATAATTATGAAATATTACTAAATATTATTTGAGGAGGACATAGAATATGCATATACCTGACACATTTATTCCCCTGGGGCAGGCAGCAATCTACTGGATAATATCGATATTATTTATTGCAAGAGCAGTAAAATGGGCGAGAAAGGACATGAACGAGAATATGATACCGCTTTTTGGTGTTCTTGCTGCGGGTATTTTCGTTCTCCAGACCATTAACATCGCGGCAAGCCTCCTTATTCCCGTACCTATGTTCACGGGTGTCAGCTGGCATATAGTGGGAGCTGCACTTACCGCAATTATATTTGCAAGCCCCTGGGCGGCTGTTTTATTGATGACGATGGTGCTTGCCATACAGTCCCTGTTCGGGGACGGAGGGATCACGGTCATGGGGGCGAACATATTGAACATGGGAATTATCGGAGGCTTCATTGGATATTATACATTTATCGGTTTGAGCAAACTGTCAGTAAAGCGTCCTGCGGCAATGTTCGCAGGCGGCTGGCTGAGCATGCTGTTACCTGCTATCGCCCTTTCATTTGAACTCTGGCTGGCTGGCACTTTTCCGCTCAAACAGGGCGTTCTTCTCATGGGCACATTCCAGGGGATTGCAGGGATCGGGGAAGGTCTCATAACTGTAATAGTATTTGGCGCCATAATAAAAGCAAGACCTGATATCGTTAATGAAGGGACACATAAGAAAGAAAGCACGGCAAAGGTCGCAGCTGTTGGAATTTTCGCATTATTCGGACTTGCCGCGGCAGCGCCATTCCTTGCATCGGGAGACCCGGATGGACTGCAGCAGACAGCAAGCCTGGTCGTAAGCAGCGAGATCAATAATATGATAGCTCCAATAACTCCGCTGTTTCCGAGTTATGCGATACCCGGAATGGGAGACGCAGGAAAAGTGGCTGCCATCATAATTGGATTTGCAGCAATACTGATCATGTGGATTGGAATATCAAGGGTCATAAAAAAGGTATAATATGAACATTATCGAAGCCCGAAACCTTACGCATGTGTACCGCGGAAAGATCACAGCTCTTGATGCAATCAATTTTACAGCAAGGCCGGGTGAAAGGATCGCAATAATAGGAGCAAACGGCGCGGGGAAATCAACTCTTTTCAAGCATTTTAACGGGATACTTAAACCCACAAGCGGCGAGATACTGATCAAAGGAAAATGCATAAGTAATGAGAATATCATCGAAGTCAGGAAAACCGTGGGCGTTGTTTTCCAGGATCCTGATGACCAGATATTTGCTCCCACAGTGAAACAGGATGTAGCATTTGGCCCCATGAACCTTGGTTTAAGTATGGAAGAGATCGAAAAGCGTGTCCATGAGTCGCTTGAAACCGTGCGACTTACAGGTTTTGAAGAAAGGGCTCCGCATCATCTTAGCACAGGTGAGAAAAAAAAAGTAGCGATTGCAGGTATCCTTGCAATGCAGCCGGAAGTCCTTGTTCTTGATGAACCCACAGCAGGGCTTGACCCTGGCGGAGCTATACGCCTCATCAAGCTTATAAATGGCATGAACCGGTATCTCGGGATAACAACCATAGTCTCAACACATGAAGTGGATATAGTACCCATGCTGGCTGACAGGGTTTGCATCATGTCAAAAGGTAAGATAATAGGAGATGGTACACCCCTTGAGATTTTCTCCTCCCCTGAACTTATAAAGAAAACCCATCTTCGCCTTCCAATGGTGGCACAGCTCATGGAAATGCTCCAGGAAGAAGGAGTACCAGTGGGCGTGAAATTCACACTTGAAGAAGCAAGGGATGAACTGTTAAAGGTCGTGAAATAAAATGCATGTTTCCATCACGGAAATGGAGCGTGAGACATATAGAAAATCCCCTATACATGGGATTGACGGAAGGATAAAGATCCTCATGACCCTTGCCATTACTATATATGTGGTGGCTCTCCCGCGCATGGAAACTCTTAATTTTACAAAACTCGGGATACTGGAAGCATATCTCCTTCTTCTTTTGCTGTTTTCAAAGATTGAATTATCGCATCTTGCTGCAAGATTTTTAATAGCGCTTCCTTTCGGGCTTGGCATCTCGATTCTCCAGCCGTTCCTGAAACAGCCATTCCTGAATGATTTTACAATTATGTACAGGCTGCCAATGGGGGTCGAAGTTACAAATGAAGGCCTGTTATATGGCGCGATCATATTTTTAAAATTTTTTGTATGTATAAGCGCTGTAATTCTTCTCTCTTCAACAACCTCAATGAGCGAACTTGTGGCATCGGCAAGGCGCCTTGGCCTTCCAAAAGAAATGGCGCTCCTGTTTACAATGATGGTTCGCTACCTCTTTGTTTTCTGGAATATGCTGGGGAGGATAAGAACAGCGCAAAAAACCCGCTGTTTTGAAATATGGAACAGGAAAGTTCCAAGAAAATGGACACTTGAACAAATAGGTTATACCATCAGTTCACTTTTCATTCGTTCTTATGAGCAGGGTGAGAGAACATACCAGAGCATGCTTTGCAGGGGATACTGTGCAGACGCACATGTATATGTGGATAAGAAAAAATTACACATCACAGATTTTGCTGTTCTGGCTATTACATTCGGAGTTATAATTGTCACACATATACAAGCATTTTAGAAAAGTACTGGCTTCTATGACATACTTGCGTAAGATTGAAATACAATAGCACCCGATTATTATATACGGAGGATAAAAAAACATGACTGAAAGAAAGTATATCATAGAATCCAGAAGATATGTGGATGACGATGGGAACAGGACATTTGACAAATGGATCACAAACTCGAATGTAATTGAAGTGAAGCATAATGAACAATATCTGGTATTTTTCCCGCTGGAAGGAGAACATGCAGGAAAGAAACATTATATCCCCTTCTCAAATATTCACGTAGTCAGGGAATTATAATATCAGCCATAATATTAGCCAACAAACATAAAATTAAAAGAAGTCTTTGCAGCTATGGTTTTCTTTGCAGTTTTTTGCAAAGTACAAAGCGCAAAGATTCTTTTAACTTTACTTAATTTACTTAAAATTCACATTCATCAAGGAATTGCTTAAATGACGCCAGTTCAGTCCTGCTTTTCTGGATCTCGCGATTTAATTCACTACCTATCTGTGTAAACATCTGTTTGAGTTTTTCAGTATCGATCCGTTTTGGAACCTGTACTTCAAAAAGGTAATCTTTTGCTCCGACTTTTATTGAACCGATCATGATTTCCTTATATTTGAACAATACATTGCGGACTATTTGTCTTATGGATTCTGCCTTGAACCTGTATTCGTGGATCTTATATTCCGAATCCGATTCAATGTATTTCCAATCGATGTTATTGGGATATACCTGAAGAGTATAATTCAGATCATCCGCTGATACCATTTTTGCCTTTAGTTTGATATTTATTTCAGTTTCTTTTAAAACTTCTGGTTCAGTCACTTTCTAAAACCTCTCTATATAATAGGAGTCCCTTCTATTATAGTTAATTCCTTAAAAGCAGACATGAGCATTTTGGTGATCTTGCCCGGCTTTCCATCAGCTATTAACCGCCCATCTATTTTCGTAATAGGACCTATCTCTGCTGCTGTCCCTGTAACGAAAACCTCATCAGCCGTATAAAGATCAAATAAACCCATATTTGTTTCCACAACGTCTATTCCTTCCTTTCTCGCAAGTTCTATTGCAGCGGCCCTTGTTATCCCGCGAAGGTTATTAAGCGCGGGTGGTGTGATCACCTCGCCGTTCTTTACCACAAAAATATTATCTCCCGAACCTTCAGAAAGATTACCATGTACATCGAACATGATCGCCTCGTCACCGCCTTTTGCGTTTGCCTCGATCTTTGCAAGGATGTTATTCAGGTAATTTAATGATTTGATGTTCGGGGGCATTGCTTCAGGGGCATTTCTCCTGACACCGACTGTAATAGCTGTAAGTCCTTTTTCATACAGGTCCCCGTACATTGCGCCCCATTCCTGTGTTATTATGAATATATTGGGTTTGGGGCATTTCCTGGGATCAAGACCAAGGTCGCCGTCTCCACGTGACACTATGGGGCGAATATAAGCATCTTTCAGGTTATTTCTCTTCATTGTTTCGATGATAGCTTTTTTCATCTCATCTTTTGACAGGGGGATCTTAAGGTCTATCGCTTTTGCAGAATCGTACATCCTGTCAAGATGCTCGTTCAGCCTGAATACCCGGCCGTTATATGCCCTTATACCTTCAAAAACTCCGTCCCCATATAAGAAACCATGATCATATATGGAGGTTCTTGCCTCCTGTTTTGGCACAAATTTTCCGTTAAAATAAATTACTAAATCCATGAGAATCCCTTTCACATAGGGAAACGCCTGGATATATGCGTTTTGATTGCTAGAATCATGTATCATATATCTTTGATTTTTTGGCAGAGCTGAATACCAGATAAGAAGCAATGCTCATCTTGCCATATATATCCCGTCCACCACTCTTTCGATCCTGACCCGGATTTCTTTTCCCACAGGGATATTGCCGGCATTCACGATCGTCAATACCCTGTCCCTTGCAATCGCAAGTTTCTCACCCTTCATCCAGCCCGGCCCTATAACTTTTACTTTTACTTTTTCGTTTCTCCTGAACATCCTGGGAAGCGCTTTGCAAACATGGCTTCCAAAATCCTGGGGGGAAAGAATAAGTTTTGTCTGGAATTTCTTTTCCCATTCCTCAAGCTGTGAATAGAATTTTTCCCAGCTCATCACTTTAACACCAGGTTTCCTTCCGTTCTTATGGGAAAGGAATTTCTGTATTCCAAGAGCAGGCCATTTTTTACCTGCACCGATCGAAAGTGCAAATTCGATCAATTTTGGGATCTCTTCATCATTTATGCCTGGAAGCCACACCGGGGCGATCAGAAGGTCGATATCAGTATTCATGGCGATATATTCTGCTGTCTTTCGAACTTTTTCAATATTGTAAGAATCAATTCCTGCGATCCTCTTTGCAAGTTCCGGGTCAAGGGCTTCGATTGACATATTAATCCTGGACAGGCCCGCACTATCCAGTTCATCAATGAGTTTTGTGTTCAATAGAACTCCATTTGTCTGCATGGAGATTGTCCTGACATTTTTGTTTTCAGAAAGCTTTTGCACAAGATCAACAAGCTGCGGGTACATGGCAGGCTCTCCCACCGTATCGATATGAGCTTCAATGTCATCGATCTCTTTATAAGAGGCAGCCCATTCAAAAGCCGGAAGCAGTTGCGAAAGATCAACCATATATTCCGATATCCTCTGATGTGAATAAGGACCTGCATCTGTTGAGCAAAAAATACAGGAAATAGGACATTCACTTATCGGGCGAACCTGCAATACGTTCGTCCCGCGATCGATGATACCAAATGCGATGCACCCGAAAAGTGGGATATCGCGGATAAGGATGTTGTTACGTTTTGCCATTTTCTACCAGTATACAATCACAGCATCGTTTTTTCCCGCAGAATTGTTTTCCATATTCAACAATGAGGGCATGGAATTCCTTATACAGGGAAACATCAACAGGCAGCGAACTCTCAAAGACCGATTGGAGTTTTCCGTAATCGCCTTCTATCCCGATGCATTTGCATATTCTTTTTGTATAGGCATCGATCACGAATTTTGGTTTATCTGCCGCGTATAATACGATACTGTCTGCTGTTTCGTTTCCTATTCCATCCAGGGAAAGCAGGATATTGCGGAGTTCACCTGCAGGTTTTTCAAGAATGTCAGGATTTTCATGGAAAAATATCGAAATATTTTTTAATCTCATAGCTTTTTGCCTGTAAAATCCCGTACACCTGATAAGCCCTTCCAGTTCTTCCGTTTTAACTTTTGAAAGGAAATCCGCTTCCAGCAGGCTATGGTCTTTCAGGTTCTTTATTGCCTGTTCCACATTTTCCCACCTTGTCTGCTGTGTGAGAACCGCTCCGATAACAACCTCAAAAGCTGTATCTGCGGGCCACCAGTGCCTGGGACCAAGTTCACGACGGAGCAGATCATAAATCTTTTTCATACGAACTTAACGCCAAGGTCAGAAAGACCATTGCGGATAGCGAGATTGATCAAAAATGGCGTCAGGGACTCGATCATATACGATGATGCAAGACCACCGCCATCAAGTGGACGAAGAGATTTTATTTCGCGTGTAAGTTCCATAACGGTTTGCTTTGCATTCTCGTCATCCCCGCAGACTACAACATCATAATCAAGACTTAGTTCAAGTTTTGCGAGTTTTCGCGCTGAAACATTATGGTATGATGAAACAACTTTAACGGTTTTAGGAAGAATCTCCTGTATCTCAAGTGCTGCGCTTCCCTGTGCTGGGGGCGTATATTTAAACAGGCCATTCTTCGTCATGGGAACAACAAGTGAGATAACGATCTGATCTTTAAAACAAGGTAATAGTTTTTTTAAAAGGGAAATTACACCCTTGTAGGGTACGGAAAGCACAACCACATCAGCTTCCCCGATAGCTTTCTCATTTCCGCATCCTGTAATGCCGCAGCACTGCATGCCTCTGTATAAAAGTATATTTGTGTACTCTTCCGCTGCATTGACAGCTTTATCAATTTCGCGGGAACAAACAAGTATATCATGTTTTCCTGCCCATCGCAGGGCGAATCCTTCCCCGATGCTGCCTGTACCTCCGAGTATTGCTATTTTCATGTTTTATCCTTTTCCTTCAAGATTTTTCGCATCATATGCATATTTTCCCTGTGCATTGAGACTATCAGGTCACTGAGGATCGCGAAGATGAACATCAGTATTCCGGTTACTATAAGAAGGGTGGCAAGAATTGTAAGTGGAACATGTGTCACGTTTTTTATCCATTCATCTACTACGTATATTCCAACAATTACCCCGAGAAGAGTTAAAAACCCCCCTATCAGGTTAAAGTAGAAAAGGGGGTTGTGTGTCCTGGCAAGAAGATATATTGTTGAAGCGATCCGCAAGCCATCCCTGACTGGCCGAAGTTTTGTAGCTGCACCGCTTACTCTTGCAAGGTATGTTATGGGCACTTCAACGATTTTGAGATCTTTTTTGACGCATTCGACCGTAATTTCTGTTTCTACTTCAAAACCAGTCCGGTTCAATTCGATCTGTTTGTAAGAATTATAATTGAATGCCCTGTATCCGGAAAGTATGTCATTTAACCAGACGCCATAAGCAAAACCGAATATCTTGTTTAATATCTTGTTTCCAAGGAGATTTAAACCTGTGAATGCGCCTGTCTGGTAATTCGTGAACCTGTTACCGATAACATGGTCAGCTTGTCCTGATATTACCGGTTCAATTAATTTGTTTATTTCTTCAGGAAGATATGTCCCATCCCCATCTATCATTACTATATATTTGCTTGATAACAGATGAAACGCCTGGCTGATAGCCTGTCCTTTTCCAGTGCCGCTTTGCAACACGACCCTTGCCCCTGCATTTTGCGCTTTTGATACTGTATCATCCATGCTGTGACCATCAATAACAAGAATATCGGGATAACCTATCGATTTGAATTCTCTTACCAATCCGGCTATTGTTTTTCCCTCATTGAGGGTGGGTATTAAAATACAGATATCCTCGTTATTCATTCAGAGTCCTTATAATTTTATTAATACTTAATTGTTAGTGATTTCCAGATTCCATCAACCTCTTGCTGTCTGCCTGGGAGCGCATGAGTCCGGCTTCAAGCTCATGAACTTTTTTTAGGCGCCGGTGTTTCAGCAAGACAAAGCATATTCCGGCTTTTTTTAACCTCGGATAAACGCAGATGAACGCGGATTTATTACTACGCTTTCAGAAAATCATATTGGTATCTCGGTTACAGCCTAAATTATTATATAAATAATTTCAATTATTGCGCGCCCAAAATCATGATGCATATCTGTGTTGCGTGCCCCGAAGCACAAGAAGGAAAGAATAACAAACAGAACATTTGGAGGAAAAAAAAA
>NZ_NTMG01000012.1 GCF_002487355.1 Candidatus Methanoperedens sp. BLZ2 | reverse complement strand
CCGGAGATGCTTAATTTCGGTGATGTGATTGCTGCCTTCCGTTACACAGAGAACGTCGGCTTCCAAGATCAACAGAATTTCGGGGCTTATAACCTTCACATCCATTATATTGCGGCCTGGTATCCCTTCCCCCCAGCTTCACATTCGGTCTGTTACCAGACAGGGTGTGGGGTTCAGTTCTGAGGTGGCGGCTAGCCTTTCCTCATGCTGGATTTGCACCAGCTGGCGACTACGAACTTTGCTCGGCGCGCCTGTGCTCTCTGTGTACTGGTATGAAAAAAAAGAACAGCTTCAACCGGTAAAAACGATAAAACAATGCAATATTTTTAATATAGATTTATCAACTTTTTAACTTTTCAAATTAATCTTTTAAAATAATGTAAAATGTAATTCGGATTTTCGATTTCAAATATATAGCTACAGCTAATAATTGCGGCCAATAAGGATGCTATCGTCCCTATTTACTAAGTTTTAACCGCAGTTTTGTTAACCGAATACCCTGCCTCACAGAGTATTCCAATCATATCATCAATACTAAAGTCTGGTACTGGAATAAATTTTGGAAGCTTGAAATTCTTTTGTTTCATTTCTTCTTCCGAATACATTTCTTTGAACATTAGCAGATGATGTATGATACTTACAAGTTTTCTAGCAAGTGCAACAATTGCTTTTTTATGGCCTTTTTTTGCTTTAATTCTTTCATAAAAAAATCTGAGCTTATTCGGTCTTCCAATAGCAATCGAATTAGCAGCCAGAACAAGAATTGTTCTTAAGAACTTATTTCCTCTTTTTGTGATGTGGCCGTTTGAAGATTTTCCAGCGGATTCATTTATTGCTGGAGCCAGTCCACTCCAACCTACAAGTTGTTTAGGTTTAGAAAATTCTTCTATGTTACCGATTTCAGCCATTACAGCAGCTGCTGTCGTAAAACCTACACCTGGAATGCTCATCACTATTTCCATTTCTTTTTGCAATCCGTTTAGATTTTGATTGATCTTTGAGTCGAATTCTTTAATTTTCTGATCAAGAAATTTAATTGAATCAATACATTCCTTTATAACAAATATGTCATTCTGGCTCAATTCTCCTTTCAGAGAGTCCTTTATTTCCATTTTCTTAATTTTTATTCTTTTATCCTTGATCTCAGCAAGTGTTTGATCAATAGTTTTTCCATTCAGTATCCCGTTCAAGATAATTATTCCAGACTTCCCAAAAATATCTGACAGAACTCCAGAAACATGAATGCCAGCTCTGGATAATACTTTATGAACTCTGTTTTTGAACGAAGTCTTTGCCTGAGTTAATTTTACATGAGACCTTGTCAGTTCCCGTATTTCACGAATTTCTTTTGGAGGGATATATGATGGTTTTATTTGACCATTAAGACAGACCTCAGCTATCCATTCAGAATCGATGTCATCATTCTTTCGTCCGGGAATATTCTTTATCTGTAATGGATTCGCAACTATTGTTTCAACTTTGCCTTCCAATAAGGTATATGTTGGAATCCAATAAACTCC
Source organism: Candidatus Methanoperedens sp. BLZ2 (assembly GCF_002487355.1). Lineage (GTDB taxonomy): Archaea > Halobacteriota > Methanosarcinia > Methanosarcinales > Methanoperedenaceae > Methanoperedens. Next base: position 16,425 of record NZ_NTMG01000012.1, on the reverse strand, counting down.
AGTTGATTCGATCGCCACTCTCTGACATTTGCTGTCTAATAACCATTCTCTCAGATTCAGTAAATCTTCTATACATGTACTGAATCTCCTGGTATCTTTGGTACCAGCCAGATCAAGCATTGTTGCCACTAAAAATGCTTGATGTATATCTATTCCACAAGCTTTTTCTACACGTATATTCATAGATTATTCACCTCGATTTGAGGGTTCTGGTATGAGCAGAGAACGAATTATGGGGAACATCCTGGTATTCGTACTCTAAGTACATTCATTTATTCGAGGGATGTTAACCAGACTCTGTGACGAGTTTAATACTCAAGGACGCATTGGTCTGCTCTGCTTATACCAGATATATTAATAAAACAGGGCAACCAATATTAATTTTTTCATGTTCATTTATGAACCGCAGTTCATAGCTGACTCTGTGGTTGATTTTCCTTGTGATGAACCATTTCTCCAGAATAAATTGAAAAAATCTCGCATTTTGGTTTAAATTTTTAGTTTATATATAATTAGATAATATATTAATTATTAAATGTTAAAAATGAGTGTATTTTCGCGTTTTTTATAAAATACATAAAAAACATATATACAAGTTTATATTTTAAAACCATGTTCAGTAAAATTATTTTGCAATTACTAAAAAGGGTATGGAATAAGGGCTATGAGAGGTTATTTAAATGATTTTAATATGAAACTATTCGCAGGATTAAAAGTATGGAGAAACCTTCACCATTATGTATGATTTATGAAATGTTTTTAATTTGTTGTCCAGATTTTTGGGCTTCAGTTCATTAACAATTATTCTAAAAAAGGAATGGAGCAAGTTGGTGAATAACCATAATAAGCCGTAATAATACGTATTCATAAGTATTCATACGTATATTTTTAGAAAAGTATTTATTATTATATCTTATTAGAGAATGTAGTGATAAAATGGAGAAACAAAAGGCAACATTATTTGTTGATAAAATAATATATCAAAAATATAAATCGTTGTGTAAGAGGTACGGTTGGATTGTTTCTAAGCAATTTGAAAATTTCATGGTCAGAGAATTAGAAAAAGAGGGAGAAAAAATTAGGCAGTGAGATTCATGGTTGAGAAAATAACAAAAAATCACGAAGTGGTTACGACAGAACAAGAAAAGAAAGAAGGATATATTAAAGATTTTATCTCTGGCGATTGGGTTAAAGATAAACCAGAAGAACAAGTTAGACAAATATATTTAAAAAAGTTAGTAGAAGAATACGGTTACGACGCTAAAAATATCAAAACCGAGGTATCAATTAAATCTGGGCAAACAGAAACTAAAAAACCTGCTGATATTGTAATTTTTGATGGAAAGGGATTTGATCCCGGAACACACGCTTATATAATTGTTGAAGTTAAACGAAAAGATAGGAAAGATGGAAAAGAACAACTAGTAAGTTATGTTAATTCAACAACCGCCGAGTTTGCAGTTTGGTTTAACGGTAGAGAAATTGCTTATTATCAGAGGTTCAGAGAACCTCGACATGAATTTATAGATATTCCAGACATTCCAAAACAAGGTGAAAGTATTGAGGATGTAGGTAAATATTATAAAAAACAATTAACTGCGGCTTCTGAATTAAAATCCACATTTGAAACAATACACAATTACATCTATGCAAATGAGGGGCTTCTTAAAGACAAAGTCTTTAATGAAATGCTGAAAATAATTTTTATTAAGTTAGTAGATGAAAAATTACCAAGCCCTAAATGTGAATTTAGAATTACAAAAAATGAGATGGAACAGCTTGAGATGGGGAAAGGAAAGGAAATTATTAACAGGATAGAAAATTTATTTATTGAAGTTAAAAAAAGATATTCTGACGTTTTTGGCAATGCAGAAAAACTAAATTTGAAACATGTTACTATTGGTTTTGTTGTTTCACAACTTCAAAAATATTCATTAACTGCAACACCTGCTGATGTCAAAGGAACTGCATTTCAAACTTTTGTTTATGCTCATCAAAGAGGGGATAGAGGAGAATTCTTTACGCCGAAGCCTATTTTAGATCTGGCGGTTGAATTCTTAAACCCTAAAGATTTTGAGGACTTAATTGACCCTGCATGTGGCTCAGGTGGATTTCTGGTTTCAACAATGAATTTTATTAGAGAAAATATGAGACAAACACGGCCAGATTTAGATGAAAAGGACATTGCCATGGCAATAAAAGATTATGCAAGGCCACATATTCGTGGAATTGATTTCAATCCTGATTTGGCAAGAGTAACAAAAATGTATATGATTTTAAATGATGATGGTCATACAGGAGTTTTTAGCGAAAATTCTTTAATTGATTGGAATAGTCTCAATGAAACTTCGCTTCGAGCACAAGCAGGAATAATCAGAAGAGAATCTTTTGATATTTTAATGACGAATCCTCCTTTTGGAACCAAAGGAAAAATTACGAGTAAAAAAATTTTAGAACAGTTTGAATTAGGCTATAAATGGGAGAAAAAAGAGGGCGAATTTAAGAAGGAGACCAAGTTACAAAATGGACAAGTTCCAGATATTCTATTTATTGAGAGATGTTTAGAATTCCTAAAACCCTATGGTAGGATGGCAATAGTTCTACCCGATGGAGATTTAACTAATACAAGTTTAGATTATGTACGGAATTTCATTGATAAATACTCAAGAATTGTTGCTGTTGTTTCTTTGCCACCGGAGACTTTTATACACAGCGGTGCAGGTGTAAAAGCATCTGTAATTTTCCTTCAAAAATTACCCGAAACGGAATTAAAAGATTTGAAAGAAAAAAATTATACAATATTTACCGCCGTTATTGAAAAAATAGGATATGACATAAGAGGAAGAACGGTTTTCAAAAAAGATGAAAATGGAAATATTATTAAAAAAGAAGTCGATATTTTAAATCATGACGAGACAAAACAAAAACAAAATCTTCCAGTTATAGATACAGATATTCCAGATATAATCGAGAGATTTAACAAATTCAAAAACGAAGAAAAACTTAATTGGTAGTTAATATGACAAGTTCAATTGTAGCATACCAAGATTTTAAAAAGGATATGAGATTTGATGCAGAGTATTACCATACTGAAAAATTAAATGCTGAAAAAAATCTTCAAAAATTCTTTTATACAATTGAAGAAAATTTTACACCGATAAGAAAAATAGAGGCCATTCAGAGTGATAATGAGTATTTAGTGATGGATTTAGAAAACATCGTAGAAAATAGGATAGATGATGTTAAATCATTAAAGGGTTGGGAGGTCGGTAGTACAAAAAAAACAATAAAAAAAGGGGATGTTATAATTTCAAGATTGCGGTCATATCTAAAACAGATTGCTATTAATTATAATTATGAAAAACTTCTTGGCTCAACTGAATGTATTGTTTTAAGGAAAAAAAAAGATTCCAGAATTAATAAAGAAGTTCTTTTTGTTATTTTATTATCCAATGAAGTGCAAAATATCCTAAAATGGAGTCAAGAAGGCTCAAATCATCCGAGATTTTCACAATCTTTATTATGCAAAATAAAAATACCAATCCCATCAGAAATCACTCAAGAAAGAATTGTAGAATTAATAACAAAATCAAATGAATACTTCATTTTAGCAAATAGAAAATATAAAGAAGCTGAGAGGTTTTTGATGACTGAATTAGGGATTCAGGATTTTAAAGTTTCTTCGGAAAAAACAAACACAATAAAATATTCTGATTATAAAAATAGCTTAAGGCTTGATTCGAGGTATTATCTACCAAAATATGAAGATACTCTTCAAATAATTAATAAATCTGGGTATGAAACTTTAACTGTTTCAGATATATTGGTTGAACCAATAAAAAGTGGAGCTACTCCATTGGCAGGAACTAATGCATACATTGAAAAAGATTATGGTATACCATTTTTCAGAATAGTAAACATTAAAAATTATCAACTTATCACAGAAGATCTACTTTATATTCGTCCCGATATCCATAAGACAACATTAAAAAGGTCACAGATTAAGCCCGGTGATGTTTTATTCTCTATTGCCGGAACTATCGGTATTTGCGCCGTAGTCCCAGAAACGATTAAAGAAGGGAATATAAACCAAGCTTTAGCAATTCTAAGATTAAAAACAGATTTTAATCCTTATTTTGTATCAATATATTTTAATTCTATAATCGGTAGATTGATAAGTGAAAAAATAAGCCGCCCGGTTGTTCAATCTAATTTGAATCTTACAGAACTTGGTACCTTAAAAATACCATATTTCCCAAAGGTAACCCAAAATAAGATAGCATCTTTGGTCCAAGAATGCTTTAAATTAAGAAAAGAAGGTGAAGAATTAATTAAGAATGCCGTAAATGAAATTGAAAACTTAATAGAGACTTAGACCCCGCATTCCGTACCTTAAGTATATTTAGAAATCTATTTTTACCAATAGCGATAATTAGCGAACCTCAGTAGCATATTGTAAAATATATATTATAGAGGGGATGATTGATTAATGAACATTTCTGCATATAGAGCTGATTATTTGCCCTTATTAGGGCAATTGATGAACCAGATGAAACTACCTCAAATAATTAATGAAGCGGTAACAAAACCAAACAGTCAAGCAATAGTCGATGCTGGCACAATGATTTCAGGTATGATCTTGAATCTTTTATCAGATGCCAAAATAAGGCTATATCGCTTGTCTCATTTTTTTGAAGATAAACCAATGCCATTGATATTTCCCTGGAAACCAGACATTGCTCCATCCAATTTCACCGAAGAACGTTCAGGCAATGTTCTTGATGAATTCTATCGATCCAATCCTCAAAAAATATTCTCAATGCTGACACATGGCAACATAAAATTATACAATATTAATACAAGCAGCATTCGGGTCGATACAACAAGTAAAAGCTTTTATGGAGCTTATGAGACAAATAAGCCAGAGCCTGTTGATATTACTCAAGGTTTCAGTAAAGATAAGCGGCCTGATCTGAAACAAATAATTTTCGGAACTGCAACGTCTTCAGATGGAATTCCAATTTTGGGAGAAGTAATGTCTGGCAATACTTCTGATATGAAATTCAATAACGGCTGGATAAAAAAAGTGCGTCAGGCTTTAGAAAAAAATGATGATGATTTCTTGCTCTATACAGCCGACAGTGCAGCCGTTACTGAAGATAATCTCAAACTATTCAAAGAATACCATATAGATATGATTTCCCGTTTGCCAGAGCGATACGATCTTGCAGAAGGGCTAATAGACCAGGCAATTATGGCTGGCAACGGACAGAGATAGGCACTTTAAGCGATGGAAAAAAGGCAGCAACCTATAAATCCATTGGTTTTGAAAGGGAATTATGTGGCGATAGATACAGGTTTGTAGTGTTTCATTCAAGTTCACTTGATAAAAGAAAATTAAAAACCATGAATTCTAAAATTGAAAAAGAGAAACTTGAATTGATCAAAAAATCAGAAGAGGAAAGTAAGAGAGAGTTTTTTTGTGAAGCAGATGCCAGAGCAGAAATTGATAAGTTCCAAAAGGAAAATAAGTCCAAATTCCATACGATTACATCTGAAATTATTGAGGTTGAAAAAACCATTAAAAGAAATAAGAGAGGACGTCTTAAGAATGGCGAAATCCCGTCTAAAGAAAAAAGATTTCTTGTGAAATTCGAATCTAGCCAGGATGTCACAGCTTGCAATCGTGAACAGGAGAGGTGTGGTCTTTTTGTTTTGATTACTACTCTTAAAGATATGGAAAAATATCCTGATCGGGAGATTCTCTCTCAATATAAAGGACAGCAAGCAGTTGAAAATGTTTTTAAGTTTATTAAAGATCCAACCTTGGTTGGAGCTTATTGCCTGAAAAATCCTGAACGAATTGTTGCTTTTGGTTATATTCTTTTAATGGCTGCTCAGGTCTATACAATTCTGGAAAGAGTCGTAAGGAAGAATCTGGAAAATCCGGATGAAGAGCCAGTGGAAGGGCTTAATCGACAGAAGACAAAAAAACCAACAGCTTATGCGATAGAATATGTTCTGAGTGCTATTCTTGTCATAAGAGTACAAAAAAAGAAAAGTGAAGAATGGATACTATCTAAAGAATTGAATAAAAATCAGAAGAGAATTTTGAACTTGGCGGGATTTGATGAAAGGATTTACTGTAAATCGGTGAATAATTAGTAATGAGGAAATGGAAAGGTACGGAATGCGGGTTAGACTAATAAGGGTAAACAAACATTTGATTTTGTCATGTCTTCATTCCTAAATTACACGTCAATCTAATAGCTACGCAAGCTGTCACCAGGGGCAGGGAGATCCACTGCATGACTTGTTTTACAATGGCACAGCATATCGTTTTATCTCAAAACTACATATATTCCTAAATTATGCGCAGTTTTTTGAGGCTGATCTTTTAATCCTTTTAGCCCCTAAGATTTGTGTTTCTCGGTTACCTTCAGCGATTCTTTTGGTTTTTATCATACTCTTTCAGGAAATAGCGGCATGCTCATCGCTGGTTTTGAAATAAAGCATATACATATGGCCTTGGCTTACCCGAAGGCATATAATATGTATAATCAAAATGTTCAAGTAGGCTAAAATCCTCTCCCAGGAATTTTGCAAGCATATTCTGGTCATAATTTTTAACATCCAGACCGCTGCACTTTTTTGCTCCCTTTAATGAAAAAGCAGCGATAATAACATAACCCCACCTTTTTTAATCGCTTTCTTCAGTGTGGATAAATACATTTGCTACTGGTGTTTCTTCTAATAAGAAATGCAAAACAGCCCTGTCATGCCGCATCGCAGGCCAGTAAGAATCCCTGGGGTTAAATCTTTTGGGTGATATACTTCTATCCCACCCTTTCCTTTTATTCTCACTAGGAAATCTTTATCGTCCATAGATACGAGGACTGCATTATGTTTTAGCGCAGTTTCAAGATAAAGTGAATCTGTTGCATACGTTCCGCTCCCGTATAACCTGCGCTGGTGCAGAAATGATCCTCACATATTTCCCATATAGAAAACATTCGCATCAATGAAAATTGGTTCATCTCGAATCATATTTAAATACCAATCGCATAAGTACTCTTTAGATTGACATGAAACATAAATTGTTAAACTTCAGTGTGATCATCGAACAAGATGAGGATGGCATGTACATTGCAAAAGCACCCGACATCAAAGGTTGTTATACGCAGGGTAGGACCATAGACCAGGCTATGGAGCGCATTAAAGAGGCGATACAGGTTTGTATTGAAGCCGACAGGGAAGAAGAGATTACACCATTAAAATTCATTGGAGTGGCGCAGTTAGAGGTCAAAGTATGACAAGGCTCCTTCCCGTTTCTGGAAAGGAGATGTGTAAAATTCTTGAAAAGCTTGGTTTTAAGAAAATCCATCAGGTGGGAAGCCATGTCAGATATGTTCATTTCGATGGCAGGAGAACTGTAGTATCGGTTCATGGAAACGAAGAACTTAGTATTGGGCTTATCAAAGAAATAATGAGACAGGTTGAATTATCAAGAGAAGATTACGAGAAATTGAGGAATGAAATATGAACTGTGAGCAGTCACTATAATCATATATTAGGAAAGAATGAGCGCACATGGCCAGGTTTCGATGTAAGATATATCGCTGCTGGCTCATCGGGCATTCTTCTTTTTTTATTTGGCTGCCGTTTTCCAGATCTGTATCTGCTCATCTATGGATGCAATCTTCTCGATTATTTCTCCATTTGCCATAATTCTTAATTTTCTTTTCCTGATTTAAATAGTTGCTTCAGCTCTATAAATATCAACATTCATTTCTTTATCTTCTCTGCCCCATTCTCAGCTTTATGATCGCATCGGGTACAATCTGGCGAACTGAACGGTTCGAGATCCGTGCCGCTCAGCCTGCTTACAAAAGAACGAATTTGTGTTTCTCGGTTATTTTGTGCGGTGCTTAGTTTTTTATCATACCTTGCAGAAAATAACAGCACTCCCATCACTTTTTTTGAAATAAAGCATATACATACGGCCTCGGCTTACCCGACGGCATATAATATGTATAATCAAAATATTCAAGCAGGTTAAAATCCTCTCCCAGGAATTTTGCAAGCATGTTCTGGTCATAATTTTTAACATCCAGACCGCTGCACTTTTTTGCTCCCTTTAATGAAAAGGCGGCGATAATAACATAACCACCTTTTTTAATCACTTTCTTCAGTGTGGATAAATACATTTGTTGCTGGTGTTCTTCTAATAAGAAATGCAAAACTGCCCTATCATGCCATACAGCAATATCTCTTAAATTTTGGATATGGATTGGCTGAGTAATATCATCTGCTATCCATCTCACTACGGAGGCTTTTTCTTTACCCAATCTTTCTTTTAGCTTGTTCAAAGCAATTTCACTAATATCAGTAGCAATGATATTTTTAAATCCCTGATCAACAAGATAATCGATAAATGTTGATGCGCCTGCCCCCACATCCAATATTGGTTCATCTTTATTAATGTTGCATCTGGATAGTAATTTTATAGACGGTGCAGGGATTTCTTCGTACCATGTCAGCTCATCCGGATCTAATGCCCCATAAATTTCATTCCAGTGTTCTTTAATTGAGGTATTCATCTTTATCTTCCCCGATATTTTCTTTCTTAATAATCAATTATATCTTGTTTGATGAAGGCGAAAAGATAGAGTAGCAGGGATTAAGCACCTAATTTAAACGATGTTTCGAAAGAGACTGAGGCTACTAAAGACTTTAAGTGCTTAACCCTACTCCATATTTAACATGGTTATTCTACTATTAATATTTTTGCTTATATTATATGACATATATAGTTATTATACTCATAATGATATATTGAATATTTGCACTCATTGAATTCACAAGGAAAAAGACAGGAACATCTATTGTCGCTATAAAACATATTTAAGTTAATTTTATACGGTATTAGAATTAAATACTAATAGTATAGTTATTAACTATCAACAGAAATTGGGAGGCATATTAAATATGAACGTGAATGAAGATTTGGAAACTCCGCCTGGACTCATATCAAAAGTCGTTGTATCAATAATAGTTTTTTTTGGCTTGTTAATTTTTGCAATAATTTATGTTGCATTTTTCGCTTCATCATTTAGCCTTTTTCAGCAGATTGCTGTTATCCTGATCGCCTTACTTGTGGCGACAACGATTCTCGGGGTTATGTGGGTCTCCTGGGGGATGAAGTATGGCAAAGAATGGAAAGAAAAAGGCTGTAAATAATTGCTATCAGCGATCTGCATTTTTAGAAGTTGTCATCATTCAGCGTACCATTAATACAGAAATAACAATACAAATTACAGTTATGATTATAAAGAATACCTGGATTAAGGTTTCAGAAGCTAAAAAGGGATTCTCAGGATGCAAGACCCTTCCTGCATTTAACAAAAGAACCCATACCGAAATAGAAAGACCCAGCCCAAGATAAGTTACTATCCCTTCAATTGCGGTCGAGATAAAATAGACACTAATAGATATAAAGAGAATAATGATAGTTGCTTTAAACCTGGGTTCGCTCAACAATACTCCACCCCATGCAAGTTTTGATGAAATACTTCCAAGAACAAAAGATGCAAACCAGAAAATAATAGCTGTTTTTTCCAGGGCAAACAGCAATGAAATGCTTGATTTTCCTTTCCTGAAAAATAAAGAAAGGCTCACGGCGCCAACAACGGAAAATATAAGGAGCCCTGTTAATGTTACAGCCCCATGAAGATATATTACTTTCAGGATCGAGCCAAGCTGCTTATCATCTGGCGCCACAGCGATCAAAAATACAAGTACAAGGATACACAGAATGATATTTAAGGAATATCGCCTTGATATCGGATTCATAAAGCTTCTTAATGAAGAGCGCAGCTTTTAACATTTTCCTGTGATGGTTAACCTCATGCCATTGGGATTTGCGATTTTGTTCTGTTAAAAGCGAAGAATTAAATATGGAGTTTACCATCCACTCACATATCGAGATATGGTCGTCAAACGATAAACGTGTGAAGGCAACATCAAGATAATAAATGTAAATACAGAAATAAAGAGTAAAAAATGAGTAATGCCAGGGACGAATATAAAATAAATCTTTTGAGAGACATACATCTGGACGAATGCATTTGCAGGGATTGTGGTAATAAGTTTAAAGGGCTGCCTGTTCGTTATATTGAATGTCCTGCATGTCGTTCCACAAACATATCAAAACTCCCCTAGAGTTCTTTGTCCTTTCTCTTCCTCCAGATTTGCAACTCTTATCCCAACCCGCCGAAGAGCGACAGGATGTTCCGCAAGGAATGCTTTCACAAGTTCATGGGCGTGGTCTCTGATCGTTCCGGGATCTTTTGCGGATGCGGAAAGTGTATGGCTCTTAGTATGGATTTTGAGGTCCTGAGAAATAGCAATAAATGAGACTGACCTAAAACTGAGCTTCCTTGCTTGCAGTTTCATATGAATATCATTTGAAAGTTGATCGATCGCATCATATATCGTATTCAAGTCTTTAGTATTTTCCTTCAATGTAATTATCCGTCCAATCTGTCCTGTACCTGAACGCTCCTTGACGAGTGAATCATCGATCCCCTGGGAAGCCTGTTTCAACCAGATACCTTTCGCATGTCCGAACTCCCGAATAAGTTCATCAGCTGTGAGTTTAGATAAATCTGCGATATTTTTCACTCCAAGTTCGTTCAATCTTTCTCCTGTTTTTTTACCAACACCAACCAGGTCAGTGATCTTAAGAGGTCCCAGGAACTGCAATACTTCTTCTGGCCTCACAACAGTCAGACCATCGGGTTTATTGTAATCAGATGCAACTTTGGCAATAAGTTTATTAGGCCCGATCCCGACAGAACACGTCAAAGCGACTTTCTGTTTTATCTCATTTTTTAATTGTACGGCAAGCATTTTTGCCCCCTCAAAATCATTGACTTTTTCTGTCAGGTCACAAAATGCTTCATCTATACTTTCCTGCTCAATTTTTTCAGAATATTCTTTCAATACCTCCATCACATCATCAGATATCGTACGGTAAAGTTCCATATTTACGGGTAAGAATATTGCCTGTGGAGCTATTTTTTTTGCAAGGCTGATCGGTATTCCCGCTTTTACACCTAACTTCCTGGCTTCATAATTACTCGTACTTACGGCCCCGGAGTCCCCGCCACGCCCTGAATAGACGCAGATGACAACGGGCTTTCCTTTTATCTCCGGATGCTCCCTCTCCTCGCATTGGGCAAAGAAGTAATCCATATCAACATACAGGATAATCCTGGATTTCATTTCATTGCTTGACATGGATCATCCTTATTTTTTCTTTTTCTTCTTCTCCCCAGATTCACCATAAGCAGTCTCAATCGCTTTCCGGCTGATCTCCTCATAATATTTCTCCATCTTTTTATTGAAATCTTCCTTGCTATCCCAGAACTGCGGCGTCCCCAGGCGCTTTATTATTGCAGCGGGCACATAGGGACTGGATATGTTGACTGAAAACGATTCGAGTTCCCCACCTCCCCAGAAACCGTCTGTTGATAGAGGTATCTCTTTTGGGTTTTCAGCCTCTTTCTGCGGTTCATGTGGTTTTTCATCCCCTACCCGCTTTTGGCGAAGTGAAACCGTGATCTCCTCTTTTGTCCGCCCCCTCAGGTTAAAAAGCATGAAAGGATCGCGGTCAAATTCTTCTGCCAGAATGTAATAAACTGCTGCTATATGCTTGCATGGATTTGCGCTGTCAGGGCATGAACAGTCAGTTTTGATATCTTTAGAGGATTCGGGAAACAGAGGCACACCCGCAGCTTTAAAAGCCTCTTCGATATTTTGCGGCATTTCACCGGCCAGCAATTTTGCTGCAAATATCGCCTTCCGGGCCATCTCTTCTGTGGCTTTTGCCCATGCTTCGCCTGTGAGCGGTTTTATTTCTATTATGACAGAATATGGTTTAGATACCGAACCCTGCACGCGCGCTGTGACTTTTCCGGGCGTGAGCTTAAAATCAAGTACCTGCCCGCCTCTTGCATATCTTCTCCCTCTTTCAAGCCTGTTGCTCCATCCAAACGATTCAAGCACAGAAACCCAGCGCTTTGACCACCATGTGTCGCCAATGCCGCCCCGCTTGCTTTTTGCTTTTATACCGCCTTCCACTTTTATGGGTTTTGAAGCAGTGTAGCCGCCCCAGAAATTATCGCGCCAGGCCATTAAATCCTCCTATATTACTCATCAGCCACCGCCTCGCGTCTCAGTGTGAATAATTCCTTTAACTGCTGCGTGGTCATCTCTGTCAGCCATCCTTCACCAGTGCCAATGATATTCTCTGCAAGCTCTTTCTTTACCTCTATCATCTCATCTATCCTTTCTTCAAGCGTCCCGTCGCAGATGAACTTATGAACCTGTATGTTCTTTGTTTGCCCGATACGAAAAGCCCTATCTGTGGCCTGGTTCTCAACTGCAGGATTCCACCACCTGTCAAAATGGAACACATGGCTTGCACGCGTAAGATTTAGACCCACACCACCTGCTTTTAACGAGAGTATGAAAATCCTCGGGCCATTTTTTTCCGAGAACCGCATGACCATCCGGTCCCTTTGCTTCTGGTTTACTCCACCATACAAAAAGAGCACCTCCTGCCCGAAAACTTTCTGGAAATGAGCTTTTAGCATACTGCCCATTTCAGCAAACTGCGTAAATATGAGAACTGAATCGCCTTCTGCAAGCACTTCTTCAAGCATCTCTGTTATCCGGTTCAACTTTCCTGAGCGTTCCGGGATGGAAGAGCCATCGCCAAGGAACTGCGCCGGGTGGTTGCAAACCTGCTTAAGCCTCATAAGAGCAGAAAGCACAGCACCTTTTCTTTCGATTCCTTCAGAATCCTCGATCTTTCTTAGCATGTCCTTGACAACCGCCTCATAGAGTGTAGCCTGCTCCTTTGTGAGGTTGCAGTGTTCCTTGATCTCGATCTTATCAGGGAGATCTTTGATGATAGAAGAGTCTGTTTTCAGGCGGCGAAGCACGAAAGGCGTGACAATGTTACGCAGGCGCGATCCAGCTTCTTTATCATTATATCGCTCAATCGGAAGAGCAAAAGTCCTTCTGAAACCAGCAGTAGAGCCAAGATAACCCGGATTAAGGAATTCCATGATTGACCATAGTTCACTCAACCGGTTCTCAACAGGCGTTCCAGTAAGAGCAACGCGATATCCTGCTTTTATCCGCCTCACGGCCTGGGATTGCCTGGTTGACGAGTTTTTGATGTTTTGCGCTTCATCAAGTACCACCCCATTCCATTCAACCTTATCGAGCACATCCTCATCCCTGTAAGTAAGCGCATAAGTGCTTATCACAAGATCGTAATTGAGAACATCTTTAATGAATTCTTTCTTCTTTCGGCTAATACCGTGATGCACAAGGACGCGAAGCGAAGGAGCGAACTTCTTTGCTTCCCGCTGCCAGTTCCCGACCACAGAAGTAGGACATATAAGGAGTGTCGGCCTTTCGTTTCCCTCTCCTTCTTCCTTATCCTTTAATAAAAGAGCAAGAAGCTGAATTGTCTTCCCAAGCCCCATATCATCAGCAAGGCATGCCCCAAGCCCGTATTGTCTCAAAAATGCCAGCCATGAAAAACCTTTCACCTGATATGGGCGCAGTTTTCCTGAAAAGCTATCAGGCTGCTTCATTTGTTTTATTCCTTTGCGCCCTGATAATTGTTCGAACAGGGAAGACAGGCTTCCTTTTGCCTCAAATCCTGCGATCGCAAGACCTGTTTCGGATTCGCTCTGTCCAATACTAAGCTTCATGGCTTCACTCAACTTCATTTCACCGGAATTTTTTGACCTGAAGAATTTTATTGCGGCATCAATTTCATCTTTTTTGAGCTCCACCCATTGCCCACGTATGCGTACAAGAGGCTCTTTGAGGCTTGAAAGTTGTTGAAATTCTTCTTCGCTAATAGCCTCACCTCCAAGTGCCAGCTGCCAGTTGTAATTTATTATTGAATCAAAAGTAAATATCCCCTTTCCAGTCTTTGGCTCACGCTTTGGTTTTACGTTCAATTTTATCCCAAGCTGTGTCTTTGCTGCTCCTTTATTCCACCATGGAGGAATAAGAACACCAAAACCGCTTTCAGATAGCAGGGGCGCCGCCTCTTTCAAGAATGTATAAGCCTGCTGTGTTCTGAGTTCTGCTGCAACAGGTCTTGCCGTGTTCAGGCTATCTTCGATCGGAGGGAATAAGCGTGAGGCTTTTCCCAGGTCAGCAAGAAGCTTTTCCTGCGGGTGGTCGAATTTTCGTTTCAGGAATGAAAGCGTATCGCGAGATTCTCTCCAAACGTCATCTGCCGGAACAAGAAGGCTCGGGTCATCCGATGCCTGGAGGAAATACCGAAGGCTCCAGCCATCATCAACATCTGGTGCAGGCGGATCGAGACGAAAACATGTGCGAAATCCGGATCTTTCTATTTCATGAATTGGTCCGCTCCATGATCTTATTCCTTCAGACAGGTTTTTTAGTCCATGTATATTGGTTTTTATGGGTCGGCCTGTTGAAAGGGATTCTAACCATGCTGATGAGACACCTGATGTTTTAGACTGGATTTCAGAAATGGGGATCCATCGCCGGATGCATGCGTCAATTGTCGTATTTAAGAAATCGGATATTAACGTTTCGGGATGATTTTGTGATCCGGATCCATTGAGGAGGATCGATCTGCAAACAGGCGGCATTCCGCCGGAAAGCATTGACATCCGTTTCATATCGTCCTGGTCATTGAGCACATACTGCCATCGTGCAAAGCTCTGACCATTATCGATGGAAAAAAGTCCCGGAACAAAATGCTGTTTTGACATAAGTTCCATTGCGAATTTTGAGACTTTGCTCCAGAACCGAAAATCCGTGCCGATGGCAAAATCGTCCCCTGTCCATAAACCGGAAAGCATTGTTAAAAGTGAAACAGCATCATCCGGAGGAAGGCTTAAACCGTCTATTTTCCATGCTGCAAGAGCGACTTTCCCGTTTCCGTTTTCACTATCATCTTCCTTGATCAGATCGGGGGAAGCCTGTGGAGAATTTAAAATTGATGGAAGTGTTATGAATACGTTATCTTTCCGCGCTTTTTTAATGACGCTGTTTGCAGGGTCAAGTGATGTGATTATTTTCAGGATATCATCCTTTGAAGCCTGAAATGGATGAGAATGCTCTATCCTGGCCCCGGGATGTCCTCTGCTCTTTAGTTTAGCTGATGTTGAGGTCTCACCCCATAAGAAGAAATTCCCCCGTTCCTCCAGTGAAGCAGCTGATTTCCACGTTCCATGTAAGACTATCATTGAATACAAATATACTCATATGTTTATTGTAATAAATGTTTGTTTTTTTTATAAATTAATTAAAGCCGTCGAAGGGATTTGAACCCTTGATCTGCTGATTACGAATCAGCCGCTTTACCGAGCTAAGCCACGACGGCATAAAGTGTGGGTATATTGGTATTTTCGTCTAAATAGTTTGCCTTCATATTCGCATAATTTTATAAGTATAAAAAACAATGAAAAGAATATGCTAGATATATTGAAGATATTGTTCTGTACGCCTTTTTTAATATATTCATGTTATTCAGATATCAAAACCCGCCGCGTTACAAATAAATTATGGCTGATGATGCTTGCAGGCGGATCTTTTTTTATTGCTTATGACATCTGGTTTTACGGGATTTATTATTTATTCTATATGCTTATTTCTACAGGATTGATCTTCATTTTTGTGTATCTTTTATTCCAGATTGGTGTATTTGGGGGAGCTGATGCAAAATCACTTATCGTTTTATCTTTATTCTTTCCATCATACCCGGACCTTAGTTTATTCGGATATGATTTTCCTCTCAATGAACCCTTACCGCTATTCAGTAATTTATTTGCATTCGGGATATTTGAGAATGCAGTGCTTCTTACGATCGTTGTTCCTTTGATCCTGGCGATTTATAATGTTTCAAAAATGGGTCTGCATATCGACAAACCATTATATGCCTTCATAGGTTATAAAACCAGGATCAGCGAACTTTCAAATAAAAAGCACATTAGAATGATCGAGGGGTTTGAAAAGACAAATGACAGTATCAAATTTTATTTTAAACGGGGCGGCTTAGAAATTGATGATAATGTGATGAATGAACTTAAGAAAATGTCTGATAATGGTTTTATCAAAGATATATGGGTCACACCTGGTTTGCCGTTCATGATACCAATAACACTGGGTTTCTATGTATCGATATTTTATGGCGATTTGATAACTGAATTAACAAAATATATTATTTTACATTAACATTTTATAATTATGAATATTTTAATATATTAAATAATTTTTGAAAATAGGTTGAAATAAGTGAGCATAGCGACTTTCTACAGTTCCCGAGAGTTCGCACATCTTAGTACAATGTAAAAC
>NZ_NTMG01000025.1 GCF_002487355.1 Candidatus Methanoperedens sp. BLZ2 | reverse complement strand
AATTGAAAATAATGTCATTTTTTCATTGAAGTGGGATTTGGGACAGCCTGTTAATACCACGTTTTAACATTTCCTTATCAAACCTTTGAAAATCATTTCTGAATTTATCGTTAATATTTGCTATACCAGATAATAATCTAATATTATCAATTATATTTCCATTTAATTCATTAGATAATGGTTCTAATCCTTTAGTGCTAAAATGCTTATCAAACCACCATAAAAACCGTCTGCAAGTCCGTATGGTTTCATGTAATGCTTTTATGTTGCTATATGGAGTATCAGGTGACAAAAATAGTGTTGTTGGTTTTTCTAAATTGTTTTTTGGATTATATAGTATTTCAATTGTGCCAAATTTTTTACTATAATTCAATATTTTACACTTATTTAGTATACTTAAAAACGAACCTAAATCATCTTCCTTGATCTTTTCATCTATCATCCTCTCAACTAGCAAAAGGTTATATATACTATTTTTTAGTAAATTTTTTCTTCCCCATAATATCTGGCAAATAATTTGTACAGATTCAGTTTTTTTTAAAGAATCGGCTAATATACTATATGCAGTTTCATCATTACATACAAATAATTCAGTATAAAAATTTTTTCCAGTTTCTGTTAATTCATTATTTTCAGTAATGAAAGAAATCTTTTGAAGAAAGGAAAGTGTCGCATCAAGCTTTTCTTTTCCAATACTATGTTCATGATTTATTTTATCTGTACCTTTTCCAATAGAATACAATATTTTTTCTATTGTTTGCCAAGGAATAGGAGGTATGTTGATCATTATTTGAATTTTCTATTTTAAAGCGTTTAATGCTTCAACCAATGCCTCAATTTTTCCTTTTATATCATCTTTAGAAGTTTCTGGAGATATTTTCAACTCTATATAAATATTAACATTCACTTGATTTTTAAGTGAAATTTCTGGTTTTATTATTGTCTCTTGGACTATTTCTTTTTTAATTGATTTTTCTTCAACCACTTCCTTAGTTAAAGGTTGCGCAATATTTGCAGTTTGATCGCTAGTTGCAGGTTGTTTAATAATGGATAGTTCCGTCTGTCCATTATCATTGCTTAGTTTAATTTCACCTGTTTCTTCGGTTAAATTTACCAAAGATACATACAATAGGTAATCTATAAGTACCCTTAGAGATCGGTTGTGCTTTTCGGGGTCAGCTTCTGCAACGTGTCCAAGATGTTGAATCAATTCTTCTTTAATGCATATCTTTTTAACTTCAAGTAATGCTTGGGTTTCTTCCCAAAACCACGTCTCTGCCATTCGTTTTTTAAGAATCTCTTTTGCACCTTCTATTTTTTTCCATTTAATACTATTGTTAAAATCAATACAGTCTTGGGTTGGTTTATATTTTCCACCTCCAGTTGAAATTATTAATCCTATATTCTCTAGATATTTGTTATTACCACTAATATATTGAGAATTGAAACCCAATGACGCTTGAGAAAAATCTGAATATTTTAATTCTTTACTGCCGTTCAGACTGAATGATGCATAAGCAGAAATAATTTTCAAATGGTGAGGATCGAAATCTGTTCTGCTATCTGGTAAAGGATATTTAGTTTGTGTTACAACTCTTGTTCTTTTTGAGGATTCTGTACTTTCAATGGAATTATCTACATTTATATCTGGATTTATATCTTCGCCCATATTTAATACCAATCCTATTTGATAACCTTAATACTATATAAATATAATGTAAACGGAATTATAACAAATTAAAATCAACATGTATAGATATAGCTGCGTTTATTTGCATTAAAGATTTCTTATAATCAATAATATCATAACTACAAATAAACTTCATCTTAATTCTAACACTGACTAGAGCGCCACAAGAAAAAGAAACTCCATCAATTATCAAAGATTCAAATCCCTTGAACATACTCTTGATTCTCCATTTTTCAAAATGGTGGTCTTTGACGAGAAAAATTAAATAATATGCTGGTATAAAAAAATATTTTTCAATATAAAACCGTTGTATACATGCTAGAATAAAATGAATATGATCAAATATAATAACATTCTTCCAATTAGCGATCCTGATAATTTACAACCCCAATTTCTTCCTTATTTTCTCCTTTAACATCCTGCTGACCTCTTCCCCGCTCACCTTCCCCCTGAATTCCTTCATCACAATTCCCATCAACGGCCCAACCGCATTCAAACCCTTTCCTTTAATAAAATCCATCTTTTCCTCAACAAGCATATCAACAGCAGTCTCCAATTCCCCTTTCTCCACGCCCCCGATACCAAGAGATAGCGCCGCCTTCTCTACATCCACCTCAGGCTTTCCTGCTATTGTTTTCAGGATATTGCTTATTGCTTCGTTGGGGATCTTCCCTTCTGACTGGAGCCTGAAAAGCTGAATCAGGTGATCTTCTGTAATCTCATTGACAACAACACCTTCTTTTTGAAGTTCATACAGGATGGTTTCAAGCACTCTTACTACTGAATTTGGATTTGCCTTCGGAACTTTGCTCATTATATCGTCAAAAATTATGAAGTTAGCCGAACGCGCGATCTGGTTCGCGATTTCTTCATTTAGACCGAATTGTTTTATGTATCGTGCTTTTCGCTCGCCTATCAATTCAGGAAGCTTGATACTCCGGATACGCTCTTCTGTGATCACAACCGGCGGAACATCGGTCTCAGGATACATGCGCGCTGCTCCCGGAAGCGGTCTCATATATGCCGAATTCCCGTCAGGCAGCGCCCTTCTCGTTTCTTCGGGAATGAATTCAAGCGCTTCTTTTGCTCGGGTTATGACCGCTCCCATTGCGCCCTGTGCTTTTTCCTTAGAATCAGCGACCATGATCACGCAATCCCCATCCTTTGCGCCCACGGCTTTCCTGAGTAATTCCACTTCCTCTTTTGTGATGCCGTAATTTGGCAGTTCATCAGTATGGAATATGCCCCCTACACCTGATTTCTTAGCGCGGTCAGAAAACTCCGTTCCCAGGCGCCTTCCAGGCTGGATCTCTTTTCCGACAAATCCCGCAAATCCCGGCAGGTTCACGGCATAAACCACACCGCTTTTTAGTGCTTTTAAAATTACTTTTGAGGTAGTGTTTGTAAAAACGGATGTAACATCAATGATCTTATCAGAAACTGAGGCCCTTAGTTTATTGAGTTCCTTCTTTATTTCTATAAGGGTTGCCTGCCTTGCAACTTCCCTTTCAACAATCGTTTCAATAAGCGCAAGCTCCTGAACTCCTTTTATCTCAACCCTTGCGCCCTCGGCAATCGATATGTTGACATCCTGCCGAATCGTGCCTAGGCCGCGCTTTACCTTTCCTGTTGAGCGCAATATCATTCCTATCTGTTCAGCGACTTCCCTTGCATGGGCAGGAGAAACGATATCAGGCGCAGTTCCTATTTCCACAAGCGGGATTCCGAGCCTGTCAAGAGAATAAATAACAGAATCTCCCTTATCTTCCACTTTCTGCGCAGCCTCCTCTTCGAGGCACAGAACATCAATACCCACGCGCCCTGCACTGGAATCTATATATCCATGCGTTGCTACAAGCCCGGTCCTCTGGAAACCGGATGTATTGGAGCCATCGATCACGATCTTTCGCATGGTGTAGAGTTCATCCACTATCTTCATGTTCATCATGCGGGCTACCATCAGGGAAAATTCTATAGCTTCAGGGTTCAATTCACGCGGCGGCTCCTCATCATTCTCAACGAGACATGTTGTGTCGTATGCTTTGTAAATGAATTTTTTAATGAGTTTTACTTCTTCAAGCGCAGCTTTATCAACGATCCCCATTTCGCTCTGTGTGGGGCGAAGGTACCTGAAAAATTCAAAATTCGATTCTTTTGTATCACGAAGTAGAGTTGGGCAGCCGCAGAAAAGTTTTTCTTTAGTGTCAAGCTGCTGGTGTATTTCAAGCCCGGATTTTAGTCCGAGCGCCTTATAATCGTGACTCATATGGCTTCCTGATATAATGCAATCTATAAAAAAATTGTTATCGGCCTGTCCAAAGGTTTTATAAATAATTGTAGCTACCAGAGCTATAGATGACACTCGTGAAAAAAGCAAAGGAATGTGCGGATCATATTAAGAAACATTCTTGCGCTCTCGTGGTGTCGCATATTGATGCTGACGGCCTGACTTCTGCTGCGATCATGGGAAAAGCCCTTGAACGGGCAGGTATCGACTCCCGGATCATTTTTGTAAGACAACTTGACCATAAAAACCTCCAGGAAATAGCCAGCAGTAATCCCCAGCTTGTAATATTTACAGATCTTGGCAGCGGGATGCTTGATGCGATAAAATCCTTAAAGCTTAATGCAGTGATCGCTGATCATCACCAGCCCCAGGGGAAACATGAATTTCACCTGAACCCACATCTTTTCGGGTTAAACGGTGGTATAGAAGTAAGCGGCTCAGGGATGACCTACTTTATAGCACGCGAAATGGGTGATAACGGAGATCTTTCAGCCCTGGCAATTGTGGGGGCTGTGGGAGATCTCCAGCACTCAAAACACGGGCAATTGATCGGCTTGAACAGGACAATACTTGAGGAAGGAGTAAAGAACAAAGTCATCAAGCATGAGAAAGACCTCATGTTATTCGGAAGGCAGACCCGTCCTGTATTTAAACTTCTCCAATATTCAACTGATATTTATTTTCCGGGATTGACCGGAAGCGAAGAAGCAAGTATAGAATTCCTCAAACGAATCGGGATCAGGCAGCAGGGCGAGAAATGGAGGCGGTGGATAGACCTTGAACCAGGTGAAAAACAGAAGATCGTATCTGCTCTTATACAATTCGGGCTTTCATCAGGACTTGCGGGTTTTAAAGTAGAAAGGCTCGTGGGTGAGGTATATACATTATTATGCGAACGGGAAGGCACAGAGGTCAGGGATGCCTCGGAATTTTCAACACTTCTTAACTCCACTGCGCGTTATGACCATGCTGATATCGGGCTTGCGGTATGCATGGGCGACAGGGGAAAGAGCCTGGATGAAGCATGCGTACTTCTTAGTGAGCACAGGAAAAATCTTGTGGAGGGATTGAATTTTGTGAAAGAGAAGGGAATAACGGAAATGAGAAACCTCCAATACTTCGATTCCGGAAATTTGATCCGCGAAACCATCGTAGGGATTGTTGCGGGAATGAGCGCGTCGTTTGTCAATAACAGAAATCTTCCCATTATCGCTTTTGCAGATTCTGAAGGCGGGGTTAAAGTCTCATCACGGGGAAACCAGGATCTTATCAGGAAAGGCCTGAACCTTGGCGCGGCAATAAGCGAAGCTGCAAAATCAGTTGGAGGAACCGGGGGCGGTCATGATATTGCGGCGGGGGCGTTCATTCCGAGGGAAGCGAAAAGTGATTTCCTGAAAATTCTTGATATGAAAATCGGGTCACAGATAAAGTTAGGATATTAAGTCAATAATTAAAAAATCAATCAAGTTTTATTCTTGATAATAGCGCCTGCCATGAGAATAACCGCTCCAGGTAAAGTCAGAAGACCAACACAGAAAAGAATAAAAGCGCGGGGACTGCAACCAGAATAAATCCCGTCAAACCATATATTATGGGATTTGAAAAGAAACTGTTATATATTTTCATGAATCTTATAATCCTCCTATGAATAATAAGACAGTAACTATATTTATAATTTTCATTTTCATAATTCTTGCAGGATGCATCAGTACCCAGAATTACCAGATGAAAGGAGAAAAATCTCAATTTTCTTCAGACCTTCGATTCGCAGGTCTTGGAAATAAAGGAAGCCCTTCAATGGATGAAGGAAGTAATGTAAATGGAAAAACATTTGAAAGAAAAGTCATTTCCACAGCGACCCTCACGATAGAAGTGGCAAGCGCCCAGGCGGCAATTAATGATATAACCAACATTACGCTTGAAACAGGGGGATTTATTTCAAGTTCTTCCATCAGTGATATCGGAAATAATCGTAAAAATGGTCATCTTACTGCAAGAGTGCCTCAAAAGAGTTTTTATTCAACTATCGAAAAAATAGATGCGCTTGGAACTGAAAAATACAGGCAGGTTTCAGGGCAGGATGTCACGGAAGAGTTCATAGACCTTGGCGCAAGGCTCGATAATCTCCAAAAACAGGAAACACGGCTCCAGGAGATTCTTAAAATGGCAACTACCGTTAAAGATATTATTGAAGTTGAGCATGAACTTGAACGGGTGCGGGGTGAGGTAGAAAGTCTGACAGGCAGGCTAAATTACCTGAACCAGAGCGTTGAGATGTCTACGATCACGGTAACTGTTATGGAACCAGCGCCAATTACAGGTGATGGATGGGGCATTTCGGATGCGCTACGGGATGCAGTGAGAGGATTTATTGAGAGTGTAAGAGGAATTATCATATTCACAGGATTTATTATCCCGATATTGATCTATTTAAGTATTGCAATTTTAATAGCCCTCGGTATCAAACGAAAAATACTTCCGAAATTGAAAAGATAACGTAAAGTCCCATATTAGAATATGGGATTTTTCCTTACAGGTTAGAATTTTTCAACAACTTTGCTACAGCGTAAGCCGGAAATACTTTTGATATTTCCGTTCCATATTTTTCAGAGATCAAAATTATCTCAAATCCGGATTCAATAGCTGCTTTTTTAGCCAGGAATTCCCCGATACCGCATGCTACAATCCTCCGGATGTCGTGCTTTTTTGATATTTCGCAAAGAGCATCCTTGATATCGTTTACCTGTGCTTCCATTACCTGACGGGCGATCGAAAAAATCTCCCCATCCGTTATTTCGCTTAGATCTGCGCAAACAACACGTCCAAGCCTCCTTTTTGCATGAAGGATCGTTTTCCCTGCGCCATCGGGTGTATCACACGTATAATTCTGTAGTTTTATCAAACCAAGAACAGTATATGCATCGGCTGTAATTGCGAATAATTCTGAGGAGATCCGTGACCCTATATTCCCGAATGTCACGCTTTTCAAAATTGCGGCAATATTTGTCCGGAGCGCCCCTGAGTACACAAGTTCCCCTTTTTTCAAACGCTCAAAATCGGTTTTACCTGCAAGAGGCAAACCATTCTTTATCGGGATTATATCCGTAGTGGTTGAACCAATATCAAGAAATATACAATCCCCGAATTCCTTTCCTACAAGAAGAGCAGAGGCCATCCAGTTGGCAGCAGCAATGCTGCGTATTTTCTCTTGTGTTAGAACTCCGTTGCTATCAAGGAAAAAAGCGTTCGCAAATGCATTATTAACTGCATCTATAATGTATGAAAGACCTGCTTCCTTATCAGGAAAACAATCAGCAAGCTCTCCTGTTATTACTACACCAACTTTTTGCGGTTCCAGGCGCCCCGCGATCTCAATAAGCGCCTCAGGCAGCCTCGTGTTCTTCCAGAGGGGGATATAATGGAGTTCCACTATCCTGCCATCATCGGATGCTATTTTGGTGTTCGCTCCACCAATATCGATTCCAAGTATCATATATTACTAATGATACTGAAATTGCTATTGCTCATATCCGTATATGAAAGATTACTCGTGCTTGTGATCTTCACTTTATAGTCAGTGCCCGGCGTTTGTAATGACGGTATAAACCATGGATGTGAACCGTCATTCAGGGTTGACAATACGATCACCCTGTTCAGCACTCCAGCTTTCAGGAGTTCTATCTTTACATACGATCCTGGGCTCTCGGTTGAATTCCATTTTATTGTTTGAGTCGTTCCTCTTATCCATTTCTCTCCGCCATTCGGGGAGACCACACTGAAAGAGGGAACAGGAATAGTGAAGCTGTTATCGCTTGTGTCGCTGTATAAAGGGTTAGTAGTGCTTGTTATCCTTATTTTGTAATCTGTTCCCCACGCTTGGGTAGCCGGGATCAGCCATGGATGCGAACCATCGTTCAGAGTGCTTGATATGATTACCCTGTTCAAGACCCCGGCTTTCAGGAGTTCTATCTTTACATATGATCCTGGACTACCGCTTGAACTCCATTTGATGGTCTGTGTTGTGCCTCTTCTCCAGTTCTCCCCTCCATTCGGAGAAGCGACTGTAATGGATGGAGCAGGGATAATGAAGTTATTATCGCTTGTGTCGCTGTTAGAAGCGTTAATGGTGCTTGTGATTTTCACTTTATAATCAACTCCAGGAATCTGTGTCGCAGGAATAAGCCATGGATGTGAACCATCATTCAACGTGCTTGATATGATCACCCTGTTCAAGACCCCGGCTTTCAGAAGTTCTATCTTTATATATGATCCTGGGCTCTCGGTTGAATTCCATTTTATTGTTTGAGTCGTTCCTCTTATCCATTTCTCCCCGCCATTCGGGGAGACCACACTGAAAGAGGGGGCAGGAATAGTGAAGTTGTTATCGCTTGTGTCGCTGTATACAGGGTTGGTAGTGCTTGTTATCCTTATTTTGTAATCTGTTCCCCACGCTTGGGTAACCGGAATCAGCCATGGATGCGAACCATCGTTCAGAGTGCTTGATATGATTACCCTGTTCAAGACCCCGGCTTTCAGGAGTTCTATTTTCACATAAGTTCCAGGACTTCCAGTTGAATTCCACTTTATCATCTGGGTCGTGCCGCGTATCCATTTCTCTCCTCCATTGGGATAGGCGACTTTAATACTTGGAACAATAGCATTTACAATCAAGGCAATGTTGTTGCTTACAACACTGGCATTCCTGGCATTCACTATCGCAATACCCTTAATGAGTGCAGTAAATGTAGATGTTACACCTCCAGTCACATCTGTTCTTGCTTTTACAGGAATAATATTTACAACGCCACTATTGCTGACTGTCCAGGATATATCAACGCCTGCCATTGGCTTATTATCTTGATCATATGCTCTCGAAGTAATATTCTGTTTCTGTCCAACTGTCAGTGTAGTTGATGGTGATGGGGAAACCACGATATATTTCAGGACCGGACTAATTTGAGGTGTTGATCCAGATGTAATATAATCTGAACCTGTTGGCGCGTCAGGGACCGATCCTGCAAAGGCCCCGCCTGCCAGCACTAACACAATCATCATTATTCCAACAGCTATACTGAAGTCACGCCCATCTGGATTTTTCATCATTTCTGTAACACCTATCCATCATATTGAAAGTTTACTCTCTTTGCGAATGGCAATAAACCTATATAATCAATAATTGAAAACCTATATATGATTTGTGTTTCAAATTATTATGATTATCCAAACTCAGCATCATTGTAAGTTTAATTGCTAAATCATATATTTGTCACGCAAGCTTACTCCTGACTTTCTCATAAAACCCATCCTCTCTTGTTCTCACGAACCTTGCGGGTATATTTGCCCTGGTAATAATTATCGTGTCCTCCTCTTTTATTATCCTTGAGTATTGCCCATCGATCACAAGCACTGCTTCCTTTTTGGGCACAGTCAGCTCCACCTTTATTTCACTCCGGGCCGGAACCACCCAGGGACGGGATGATAATTTAAAAGGAGCAAGCGGCACAATGACAGTACCATCCACCCGCGGATCAACAATCGGCCCTCCTGCGCTCATCGCATATGCAGTCGAGCCTGTCGGCGTTGCAAACACCGCTCCATCTGCCCGCAGTTCCTCAAGAGGGATCATGTCAACGAATATCCGATATGAGAGCATCTTGGCTGGACTGGCGGTCAGGATGACAACTTCATTGGTTGCACATGGAAGTATCTCATCATTTACTACAATTGAGAGGCGAGAGCGTTCTTCGACCTCAAAACCACACAATACTTTATCAATGACACAGAGAGAATCTTCAGGAGCCACATCCACAAGAAAACCAATAGTTCCCATATTTATTCCAAGGACAGGAAGGGGATCATCCATTTTCTGGATCCCCCGTAAAACCGTACCATCGCCCCCTATGGATATGATAAATTCAGCGCCATTTTTTTTCATGTCTGCCATTTGGGTGCCTTCCAGATTGAGCCTCTGTGCAGTTTTCGGGTCGATCAATATATCGACTCTGGATTTCAGGTGATCAATTATCTTTTCAACCAGAGAAAATATTTCATCCCTGTCGCATCTTGAAATTATACCGATCTTTCTCATCCTATTTTGCCTCCGCTATACAAGTTCAAGCAATTTGTCATGTGTTATTCCATTACTTGCAATAATATTTACCCGTTTCCTGACATCAAGCGGAGTATTAAGCGGGTTTCCTTTTTCATCTGTAATTTCTCCCCCTGCCTCTTCCACGATGAGCTTCGAGGCAGCTATATCTGTTATACGAAGCATTCCGCGCATATCGAAAAAAGCATCAAATATCCCTGAAGCGATATAACAAAGTTCAAGCCCCGCGCATCCGAATACTCTTACCCTCCTGACTGTATGGTTATTTATTAAAACTGCATGAGGGCGATGACTGTATGATAATACACTGAGTTTGGATAGCTGCGATATCTCTGATACATGTATTTGTTTCTCGTTTAAAAAAGCTCCTTTTCCCTTCTGGGCTGAATAAATATCCCCATTAACAAGATTCTTGACAAAACCATATCTTATATCAGATAAATCAGATTTTCCAATAGCTATCGGCACACAGAAAAAAGGGATATTGTTCACCGCATTGAATGTACCATCTACGGGATCAAGTACGAACGTAAACTCAGGTTTTCCCCCGATATTTTTCTCACCCAGTTCCTCACTCACGAATAACATTGACCTGCCATCGGCTTCAAGAACCGAAAGTGCTGCATTTTCCGCAACTTCATCGATCTTCTCAGTAGGCGTGCCATCTGCCCCGATTCTCAATGTCATGCCTGCTTCAGGTTTTCCTATCAGTCCGGAAACAGCTTTTTTTATTTCGGCTGCTACATCATTACAGAGAGTGAAATACTGGGATTCTGTCATTTTTGTACTTTATCCTTTTATAAAGAGTTATAAACTAAAAAGCTTTATCTAATTTTTTCATAAAACTATACGATATCGCAACCTGCTACCAGCCTCTGTTTTGGATTATTAAGCTGGACAATGAGAAAACGGTCATTTTTGCTGTATGCGATGTTCTTTTGCGTTGTTAACACAACATTGCAATCGGAACCCGCAGGCGCCTGTGTTGCATCTTTTCCATCTATCGTCATTGCCGTGATCGTTGCAGGAATATCCTGGAGTCCGGCAAAAAAGTGGACTGCATCGCCCACACCCAATCCTGAGGTGAATTTTGTAAGGTGGCATTTCAAATTGAATTTTGAAGAAACTTCCTCTTTCTGGGAGATCATATATCCCCGGTCAAATTCTTTTGACTGCACTCCTTTTAGCGCAAGTCCCACTCTTGTTCCGGCAGGCGCTGATTTCATATCAACATCGTTACTCTGGATGGAGCGTATTTCTGTTGGTCTCTCAGTCGGATAGAGTGTCAGCCTGTCATGTTCCTTGATAGTCCCCTGCGTCACGATTCCCAGCACAACGCATCCCATACCTGTGACATTAAAGAAGTGGTCAACTATGATCCTTGTTGGCAGGTCTTTCTTTGCAGTATATGCATTTCGCACCTCCTCACCAAGTGCAAAAATTTTTTCCTTGAGCCTCTCAAGACCTTCAAAGGTCGTATTTGAAACTGCAATAGTCTCCCATTTTTCAAGGTTCGTGCCTTTTGTGACCGCTTTTATTTTTTCAGATAATTCCGAAATAGCGGCAGGATTAGATTTATCCGACATTGTGATTACGAATAATCCGCGTTTATTGCCCAGAAGGTCAAGAGCAATGATGCACTCTCCCACCTGCGCATTAAGACCGCTTGAAGGAACACATACCAGTGCTATATCCGAGAGATTGATCGCCTGTATAAGCGTTTTAAACGATGACGGATAACCGTTTGCATCCACGAATGAATATATCCGGTCACCTTTCACAAAATTATAGAGTGTAATATCGGACTCAGTGCCTTTTTTCCCTAGCTTTCCTGCAAGGCTTGTCCTGCCTGATTTTTCGCTTCCGATGATTGTAACGTTGGCCATGATATCTATGCTGTAATAGGCAGGAAGCTATATGAAATTGGCGTTTGGGCAGGTAAATAATTTACAGTTCAAACCGGTAATTTTATAGTAAATGTTGTGCCTTTTCCGATCTCGCTTTTCACATATATTGAACCATTATGGCGTTTAATTATCCCATAAATGACAGCAAGGCCAAGTCCTGTTCCTTCGCCTTGTTTCTTTGTGGAGTAGAAAGGAGTGAATATTTTGGAGAGATTTTCTTCCGGGATGCCGCATCCATTATCTATTATATTTATTTCTATATGATCTTCTTTTAAAGAAGTTTTTATCAGTATCTCTCCATTTTCTGTTATTGCCTGGATTGAATTAGAAATTATATTAATTATTACCTGTCCTATCTGACTGGGATCACCCTTAATAGTGGGAAGATATTGAAATTCTGTATTTACTTTGATCTCCATTAATTGAGGTTTAAGTATGTTTAATACTTTATCAATTTCCTTATTTATATTTAATGGGACGAGTTCTGGCTCTGATTGCCTTGCAAAGTCAAGAAGACCTTTCACGATATGTGCAGCCCTGTTCGCTTCATCGTTGATGATATTAAGTTTGTTCCTGGTAGCCTCATCTTCTGTTTTTTTTAAGAGCATTTGAGCATAAAGAGAGACATTACCGAGAGGATTGTTTATCTCATGAGCAACTCCGGATGCCAGTTGACCTATAGTTGCAAGTTTGTCGGCTTGCAAGAGTTGCATTTGAAGCTTTTCTTTCTCCTTGATATCTGTGATATCTCTACTCATCGCCACAATGGCTACAGGCTCACCATTTTTATCTTTGATCATAGATGAGCTTAACCAGATTGGAAAAACCCTCCCATTTTTGTGCTTGACAATGAGTTCCCCATTCCAGTTCCCCATCTTTTTAATAGTTTGTATGATACCATCACTTGAAAAGGTCTGGTCGTCACTTATCTCACTGACATGCTTTCCCTTTAATTCCCCGGAGGAGAAACCAAATATCTTCTCTGTTGCTTTGTTAGAATAGATTATATTACCCTTCATATCCAAGATTCGAACACCATCAGGTGCCTCTTCTAATGCGATCTCAAACATTCTTAGTGCCTCTTCAATATTTTTATGTTCGGCGATGTCTTTTAAGAATTCTTTTTTTTCGGTCACATTTGTATTTATGATGAGTATTGATTTTGGCCTCCCTTCACTATCATGTACCAGGGTCCAGCGGCTTTCTACGATTATTTTCTTACCGGCTTTCGTTACCTGATGCAGTTCCCCGGTCCATTCTCCTTCTTCGTTTACTCTTTTTCTGGCTTCGATGAGTGCTGGTGATTCTTCTGTATATAAAATCGCACTGATATTTTTACCAATGGCTTCCTGTTCTGTAAAACCGTACAATCGCAAAGCGCTTTTATTCCAGTAGATAATGTGGTTTTCTAAATCCTGGACAATAATAGCATCCTGTGCTTTGTCAAGAAGAGCGGCCTGGTCTCGTATTTTCTCCTCATCACGCCTGCGCCTGGAAGTTTCCTCTACATTGAAAATGTTCATTATATGTCCGATAGACCATACAATTCCAACTGCAAAAATAGTACGGAAAATTTGAACAGGAATGCCAAACAAAGAATTAAACCAGGTCACATTGATCATAGAAGCAGGGAAAAAATTACTTCTGGGAACGATCATTCCTCCCAAAATTCCATAAATCCCAAAAAATAAAGCAGCATAAATAAAATACTTTTTAACTTTGATTTTACTTAATTTTTCAGATTCGCTCTGGTAATATAAAATAAATCCAATAGCGCTTAAAATTGCACCTGGAAAACCCAGGAGGTATCTTGCTGAAATTTCCCAGGGAACGTGATATTCCAGGTTATTCACTTTTATATATGTTTGGACTGTAAAAAATAAAATCAATATTGTGGATGGAAACCAGATGCCTGGCTTTTTTTTCTTGATATTAATTAGATGATAACCGAATAAAAATAAAAATAATAGAGATATAAATAAAAAAGCATCAGTGAGAATTATTAAAAAGCCGGTTCTTCCTCTGACTACTTCAAACATGTTTATGAATTCACGTATCCCATGAGTAATCCCAAAAAATGCAAGAAGCCATAAGATTTTCAGCAATTTATATTCACTTTTTTCGATAAACCTGTACTGCCATAATAAGAAAATACCAAGTAGCAAAAAGGCAAACCCATAAATGAAGTAGATAACATCCAGGTTTCCGATGAAAAAGTCAGTTAACATACATTATTCTCCATCTGAGAACCTGATAAAAATATATAGTATTTCCATAAAGTATAATTCCGCCAAATCCAGGAACAGTAGCGACAAAGACATGGCCAAAATCACAGCATCCCAATATTGCTTTTCCTCACGACCTCGTCATAATTCTTAACCTTGAGTATCTTTTCGATCATATCCGAATGTTTGCCTTTGATACTGGCAAGCTCAGAGGATGTATAATCCGTGATTCCCTTGGCAAACACCTTTCCCTCGCTCTCAATCTCGATAATATCCCCGCGGTCAAACATTCCTGAAACCTCGACAATACCTGACGGCAAAAGACCCATACCGTTTTTAACCGCATCCTTTGCGCCTTTATCAACGATGAGTTTACCCGATGTTTTTGAAAGGATTATCCAGCGCGTCCTGTTCCTGGATTTTCCGTCCCTTGCAAGGAACAGGGTACCGATATTATTGCCGCTTATGACCTTTATCACCACATCATCGATAGCGCTGTTTGCGATCACCATGTGGCATCCTGCCATAGAAGTTATTTTGGCAGCTTCTATTTTGGTCCTCATCCCGCCCACGCCTTTTGTGCTTGTGGGGCTTCCACCGTAACTTTCGATTTCGGGCGTGATTTTCTCCACAGTGTTTATGAGCCTGGCATTTTCGTTCTTCTTCGGGTTCTTATCATACAATCCATCGATATCAGATAAAAGGACGAGGAGTTCTGCCTCGACCTTGCTTGCAACCATTGCCGAAAGCTTGTCATTATCACCAAAGGTCGCCTCTATCTCATGCACACAGATCGGGTCATTTTCATTGATGATCGGAACCACACCTGCTTCAAGGAGCGCCGAGATACTGTTCCGGAGATTTAGATATGTCATCCTGTTTGAGAAGGCTTCGTATGTAAGCAGTATCTGGGCAACTTTAAGATCATGTTTATTAAAAGCAGTCATCCATTCCTGCATAAGGATATTCTGGCCCACGGCTGCTGCGGCCTGGCGAAGTGGAATTTCACGGGGACGAGTTGTCATTTTCAACTGGATGACACCGATACCGATAGCGCCTGAACTTACGATTATTACGGTTTTTCCAAGTTTTCGAAGATGAGCAACCTGGTTTGCAATGTCTTCTGTCAGCCTGCGGTTAAAGCTTCCGTCTTCGTTAGATAAAGAAGTTGTACCGATTTTCAGGACGATCTTTTTCAGGTCTTTAAAAAGGTCTTTGCGGTCAATATTTTCAGAGTCCATATTCCATATTCCTTATCCCATTTTCCCGGAAAGTTGTGCTTTTAGTTTTTTATGGGTGTATTTCCTGGCGTTCTTTCCCACATAATCCGCAACCTTATGACCGTTGCCAAGAAGCGCATACTTGTAAATAAGGAGCCCTTCCATCCCGACAGGACCGCGTGCATGTATTTTGTTAGTGCTGATGCCAACTTCGGCTCCTTTACCGTAACGGAATCCATCTGCAAAGCGGGTGGAAGCATTCCACATCACGCTGGATGAGTCCACAAGGTCTATGAACCTGCTGGCTGCGGTGTTGTTCTCAGTAATGATAGCATCAGTATGATGTGATCCGTATTTATTGATGTGGTCTATTGCTTCTTCCATTGAATCCACTATTTTTATTGAGAGTATCAGGTCATTATACTCTGTTTTCCAGTCCTCTTCTGCCGCATGAATTATGGCTTTCAGGAGACCGCTATTTTGAAGAATATCGAATGATCGCTCATCGCATCTGAGTTCTACTCCTGCTGCATCGTATTTCTTTCCCATTTCAGGAATAAATGTTTCTGCAAAACCTTTGTGAACAAGAAGCGTCTCCATTGCATTGCAGACCGCAGGATACTGGACCTTGGAATCATAACAGACATCAAGCGCCTTTTTCATGTCAGCCTCTTTGTCCACATACACATGGCAGATACCTGAAGAGTGTCCAAGTACAGGGATTCGCGTGTTATCCTGGATGTATTTTACGAACTCATTTGATCCGCGGGGAATGATGAGGTTTATATAATCGTCAAGTTTTAGCATTTCGTTTACTTCTTCCCTTGTTTCCATGAGCGCGAATGCTCCTTGCGGTATGCCTTCTGTACTTTCTATGGCGCTGACAAGCACATCAAATATCGCCCTGTTGGAATTACCTGCTTCGCTGCCGCCCTTAAATATGGTGGCATTCCCGCTTTTTAAGCAAAGCGACATTATCTGGGGAACGACATCAGGCCGGGATTCAAATATGACACCGATCAATCCGATCGGACAGCTTACCTGGTACAATTCAAGGCCGCTGTCAAGCTCAAGCGCAGAGAGAGTTTTTCCTACAGGGTCGTCAAATTTCAGGACATCCCTGACGCCTGCTATCATCTCATCTATTTTTGTATCGTCAACTTTCAGCCGCTTGACAAGTGATCTTGAAAGTTTGCCTGCGTCGGCGAGTTTTTCAGCCGCTGAGATGTCTTTTGTGTTGGCTGAGATTATTTTTTCCCTGCTTGAATCAAGCGCCTGTGCCATTGCAGCAAGCGCGCTGTTCTTCGTGGCGCCGGAAACGCTTGCAAGAGGAATGGAGGCGCTTTTTGCAAATTTTACTTTGGTTATAATATCATTGGACATGATCGATAAAGACCTGTATTTTAATTCTTTTACATCATTTTACTTTTTATAGATATGGTCTTTTGATTTTGAGTTATCAAAAGGATTAATATCGAAGAGGTTTAAAATTATGTCATGGGAGGAGTTGTATTGAAAGCACTCATATTAAGCGCGGATAATTTTGAAGACCAGGAGCTTTTCTATCCGTTTAACAGGTTAAAAGAAGAAGGCATTATCGTGAAGGTTGCGTCCATGAAACAGGGAACAATTACGGGAGAACATGGTTATTCCATAAATGCAGATATGACATTTAATGAAGTGGACCCGAAAGATTTTGATATTCTGATCCTTCCTGGAGGAAAAGCGCCTGAAAAGGTCAGGCTTGAAGAAAAGGCCCTTGAGATCGCACGGCATTTTTTCAGGGAGAATAAACTTGTGGGGGTGATATGTCATGGCGGCCAGACGCTTATTTCAGCAGGAGTAATAGAAGGAAGGAAAGCGACATGTTACATAGGTATCAGGGACGACATGAAATGTGCAGGTGTCCTGTATGAAGATAAGGAAGTTGTTGTGGACGGAAATCTTATCACTTCAAGACATCCACGCGACCTTTATGCATTCGGTAGAGAGCTTGTAAAGAAAATCCGCAATCCGGTAGGTATTCGTTAAAGCAGGAAGCCACAATGCCTTTAGGCTGTGGTAGTCACTTTTTGTCCCCTTCAATCATAACTTCGTGTATGGTTTTCAACAGCTTCTGGGCAGTGTAAGGTTTTGGCAAAAAAGCCTTTGCATGAGAACTTGCAATCTCTGCAAGTTTATCTTTCTCAGTTAATCCGCTAACTACAATTACCTTAGTCTGAGGGTTAATTTTATGGATCGCCCGGATGCTCGCCTGGCCGTCCATTATAGGCATCATTATATCCATAAGAACAACTTTGACTTTATCCTTATTTTGAGCATACAATACTACTGCATCCGCACCATCCTCGGCTGCAAGCGCAATATACCCATTCTTTTCCAATGTTGAAACAGTAACCTCACGAATTGATTCTTCATCTTCGGCAACAAGAACCAGTTCTCCATGCCCGGCGAGTAATTCAAGCTTCTGTTCCTGTGCATTTTGTATTTCTGTTCTGGTTTTAATCGCTGGCAAATATATGCTGAATTTCGTTCCCTTTCCAACCTCGCTGTACACATTTATAAACCCGCCGTGACTTTTTACAATTGCAAGAGCTGTTGACAGGCCAAGTCCGGTTCCTTTACCAATCTCCTTTGTCGTGAAGAAAGGATCGAAAATTCTATCAAGTATCTCAGGAGGAATACCGGTCCCGGTATCCGAAACTGCAATGGCAACGTAAGAATTGACTTTTGCCTCGGTATGCATTCTTGCATAGTTTTCATCAATAAAAAAATTCGAAGCTGCGATACTCAGAGTACCGCCATCCGGCATAGCATCACGGGCATTCACGCACAGATTCATTATAACCTGGTGTAATTGTGTGATATCTCCTGAAATTGTAAAGAGATTTTCTGGTATATCAGTTCTAATTTCAATATTCCTTGGAAATGTTTCTCTTGCGACCTTCTCAATTTCAATTATGAGATGTTTTGGTTGAAGAGGGGTGCGCTCACCATCGATTCCCCGTGAAAATAGTAGAACCTGCTTTATTAAATCAGCGCTGCGCTGTGAGTTATTTTCAAGAATAGTAAGCAATCTCTGGCTCTGCTCGTCTTTGAATTTTCCCTTTAATATTTGCAGGGATAGCATGATCGGCGTCAGCATATTATTAAGATTATGCGCTATACCGCCTGCAAGAATGCCTATGCTTTCCATTCTCTGCGCTCGTAATAAGTGCGCCTCAAACATTTTCTTCTCAGTAATATCCATATTGATGGTAAGTATTGATTTCGGTTTACCTTCGCTATCATATATCAGAGTCCAGTGACTTTCAACAATCACTTCTTTACCGTATTTCGTTAGCTGGTGCAGCACGCCTGTCCACTCCCCCTTCTCAAGCACAATCTTTTTTGCTTCAATGAGCTGGGGCGGCTCTTCTTTATCTTTAAACAGGAATTCAATGGGATTCTTGCCAATCGCTTCCTCTGCTGTCCAGCCATACAGGCGCTGTGCGCCTTTATTCCAGTAGATGAGACGATTTTCCAGGTTTTTGACTCCTATAGCCTCCTGTGCATTATCAAGAAGAGCAGCCTGTTCACGTATTTTCTCCTCAGCCAGCTTGCGCTCATTTATCTCAGTTTCTAATTCTATGTTTGCTTCTTTCAGTTCTGCGGTTCGTTCCTGAACACGAAGTTCTAACTCATCATGCGCTTTACGCAGTGCCTCCTCAGCCAGCTTGCGCTGGATGATATCGGTGAGCATACCCATATAAGCTATAATCCGGCCATCCTTATTCCACAATGGCGTAACACTTACTAACGCCCAGAAAATTGTGCCATCTTTGCGAATGTACTTTTGCTCAAAGCTATCTCTCAAGCCCAGCCGCCGCCGTTCAAGGTTAAGCCTTCCAAGAGCTCTGGCTTCTTCGTCCATGAAGTCGCAAGCCAGTTTTCCCATCATTTCTTCAGGACTGTAACCAATCATTTCGGCCATTCTCTTATTAACAAACGTAATCCGTCCCCTGGTATCAGATATCCATATGCCTTCATTGGCGGTCTCTATGATGGTACGATACTTCTCCTCGCTCTCCCGTAGTGCCTCCTCAGCACGCTTGCGGTCGATAATTTCCTTCTCCAGCTCCGATTTGGAAGCAGTAACAGCTTTCAAGTCAGTTGTCATCCGGTTAAACGCGTGAGATAATTCGCCGAATTCATCATTCTTTTTATCTACGATAGAGAAATCAAGGTTCCCGGAACCGATGATGCTTGCCCCTTCTTGCAGGTTCGATATCGATCTTAACGTGCGCCGGTATATCAGAAAATAGTTGGTAAGGAGAAATACGCCAAATATTCCCAGCAGGGCAATACTGAGCAGGTAATTGATGAGCTTCACTTGTTCCTGTTCATTACGAATCTTTTGTGATAGGCGCGAAGCATCGGAGATCATCCCCTGGGTCTGGATACCTATTCTGCTCCATGAGACCTGGATAAATGCCGGATCAAAAGTGCCAGGTGAGCTTTCTATTTTAGATAGTATATCAGTAAAGACTGCTTTCAGCTTCTGCTGGTCTGTTTTGATACTATTGACAAGCGCCTGCTGATCCGGCCTGTCCACAGTCAGGTTCGATATATCGTCGGAAATAGAGGAATATTGTGACTTCCATCGTTCGATTTGCTGGCTTTCATGGTACAGAAGAAAATCGTTCGATAAATAACTGAGCTCATTGGCTTTGAGCTCTATGTTTTTTGCCAGCTCTTCCTGTATATTCAGCCGCTCTATCTGCTGGTTTGTGGTAATCATCGATGCAGAGATGATAAGCAGGGCTATACTGAAGAAAACCATGCTGATGATAAGTTGTGTCCTGATTCTCATAGCTTCTCGTTTTACCGTATGAAATTTACCGCTTCAGATTTTATAGACTTGAGTTCGTTCTCGGAGATGTAGTCCAGGAAATCGGGTATTTTTTCCTCCGTCGTGAGGTTGTTGTTTATCATCCATCGCGCTTCATCTTCCATCACAAGAATGAGCGACTGGTCAAGCGAAAGAGAGAACCGGTCCTGAGACCAGATTGTTTCCATATATTCGGCATCCACGTTTAGCTGTTTTTGTATGATGGCTTTTGCTTCAACAGGATTATTGATGGCATATTCTTCAGCCTGTGCCAGAGACTTAAGGAACCTGTTGACAGGTTCAGGATGGTTTGTGATCCATTCATCCGTGGAAACAACCAATCCAAATATGGGCTGGCTGCCCTGTGCAGGCCAGATAACAGCGTTTGCGCCCAGACGCTTTCTGGCTAAATTAGCATACGGTTCAGAGGTGGCAATTGCATCAATGTCTCCATCTGCAACAGCGTTCACCCATTCTGCCGGTGTTTTGACGTCAACGAGGATTATATCCTTCATATCCATGCTATGAATTTCGAGAAACCTGCCGAGATAGAAATGCGCTGCTGTTTTTAAGGTAGTCCCAACCCTCTTCCCTTTAAGGTCTAAAACGTTTTCAATTCCCCGGTCCTTCCGTCCGACAAGATATATCTGCTCAGTTTTTGCGATGGTTCCAATTATGCGAATACTTTCTTTCTTGAACGCCTTTTCGACCGTGGGGAACTCGGTTACCCCTGCCGTAATATCCGTTTCACCGTTCAACATTCCATCCAGTGAACCCGCTCCGGTATCATATTTACGCAAGATTACGTTGAGGCCGTTCAGGCTGAAAAAGTGCTGGTCCTGGGCAATCCAGAGAAGTGCGTTTTGCTCAAACGGCGAATATCCGATAGTAATTGATTCCGCTTCCCCTGTATAGCCCTGCCGGGGACTCATGTAAAAATTCAGGTAAAACATTGAACCTAAAACTACTGCCAAAATTGCGGCAATAATGATAACTACCAGAATAAACTGTTTTGCCGATTTCATACCGATTTGTTTCATTTCATTTCCCTCATCTTAACGGATGATATTCACAGTCCACCGGGCTTCATCTTCATAGTTCAGTCTCTTGTTCCTGAATACATTTTCGGGAAACCCGTAAAGTACCACGCGCACAACGCACTAAATCCCACCGACACTACCGCAGCTACCACTGTTATAATTTTTTTTGATTTCATTATTTTTACCACATCAAATAGCAGCAATTTACATAGATCTATTCGCATCTTAATGTAGTTTCTCCCGTTCTGGCTGCCTAATTAATAAAATGAGACCCTATATTAACTTGATATTATATTGAATTGATATTATATTGAATTGAATTGAATTAATATATTTATATCTATTTAATTAAATAACAGAAGGGGGAATTTATTCTGAAAAAACTTATTTGGCACTCAAAACTTCATGTATGGTTTTGAGCAGCTTCTCAGCCGTGTAAGGTTTTGGCAAAAAAGAGTTTGTATAATCTGCAACGTTTTTAAGTTTCTCTTTCTCTGCTAATCCGCTGACTGCGATAATCTTGACTTCATAGTTAATTTTTCGAATCGCCCGGATACTCGCCTGGCCATCCATTATTGGCATCATCATATCCATAAGAACGACTTTGACTTTATCCTTATTTTGAGCATACAATGCTACTGCATCCGCACCATCCTCGGCTGCAAGTGCAATATACCCATTCTTTTCCAATGTCGAAACAGTGACATCACGAACTGAATCTTCATCTTCGGCAACAAGAACCAGTTCTCCATGCCCGGAGAGTAATTCAAGCTTCTGTTCCTGTGCATTTTGTATTTCTGTTCTGGTTTTAATAGCAGGCAAATATATGCTGAATTTCGTTCCTTTTCCAACCTCACTGTACACGTTTATAAACTCGCCATGGCTTTTTACAATTGCAAGAGACGTTGACAGACCAAGCCCGGTTCCTTTACCAAACTCCTTTGTCGTGAAGAAAGGTTCGAAAATCCTATAGAGTATCTCAGGAGGAATACCGATCCCGGTATCTGAGACTGCAATGACAACGTAAGAACCGACTTGTGCCTCGGTATGCATCCGTGCATAATTTTCATCAATAAAAAAATTCGAAGCTGTGATGCTCAATGTGCCGCCATCCGGCATAGCATCACGGGCATTCACGCACAGGTTCATTATAACCTGGTGCAGTTGTGTGACATCTCCTGAGATAGTTAAGAGCTTGTCTGAATATTCAATCATTGTTTAGAAATCTGAATTTGTGACAAC
>NZ_NTMG01000053.1 GCF_002487355.1 Candidatus Methanoperedens sp. BLZ2 | reverse complement strand
TATTTTTCAAAACGCAACATTTCCTTTGTGTTTTCTGTTTTCACACGCGGGAAGTGTATAATATGTTTTTTTCCGTATATAACACTTTCCCTCGCGCATTATTTTTCTACACGGTTCCGGCGTTTATCGGAGAACATATTTGTTTTTCCTACAACACACATTCCTGTTTTCACAAGCAGGAAGCGTCTTGTATGTTTTGCACCGTATATAACAGTTTCCCTTGCACAGTTTTTTTGAACATGTACAGGGCATATTACGGCCAAACATATATTTTGTCTTTACAATACAACATACCCGTGATTTCACACGCGGGAAGCGTCTTGTATGTTACATGCCCTATATAAAATCTCCCCTGGCAAATGGAATTACAACATATTAAGCCCAGAATAACTTATATATAAATAAATATATTCAGTTATAACCAAACCTATTTAAACAAGTTACATTCTTATCCAGACACCTCTGAGGGTACACGATGCATTTAATAATAACAGAAAAGCATGACACTGCCAAAAGGATCGCAGCAATACTATCCGATAAAAAGCCAGATAAAGAAAGAGTAAATGGTGTTGATACATATAAATTCAACGAAACCGCCGTAATTGGCTTATCCGGGCACATCGTAGAAGTGGATTTTCCGAAGGAATACAATAACTGGCAGAAAACAGATCTACAGAACCTGATACATGCAGAAGTTCTTACAAACCCAACCCATGCAAACATTGTAACTGCTATTCGAAAACTGGGAAAAACCGCCCAACACCTGACAATCGCCACTGACTATGACCGTGAAGGTGAATTGATAGGTGTAGAAGCATTGAATGTGGTGAAAAAAGTAAATCCGGATATTTCCGCAGACCGCGTCCATTACAGCACTATAACCCCGGCAGAAATCAAGAAAGCTTTTTCTAATCCTGTTAAAATCGATTTTAATCTTGCTGCTGCAGGCGAGTCACGGCAGGTCATAGACCTCATTTGGGGTGCGGTTCTCACTCGATTCGTTTCATTGAGCTCAGGAAGGCTCGGGGATAAATTCCTGTCAGTTGGAAGGGTGCAGTCACCTACTCTTGCAATCATTGTCAACCGTGAAAAGGAACGCGAAACATTTATCTCCGTTCCTTACTGGGAACTATATGCTACACTTATAAATGGCGGGGAATTTGAAGCACAGCACAAGAAAGGACGATTCCTTGATCAGGCAGAAGCTGAAGCGACCAGGGCAAAACTTGGAAAAACCGGAACAGTAAAAAGTATTATACTTGGAAAACGAAGCGAAAAACCTCCCATGCCGTTCAATACCACCGAATTCCTAAGAGCGGCAAGTGCTATCGGGATTTCCCCTTCAAATGCCATGAGGATAGCAGAATTCCTTTACGTGAATGGTTACATCTCGTATCCGCGTACTGATAATACCGTTTATCCCGAAACACTTGACATGAAAGGGATCATTGAATCTTTCCTGAACACGGAATTCAAAGAATATGCACAGAAGCTATTATCTGGAAAACTCCAGCCCACAAGAGGCAAGAAAGAAACTACCGATCACCCACCTATACATCCCGCGACACCCGTAAAGAGAAGCCAGCTTAAAGATGATGAATGGAAATTATATGAGCTTGTAGTTCGGCGGTTCTTCGCAACATTTGCAGGCGAGACACTCTGGGAAACAATGGCTGTAACAGTTGATATCAGCGGTGAGGATTTTGGGGCGAACGGGGCAAGACTGATGGAACCTGGCTGGAGATGGTATTATTCGTATAATCTGCCGGAAGACAGGATACTGCCAAAGTTAGCAGAAGGCCAATCCCTTACAGTAAAAG
This sequence comes from Candidatus Methanoperedens sp. BLZ2, assembly GCF_002487355.1. Lineage (GTDB taxonomy): Archaea > Halobacteriota > Methanosarcinia > Methanosarcinales > Methanoperedenaceae > Methanoperedens. The sequence goes on along the minus strand of NZ_NTMG01000053.1, from coordinate 39,425 downwards.
AAGTAAATCTTGTTGGAAAAGAGACACAACCCCCTTCAAGATACGGGCAGGGGCATCTTATCAAGATAATGGAAGACCTGGGCCTGGGAACAAAATCCACGCGCCATGAAATAATATCCAAACTTTATTCCAGGGCGTATGTTCACGGAAATCCCATCCAGCCAACAAAAACAGCCTTTGCAGTTGTTGAGGCGCTTGAAAAATATGCAAGCACTATCACTAAACCCGACATGACAAGCAAACTTGAAAAAGACATGGATGAGATTTCCGAAGGCAAGATTACCGAAGACTTCGTGGTCAGGGAATCAAGGGATATGCTGGGTGAAGTATTCAAGGATATGACCAAAAACAAGGATCTGATAAGTGAAGCCCTCAGGAACGGATTATATGAAGACAGGGTTATCGGAACATGCCAGAAATGTTCTTCTGACCTTATCATCCGAAAATCCAAAAAAGGTTCAAGGTTTATAGGATGTTCGGGATATCCAAATTGTGATTTCACTCTTCCGCTGCCTAAAATCGGACAGATCGTAGTCACTGAAAAGCAATGCAGTGATCATGGTCTCTTCCATATTAAAATAGTGAACAAAGGAAAGCGCCCCTGGGAAATCGGATGCCCGCACTGTAATTTTAATGAGTGGCAGAAGAAGATTGAAGAAGAAAAGAAGAATGGATTGATAAAAGAGCCAAAAATTGAAGTAAAGGAAGTTAAGTCCAATAAAACTAAACGTAATTCTTCAAAATAAGCAATAAAAATGGTATTATTTGAAATTTTCATATCCTATGGGATGGCCGGACTTCTTCTTATAGCCCTGATTTCATCCATAATACCAATACCAACAGAACCCGTGGTTTTCGGATTACTGGATGTTGGAAAAAAACCTGAGTTAGTATTATTAATTTTGATAGCAGGATCAATCGCAGGAGCATACATTGGATATTTATTAGGAAAATATAAAATTCGAAAGATCATACCGTTCCATGACCGGAAAAAGGAACTGATGATGCAATTATATTTCCGCAAATACGGTGCATTCCTGCTAATTGTCTCCCCATGGATCCCGATTGTTGGCGACCTTGCTCCAATGGTTGCAGGAATTGAAAATTATGAAACTAAAAGGTTCATGGTTGTGATATCAATCGCAAAAACAATAAAATGTATCGGGATATTATATGTGTCAATAAAAATCATTGATATATGGACTCTTTTCCCTAAATAAAAGATTTTTTGATATAAAGGATTTTTAATATAAAGTTATTGACATTTTATAAAATTGATACGAATGTTATTTATATAAACATGAAGATAACAGAGTGCAATGCATACGCTTATCATATGTATTGACAGGGACAACGACCTTGGGGAAAAAGGAAAAGTGGAAAGCCCGGTAATCGGGCGCGCTGCAAACATCGATGCTGCGGTCAGACTTGCTTCCAGCGACCCGGAAGATTCGGATATCAACACAATTTTTGGCGGCATTAATGTTTATGATAAACTCATTGCCCAGAAAGAGAGTGTAGAGATCGTTTCAATAGCCGGGGATAAAAAAGTCGGAATACTGGCTGACAGGAAAATCGCTGAACAGCTTGACAGAATTCTCCTTGAGCTAAAACCACTTAAAGTGATACTTGTTTCTGATGGAGCAGAAGATGAATCCGTATTGCCGATCATACAATCCAGAATAAAAGTTGATGCAGTTCATAGAATAATCGTAAAACAGCATGAGAATCTGGAAAGCACATATTATATAATTAAAAAAGCATTCAACGACCCAAAAATATCACATACTTTTTTCGTTCCTATCGGTCTTGTTTTCCTGATCTATTCGATCTCATTATACTTTGATCGCCCTGAGGTTGCGGTAATGGCAATAACTGCAAGCATTGGCCTTTATATGTTATTTCGTGGGACAGGTTTTGATGATACCGTGGATAGTTTCAAAGGGACTATGATGAAATCCTTATATGGAGGAAAAATTACTTTTGTTATGTACCTGGCAGCCATAATACTGTCACTCATTGGTACCGTGCAGGGTGGTATTGCACTCTGGGATTATTATAACGAACCGATACTTGTGGGATATCTTGTTCTGCTTATGGGTTACATCAATGCCTCCATATGGTGGTATGCAATTGCAGGTGTAATTATTAATATTGGCATAATTTTTGACCTGCACCTGGATAAAGAAAAGATCGGAAGGCACTGGTCACATCCGTTCTTCGTGTTTGCAGCCGGTATTATCTTATGGGCTGGAAGCACATACATACTTGTTATACGGGAAGCAATGGACACATATCCTATAATCAATAACGGCCGCCAGTTTGTTCTCGGAAGCGTAACATTGGCAGTATTAATTGCGGTTACAGGTGCATGGATTTCAGCAAGGACAACAAGAAACAGGATATCAAAACGTTAATCGTTCTTGTGTCTTTCCACAGCTTCATCAAGGGTTAATTCCCCTTTTGCGACAGCTCTTGCAAGGAGCCGCGGAATAGTCGAACGACCGTTGCTGTATTCCCGGCTTGATTCCTGAATTACCCTTACTTCCCCACTCGAAGGCTCAATGAATTGTTTTCCCACTATTTTTCCCGGGATCAATGCAATATTAATTGCCGCAATAATATCAGATATCACCCGTCCATGAACTCCTTTTCCAAGATGCGGTGTTGTTCCGGTTTCATCCACCATTTCTACCTGTATTCCAAGGTCAAGTATCCCGTTTATCAACTGTGAACGGATAAGTCTTGCACCATGACCTATCCTGACAATGATTTTTTTATTTTCAAATTCCTGCATTATTCGTTTTATAAGCGGGCATACATCACCCGCAGAGACATGATGAACAGAAATTGTCCTGTTATTTCCAAGTATGGCAACACCCGGATATTTTCCAGGGTCTATTCCTATAATCAAATGTTCAAAATCCTCTCCGAATAGCATGGAAAGCGCTTTATCAAGGGTTGCCTGTGGCCTGTTGTCAGCGATAACGATCATTTCATGATCAAAATCAATAAACTCAGATTCCCTCTCTGTAGTAATGACAACACCAACGTGCGGAGGTATGCGTTCTTCGGGATTCAGAACAAGGATATTCAATTTACGGGATCGGCCTTCCTCGATGATGGAATGATATACCGGAAAATCATCCGTAACAAGAGCTATCGTCTTATACCTTTAAACCCCTCCTGAAAAGTTGTTTCGCATCGCAATTTATTCCTTTTAATATTAGGGTTCACTGTATATTACCCTTTTTACTCAGACTCATCTCCACTTCCTGTCTTCAATCCCTGCCCTGGAATGAACCTGCCACAACCTCTCCTGGCAATTATCTCACCGTCCTCAAAAACTACTTCGCCGTGTGAGATGGTCATTTTGGGAAACAAACCTTTCATTCCGTTAAAAGGTGTCCATCCTGCTTTGCTGTGAAGTTTTTCTTTACGGATCTCTTTTTCTTCACCCACAATTATCATATCAGCATCATATCCGGGCGCAAGTACGCCTTTTTTCAGGCCAAATATTCTTGCAGGATTCTGGCTTGTTACCTCAATTACCCGTTTCAGTGTGAGAAGATTTCGTTTTATTGCCATAAGCATTAAAGGCATCATTGTTTCAACACCGGGAACCCCGGCAGGAGCAGACCATATATCAGTCATTTTTTCTGATTCAAGATGCGGAGCATGGTCTGATGCTATTATATCTACAGTCTCGTCCCGCAAACCTTCCCACATGCTCTGCTGGGATGAGAAATCCCGAAGCGGTGGATTCATTTTTCCAAGTGTGCCAAGCCGCCTGTAATCCCTTGTGGATAGAAAAAGATGGTGAGGTGTTACTTCGCAGGTAATGTTTTTATTATCTGCTTTCGCTCTTCTTATGACGTCGAGGCTTTCAAGTGCGCTGATGTGGCAGAAATGCAGCTTTGTTGTATCAACTGCAAGATTGATCGCTTTTTCCACAGCGATTTTTTCAGATAAATTGGGACGGGACTTGGAATACGATTCTGGTGCAGGATTCCCTTTAAGCAAATTGACGAATTTCTTTCTTGTCTCTTCGTCCTCAGCATGAATACAGGCAACTGCACCCAGGTTCCCAATTGCAGGAAGCGCCTCTTTCAATGTCCTCTCATTAACGTTCAGCGACCCTGTGGATTCTGCCATGAATATCTCACCGAACGCAGTTGCCCCAAGTTCCCAGAGGTTCTTAAAATTTGTGAGATTTGCAGTTACTCCTGCATTGATACCATAATCGATTATTGATTTTCTGGATTCTTTTAATTTTTCCTTGAATGATGAGCGGTCTATTGTAGGTGGGATCGTGTTGGGATGGTCGATGACCATCGTAACGCCCCCGGCTGCCGCTGCGCATGAACCTGTATACCAGTTCTCTTTCTTTGTCATTCCAGGGTCACGGAAATGAACGTGGACATCAATCGCGCCTGGTAATATGAGCGCGCCTCTGGCGTCGATGATCTCATCATATTCCTGCTGTCCAACGATTTTCCCGATCTTTGAGATTTTCCCGTTATCCACAGCTATTTCAACTGGCTGGATAGCATCGTTTATGAAAATTCTGGCATTTTTGATTACGAGGTCAGGCATTTAATTTTATTCACCGCAAAGACAGTTTGAATTGTTTTACTGATAGTAAATTGTTTGGAATACATACATAACTATGCTTCGATCGTATATCTTGTAAAATTAACCTGAATTTCGGATTCTCAAATATCAACCAAACTGAATATTTTAGGCGGTTTTAATCTCACCAACGGCGTTTATCGTATCACTTTCGATCTTTCCATCCAGCATTTTTATTATCCTCCTGGTCCTCGCCGATACTGACGTATCATGGGTTACGATAAGTATAGTCTGCCCTTTTTCACTTAATCCGCGAAGGAGTTCCACGATCATATCCCGCGTCTTTGTATCCACTTCCCCGGTAGGCTCATCAGCAAGGATTATCGCAGGATTGTTCGCCATAGCCCTGGCAATGGCAACGCGCTGCTGCTCTCCGCCTGATAATTCAGAAGGCTTATGGTTCATCCGGTCACGAAGCCCCATCCGGGTGAGAAGCTCCGCCGCTCTTTCTTTTCGCTTGCTTTTCGGTACCCTTGCAAACCGCATCGCAATATCAACGTTTTCAAAAGCTGAAAGCGTGGGTATGAGATTAAAATGCTGGAACACAAAACCGATCTTTTCACGGCGGATTTTCGGTGCTTCGCTATCTGTTGCTTTTGTAACCTCAACCCCGTCAATAAACACGCTGCCTTTTGTTGGTCTGTCAAGAAGACCTATCATTGAAAGGAACGTGGATTTACCGCTTCCCGAAGGCCCTATAATGCTCAGGAACTCGCCTTTTTGAACGTCAAAACTGACATCACTGAGGGCATGCACCGGGATTTTTCCCTGCATATAGGTTTTTGAAAGGTTCCTGACACTCAGGATAGGTTCATCCATACTTCATGGCCTCCATGGGATTCATTTTCATTGCACGATACGCTGGAATACTGCCGGAAAGAGTCCCGAGAAGAGTTGCAAAAAGCAGTGATATTATAATAAGCCTTGGTGTGATAGCAAAAAGCACCATTCCCATGGAAGACAGATATTCATTCATGTAATAAATGAATATCCCACCTCCGATAATTCCGAAAATTCCTCCGAGAACACCCATAAGCGCAGATTCTCCCATGGTAAGATAAAGAATATCCCAAATCTCTGCACCCATTGCTTTCATGAGACCGAAATCTTTTGTCCTTTCCGAAACTGACATCAACATGGTGTTCATTACACTTAAACCTCCAATGATAGCTGCAAGGATTGCCGAACTTAGAGTTATCAGATTGATAATAACAAGTGTTTTTTCTACCTGTTCCCTGAGTTTTTGAGGCGATAAGGCCGTAATTTTTTCAACGCTTAACTCTATCCTTTTTGCAAGATCTTCCCCATCAGCCGAAGGTTCAGGCACGACCCAGATATAAGAAACCGTATTTTCAAGCTCATAAAATTTTTGTGCTGTTTCAAGTGGAATCGCGATAACATTGTCATAATCCGAGCTTGTATATTCCAGTATTCCCACAACAGTAAAATTTCTTTCATGGGTTATGGAAGAAGTGCCTCTGAATCTTTTTGATTTTATGGTAAGCTCATCCCCTACTTTTATTTTGAATTCCCGTTCAACATTACTGCCCAGTACGGCCCTGTAAGTGTCGCTCGGAAGGAGGAGTCTTCCACTTTTTAATTTTGTATCTTTCAATGTTGTTTCTTGCTTATCGATAGGGATTCCCACGACGTAATCTCCAATTAACCCAATCCCCTCAACATCATAAGGCATCCACAACAAACCATACGCATCAGAGACACCTGGAACCCGGTTGACTTTTCTTACAGTGGATTCATCTATGCTTCCTCCCAGATATCCTGTTTCAGGAACAACCTGGATTTTATCCACAAGGTTCAATGTGTTTTCTGAATGGCGGTTAAAATATTCCGACATCCCGCCCATGACCATGACAGCAAATATCCCGAGCGCTATGCCAAATACTGTTAAACCTGTCCTGAATTTTCTCTGGGTGATATTTCGAATTATGAGATCATTCATACCGCAGCGCCTCCATCGGGCTCATCTTTGCTGCCCTGTAGGCCGGGTATAGCCCTGATAATACCCCAAGAAGAGTTGAGAAAACAATCGCGATAGCAAGTAGTCTCGGAGTGACCGAAAAAAGAACAGTGCCGCGGGATGCAAGATAATCATTCAAATAATATACGAGGGCTCCGCCTCCGATTATTCCGCATATCCCGCCAAGTATTCCCATTAAGGCTGCTTCCCCCATTGTCATAAAAAGAATATCCTTTGTCTCGGCTCCCATAGCTTTCATGAGCCCGAATTCTTTTGTTCTTTCTGAAACCGACATCAGCATTGTGTTCACAACACTTAAGCCACCGATAATTGCTGCAAGTACGGCAGCGCTTATGGTGATAAGAGTGAAAATCACAAGTGACTGCTCGATCTGTTTACGAAGTTGCTCCGGGGAAAAGGTTTTTATTTTTTCAACATTCAGTTCTATCCTTTTAGAAAGATCTTCTGCATCCGTATCCGGGTCAGGGACCGCGAGAATAAAAGACACTGTATCCCCGCGATCATAGAATTTTTGTGCTACGTCAAGCGGGATTATAACGCCGTTATCAAAGAAAGAACCTGTGTATTCCATTATTCCAACAACTGTAAAATTCCTCGTATGGGTTATTGATGAGGCGCGCTGTACGCGCTTGCTCTTTATCTGGAGTCCGTCTCCCGCTTTCAGGTTAAACTCGCGCGCAACACTGCTCCCAAGTACTGCCCTGTAACCATCACCCACGGCCAGGAACCTGCCATCTGTGACTTTTGTGTCTTTTAATAAGGAGAGTTGTTTTTCAGGCTGCACTCCTATCACTACATCACCGCCAAAAAAACCCAGGCTTTCAGGATCAAGTGCAGCCTGCAAAATCCCGTAGGCATCAGCCACACCAGTTACCCTTTTTACTTCCCTTGCTTTTGAATTGTTAAGATCCCCGCCCCCGAATCCTATTTCCGGGAATACACGGATCTTATCTGCTGTCAGACTTATGGATTTATCAAAAGTCATGTTGAAATGCTCAGACATCCCGCCCATAACGATAACTGCAAGTATCCCGAGCGCAATACCGAAAACTGTTAGCCCTGCCCTGAGTTTTCGCTGTGTGATATTCTTAAGGATGAGATCAAACATTAAACACCTTTTAAACTTTCAATTTCCGGGATATTGATATCACTACCACCAGGGCAATCAGGAAAACGATCCCTTCGAATCCGGGTGTGCTGTTTGCGGGCGAGGTTATATTCGCAGTTGGATATTCCGGTATCCTGAGTGCGGTTTCATATTTGTCTATCGTGATATTTTTATGGTTCACCGCTTCGAGGATCACATCATAATTCCCTGGTGCGATTCCTTTCCATACAATGCCAGCAGTTGATTCTTTTCCTGAAGTAAGGATATCTTCAAACTGCTGCCTGTATACATGCGTTTCTCCTGTTGCCCTGTTCTTTGCAGAAACAACAATGGATCCATCGAAAGGGACCTGTGATTTTCCCTGGATAGTAACGCTTGCGCCGTATTCATCCACCTGTACATCCGCAGGCAGTATCTCAACATCGTCTGTGGCTGTGAATCCGGCTATATATGTATTGACAAGAGGAGACGCATACAGCCTGTGGCTGAATATTTTTGCCCGGACAGTATATTTCTTGTTATCAGTGAGCAGAAAAGGCCACAGTATTTGCAGATCAGTGCTGGTTGTAATCGATATGTCCTCTCTGGTTTTAGAGTAAACAATGTCATTATTATCTAATAGTTCAATTTTAATATCGGCCACTGTGGGATTAAAAGAACGAAGTAATAACAGTACTCCGCTGTCTGATGGCGAGAAATCCACAACCTGGAAAGAGGGTATAGTGGCACTTCCGTAAGCGATATGGTATGAATTGTTGGAAACGAGCCTGTCCCCTTCATATAAGGCTACGGTGGCGGTATAAAAATCATGCTGGGGTTTTTCCTGCCATATTATGACTTTGGTCAAAGGTTCTCCTGCCCTGGCATTAACCGGAACTTCATGAGATTCGACGATCTCACCTGAATACAAAAGTTCAAAAACTACTTTTCCATTGAAATCCACATCAGAATTGATAGTAACATCGCTTGTTGTAAAATCCGAAAAAAAGTCGGTTAATTCAACGCGAGCGGATGCTGGATTGACCATAGAAAAAACTATCAAAATTAAAAATATTGAATATGATTTCATTGTTGATATCCTGTTAAATTGCAATTGCATGTTACCCTTTATACAACTTAAAGGTTTTAATGATATTTAAAATTTTCAAAATCTATTTTAAAATTATTATCCTTTACTTCCGTATCTCCTTACATGCTCCCAGGCACGATGATATTTTTCGAATTTTTTATTTTTGGAATATATGGCCATATTCTTCCTCCCAAACAATTCCCTGTCCTTTCCCACAGGGCAAACTTTAATACAAATCCCACACGGCGACCTGAATTCGTCCCTCAGTTCGGCGCTGCGTATTGCACACGCTCTTTTATCAACAGGTGGCGGGAAATCGCCTCTTGCCGGGATTGCGCCAGCAGGGCAATTATTCACACACATGAGGCAGTGGGTGCATATATCCTTGATCTTTATGGGATCGGATTTTATTTTTGCTGATGTGAAAATCGAAGTGAACCTGACCCTTGGTCCATATTCGGGAGTAAGCAGTACATTATTATGCCCGAAAGAACCCAATCCTGCAAGGTATGCGGCATGTTTATGAGAAAAAAATGCGAACGGTTTATCTATCAAAATTTTTATATCACCATAACCATCCCTTGGAAGATATATGGAACTGAATCCTTTTTCATTCAGGAAATTCGCGATTTCATATGCTTTAGAATCAAGCATTGAATTTACTGTTTTATAAAGTTCCTGATAATAGATAGAAGGCGCAGTCTCAATTATGGGTAATGACACGGGCAGCCCGATCACTATTACAGTTTTAGCTTCAGGATAAATGGACTGCGGCCAGAATTCTTCAGGTATCCATGGCGATAAAACATTGGGAAGCTCATCTGGCACCTTTTTCCATCTGTTAACGGGCGCAAAACCCACAAGAGGTATTCCCAGGGCCCTACATTTCTTAAGAAGTTCTTTTTTCACGGCTTATTTCTTGAGCTTTTCAGCAAGCAATCTTCCAAGCGTCCTGCACTCCTCAAGGCCTTCTTCTTCAGGGATCCGTTTTATCCGGAGGGGCGGCTCAATTACACTCATCCCATAGCTGGAAAGCACTTTCGTTATGAAAATGGGTCCTTCTCCACTCCACCCGTATGATCCGAAGGCTGTTCCGACTTTGTTCTTAAGTGGAACTTTTGCCAGGCTTTCCACATATTTAATAACCGATGGCATTCCTGCGCCCTTGTAGGTTGCTAAGCCTATTGCTATTGCATCTGCATTTTCAACATCAGCCGGGGTTGCTTCATCCACCTTCTTGATCAAGACATCAAGACCTGAGTCCCTTGCCCCTTCTTCGATGGCTTTTGCCATCAGGCCAGTGTTGCCAAAGCCTGTGCCATATATTATCGCAAGTTTTTTTGCCATATCATCGCCTCAATCTACCTTTTTGAACATCGATTTTGGTGCATTACATATAGGGCATTTATCAGGCGCTTCTCCTTCTACCGTATTTCCGCATATCTGGCAGACATGATACCCAGTTTCCTTGTTCTTGCCAAGATTATCAAGAGCCTTCTGGTAAAGACCTGCATGGATCTTCTCCACCTGGTTTGCTACATCAAAACTGAGTATCACGGCATCCGATGCATTTTCATTTTTTGCCTGCTCGATGAATTTCGGGTACATATCCTTGAATTCCGCTGTTTCCCCGGATATTGCACTCTTGAGATTATCCATTGTTTTTCCCACGCCCCCCATCACCCGTAAATGGTTCTTGGCATGTACGGTCTCAGCGTCAGCAGCTGCGCGAAATAGTTTCGCTACCTGCTTATAGCCTTCCTGCTCGGCTTTATCAGCAAAAGCAAGGTATTTCCTGTTCGCCTGTGATTCTCCAGCAAAAGCTTCATTTAAATTATCCTGTGTGGTCATGATCTCACCTTTTTTAACCCTTACCTTTTAATTTACTGCTATAGGTGATATATTTTCCTGTCAATTACCTCTGATATTTACCCATCAGTTCACCTTTTGCCAGTATGTGGCCTTTCATGGCGCTCTCAAGCTGATTCTTTGAAGCGCCCGGCGGCAGCACAGGGTTTATATCCAGCGCATACACCTTAAAATAATACCTGTGCGGTTTTCCAGGGGGAGGACAGGGACCTCCGTATCCGGTTTGTCCGAAATCATTCATACCCTGCATGCTTCCATCGGCAAGCGTCTTATTATGGGGGATGCCTTTTGGCAGCTTCAAAATCCCGGCAGGTATGTTATATAGCACCCAGTGCACGAATGTTCCTTCCGAAGCATCCGGGTCATCCATTATCAATGAAATGCTCTTTGTCCCCGCGGGTATCCCTTCCCAGGAAAGTGAAGGTGAAATGTCCTTGCCATTACACGTAAATTCGTCAGGTATAGTGCCCTCCTCTTTAAATCCATCTGCTGAAATCGAAATCTTCTCCATATTGTTATCCTCCTTTGTGATGCATCCGGCTGCAAGCAGAATTATTAGACTCAATCTTCAAGTTTTCGAGGTTTTTATATGACATTAATAGCTTTTTCTGCGGCTTTTTTTATCTCACTCAAGATAAGGCCGATATAACCTTCGTTCCCCACAAGAACAACTATTAAAGCATCGGGGCCGGCTGCATATGTTATTAGCTGCTTATTATTTGTTTCAACAATTATGGATTTGGGTTTCTGTTTACTCAATCGTATTGTGGTAGATTCAGCCGACATATATAATGTAGCAGTTAAGGCAGCGAATGCTTCACTATCAAGTCCCGGACTTGCTTCCCTGGAAACCATAAGCAACCCTTGTTTTGAAACAATTGCGCAAAGTTCGACGCCCCCGACTGACTGCAAGTCATCAAGGATCTTTTCAAGCATATTCGCGATCGTTTCCATTGATTCCTCAACTAATTCATTGCCCTATAAACAATTACTAAGAAATAGATTACTGCGGTTTGGAACAAAATGAGTGAAATATCTTGAATAAAATGAATCTGACTTTCACCATACCTCTGGATAAATCCCGGATATTCAAGAACCGAGGAAGCTAAAAAAAATGGAGATGAGATCATCACAATATTCATAGCGTCCCTTATTTTATAAAATCGCAAATATATAAATGATTTCAATATCTCTTTATCCATCTTCCTGAGCTTAAAAAAGATCACGAACATTATGCTGACTAAAATTATTCTTGCCAGGAAGTCCAAAATATTTAAAATATATTCCATAATTATCTTCTTATTTCAGGCAAACATGCCTTCTGAATGTAGATTCAGTTTTGAGGGGGCGATCAATAATTTCCTGATGGCTTTTTGGAAGTCTTCCATTCCAACACCAAAACGCTCCTCCCTCACTGCGAACATTCCTGCTTCCATTGCGATCGCCTTCAGATCGGAACCATTCGCACCATCAGTAAGTGAGGATAGTTCATCAAAATCAACATCTTCTGATAGCTTCATTTTCCTGGAATGAATTTTAAGGATCATTTTTCGGGCATCCTTATTTGGCATCGGGATAGAGATGAAACGGTCAAATCTTCCGGGGCGTAGAAGAGCGAGATCAAGAATATCAGGCCTGTTGGTTGCAGCGATGATCCTGACATTTCCCCTTGGGTTAAAACCATCCATTTCCGAAAGCAGCTGCATCAATGTGCGCTGGACTTCACGATCCCCGGATGTAGCCGAATCAATCCTTTTTGCTCCTATGGAATCAAGCTCGTCTATAAATATAATGCTGGGTGATTTTTCTTTTGCCATTTTGAAAAGGTCCCTTACAAGCCGCGCTCCTTCACCAATATATTTTTGTACAAGTTCCGAACCCACTATCCGGATAAATGTTGCTTTTGTCTGGTTTGCAACGGCTTTTGCAAGCAGGGATTTTCCTGTTCCAGGGGCGCCGTATAGCAATATGCCTTTGGGAGGTTCAATCCCGATACGTTCGAATACCTCTGGTTTTGTAAGCGGCAGTTCAACAGTCTCACGAAGTTCACGGATCGGTTCCTCAAGGCCCCCGATATCCGAATATGAAACGTTAGGAGATTCTATGACCTCCATACCATGTACGAACGGGTCTCTTGATGACGGAAGAATACCGACAACAGCAAGGCTCTGGTAGTTTAAAGAAACCGAAGTTCCAGGCACAAGTTCTGAGTTGTTGATTAACTGGGTTGATCCGACAACGAACTGCGGGCCTGTGCTGCTCCTGATTATCACTTTCCCGCCATCAAGAACATCCACAACCGTACCAACAACAAGTGGAGGGGTTTTTATTCGTTCAAGCTCACTTTTCAGCTGCCGTATTTCTCTTTCGTAGTTAAGCACCTGGCTTTCGGTAAAACGCTTTTCCATTTCTACCTTATTGGCCTGTTCCTTGAGGAGAGTGTTCCTTTCCTCAAGCATTTTTATCCTGTCCATCAGATAGCGTGAAAAATCATTGTTCCCCATCGAGACCGGGCTTTCCTGGGTATTATCCTGAGATTCTGACATCGAATGATATTTAAGCGTGGACGGTATATAGAGTTTTCGTCGAGATGATGTGATGGAATGTGAAATTTGTGGTACTAATATAAAGGGAAACCCTATTCGTGTGACAGTCGAAGGGACTGTACTGGATGTATGCAGCAAATGCGCACAATATGGAAAACCGCAGGATAAGTGGACACCGGTGTCAAGAAAAATGGCTCCGACAGAAAGGGTAATAGTGACACACAGGCCGAAAAGGGATGCTTTTGATAAACTCGAAGACGAGATCCTGCCGGATTATGCGCAGGTCATCAAGAAAGCAAGGGAATCCCAGGGATTGACCATCGAAGACCTTGCATCAAAGATGATGGAAAAAGCTACCCTGATAAGAAAGATCGAACGTGAAGAGCTTATACCCGAGGATACAGTCCGGAAAAAGCTTGAAACCACATTAAATATCAAACTTACCGAAAGGGTATCTTCGAAGGACCAGAGGGGCAGCGGGTTCATCAGGGGAACCACTCTTGGGGATGTGGCGATTATCAGGAAGAAAGGGAAATAATCTTCATTCTTCGAAGATTTTTTTAGTAAATCGTTGATTTTCGAATCAGTTTACTCAAGTTCCTTTATAAACTCTGAAAGCCTGCCGCACGATACCTTTTTCTTGGCCTCGCTGCATTTCTTGACCTTATCAAGAAGTGTGGACATCTGCTCATGCGTGAGATCATATCCCATTTTTTGCACTACACCCTTTAAGGCCTTTGAACCTGTGTGTTTTCCTATAATTATTTCCCGTTTGGCGCCTACCATTTCAGGAGCGAACAGTTCATAGGTCATGGGTTCCTCAAGAACAGCAGCAACGTGTATCCCTGATTCATGGGCAAATGCATTTGCTCCCACGATCGCTTTTGTTTTTGGGATCGGTATTTCGGTATATTGTTCCACGAGCTTTGAAAGCTCCATCAATTTGCTTACATCATATTTCTCAATACCGTATTGAACACGCAGGCTCACAAGCAGTTCTTCAAGAGCAGCATTGCCGCAGCGTTCGCCGATCCCGTTGACCGTGGTATGAAGCTGAAAAGCTCCTGCCTCGGCACCGCTCAGCGTGTTCGCAACAGCCATTCCCAGGTCGTTATGGCAATGGATACACAACTTGGTTTTTATTGTTTTCTTTATCTCACTGACAAGGTAGAACGCAGTACTTGGATTCAATATTCCCACAGTGTCGGCGATACTGACATAATCCGCGCCGTGATCTTCCGCTGACTTGAAAATGGACTTCAGTACCCCGATATCAGTACGGGTTGCGTCTTCAGCTGCAAAACGAACGATAAGGCCGTGATCTTTGGCATAATCCAGCACATCAAGGGCGCAGGATGTAGCCTCTTCAAACGTTTTATGGTATTTGTATTTTAGATGCAGATCGGATGTTGCTATAAAGATGCTTATGAAATCCACATCGCATTTAAGAGCAGTGTCAACATCTTTTGCAACCGAGCGTGCAAGACAGCATACCTTTGCATCAAGCCCAAGGTGTGCGATTTCACGGACGGTTGCTTCTTCAGCTGCCGATACTACCGGGAATCCGGCCTCAATAACATCAACTCCAATACTATCAAGTTTCTCGGCGATCGAGATTTTTTCCTGTGTCGAAAAAGCTACGCCGGGCGTCTGTTCGCCATCCCGCAAAGTGACATCACATATCTCTATGTCCCCGGGTTTATGATTGATGAATTTCATTAAGTTGTTTTTGGAATAATCGGTCATATTGATCAGGATTATTAACGATGTTTAATCATTACTTATATCTTTGCATTTCTTGCTGGAGTGTTATTTGATAGAATAAAAGAAGCACTGGCTATCATTTATGCCAGGGTTAAATCTATTCCAATCAAAAATAGGGGATGAGGATTGATAACGAAACACCTATCGCTTCAATCCTTTATACGAGTTGTTTTTTTGCTATAAATATGTGAAGATAGCAGTGTGAAAGTATTCCCCTTACATCATCATACCGGGAGGCATTCCGCCCATTCCACCCATACCGCCCATACCAGCCATGCCCTGCTGGCCTGCTTCCCCGCCGCCTGATGCAGCAAGGACGTCGTCAATCCTCAGGATCATTATTGCGGTTTCAGTTGCTGAGTTTATAGCCTGTGTCTTTACACGCAGAGGCTCGATAATCCCGTTCTTCCACATATCTTCCGTATTCCCTGTAAATACATTAAGCCCGAAATCCTTATTTCCTTGCTCATGCTGGCTTCTAAGCTCCACAAGTTTATCAATCGGGTCAAGACCTGCATTTTCGGCAAGTGTTTTCGGGATCACTTCAAGAGCCTCGGCAAACTTCATGACTGCAAGCTGTTCTCTTCCTTTTAGTGTTGAGCCGTAATCTTTTAACCTCAAAGCAAGTTCAATTTCAGGTGAACCTGCACCTGCGACCAGTTTTTCATCTTCGATCGCAACACCGACTGCTCTCAGTGCGTCCTCAAGTGCGCGCTCGGTACTTTCCACTACATGTTCTGTGCCCCCCCGGATCAGGATCGACACAGCTTTTGGATTCACGCATTCCGTGATGTAAAGCATCTTATCTTCGCCATGCCCTTTCAGCTCTACAAGCCCGGCCTGGCCGATATCTGATGCTTCGAAATCATCAAGGCTTGTTATAAGATTTGCACCAATTGCCCTTGCGACTTTATCAATGTCTTTTTTCTCTATATGTTCAACTGCAAGGATGTTTGCTTTTGCCAGGAAATACTGAGCCAGCTCCTCGATTCCGAGCTGGCAGAGGACAACATTTGCTCCTGTTGCTGCTATCCTGTTGACTATGTCATGAACGATCTGCTCTTCCTGGTCCAGGTATTGTGTTAGTTCACCAGGTGTTGAAATACTGATCTCAGCTTCAAGTTCCATTTTGCTGAATTCAATGGGTCTTGTAATGAGTGCTATCCTTGCATCAACGATCCTGTTTGGCATATTGTTACTTGCTTTGTTCTTATCAAGGACAATGCCTTTGATAAGCTCGCAGTCATCCATGCTTTGACCGACTTTTTTCTCTATCTTGATATTATCAATGTCAACTACTTTCTTCCCGTCCTCTTCATCCACGATGGATTTGATCGCTGTAACGACTATTTCTGCAAGCTTTTCTTTTGCCCCTTCTGCTCCTTTTCCGGTCATCGCTGTTCTTGCGATATTAAGGAGAGCGTCCTCATCATTTTCGGAGATCGTATGAGTGATGTCATTTAATACCTCAATTGCCTTATCGGCTGCAGCCCTGTAGCCTGAAGCAATAATTGTGGGATGGACGTCCTGTTCGATCAATGCCCCGGCGCTCATGAGCAATTCCCCTGTAAGAACTGCGGCTGTCGTAGTGCCGTCCCCGACTTCGTCATCCTGGGTTTTTGCCACCTCAACAATCATTTTTGCTGCAGGATGCTCTATTTCCATCTCCCTGAGAATGGTAACTCCGTCATTTGTGATTATGACATCTCCGCTTCCGCTTACAAGCATCTTGTCCATCCCCTTCGGGCCAAGCGTTGTCCTTACTGCATCTGCTACCGCTTTTGCCGCCATGATATTATTATTGCGGGCTTCTTTTCCGCGTGTTCTCTCAGTACCTTCCCTTAAAATGAAAATCGGCTGTCCGCCAAGTTGTGCTGCCATAGATAATTATCCTCCTGATAGTGTTATTATGTCTTATTCAGATCTCCCGATGAATTATATAATTATTTTAAGATCGGGATATGATTTTTGCAAAACAATGTTTGAGGTTCTATATAAAAATTACGTTGGTCAAGGTGTATCTTTGAAATCCTTTGTTTTCGTCAAATTTTTTACGAGTTCTTTTTCATCTTCAGTATAATCAGTTATTTTTTTATTTTTAATATTTTCATCAATACATCGAATAACATTTTATCAATTGAACTTGATTGCGATGGTTTCCCATATTTATTTTTAGATATGAAAAAATTAGAGGAATTGCAATCAAAATCATAATTGTTAGAACCAGTGATGCTAATATTTTGATAAGGGTTATTTTATCCTCTGTACTATGATTTGTAAACATTGTTTGTAAATTAAAATCCATAAATTGGAAAATAAAATAGGTTGTAAAAATGATTATTGTCAAAGTTGAAAATAACATAAATAAGACAATACCCAATAAATCATTAATCTCGCAAAGCTCTCTAGAATAAGATTCTATTTTGCTACACAAATCAAGTTTTTCAGTTGAATCTTTTATTTTTCCATTGAAGACCTTTTCTCTAGTCCATATTTGATATGCCGTTCTGTATTGACTTATATATTGTGTGGCAATCATACCAAATAAGCCAAAGAGTATGACTAAAAATACGAGTAAAGTCATCATAAAAGTAAAAATGAGATAATAAAAATAATAATTACAGATTATCGGATAATGCTAATAATTAAACCTATCAATGCTATTGTAGGTATTATATATCCAATTCGTGCGTAATGCGCTAATCTCTCTGTGCCCATTTTGTTTTCTCCTTATGTCACCGTAAGATATTATACTTATATGTTCATTCATAATGTAAGGTATCCAAACGGCTTTAATCTGTATAACATTGATAATATGACCATTCAGTATAAAAAGGATTCCTTTTATAATAATAATAAATAAACCAATATATTACCCCGGGGAATAATAAATTTATTTTTATGATGCATCGGACCATCTTATCTTTTGAGCCATTTGGCCATCCGCTTTTCAACCTCTTCATGAGGTATTCCCTTACCTTCATCAAGCTCCTTCAAACCTGTATCAACCTGCTGCTTGAAATACAGTTCTGCCATAATATCATCGACAGTAATCTCTTCAGGAAGAGCCTCTATCATACGGATGACTTGTTGTTTTACACCATTCACGCTTATTACCTTCTGGCCAATAATTTCTTATTCCTCCTATATCTATCTTATCTCCCCTCTCCTCTTCATATCCCTCACCGCCTCCTCCACCCCCGTCCCATGCTCTCCCTTCGTCACCATCTTTGCAACTCTCTTCAGATCAGGATGCGCATTCCCCACAGCCACTCCAAAACCAGCCGCCTCAAGCATCTCGATATCATTAGGAGAGTCCCCAATCGCAACAAAATCCCGCGCATCAAGACCCATCATCTCAGCGATCCTCCTTAGCCCTGTGCCTTTATTGATCTTCTTGCTCTTGATATGTATTGCGAATCCAGTATCCACAATATCCACAGGCGCATCTTCACCTAGGAATTTTCTTGCCTCTTTCGCATCGAAATTGCGCCTGAGACCGATCTCGGTGATCCTGTTCTCAAGGTCAAGCATCTCAAGGTGGGAGAAGTGCTGCTTCAATATCTCTAAAGCCTCCCTGCACTCTTTTATGTGGGATGTGTCCGATTCTACTTTCCCGCATTCAACGACTCCGCCATTCTCAGCCATCACGATGCCGCTTGTTCCCAGGAGTTTTGCGACTGCCCGGACAACGCAGAGCACGTTCCCTGTAGCAATAACTACAGGAACGTGAAGGCTTCGTAATGCTGCGACGGCTTTACAATCGATACTCCTGTCGCTATATGTGATCGTTCCATCAACATCCACCACGACAGCTTTGAATACCATTATTATGCTTTCCCAGATTGAGTTTTAATCGAACACGGATGACACGGATCGGACGGATTTACACAGATAATCAAATCCGTGGTATCCGTGTCATCCGTGCAATCCGTGTTCTATAGATCGTTTTTTCTTCTGATTTAAAAAACCACAGAGTTCACAGAGAATTAACTCTGTGATCTCCGTGTCCTCTGTGGTTGATTATCCTTTCTCTTCAGATGACTTCCAAATATATTATCTGCTTAATCCTTAAGCCCTTCCGTAGTGACCGAGAATATCGCCTCGCCCTCAGGAAGATTCGGAGAGTCCACAAGTCTTGCTATCCTCTTCTCGCCTTTGGATTTCCGCAGGTACAGCCTGAATGTTGCGGTATGTCCCACGATATGCCCGCCTATGGGTTTTGTGGGATCGCCGAAGAATGCATCAGGTTTTGACATCACCTGGTTAGTAACGATAATGGCTGCATTATAAAGACTTGCGAACTTCATCAGGTCGTGCATGTGCTTATTGAGTTTCTGCTGCCTGTCTGCTAAGGTTCCGCGTCCCACATATTCAGCCCTGAAATGAGCTGTTAATGAATCAACGATCAGCAGGCGCACCGGCATGCCATTATCCCTCAGCTTTAAAGCAAGATCACTTGCCGTATCCACAAGTAATATCTGGTGGTTTGAATTATAGGCCTTTGCAACATGGATGTTTTTCAGGAACTCCTCAGGATCGTATTCTTTCCCATGTTTTGCAGATAATCCCATTACCATCTGGGTGATCCTTTCTGGCCTGAAAGTATTCTCAGTATCAATTATTATCACTGATCCTTCAAGTCCTCCTTCTTCCTTTGGGAGCTGCACATTTACAGCCATCTGGTGGCCAACCTGTGTCTTTCCCGAACCGAATTCGCCGTAGAACTCTGTAATTGCCTGGGACTCAACCCCGCCGCCCATGAGGTCATCAAAGGCTTTGGTGCCAAAGCTTAACTTTCCCACGAGTTTCCTGCGCTCAAGCACAAGATCGCCTGTTTCAAATCCCCCGACATCTGCGGCCTGACGTGCCGCATTAATGATCTTCTGTGCGGTCGATTCCCCGATCTCAGCTATACTTGCAAGTTCGGATGAGGATGATACGGCTATGGCCTCAATTGAGCCAAAACCTGCTTCTTTCAATTTCTCTGCTGTTGCCGGACCTACACCCGGCAAATCTTCCAAAGTTTTTCTTTCTGCCATGTTGTTCTCTCCAGTGCACGTTTTGTTTGTTATCTGGTGCACAATTATCCATTATCTTGGTGTGTCTATAAATAAACCTTATGAGAGCGGAGTGAAAGTAATATTTATCCTACCTTTAGAGGTATTATCATAAGTTGAAATTTGCTATGATAATGAAACCCCATGGTTTCCACTGGAGAATCCCATCATAGGGCTTACTTTCGAATAACCTGTATGCTCGTCCTGGCGCCTGCGCTAAGTTCCACTTCCTCATTCCTTCCCGATTTAGCATATGCATCCACAATGCGTATTTCGCTTCCGATTTCAAGTTCATTGACAAGGTCTGCATGTTCGCCCCACAGCGCCACTTTTATACGCCCGGTATTATCTGAGATATAAATGTTTGACACCTTGCTTTTTGTGCCGTCAGGCCTATCGAATTCCCTTAAATCATCAATTCCTGAGACATGCCCGGCCACGCTGTAAGCTGAGTTAATACCGATATCGGATATTGGGGTGAGAGGTTCTTTATAGGTAACTACCGCGCTGCTTTTGGCAATTCCTCCGCCAGAACCAAGCGACAGTTCTGTGGAGTTGCTGAATGTATTTTCCCGGGCGTATGCATTCATTACTTCCACGATATCCCCTGCATTTACACCGGGAGATTCAGCTTTTGCATCCCATAAAGTAACCCGGATTTTTCCTGTTTCATCACCTATGGTAATATTTGCGACCTTACCTGTCTTTCCATCCTTGCGTGCAAATGTGCGCACTTTTCCTATGTCAAGCACCTTGCCAAGAATATTCAGGTCATTCATTCCTGCTTTGATCTCGCTGATCTTATGGGCTTTTACTTTCACAGGAACTTCGATTTCAACATGTTCAACATTCCCGCCCCTTCCCACGTTCACTTCAAGCCCTCGCTGCCCCTGTTTAATGAATCCTTTTACTTTAATGGCCTGCCCAATCTTTATATCCCCAATTTTCACGAGGTCGGCAGCATCATCCCATAAAGCTGCCCTGATAGAGCCAGTTTCATCCGCAAGGTTAAGGTTTACCACGCGGCCCATGGTATCATTATCGCGCGAAAACTCCTTGATATCCCCAACAGAAGTCACCTTTGCGATAAAAACAACATTGCCTTTATCAGCGGTCATGTCCCTGATCTTAACGTTCTCATTCAACCCCAGTTCGCTTGCAACAAGCATCGCTGCGGTCCTCGAATCGCAAAGACCATTCATTTCCGTAAATTTCGTCTCAACCCTTGACCTGAATTCGTCAGGTGTAAGTTTCCCTTGAAGTCTTTTAAAAATCTCTTCAATCTCTTCGAAATTCACCATATTATTTTTTCTTTCCCTTCTCACCGGTTTCTTTGGGGACTTCTGATATAAATTTTTTCACTTCGGAAACAGTCAGCTTCCTGAATTTTCGCGTTGAAAGTTCGATCACTCCGACTTCGATGTTCAATTCATTCAGGCTGCCTTCTGTTACTGTCCTGAGGGCTTCAAGCCCAAGAACGATAGCTTTATCAAGATCAATATCTTCAGTATATTTTTTCTCCAGGAACTCCATTATTTCAGATCTTCCTGAGCCAATTCCGGTTGCTTTGTACTCAAGCAAAGCTCCGCTGGGGTCGGTTTCAAAAATGCGCGTTCTATGTCCCTCGATCCCGGCGATAAGAAGAGATGTCCCGAAAGGTCTTACTCCGCCTGTCTGTGTGTAGGACTGCTTGAAATCGCATATCTCTTTGGACAGGGTCTCGATCCCGATGGGCTCATCATAAGTTGTCTTGTTGATCTGGGCCTGTGCGCGGGCGAAATCTACAAGAGCGCGCGCGTCAGCTACCAATCCCGATGTTGCCACACCTATGTGATCATCTATCTGGAAAATTTTTTCAATGGATTCCATCTCCACAAGTCTTGTGGTGGCACGCTTGTCTACTAATAAGACTGCGCCGTTTTTTGCTTTAATTCCGACTGCTGTTGTTCCTCTTTTCACAGCTTCACGTGCATATTCTACCTGGAACAGCCTCCCATCAGGGCTGAATACGGTTATTGCACTATCATATCCTGTTTGTGGTGACTGCATCATATTGTCTCCTGGTTTTTATGTTTCAAGGTTGCAGAGTATATATCTATTTCTATACTATATTGGTTTTTACTCAAATAATATGTCATTTTCATCTTTGAATTCATAATCAACCACTTCAAGTTTGACAGGGATCCCATCTTTATCATAGCATCTCCAGCTTTTAAGATCAAATGGCGCGCCTGCAATAATATGAACAACTCCCTTCTTATCAAAGAGCTCAAGATCAACACCAGAGGGGGTCATATTCCCGGAAGGATGGCTGTGCACCGACCCGATCGTATGTATATTCGGAAGCATGAATAACTGCATTACTGCGCTCTCATCACTTGACTCTGTGCCAGGGACTACTATGACCTCAGTAATGACATCCCCGCTGGCAGAAAGCATTCCTGCAAATTCATGCGGTGCTGATGATTTGCATACTTCAAGTATGAATTGTAAAGTTTCCCGCGCGATTTTCATGATAACCTTATTGGTGCGAAATGTATATATTAACTTAGCATTATTAGAGGGAAGTCTTGGGCTGGTAGCTTAGACAGGCAGAGCGTCGGACTCTTAATCCGACGGCCGTGGGTTCAAATCCCTCCCAGCCCGTTATTGATTTAAAAGCTCAAAATAATAAACAAAGGTACTATACCTCAAATTTTACTGAGTCTGAATTGTAAATATCTTCAAGCAAATTGAGTTCATTCCTTCTATTTATGAAGCTTACCATAGAGTAACATACTGTTCAGTTTGTATATGGATCATACAGAAAATTGCAGCAAAACTATTAATACTTTAAAGAATCGCTAAATCAAGATGTCATATGGCTTTTCACGTAATGCTGATACCAACATTAAGCTGTCCCGCTAATTGCAGTTATTGCTGGAGTTCTGATAAAGGCTCCCCGATAATGAGTATTGAAACCATCAAAGAAGTAGTTGAGTGGCTCAAGGATTTCCGGTCCGACCAGGTTACTTTTACTTTCCACGGCGGTGAGCCTCTCATGGCAGGTGTTGATTTCTACCGTGAAGCGCTTCCATTACTGGCTAAAAACCTCAGTCACATTAAACCCGCTTTTGCACTTCAGTCCAATCTCTGGTTAATGACCCCTGAGATGGCTCAAGTCCTTGCAGAGTATAATATTCCAATCGGTTCCAGTCTTGATGGCCCAAAGGAACTTACTGACCTCCAGAGGGGAAAAGGATACTTCGATAAGACCATGAAAGGCTTTCAAATCGCAAGGGAAAATGGTCTTAAGGTTAGCTTTATTTGCACCTTCACATCCCATTCCGTAAAACAGAAAGAGGAGATCTTTAATTTTTTCCTTGAGAATGGCATAACCCTGAAATTACATCCCGCGCTTCCTTCAATTCGTGATGAAACCCCGGAAAAATTTGCACTTTCCCCGGAAGAGTATGGGGAATTGCTGGTTTATCTCCTTGATAAATACCTGGAAAACATGGGCAAGATCGAGATCATGAATATTGACCACCTCTGTAAATGCATGTTTACCAGCCGAGGCACTGTTTGTACCTTTGTTGATTGCATGGGAGATACCTTTGCGGTAGGTCCTGACGGGAGCATATATCCATGCTATCGTTTCATAGGCATGCCTGAATACGTCATGGGAAATGTTTTAGACCATCCCGGAAAGGAAGACCTTGCAAAGTCCGATGCCTGGAAGAAAATGTTCCAGTTCAAGGATTATGTTAACCGGAATTGCAAAGAATGCAGCAACATCAAATTCTGCAGGGGCGGATGTCCGTACAATGCCATGGCGCCTTATAATGGCCAAATAAAGGGCGTTGACCCGCACTGTATTGCTTATAAGAGGATATTCAAGGAAATAAAGGACAGATGGGAGAATGAGTTTTTTGGCTCCCCTGATATGCCGATGTTCGGTCTTCCGGGAGAACCAAAAAAGACCGCAAAGCATGGAATAATGCCATTGATGATGAAGCGCATCCAATCGCATGATTCAGGTTAAAGTTAGAATATCAGAAATAAAAAAGGTGATAATATGGGTGAAGTAGTAAAACTTCGAGAGTCGGGTAAGAACCTGGTAATTGCCATACCGACCGCAATATGTGAAAATCTGGATCTCAAAGATGGGAATGAAGTTGAGATCGAGCAATTTACATGTGGCGGTGACAATGGGTTGCGAATAAGACTAAAAAAATAAATTTTCCTTTTCACTTTATTTTCTTGATTATCTCATCAACCATCTTGCTTGACTTTGCGCTCCCTCCCAGGTCATAAGTCAGGTATTTGCCTTCGGAGATCACTTTTTCCGTTGCCTCAAAAATAGCTTCGGAATTCTTTTTCTCGCCCAGATAATCAAGAAGCCACGCTCCAGCAAGCACTGTAGCCACAGGATTTACCTTGTCAAGTCCTGCATATTTTGGCGCAGAGCCGTGAGCAGGCTCAAACATCGCATAGTTGTCACCGATATTTGCCGAATAAATGAGCCCGATGCTTCCTACAAGAGCAGAACACTCCTCGCTCAGGATATCCATGAATAGGTTGGTTGAAAGCAGGACTTTCTGGTTGAATATCTGCGGGTTCTTGATGAGCTGCTGGGCTATGTTATCTATATGATATTCTTCGAGCTCGATTCCCGGATAATTCTTTGAGACTTTTTCTGTTTCCTCAAGAAACGTGCCGCAAGTCTGTTTCAGGATATTGCTCTTATGGATTGCCACCACACTCGTCCAGCCTCTCCTTACGGCTTCCTCGAATGCATACTTTGCGACATTTCGACATGCAGGCCGGGTGATCTTTCGAATGGCGATAAAAACATCATCCGTTAACTGGACTTCTTTTCCGATATACAGGCCTTCAGTGCCTTCTCTTACACAGACAAAATCCACATCACCAAGAGGTTTCTGGGTATTGGGAAAGGATTTGATCGGGCGGACGTTTGCATAGAGGTTGAACTTCTGGCGGATCGATACGGCTACGCTCCTTGGTGAACCTGCGCCGCCCGGTGTGGTCGTGGGGCCCTTAAAACCAGCATCAGTTTCACCAAGGATGTCCCATGTTTCCTGGGGGATGAGGGAATCTCCCCCGTTTTCTTTCCACCATTGCTCTCCGCCCTCGCACATTATGAACTCGACCTCGGTACCGACAGCTTTTGCCACCCTGAGCATACTGTTTACAAGTTCAGGTCCTACGCCGTCGCCTTTTATGACTGCTGCTTTTTTACTCATGACTATCTTTCCTGCCCCTTCATTTCTTTGAAATGCTATTAAGTTTATCCAGGTACATTTTTAATGTGATCAATGACAGGGTAGTTGAGATTATGTCTTTCCAGCTTCCGTTTTCCTGCTGTTTTCCAAGAAGCCATTTGATGGACGGGGTAATGTCCTCTTCCTTTGTCCCTGCAAGGATCAAAGCCTGGATTACAAGGTTGCTTGTTGCGATATAAGTCCAGCCCCCATCTTCTTTTTTTGAAAGCAGCCAGCTTGCACGATTGCTTAAAAAACCGCGGTATTTTTCCTTATTCTGGATAGAAAGCGCAGTGATTATAAGAGAAGTTGTTCCGGGATGTTCCCATTTCTTCCCATAATTGCTGACGAGCCAATTGCATCCGTTTTCATTTTTTATGCGGCACTCTCCAAGGGCCATGAGAGCATAAGCTGTGTCAATTTCACTGTTATTCCAGTTATCGTCGCGCTGCTGTTCCCGTATCCATCTGACCGTTTCAGGTTGTACCTTCCCGGATCCGCAAAGCGCAATACATGCTCTTGCCGTATCAGTAAGAGGAGTTTGTGTTTTCCAGTATCCGTCTTTTTTCAGGGATAACAATTTTTCAATCTGGGTGGATGCGGATTCATTCCATACTGTTAATGCCTGGACAGAGCGTGATATGTCTTTGATCGCTTCAGGTTGTTGTTCTTTTAACCAGACCAGTCCACGAGAAGCCGCAATGTTAATTCCTGTAATATCAATTTTAAAACCTGCTCCAGACAAAGCATTTAATCTGCATTCATCTTTGTTTATCTGTGAGTCCATTTTTTTGGATTGCATAACTTTAAATATAATTTTTCATTGATAAAAAACAATTTTTTATTGCTACTATAGTTAACGATAAACTTCTTTACGAAGAGCAACTGAAATTATCTCTATTTTATTATCTTTGTCATCAATTACATAAAGGATACGATAATCACCCACTCTGATTCTATATCCTTCTCTGCTGATCTCTTTAAATATACAGCATAAGGCATTAATTATTTCTCTCTTTCAGCAAGATAATCTTCTAAGGGCCTTGAAGGTTCTTCACAACGCATTTCGATTGTAGCTATATCTTTCAGGTCTTCCATAAATTCTGTATCCGATAGCAATCTTTCGATAACAGATTGTCTTTCTTTTTTTCGCAAACTCTTGAAAGCCATCCAAAACACATCTGCTTTTGTTTCTAACATGTTCATTCTATACCTCTTTATTTAAAAACATTAATAATTACTAACAATATATTTGAATTAAAATAATCATATTCTTACTGACCATATAGTTTAATAAATTGATTCGCTAATGTACTTTTCTATGAAGTCATTCATTACACACATTACAAATTTTTGAACCAGATTTTAGCTTTAATAAGGTTTTCCGGCTTCCATCGTCTTTGAGAAAGCATGAGAACGAGTGTGGATGCAGTCAGCGACCCCTTTTTCGAAAAACGGGGCATCCTGACGCGGGTGCATGAGGCTTCTTATCGATTTTTGTTTTTTAGGCTTTTATCGGCAAAAATGGGCACGAAAATAGTGAGAGTGGCAACTTTCAGTATTTACAATCCCTAATAACGTGTTGGATATAAAATTCCATATGCTTGTGAAAATCAGCGAGTTTTGATTCTGAGTTCATATAACTATGAACTCTTTATGAAGTGAGCATAACGTTTCGCAGCTACCCGAAGTTGTCAGCCTGGCTATGAAGCAAGGCGGTGATGATAATTTTAATCTTCCAAAATCTATCATCATCCGCCGCAGCTGAATAGGGCTGACAATTTCGGGTGAAACGACCATCGGGAGCGAAACCGGGTAGCCGCTGTTATATGCCGTTAATTCCGCTACGTTAGCCGTCAGCACGGATGCTGGCGGAGCTTCTATATTTTCTTTCCAATATAAAATACATACCCATAATATTCTTTATACTTATTATAAAGTTCAGCTCCATGCTTTTCGTATTTTACGAACTCTTCGGCAGATTTATTACCTTTGTATTTATCCAAAAATATTTTTTGTGCTGTTATTTCCGGAACAAAAAAATTGTCAATCCAGCAAATTTCAGGCAATATGAATGATGCCATAACAACATAGCCTGCTTTTTGCATTTGAGCAATTTTATTTGGAATGGTGTCTATTTCAGGATACGCTTCATTCCAAAAATCAAATATTTCTTTTGGCCGTTCTTCTGTAAACCATGATGCTTCAGTAACAGCAACATAGCCGCCTTTTTTCAAAAACTCATTCCAATAATTCATGCCTTTTTCAAAACCAATATTATATATTGCTCCTTCACTCCAAATAAGGTCTAATTCATTTGATTGAAAATCAAGTTTATCCATTGAACCAATAACGCCTTTAACTCTGCTTTGAAGATTCAATTTTTGTGCATTGTCATTTAGTTTGTCGATAAAACCAGGGAATAAATCAATGCCTGTAATATTCCCTGGAGTGTTTTGAGCCAAAACTATAGTTTGACCTCCAGTACCACAACCAAGATCAACAATGTTTGATTTTTCGTGTATATTATCAATAAAGCTCAATGCTTTTATTGTTGCTTCCTGGCTTCCTGGCCCTTGACGATCCATACTGGAAAAATATTCGCAAATTAATGCAATATCAAAATCGTGAATATTATGCTCTTCATCGCTCATTTTGTGTTCCTCCAAGAACTTCATGGTGCTATAGTTTATTATTTTATACAATATACTTTTACGGTGACATGGATGTTGCCGTTATAATTCCCTCCGAAATATTAGGAATTAATGGCATATACATCCTTCTGGTCGAACATCTTCAATCATCATCCTCTCCTCCTTTTATCTGTAAGCTATCCAGCGGACTTTTTATCTTCCCTATATCCCTGTTACTTACATGCGTATAGATCTCTGTTGTCTTTGAACTCTTGTGCCCCAATTTTAGCGCCGCGACTGTTATTCTGGTTCAAGCTATTCAAAGGATGCACATGACTCCTATCGTCTTCAGTCACAAACCCCGGACTTAAGTACGAGGCCTGTAGGTGGCGTTTTTTGCATGATGTACATCCTGTGTTTCAATACTACATATGTTCACCACACCATTCCTTAAGATGAGGAAATTCTTTCCTGAGTATCCGACTTGTTCTTCCTTTCAATCTCTTTGCAATAAAACTCAGGGAATACTTTGGAGGGTATTTAAAGAAAATGTGGACGTGGTCAGGATTGACCGCTATCTCAATAATCTCAATATCCAGTTCTTTTGCGTGTCTTGCAAAGGATGCCTTCTGTGATCATCGTGACATCGCCAGTCAATATCTTTCCCCCATATTTCTGAGTGAAAACCATATGATCCGTCAGCAGTGACACAGTATGCCTGTCATGGCGAAATTTTTTATTATTTATTTGTTGTTGCATGGTTCATCCAATCATTTCCTGGCTTTTAAATAATTAGTAAGAGCGGTGTGTAAGTATTAAGGTATACGATTAGATACCTTTAATAACAATCGGAGGAATTATTAGCGACCCACAAGGGGCTGTGGCCTAGTCCGGCATGGCGACGGGCTCCAGCGGAAAACCGGAGAAATCCGGAAGTGATGATGAGCAACGGGTCTACCGAGTGAACCGGACGCGGTAAACAATGAGGAACCGTTGGAGCACTGAACGTGCTGCTCAAAGATTAAATTGCCAAAAACCTGGCATTTTCGGAGAGACCCGTCGATCGTGAGTTCAAATCTCACCAGCCCCACATTATAATAAAATAATTAGTATGGGCTTTGGATATTCCGGACAGATACTAATGAAACTCTTGTCGTTATTCGAAAGTCCAGAGGTACAAAATTACTTGAAGAAATTCTCGGTGAAGGACATAAAGGAGCCAATATTGCCGATGGCAGCTTATAGTTGGATTGACAAACTTCAGCGATGCTGGGTACATCTATTATGTGAAGCCGATCATTTCATAGATGCCCTCGACCTTGCCATGCTCATGTCAATGAGAACTTTTATAAGTTCGACTGGAAATCTTCAAGGTCAAAAGCAAAGTATCCTTTTTCTCTGAAAGTTTCTTTCCCTTCAATAGTTTTGGCAATAACACCATAACGCTCTTTGCGGTCTGGATTTTGCCACTTCACCAGTGATGCTTTGCGCTTTAATTCAAAGAAAATCTTCTCAGTCTCTTTCTTTCTTAATATACTCCATTTGCACTCAAAGAAAACAATTTCTTTACTATCTTCATTCAATGCAACTATATCAATTTCCTCCTCTTTGTGCCACCACTTTCCTATTTTTTGAGAAGATGGTAGCAGGTTGAAAATAAACTCCTTCAAAACAAATGCTTCGAATTTTTTCCCAAAGAAACTCGTCAATGATTCATTTTCAACACTAAAAACGCCTCGTTCAATTTCTTCTCTATATTTGAATACGAAATTGAACCAGAAGTCGAAAACATGATCCTTTATCAGGTACAATCCTTTTTTGGGATTTCCGATTACAGAAACCTGTCTTTCTATAAATCCCAGGCGGAGAAGGTTCTCAAGATACGGATATATTTCCCTGGCGCCAATGCCTGTGAAGTTGGCTATTTCCGTAGGCCTCGTGTTGCCGTAAGCTATAGCATTGAGAATGGAAAAATAGGTCTTAAGCTCTTTAAATTCCTGAGAGATTATAAAATACGGTTCTCTGTAGAAATAACCGTGCTTGCTGAAAAACTCTTTTTCAATAAAATCTTTGAAGCTTTTGTATT
This sequence comes from Candidatus Methanoperedens sp. BLZ2, assembly GCF_002487355.1. Taxonomy (GTDB): domain Archaea; phylum Halobacteriota; class Methanosarcinia; order Methanosarcinales; family Methanoperedenaceae; genus Methanoperedens. The sequence goes on along the minus strand of NZ_NTMG01000053.1, from coordinate 9,395 downwards.
CTGAGGCTTTGATCAGATACTCAGGCACCCCCCCTATTGACATGTACAATTCAAGCGCTTCCGGGAAAGGCATGTTGAGAAACTCTTTAGCATTTTTGAGAAAAAGTCCATCTAAAAGTATATCCCTGCTCCGCCTGCCATAAAGAGGTGACGCATAGGATAGCACCATTTCGCTCATAAGTCCCAGCATTGAACCTGAAAGCAAGAGACAGATGTTCGAGGCTGCAAAAGAGGTATCCCAGTACTTTTGCATCACACTGAGAATCCTTTTGTCACTTTTCACAAGATATGAAAATTCATCTATCAGCAGGTAGAAGCGCTCTTGCGGAGAATTCTTTGCAAGATAGCCAAAAAGCTGGTCCCAATCCTTTATTTCCAGGGTTTTAAGCAGGCTGTCGCCAGTGAATTCTGCGATTTTTTCCTTTAGTCCATTTATCTGTATATGGGGAGAGGTATCTTCTGCAATGTAAAATATCCCTTTCTTTCCTGATATGAATTCTGTCAGCAGCCTTGTCTTGCCTATTCTCCTTCTTCCATATAGTATTATCAGCCTTCCACCCGGTTTATTCCATTCTTCTTCTAGTAAAGACATCTCTTGGTGGCGGTCGATAAATTTACTAATCATAATTAGTACTAATTTGAATTAGTATAATATAACATTTTTCCTGCATACATATTATCTTGAGCCAGATCTTCTGCGCTATATATGCCTGGCTTCTTTATGATATCCACTAATTCTTTTATCTCAAATTCGTTCCAGCCTCTTTACAATTCCCTCATAAAACCTGCACCATTTCTCAAAACCACATCCCGAGTTCATTGGCATCCCTGCCCTGAAATCCCTGGTAATATCAAAATACTCCTGTGAAAACCACGGCGCCTTAAAATCAAACTGGTCAAAGTCGCCCCAATCTTCAAGAGTGTTCAGGGGCTTTAATCCGTTCTTAACAGAGGCTTCGTATAGCTTAGTATGCGGGTATGGCGTAAAAAACGATAACAAAATATCCATGTGTTTAAGTTTCCCCATTTTCCCGTAAGCAGAAATGATCTTATTGATTTCCTCAAATGTCCTTGTCACTTCTTCTTTTGCATCCATTCCCGGAATTCCCACCATGAATGAGCCGCGAATATCGATATCATGTTCTATGCATTTATCAATGCACATTTTTATCTGGCCTGTATTTGCTCCCTTATTCATAGCATCAAGCGCCTCCTGGAGCCCGCTTTCAAAGCCTATGAATATCTCATGAATTCCAGCTTTTCGCAAAAGTCCCCAAACCTCATCATCCATTCGCGACAGCTGCTCCATCCTGCCATTGACGCTCGTGAGACGAAGCCCCGGGTTTTTCCCGATCAGGAGCCTGCAAATCTCCTTCACCCGTTTCACATTGATGAAAAAATCACTGTCCCGGATCATGAATGTATCAATATTGTAGGTTTTTGCAAGATACTCAAGTTCCGAAACCACTGTTTCTGCGCAAAGCCCTGACCAGCGCCTGCCGCAAAACAGGGGCTCTGAGCAGAAATCGCATCCTGCCGCACAGCCCATACTTGAATAATAATCAATGCATCGATCTGCGAATTTATATCCTTTGACGTGTCGCTCTATATCTATCATATCATATTGTATTGGAGGGAAAGAATCAAGGGCTTTGAATTCCTGTCCTGGATTTTCAATTATTCTCCCACCTTCCTTATAGGAAATACTCCGAATCCCGTTAAGGGATTCTTTTTTCTTAATTTTTCCCACTGCTTCCTTAAAAGGTATCTCTCCCTGTCCCCTGATAACAATGTCGATATAAGGATTATTAAGGGTTTGCACTGGCTCTGTTGACGGGTGATATCCTCCCCAGATGACCGGAAGCTCCGGATAAAGTTCCTTGACAGCTTTGCATACATCAATACCATCACTGATCTGGTAGCAGGTCATGCTGCTGACCGCCAGGCACAGGGCGTTTTTGCTGGCATCGATGATATTTCTTTTATAATCATTATCTACTACTGCATTGATTATTTTGACGTCATATTCATCCCCGATCATTCTCCCAAGAGCAAGAAGCGATAGAGGAACATTAACAAGCGGGACCTGCAGGGACGTTGTCATTTTATTCTGGATCGCAACGGGATGTTCAACAGGCATCGGGTTAAATAAAATTATAGTGTTCTTTTCCATTTTTACACACTGCATTTGATACTTTAGTATCACATAAATAATTATTGAATAATTAACTTTGAAAGCGAATTTGTCCAGTGGAAATAAAGGGGGTAAGTATTATTACTATAATCATCATGGGAAGTTGATTGTCTCCTTTCCTGGTTTTTGATCAAACCCGAATATCGATATTGCATATTAATCATTAAGATAATATAAGTGTTTATAGTTTCATATAAGTTAAAAAAAGCTCTGAATAGTATATAATAAATTATGGAATAGAATAAAAATATAATACGAACATGGAACCTGTAATAGAACTTCGCTCTATAACAAAAAGCTATGGTAATTTCAAAGTACTGGATAATGTAACCCTGGCTATTGAAAAAGGGATCATATTCGGTCTTCTCGGACCAAACGGCGCCGGAAAGTCAACATTGATCAAAATCCTTTCTTGCCAATCAAGACCATCATCAGGTCATGCATTTATATCCGGTCTTGATGTTGTATCTGACAAGAAAGACATACTTTCAATTATCGGAGTTGTCCCCCAGGAGAACAGTTTCTACGATGAGCTTACTGTAAGTGAAAATCTCATGTTCTTCGGTTCATTATATCGGATACCTGTTATTGATATCAAGAAAAGGAGCCATAAAATACTTACATTGCTAAAACTGGATGAAAAAAGCAATGTAAGGGCCAATAACCTGTCGGGAGGAATGAAGACAAGGCTAAATATCGCATGCGCGCTCGTTCATAAACCAGAGGTATTGATCCTTGATGAACCAAGTGTGGGGCTTGACCCTGTATCAAGAAAAGCCCTCTGGGAAACCATCAGGGTTGTTAACAGGGAAGGAACGACGATTCTTCTTACTACACATTATATGGAAGAAGCGGACTTATTATGTGACCGGATACTGATAATGAACAGGGGAAAAATAGTTATCGAAGGAAAACAGGATGATTTGAAAAAAAAGGTAGGTGAAAAGGTTATTTTAATAACAAGCTCACCAGGGAACTATGCGGCTATACAAAATAACCTGGGCTCCATCAAAAATATTTCTTCATGTAGCGTAAATGAAAAAGGGCTTAAAATAACTTTTACGGATGAGCAGCCGCTTCAGGCAATTTTTGAGATTTTTTATTCAGAAGGAGAAACGATCAAGAATATTGAATCAAGCACGCCCAGCCTTGAAGACGTATTTATTCATGCATCAGGAGAAGAGTGGCATTGAGCATTGTTCCAGTCATAAAGAAAGATTTTTTAGTATATGTCCGCCACAGGAAGACTTTACTTTTGATATTTCTTGCTCCTATTCTTATTATGATATTGATAGGTTCGGTTTTTTTCGGAGCCTCTAATGAAGGTTTGAAAGGTGTAAAACTTGGCGTTGGAGGCGGGTCAACACCCGGGAATGACATAATCGAAGAATTGAACAGCAGCAAAATGTTCATAATCGTTAAAGAAAACACTAATGACCCGTCTGTTATCGAAGAAGGGGTCATGAAGGGAAAATACAGCGCCGGAATATATATTCCCGAAAACCAGACGCAGTCTATGAAATTGTATATTGATAATTCCCGTATCCAGATAGCGCCTGTAATATCTACGGTTTTCCTTGGTATCACTGAAAAAATATCCTACGAACTCACCTTTGGTTTTATCAGCAATCTCTGGGAAAAACTGGGAGAGATGGAATCAGAACTTGGCCCATTAAGAGAAGGTGTCTTTTCTATAAACGGAAATATCAGCAGACTGAATAATGATACACAGAATGTGCTTGCCAGACTGGATGAGATCAATGTAACCAGGATGAATAAATCCATTAATATGATGAAAACCACGCTTGACCAGATGGAAGTTGACCTGTTCCTGACATCTGTGGATATAAATACAACGCGTAATGACATTTTAGAACTTGATAAGAATGTAAGTTCGATCTATAATGACTCGGCGAGCTTAAGAGATGACCTGAAGCTTATGATCGATAATATCGATTCTACGAATGCCGCATTATTGGCGACCCAGACCGATCTCCAGGAAATATATAATTCAACATGTGCAATTGTTTCAATACCACAATGCATTTCCATTACAGGCACCATCAGGCAAATACAGGATACAAGGGCGCTTTTACTTGAAAATACCGACCGTATAAGATCACTTCATAATGACCTTGCAAATGTTGCCCAAAAAGCCTCTGATTTGCATGAAAAACTGATATACGCCGACATCAGGTTGCAGAGTATGCAGGTTTTGATCGGCAATTACATATTTGAGATTTCAAATATCCAGGGAAATATCTCAAACATCCAGAATGCAATCGTGATCCTGGATCAGATCAAGAATCAGTCATCTGATGTTTCATTTCAGATGAACAAACTCTCTACAGAAATGGAAAATAGCACTTCAAACCTGGTATCTGAAATCAATCGGACAAAAAGTATCCTGGGCGATGTAAGAACAAAGTCACCTGCCGCTATTGCTGCGCCCATAAAACTTGAAAGTGAATTCGTTTTTAAAAATATGTCTTATCTTGACTTCCTGATACCTGCGATCGTATCTATCGTCCTGATGTTTATTTCATTCCTGCTCTCCTCGATTACAATTGTGCAGGAGAGAACCAAAAAGACCCTTTTGAGAACACTTTTGACGCCTTTATCCCTTGAGAAGTTCATTTTTGCAAAGACCCTGACCCTTGTTCTGATAGCCATGTTCCAGGGGGTCATCCTGGTCGCTGTCGCATACATATCCTATGGGGCCCTGGTCCCACCAGGCCAGCTTGGACTGTTGTTCCTTGTGATCCTTGTATATTCAGCAGCTTTCATAGGTATCGGTATGGCTGTAGCAACATTTGCAGAATCGGAAAACACAGCCATGTTATCATCCCTTGTACTGAGTATCCCCATGTTGTTCCTGTGCGGTGTTTTTTTCCCTTTTGAAACCATGCCGGCATTGATGGTAAAGGTCGGGAACGCCCTTCCGATCACTATGGGTATAAAGGCTCTTGATTCAGTATTGATATACCAGGAAGGGTTTAGTGCGCTCTCTGAGTATCTCCTGCCGCTTCTTTTATATGGCATTGCCGGACTGGGAATGGCGTATATTTTGTTAAGGGAGGAAGTTATGGATTAAAGTCATTAAATCAAACTTTCAATTTAAATAACTCATTCCCAAGAAAATCAACCACTGAGGACACAGAGTTCACAGAGAGAGGTTGTTTTTTCTCTGTGTCCTCTGGGCTCTCTGTGGTTTTTGAATTAATCCAGAAAATAATTAAAAGTTTTGCAAAATTATAAATAAAATCTCGTATAATCTTATCCCCCATATGGCATGGTTCGAAGTAGATATCTTCCAGAAATGTATTGAGGTTGACCTGCATAATTATTCAACAGGGACTGCACTCATGGCAGCCCGCGAAAAGATCAAAGAGGCTTATGAACATGGGTTCAGGCATGTGAAATTGATACATGGAGCAGCAAATATTACGGACAAGAATGAGGGCGGAAGCATCAAGTTCGCATTGCGCGCCATGTTAAAAAGCGGGGAACTTGATAAATGGATAGACAAAAATGGTTCCAGGGTCAGAGATGAATCCTTGATACTTGAAATCAGGAAGAATTCAATGGCGGTGGAGCGGGAGTGGAAAGAGATGCCGCTGGAGGAGTATTAGGGCGAATTGTCAGCAAATACACTTAACCTAACAGTCATACTACTGGATTTTCCAGCTCAGCGCACTCGCGGTTAATGGCTAAACAAAAACTTTTAATAGTATTGACCCCAATGGTATTATTGGGGTGAATTATATGGTAGATTCTAAAATACTAGATAGTTTATACAAACTGGCTGATCAATTTATTGCCTTTATACCAACACTGGTAGCAGTAATTGTTCTAATAATTGTTGGATGGATTTTGGGAACGTTTATTGGAAAAATCGGGGCTAAGATCTTAGACAAGATAGGACTTGACAATCTTATTGATAAAACATCTTTAGGAGGAATAATAAGAAAAGCAGGAATGAGCACTGTAGGATTCTTCGAATCAACAATCAAGCTATTTATTTATATAATTTTTGCTGCTATTATCCTGGATATACTAAAAATACAGATTATAACAGATTTTGTCACCCAGGTTATTTCATATATACCTCTTATAATAACGGCTTTGATAGTACTGATTATTGGCCTGATAATTGTTGATTTTCTCGCAGATGTTATCCGCAAAACACTTGTTGCTATGGGTGTAGATGATAAGATTATGAAGAGCTCTATGGGAGAACCCCTGAAAGCAAGCGGCACTTCAGTCTCAGGTATCCTTTCTGGCATAGTAAAATTGTTCGGCTATCTGATATTTATACTGGCTGCAGTAGAGATATTGCGTTTTAGATTCCTTACTGAATTCCTGGTAAATGTATTAAATTATATTCCTAATCTGTTCACAGGAGTCCTGATATTGATAATCGGATTTTTAGCCATCGACATTATTATGGATTATATGCAGGCAACAATGAAAGGAATGAATGTCGAAGGCTCGGAAATGTTCGTTCCTTTGATGAGGGGATTTTTGTTCCTGGTATTGATAGTATTAGCATTTGACACCATGTTAATCAAAACCAACATTTTCTATATATTCCTCGGACCTATTGCGTGGGGTGTCGCCATAGTCGTGGCATTCAAGTATGGGGTAAAAGATGCTATAGTAGCATATGCAAAGGAGAAAAAATGAGTTTTTCTCATTTTTAATATTTATTTTTTGTTAAGAATTATTTGTAAAAGGCTGCTTTTATGCTGACGCTTGAATCCTGAAATGAGATAATCTCTTTATATCGCAAATCCAATAAGCAACATATGCATTTTGACAAATATTGCGCCCAGATCGATTCCCTCAACACCGACAACGCAACAAAAAATGCTATGCATGAATCCTTCACCCGAAGGATGGAATTATTCGGCAACAATCTCCTTTTTTTCAGGGAGCCTTTTACTCCGATATCATTGACAGGCACTCACTGCTCTTTGAAATGCAAGCATTGTGATTCACATTATCTTGCACATATGCTTGATGGCTCAAACGGCAAACTGCGATCGTGCGCACACCGCCTGGCTGGCAATAATGGAATGTTATTAAGCGGCGGAAGTTTGCCTGATGGAAGCGTTCCCACATACTTGCAGGCTGATGAAATCGCACAAATAAAAAAGGATACACATCTTAAGATCAGCGCCCACACCGGGATCGTTAACATGGGACAGGCGGAACTGCTTTCAAAATATCTTGACATGGCGCTTGTTGATGTTATCGGGGATGATGAGACCATACATGATATCCTCGGCCTTTCCGCAACGGTACAGGATTATGAAAGTACATTATCGCACCTATCGTATTTCGGGACGAGGATTGCACCGCATATCATTGTGGGGCTGCATAACGGTGAATTAAAAGGGGAAATAAGAGCACTTGAGATCGCCAGGAAATTTAATCCTGATGTGGTTGTGATAGTTGTATTCATACCCACAAAAGGGACAGCATCGCAAGGTGCACAGCCTCCTGGAATTGAGGATGTGGTCAGGGTAATAACAAAAGCGCGGGAAATGTTTGATGTGCCCCTGTCATTGAGCTGCGTGCGCCCCGGCGGCCGATACCGTTCAATGCTTGATAAGTATGCGGTCCTGGGCGGGATTGACAGGATGGCTGTGCCATCAAGAAGTGCCTACAGGACAGGACAGGATATCGGTTTGAACATCATTGAGATACCTAAAATGTGCTGTTCTTATGGAGTTTAAATGGAAAAAATTGCAGGGCACGATGATGTAGACATTTATGCACCCGATAATTCAAGATTTTCCTTCATGAAAAGCCCTTACGCAGCCCATAAGACAAACAGTGCGGTTGATATTTATTATGGATGTTTCGGGGACGGGGCTCTTTCCCCGGTTGACGGGAAGGTAATCGATATCCGGAGCTTTGATACGCCTACCCCATTTAAAGGCAGGGATTCAAAGGAATATCTTATAGCGATACAAAAGGGAAAATATGTGGTTAAAATAATCCATATAGAACCTGACATTTCAATCGGCGAGGAAATATCAATTGGAGAACGCATAGGGACATTTATCAAGAACGGATATTTTATTTTCTGGAATGACCCTGTTATGCATGTCGAGGTCAGGGATCCCCGTAATTATCTGCGCGCATCGAATGATCATGAACTTTTGCCAAATATTGAATGGAGAAACCTTCCTGATGGAAAAAAAGTTGAATTTGAGTGTGTTGTTGAAGAGGTAAATGAGAATTATTCTCTCCTTTTAGCCCCATCCCATACCTGCGGGATAGTCCGGGGATTCGCAATTGATGGGGGGTTTATTGATGGCTATATCAGTTCAAATGGGGAAGACCATTTTTTTGGTGTAGTCAAACCAGGAGGATTTTTCCGCCCGCATTTTTCTCTTCTTGAAATTACAAAAGAAAATAGATCGGTAAGATGTTCCGGGATTGCCTTTTCTTTATCTCTATCTATCAATGAACCCGGAATAAAGTTGATCCCGGAAAAATATGGTGATAAACCGTTAAATAAGGGTGACAAAATCAATATCGTACTCGATATTTATTAACTATTTCATTCGCATGAAGCGCAGGGTCCTTGATTTTCTTTTCGAAGCCTCACTCTCAATACATCTGCTGCACTGCTTATATCGGTTTCGTAAAGATCCCTGATTATCGAATCATATAAATCAGAGTAGATTTGAAGAAGCTCTTTTTCCGCTTTATCTCTTAAATCCGTATTCTCAGGCGCGAGAATCATATGAAAATCATCCTGGTGTGTTATTACGAATTTTCGCAGGTCTTCAACTTTTTTCATTTCCGGTAATAACCTGAGCACCCGGATAATGGGAGTGCCTCTTTTTTTTCGCTGCCTTGGACCATCATGAATGTATAATCCAACGACTCCATGGTCTGTTTTTATTATTGCAGTCAGGGTAAGAGCCCCTGCGCCGCTGCAAACTTCCACCTTTTCGCTGAGTATACTATAACCTGCATCTGATAATTGTTTTTTTGCGAATTGCATGAGAGAGATTTCGTATTCCTTTTCGGGAACACCCCAGTAATCGTTCATGACAACAAGCTGGTAAGAAGGATATTTATAATTATCTTCAGGGAGGAGTGAACTACCCCACCCTTTCGGGCTGGAGCTTCCTACGAGTCCTCGCAACCCGTGAGGGGAACTTACGTTTTACGTTTGGCT
>NZ_NTMG01000031.1 GCF_002487355.1 Candidatus Methanoperedens sp. BLZ2 | reverse complement strand
TCCTGCTTTTTGAAGGTTAGATCGAAGGCTAACATTTCTTTCCCTGACCTCATCAACCTGCTTCCCGCTGAAAGTATCCCCATCGCTATCAGTAGCAAGATTGACAATTCCCAAATCCACTCCGAGAGAACCAACAGCATCGGATTTGGACGGTTCTGGAACTTCAACTACAACTGCAAGATAGAATATTCCATTACGCAGAATAAGGTCGGTCTGACCACACATGGATTTCCTGTCTATCCCGGTTTGCTGGTATTCTCCCATTATAACAGGTATTTTGAGCCGCCCGTTAATGGAAAGAATCGAAACGAGTTCAAGACTTTTCCACGACAGGATTCTCTGGTCATAGACGACTGCACCATCAATCCTAAATCCGGGTTTGATAGACCTGTCCCGCTTATAAACCTCAGATACTTTGGAAATTGCACGTATGGCAAGCTGGGACGAAAGATCAAATCTTTCCCTGACATCATGATAAACAATCTGTTGGAGCTTGATTTTGTTAGCACTTTTTATGGAAAATGCAATCTCAGAAATATAATTGCACGCTTCATTAAACCTGTTCATGGTTTCAAGAAGAGCGGTATGCTCTTCTTTCGCAGTATCAAGTTTAACCATGAGCGTTTTTTTCATACTTTCCATGTCAGCATTATCAGATATATTCTTGATGTTAGCGGTGTGAAAGTATTATCTAAAGGCGGGGTACGCTTCCTCCCCGGAATGAATTCCGGGGCATCCGCTACCCCTGCACCCCGGAGGACAAAGTGATTTTTGATTCTTTTGTCAAGAATTCCATTTATCCTGCTTGTCCTTTCTGCTCAAGATGAAATGCGCCCACCATTTTATCCACACTTATAACAAACGCCCTGCCTCTTCCAGGTTCGTCCAATTTTCCAGCTCTCACAATAGCTTCAAGAATGGCATCGGATTTTTCTTTTTCTATTAGAGTAATCACAATCTCTTTTTCCGGCTCTATGGGAATCCCCAGGATTTTCCTGTGCTCATGAATCCCTGTACCTCTTCCGAAAAACAGAGTGGCTCCCTCGGCTCCGGCTTCATGCGTTGCCTTGATTATCGTTTCACCTTTTCCTCTCTCAACAATCGTGAATATTACATCAAAGTCAGTTAGATAGTTCATGTTCATTCTCCCAGTGCAATACCAAGCATCAGCAGCGATAGCACGGGTGCCAGGGTAGCAGTTGCAACCAGACCAAAGCTATCAATGAGCGGGTCTCTTCCGCCCAGCACGGATGTCAGCCCTACTCCTATTGTGAGAATAAGCGGCACAACCACAGGTCCTGTAACAACAGCCCCGGCATCAAATGCCATCGGCACAATATATGCCGGTGCAAAATAAATTAACATTAACGCAAGAAGATAACCAGGGACTATGATCTTCCAGAGGGGTATTCCCAGGAGTATCCGCAGCATCGATATCCCGAGTGATACCCCAACCCCTATGCCGACAACATGCAGAATTATGTTTCCTGGTATGGAACCTGATGAAACTGTTTCCACCTGGCTGATGAGAACACGCAGATTGGGTTCTGCAAGTGTGACCGCATAGCCAAAAATTGAAGCAAATGCAACTACAATGTAAGCCGAACCAGTTGTGGGAAGACCTGCACCTACCTGCTGGCCTAAAGGCAAGAATCCAAGTTCCAATCCTTCCAGGAATAAGATAAGTCCTATGGTAGATAATGCTATGCCGATCAATATCTGGGATAGATTTTCAATAGGTCTCTTTGTTATGAAAAACTGAAAGGCGAACATGAAGATCACTACAGGCAATACTGCCAAAACTACTTCTGCGATTACGGAAGCCTTTAACCATGAGAGAGCCATAGGAGTAATAAGATGTGGTTGTTAATAACCATATCGGTATCAGTATATTTTTCAAATTTACCCTATCTGGAACATTTAATCCTTGTCCAGAATCACAGATTCTCTGCTCACAAATACGAGTTCCTCGAATTTAGCAGCTCTCTTATTGTGCATCAGGTATGGCTCAATGACCCACAATCCATCCATCGGAATGAGATTGCTTGAGTTAATGAAAGGAAATTCTTTTAAAATCAAGTATGATAACCCTGGTTCCGGTATTTTTTCAAGGGGGTGTACCCTGGAAAGGCGGTGTCCGAGGGATATCAGCGGAGGATAGAGAAGAGTATAGTTAGAAGTTGTACGAATAAGCTCTTGTGCATAGCGGAATACATCAGCCACTGTCATCTCATTGCTCGCATACTCGGCAATCTTGCGTGAAACATCACGCGCATACGCAACAAATGCCCCAAGCTCGGGATTATTCCCAAAAACGTGGGTGGTAGTATAGTCTCCAGGATAGGTCATGTACACTGGAGCTATGTCTATCAAGACGAGATCATCTTCTTGCAGAATGCGCTTATGTTTGGTAAGAAAGCTGGACGTAAGAGTATATATGCTGCTCAATTTGGTGCTTCCTTCACCAACGCCGATGATAGGCATGTGCCAGTGCTGCCTCACGTTATAATCACGGAAAACTTCAGAGGCGATACCTTCTATATCCTTTTCACTCATACCAACTTCAATCTTGCTTACTATCTCTCCGGACAACACTTTAGCAAAGCTCCGGGCCTCAAGATAACCATCAAGGTCTTTATCCGAACATTCGAAATCCATATTTCTTACCTTACGTACGAGAAGAATTTAAATTTAGTATGAGCAAATTATTGAATAAAAAGTAATGTGGATGTATATTAATATATTGTAAACTAATTCCTGCTCTTAAATAATGCAGAAAGTTCTTTTCAGACTATTACCCTGAATTCCCCTGTTTCCGAACCAATTTTCTTTCGGCTGTAATATGCGCTCACAGTATAGCCATACTCACCGTTTTTCATTCTTTTCGGAATCCGCCACGGGCTCTCTACTGATTTCCTCTCCCCGATCTTCAGATTATTAATTCTTTTAATCAGCTTTTTTATCATTATATGTTTTTCATCATGAATACTTATAACAACTTTTGCTCTTTTCCAGTCAACTTCACCTGCGTTCATCATACTGATTGAAAACGTCAATATTCTTCCCGGCTGTACTGCATGTGGCTCTACCTTTGCCTGCATCTCCACTTTCACCAGTGGAAATAGAATCCCCCTTTTGACTAAAACTTCCCTTATCAAATGTTCACTGGCGCCATCGTAAATATTTTTATCTGCAATAATAATCGCATCGGCAGCATCTTCAAACTTTGAATTAATATTTAAATTAAAATTACTTTCAATGATCAGCCGGATAGCATTATCCCTCGCAGCAAGTCTCTTTGCTTTGATCCTGGAAGCTCCGCCCATTCGCAGGTATATGTCCCAGAGAGCAGCAGACCATATTTCTCCATCCCGATCGCAGCTATCTATTCCCAGATAATCATCCGGATAATGCTTTTTACTATCCACCCTGCTCACACAATTTCCAATTTTTCCAATACCATTCCAGTCCCCGATACATTCACGGTTAAAACCATCATTTATTTCAGCAAAAAAACACGCAGCAAAGAAATCACCAAATCCTTCTGCGATCGGACAGGTATTCCAGTTAAGTCCAAAACCCGGCACCTGTTCATCTAAAATGGCATGGCAGTATTCATGCAGGATTATATCGGCATCCTCCGCATCGTCTATATACCATTTGCCAAAGGTTAATTCTTTGGTATCAGAATTATAATAAGAGTTATCCACGAAGTCCCCGTGAACGTTTACATTTATCGGTCTATTGCAAATGTTAGTGAATCCAAGGCTCTGAATATATCTTTGTGCCTCATCGATATGATAATACGCCATCACTTCCTTGAACCTCGGGTCGTTCCTTTTATAATAAAAAGTCAAATCCTGCTCTTTTGCCCTGTTGGGCGTGCTGCATGTATCCACATAAGTGCCCCTCAGATAACCTGAGCCATCGAGTTCCTTTAGAACAACAGTGGAGTAAGCCCTGTCAGGAATCTCGGATTCCGCAGTTAGGTTACTGTCACCCAGAGCCACTACGGGATTTGGTATAAAGACCCTTCCGCGACCTGTTGCCTTAAGCAGCACATCCAGAATATCCAGTATCTTGCCATTCTTACAATCGAGAAATACATACCATTCCTCAATCGGGTTGATAAAAGGAACTGTGATTTTCCATGCCGCATAGTACTTTTCCTTTTTTGGATAAATGACCAGTTCTCCGGAAACTTTCCCTGAAAGCCTTTTTTCCGCGTTAAGAAAATCAATGGCTATGCGAATTGCTTCTTCCTGCAAGATATTTTTTTCCCATGGTTCTATATTAAGGTCAGGATAATAACAGACATCCACTTTTTTGAGAATATTTTTTTTATCCATATGAACCGAAGTAAAAGCATTATAAACAGGCAGTTCATCAACAAATTGCTGGAATAAAACATGACATCCCCCAAGACTGTCCATCTTTTTGATTAATGTTAAATCCTTTAAATTTTCCTTAATTTTAAATAATTTGAAATTATCCAGAAGAAATTTTCGTGCTATTCTTTCCGGGTCTTTTCCGATCTCAACGGATAAAATTCCGCATAAATGAGAAGGAATTCCTCTTTTACTCCATATAACATGGAGGCTGCTATCCAGCCGTTTCAGCTTTTCCAGGGCATTCAACTGGGATTTTGTGGGCTTGAGCTTGATTGGTTTTATCCCGCTTCTATGCGTATTGACCATGTACTACCAGAACAGGCCTTTTTGCTCTCCTCACAACTGCACAGGTAGTGCTCCCTACCAGTAATTCCTTGAACCAACCTTTTCCGTGTGGGCTCATTGCTATCAGTGATACATCATCATCCTCGGCCGTTGAGATTATTTCTTCGGGCAGGTTTCCTACACGAACATGATCTTTCACATTGAAACCTGCTCGTCCAAGCTCATTTCTGATGTCGCCAAGCTTACTTTTAGTCTCATTGACATTTTCTTCTATTTCTTCCTCTGTCTCTCCTTTACTGACAACGCTCAGAAGAACCACTTCTTTAATATCCTTTATTTCCTTGATAAATGATATCGTTTTATTTGCAGGCTCCGAAAAATCAGTTGGCAACAGCACTTTTGAGAAAATCATCGGGCAGAATTTTTCATGTTTTACTCCTTCCAGGTCTTTCACCAATTTATAGCGCATGATCAGAAGGTTGGTCTTTGCATGACGCACTACGTTTGCAGTGGTGCTCCCAAGAAAAAGATCCTTTATCGGGCTTTTTCCACGCGCACCCATTACGATCAAAGAAACTTTTTCTTTTTCCGCAGCTTCAAGAATCGCTCTGGAGACCTCACCTACTGTTATTACTTCCACTTTTGTTTTCACTTTCAATCCCATACTCTCGATGTAATTTTTCTTCTCCTCCATGAGAATCCTGGCATTCTCGATATGCGGCCCATGAGTCCATCCCCTTTTTGAAGGATGTGTGGCATCTACTACATGCAGCAGCATCAAATCCTTTATTCCCGGAATTTCACCAATGCATTCAAGTGTTTTTTGCGCATACTCTGAAAAATCTGTCGGAAATAGAACCTTTTCGAACATTTTATCCTCCCTTATGTTATTATTTCTAACTTCTTGTATTTCAATCTATTGTTTTAAAGCCTGCATAACCTTTAATGTCAGCAAATTTTTATTTAAATCCCGGTCAGGCACCATTGCTATAGGTATTGAATCTATAACTCATTTAACTGATTATAGCTAATACTCTTTGTCTTGTTTTGTTCATTAATGAAAACAAATTATCATAATTATAATTATAATTATAGCTAAACTATATATGTATTCATGTAAATTTATAGGATATGTTTCCAATCCTTGCGAACATGGGGCTTGTCCTGCAGGTTGCAGGGATTCTGGTCGCTTTCCCCATTGTCATGGGGTTCGTTTATAATGAAACGCAGGCAATAATCTCATTATTCGTAACCAGTTTTGCATTCTTTTTCTTTGGTTTTTCTCTAAACGCCTTATCGGTGCGCGAGGAGCTTGACTTCCGTCAATCCTGCATTCTTCTTACAGGTGTTTTTTTTATACTGGGGATTATTGGCGCGGTTCCGTACTTCTGGCTCAATGTATTCAATGATTCAAGCCTCACTGTGCGGTTCGTGAACAGTTTTTTTGAGAGCATATCAGGGTATACTACCACTGGCTTTTCGCTTATTACAGACCCGGATGCTCTTCCGCGCTCGCTCATGTTCTATCGCAGTTTCACCCACCTCATCGGTGGATTAGGCATTGTGTTCATACTCCTTGCGTTCTTCTACAGTGGTAAGACGCTGGACAATATGTCAAGAGTTATGAACTTTATGCGCGTGACTGATAGCATCAAACAATCATTAGCGTCGATTCTTGTAGTTTATACGGTGTACATCCTTCTTTTCTCTGCAATGATATACATCCTGGGCTTAACAGATATAGCAAATACAATCTCAGTTGTGCTGAGTTCGCTCATGACTGGAGGCTTTTCTCCAATAGCTGATTTTTCACCATATACCGCATTTCCCGTAGCATTGATTGTTATTGTCATGATGGTTCTTGGGGCGACAAGCTTTTTCATACATTACAGGATCGTGCACGGAAAATTCAGGACAGCATTCTCAAAGGAATTCTGGATGTTTATTTTCATCTCTGCTATTGGCGTGATGGCTGTACAGGCGGTTTATCCGCTTGATATATTCACTATAATATTCCACGTTCTTAGCGCATCCACCGGTACAGGTTTTTCCACAATAAATTTCAGCGTAATTCCCGAGAAAGCGAAGTTTCTGTTTATTGTTTTGATGTTCCTGGGCGGAATGAGCTTCTCCACAGCGGGTGGAATCAAAATCTTCCGTTTTGCTCTTTTTTTGAAGTCAATTCCTCTTGCTATCGGTTATTCCATCGGGAAAGAGTATGAAAAGATCGAGTTTGATGGTAAGGATTATGATAGAAAAGATCTCTTAACAAACCTTATATTCATTTTTCTGTCGTCTATCCTCGTGGTTGTCACCGGAGCTCTTCTTGCATTCTCCGGCTTCGGACTGGTCGATTCGATGTTCGAGGCAGTTTCCGCTTTTGCTACATCGGGATTGTCAGTAGGAATTGTATCCGTAGCCCTTGACACTCATTTGAAACTTGCGCTCTCTATTTTGATGGTGATCGGAAGAGTTGAGATACTTCCATTTCTTGTTGCAATGACAAAAATAAAAGATTAGCAGGGGTTTATTCATGGGCTGCCTTGAAGCGACTTGACGATGAGCACCGCCCCATCTTTTCCTATTATAACAACTTTTGTCTTTGGCTCAATCCTTTCCCTGGATTTTGCAATCCAGTACTCACCTTGATATCTTACATAGCCTGTCGTCTCCGGAGTTATTGCATCTATGGTCTCGGATATATCTCCAATAATTTCTCCTATTGCTGGTTTTTTTGTTCTTATCTTCATTACTTTATAAACCGCAAAAGCAAGGAAAAACCCTAAAATTATGGCAGGTGCGAGCAGGCTAATCAAAAGAGTGCTTAGAAATTCCGGAGAATAGAGCCCTGGGTAACCCAGTGGCACAATCAATATGCTCCCAAGAACAATGCACGCGATACCAGCTATACCTATGAGTCCAAAGGACGGGGTATAAAGTTCGAATACCAACAGCGCCATGCCAAGTGCAATCAGGAATAAAGCGGCTATATTTATCGAGAACCCGAGCCCTATAAGCCCAAGACTAATGGAAATGACCCCGAAAACTTCAGCGCCGTAGCCCGGACTGGTAAGTCCGAATACAAGGGAGTATATCCCAACAAGCAACAGCAGTGACGCAAGAATTGGATCCGAGAGCAAATTCAAAAGCATCAGCCTCAGTGAAGGAGCATAATATGTATAATCGGCTCCGGACGTATTCAGAATTCTGCCTTTTACTTTCATCCCATCCACCTTTATCAATAACTCCTCAATATTTGGAGAAATAACTTCAATTACATCCCCGTTCATTGCCTGCTCTGCATTCAGGTTCAGGTTTTTTGTGACAAACTCCCTTGCTGCAGTTACATTTCTTCCATGCTGCCTTGCCCTTTCCTCTGCCAGCGCAACAACTGCATTTATGATCTTATCATCTTCAATCGGTCTTGTACCTTCTGCGGTCATTTCTACTGGCTGTGCAGAGCCGATTATTGTATTTGGAGCCATGGATGCTATATCCGTGGCAAGAAGTATGAGAGTGCCAGCAGACCATGCAGTAGCACCTTTAGGATAGACATAGCCTATTACAGGCACCGGAGAGGTCTCGATGTACTCTATAATCTTTTTCGTATCTTCAAGACTTCCTCCCGGGGTATTCAGGATTATTATCAATGCCTCTGCATTCTCAAGCTGTGCATTTCCAAGAGCCTCGTTTACAATATCATCGCTTGCGGGAGTTATAGTATTTTTCAGTTCAACTACAACTACCTGTGCACTTGTGGCCTGTACAAAGAAGAAAAGAAATAATAAACAAGAAAATAAAAACCTCATTTACTTTCAGCCTTCTTCTTAGCCTCCGTAAAAGCTCCGGTCAAACCTGCAATATTACTTATATCACCACCTGGCGCACCGGACGTGACCACGATCAGATTCTTCTCTCGTGCAATCTCTGCAAGTGTCTGAAGTTCCCTGAGCTTCATGGCGATGGGCACCTTCTGATACAGCTCGGCAGCTTCAATCATCTTCAGGCTTGCCTGGGATTCTCCATCAGCAAGTATTATTCTTGACCTGCGCTCTCTTTCTGCCTCTGCCTGCTTGGCTATGGCCCTCATCATCGATTCCGGCAGGCTAACATCGCGTATTGTGACTGCTGTGATCTTTATTCCCCATGGGTCAGTTGCCGCATCCAGTACTTCCTGGAGTTTCTTATTAAGCTCTTCCCGCTTTGATAAAAGGTCGTCCAGTTCTATCTGCCCCAGGATATCCCGCAGCGTGGTCTGGGCAAGCATGCTTGTTGCCAGCATGTAGTTCTCAACCTTCGTTACAGCATTTATAGGTTCAAGAACACGGTAATAAAGTACGGCGTCAACATCCACAGTCACGTTATCTCTTGTGATTATGCTCTGCTTTGGCACGTCGATTGTTATTACCCTTAGATCTGTCTTTACTATGCTGTCAACAATAGGGATTATGAAGAACATTCCCGGACCCTTTGCCCCAAGTAATCTTCCCATCCTGAATATCACAACACGTTCATATTCTCTTATTACCTTTATTGCCAGTGCAAGTATTATTAAAATAAATACCGTAACAATTATTGTTTCTAAGACCATATTATAACTCCCATCTTTTTATTGGAGGGGCTTGTATAAAGGTTTTAGGGTATTTTTGGGCAACGCACCCAAAAGAAAATAAGAATTCTTTATTTTTGTTGTTGCGAGTCTATTGTAATTCCTCGTTATTTTAACCAATAGATATTCAGCTTGCTATAAATGTTTGAAACCAAAGACGGGAAATGCGCGGTCAAGAACGATATCATGAACATTGTATTTTTTCTTCACGATAAATTCCTGAATTTGAATCCGAAGACAAAAGCTGCTGCGCAGCCAGTCCATGCGCCTGTCACCGGGAGCGGCACACCCACAAATATGGCAAGACCTATAGAGCCATATTTCTCAAATTTCGCATTGTGTTTGTGATAAGTCCTGTTAAAAAGCCATGTGAAAAACTTATCCCATGTCTTCCACCTCCGCAAAAAATTCGATACAGGTTCTAGAAACAGTAGCAATAGCACTACAGATGTCATATTCCAGTAATTCTTTCATCACATAGCTGCCCGATTCTTTTTTCATACACCATAAAATGCCTTCCGGGCTTATAATAATCTTGAACAGCCAGGTTTCCCTTAACCTCTACTGTTTTTCCTGCTTTTTTGCTGATATTCTGATATTCCATATTCTCAAAAAGCTTCTGAGAGGAAATATTTACAGGGTCGATAGTTACTTCAATTCTTACAAACCCTTTTTTCCTTAACTCTTCCTCAATTTCCCTGAGCAGTTTCTCTCCTATTCCCCGCATCTGACAGGAGGGAGCTACACCTATCTGCCACAAAAAATAGGTGCCTGGAAAACTCCGGGGAACGATTCCCATGGCGAACCCTACGATTTGCCCGTTTTTTTCAGCAATAAAACAGTAATCCCCAAAATAACGTAGAATAATTTTATAAACATGTTCTGGATAATTTTCCAGAGGTGTACAGTCAGCAGTAAACTGATGTACTTTTAGGAAGTCCTCCTGAGTCGCCGCTCTTATTCTCATCGTGACCTTCTCAACCTGTTAACATGCTCTACCTTTGAATCAATCAAATCCTTCGTTCCTATATCTTTCCGGTAATAGAACTCACCGTCTACCAGGGAAATGGCTCTTTCCACCCTCTCATTAGCTTCTTCAATGGTCGGCGCTCTTGCGACAAAGGCAATACCCCTCTCGGTCCCCACGTTCAGTTTACCTTTATTATCCAAACCGCAACTGTAATAATACTTCAGACCCTGGATTTTCCGGATAGCTTCCTCGTTTAAATTCACGTCCAGGTTCAAATCGAGTCTTTCAGGATAACCTTCAGGTACCACGTATTTGCAGACAGTCGCCTGATTTTCAAAATAAAGTTCCTGCTCTTCTCCCTGGAAGAGCCCCATGATTATGTCTAAAAGATTGTTTTTCAATATCATTATTGTGTTTATCCATTCAGGGTCTCCAGGTCGAAAGTTATATTCGATTAGTTTAACCCCGCTGGCAGTCAGCATGAACTGACCATATAAAAAACCGGAACATGTTTTTCCTGTCTCTTTCTGGAAGCCTTCTAAAGTTTCACGGATTATCTCAAGTGCTTTCTCATAGTCTTCCTCTTCCATAAACGGAAGAAGATGCCCCTGCTGAGAGTATGAGCCCATACTTGCTGTATTCGGTCCTCTCTCTCCCGGTAGCAACTTCTTGAAATCCTGGACCGCTGGAGTGGAAAGGATATACTTTCCGTGAACGAAACATTGGACAGTGAACTCTTCTCCTTCAAGTTTTTCTTCAATAATTACCCTGGCACTCCCACCAATTCTATTGTTAATTACCTGCCGGATATACTCCTTTACATCATTTTCATCTTTTAACTGCTCCCCAAAAACCCTGACCCCCAATCCTTCTGTAAGCCCGATGGGCTTTACCGCAACCTGCCAGTTCAGTTTTTCGGCATATTCAATAGCACTTCGGGTGTCTTCAAATACCTCGAACTGAGGAACGGCGGACGGCATATATTTCTGGAGAAGTCTTCTGGTGAACTCCTTATCAGATTCTAACCGGGCAGCGAGGCGAACAGGTCCGAATGTTAAGATACGGCCCGCTTCTAATGCATCTACAAGACCCATAGAAAGAGGGGAGGCAGTTGTAATGATTACAAGGTCTATCTCTTGTTCCTTAGCATATCTCACGATCGAATGAATATCCTTAAAACTTCCTATATGATAACCTTTGACCTGCGGTATGATACCCGGGTTCCGGGTATCCATATATGAAAATATCTCTACCTTCGGGTTGCCGGAAAGATTTTCAATGGAAATCTGTTCCTTTGCCCAGCTGCCGACTACCAGTACTCGTTTCACTGATGAGTTGTTTGCTGTTGTCATGTCGGTTCAAAGATATTTATACCATACATTCATACTTTCAAAGCTTCCGGCAATATTTGTATTGTTTAATAATGTTCCCCCATATATATACCCCATCTTTGCAAAAATATTGTTTATGCCATGGGAAACTGCCCTTGCGATCGTATATGCGACTTCCATATTTCGCCTTCGCATTTCAGATTCCATATTATGTAGAAGGTATGCGGCAAGTCCGTTTCCTCGGTACTCAGGCAGCGTGGCAAAATCCGTCATTTCCACATTTTTAAAACCGGCATCAATTTCTGTTGAGGAGAGGGCAACAATCTTATTATTTCTCCGGATGCTAAAATAAATGAAATTCTCATCCATTGTTTTCGCGATGTACATGGGATCTTTTATCGGGAATGGATAGGTCTCAAAACTTTTTTTATAAACTCCGGCTATCCTGTCAACATCGGATTTACCGCATATCCTGTAATGAAATCCGGGCACAATCTTCGCTGTTCTTTCTTCAGATGATTTTAATACAGCCGTTTTTAATATTTCTTTAATTTTTCCGTAGTTATAACTACACATCCTTGATTCTGTGAAATATTTTCCCATAAAATAAACGTCTTCAGAGCAGTTATAAAATCCGGGTATAGAAGCCTCTACAATGTAACCATTCTCTGTGAATTTATCCTTTGCGAATCCAGGTACTTTGGCAATTATTTTAGAATACTTCTCTGCCAGTGCCAGCCTGTCGAGTCTGTCTGTGATAACGGGAAGATCATCATTTGAGAGTTTCATCAGATAAATACGATCGTTGTGTTTTCCCTGCTGCAGGATAGAACTGCCAATGTTTGTTATTGTATCATTCATCATCTTTTCTATCGGTTCTTCTTTCCATCCTGTCTGTGTTTTCCGGAATAAGAGAAATTGTGTCATCATAGTCACAAAGCAGTTTCTCAACACCGACGGCTTTGATCTCTTCTGCTTCATCAAGCTTCAACTGCAATTTGCAGTCACTGCATTTCCTATCACAAAAAACAGGCTCATAACGATCCGGTTCTTTATATGTAGTAATTACTCCTTCATAATTCCTCAGGATTACTTTGTTGGAAGACCATGATATTAAATATGTTGGCATTACAGGGATCTTTCCCCCGCCGCCTGGAGCATCTATAACATAAGTAGGGACTGCAAAACCACTGGTGTGCCCGATTAAACTTTCCATGATTTCAATACCCTTCCCAACAGGGGTACGGAAGTGTGATAATCCCTCCGACAGGTCGCACTGGTATAGATAATACGGCCTGACCCTGTTCTGTACAAGTTTATGTACGAGTTTTTTCATTATTCTGGGGCAGTCGTTCACTCCAGCCAGCAGGACGGATTGATTACCAAGAGGTATACCTCCATCAGCCAGTTTTCTCAGAGCTTCTTTCGAAGATTCTGTTATTGCCCTTGGATGATTAAAATGCGTATTAATCCATAATGGATGGTGTTTCTTCAATATCTCCACTAATTCATCCGTTATACGGTAGGGCAGCACGACCGGCATTCTTGTTCCTATGCGTATTACCTCAACATGAGGGATTCTCCTCAGTTCCGTGAGAATCCAGTCAAGGTATTCATCGGATAGCATCAAAGGATCCCCTCCTGATAGGAGAACATCCCGAACAGAAGCAGTGTTTCTGATATATTCAATACCTTTTAGAATCTCATCCTTGCTGGGTATTGAATCAATATCCCCGACTTTTCTTTTTCTTGTGCAGTGCCTGCAATACATGGAACAGATGTTGCTTATATGGAACAAGACCCTGTCAGGGTATCTGTGTGTAATTCCTGGGACAGGACTATCTCTGTCCTCAGCTAAAGGGTCTCTCATATCATGCTTATCGACAATCAATTCCATTGGAGAAGGAAAAGACTGTTTAAAGAAGGGGTCGTTTTTGTAATCATCCGTATCGATTAATGATAAATAGTACGGAGTTATGGAGAGTGGGAACTTAGCGGTGGTTTTTTTGATCAGTTCCCTGTCCTTCTCTTCAAATTTGATGCCAGTCAGTCTCTCGAAAGTGGAGATGTCGCGTATACAGTGTTTTAACTGCCACATCCAGTTCCTCCAGTTTGACATCGATGCTCTCGGTCGCATCTTTTCTATAATACTTTGCTGGTTTTTATGGTGCATTTTGATTCATCCTTCCTGCCACTTCATTAATATAAACAGTTTGTGATGGAAATGCGATCTCAACGTCCAGTTCTTCAAGCAGTTGCATGATCTTCAAATTAAATTCTTCCCTGATTGCAAGGGATTCAGCCCAATCTGTGGTCTTTGTAAAACAGTAGATAAATATATTTAAAGAATATGCCCCGAACTCAGTGAATTTTACCATATAGAACGAATGGTCGAACTTTTTATCCTCGTCAATAATCTTTCTTATGCCTGCAACCACTTCCTTTACCTTGGTCACGGATGTCCCGTAAGTTATCCCGAGGTAGAAATTTATCCTGCGTTTTTTCATGGCGGAATAATTTATAATCCCTGTGTTGATGAACTGGCTGTTCGGTACCGTTACAAGAGCCTGGTCAAACCTGCGTACACGGGTTGTCCTGAACCCTACATCCTCTACTGTACCCTCGATATCTCCCACGCTTATCCAATCCCCAAGCTGGAAAGGTTTATCAGAGAATATTGTGATAGAACCGAAAAGGTTACTCACTGTATTCTGTGCAGCAAGTGCGAACGCCAGACCCCCGATACCGAGCCCTGCAATCAGGGAGGTTATGTTATAACCGAAGTTATCAAGAATGAACAGTATTCCCAGCGTGACGACCAGAATACGAAGGCTTTTGATAAGCAGCGGGATAAGCTGATCATCAAGTGTGCTTTTGCTATTTTTAGCTTCTTTATAAAGATAAACCGCAATGATATCGATGACTTTGAAGACGAAATAGAGCACTACGAATGAAAATGACAGAAGATAAATATTATGCAAAATGGATGTAATGTCGACCTGTCCTATCTTCTCAGGCAGTTGCAACGAAAGTATGGCTAAATAGAAACCCTGCAGCAATATCAGGTAACTGAGCGGGTTTTTTATTGCATTTAAAACCAGGTCGTCAAATTCGGTTTTAGTTTTTTTCACAAGGATAGTAATTTTTTGGTCGAGAATATATAAAAAAATAGACCTAAATATAAAAGTAATTAATATTATAATGAAAAACATTATAATTTTTCCGAGAGGAACTCCAAATATATTTTGATTGAAGATCTCCAGAATCGCTATCGCCATATTTTAAGCAATAGGGATAACCATATATATATTTATCGCAAAAAGCATATGACATTTATAAAATTTAAAAATTATTCCTAAAAAAAAATTCTAATTTTATCATACAGCATCTCGATTCACGATTCAGCAAATTTTCCCTTTTCTGTATCATTATTTTCCAGGTCGGTTCAGTCTAAACAAGCCCAAAAAATTAAAACGTGGCCTGGGCGAGGGAAAAATACCTTGGTTTTTAACTATAAATTGGTGGAAAAACTCGGCGGTCTTTACATGAAATTAAAGTATAATGAGTTTTATTAGTATCTCGAGGTTGACAAATTAAACTTGAAAATTAATGAAATTTTAAAGGAATTTAATCTGAGACAGGTTCAAAGATGGGCGATATTCAGTATTGTGATAGGTATAGTTTCAGGTTTTGGAGCCATCCTGTTCTATCTGGGATTAAGGACAGTTTCATATTACGTTCTTGGGGGAATAGGCGGATACTACCCTCCCTCACCTGGCGGAGAACTTCCTATATTCAGTCAGCCTGCAACCAACATGAAATGGCTTCTTTACTTATTACCAGCCGCCGGAGGTTTAATTGCAGGAATTATGATCTATACTTATGCCCCGGAAGCTGAAGGGCACGGCACTGACGCCGTTATTGACTCTTATAACAATAAAAGGGGTTTAATCAGGAAAAGGGTTCCGCTCATTAAAGCTATTTCATCAATAATAACCATAGGTTCAGGCGGGAGTGCAGGCAGGGAAGGACCTATAGCTCAAATAGGTGCAGGCTTCGGTTCAACATTTGCCTCTTTCCTGAAATTGAGTGACAGAGACAGGAGGATCATGGTAATCTGCGGTACTGCGGCAGGCATAGGCAGCATATTTAAAGCTCCCCTCGGCGGTGCCATCTTTGCAATCGAAGTGCTCTATAAAAGCGACATGGAGACCGAAGGACTTGTGCCTGCATTTATTTCATCCACTGTAGCTTATTCCATTTTCTCGTCCTTTTTTGGGTGGGGACATATCTTTACAACGCCAGGTTTGAATTTCACAAACCCGGTGGAACTTGTATTTTACGGTATTCTCGGGATATTATGCGCCATAACCGCAATACTTTTTGTAATTATCTTCTACGGCTTACGTGATAAAGTATTCAGACCCCTGAAAATCAAGCCTCATTTTAAACCTGCAATAGGTGGGCTTTTAGTGGGGATTGTAGCGATAATTTTCCCCCAAGTTTTAGGAACCGGTTATGGCTGGACTCAAATAGCTATTAACGGCGATATTGTTAAGATGTCGATAATTCTTATGATGGTTCTTGTCCTGACAAAAATCCTGGCAACGTCGTTTACCATCAGTTCAGGTGGCAGCGGGGGTGTTTTCGCCCCATCCCTTGGTATCGGGGGTATGGTTGGGGGCGCTTTCGGGCAGATAATGGCCCTTACATTTCCGAATATCATATTCCAGCCAGGATCATATGCACTCGTAGGGATGGGCGCGTTACTTGCAGGCGTCGCAAAGGTTCCGATAGCAGCTATCGTAATGGTTTCCGAGATGGCAGGTAACTATAATTTACTTGCTCCCATGATGGTCGCTTCGACTATCTCTTATATGCTCGCTGGCAAATGGACGATATACGAAAAACAGGTGGAAAACCGCTCATCATCGCCTGCCCACAGGCGTGAGATGACCGTGGATATACTTGAGAGCGCACAGGTGAAGGATGCAATGACGACGAATATTGTTACAGTCAGTCCTTCTTTGACTGTTCAGGTTGTACTTGATTTAATTCATAAATATGGGTATACAGGGTTTCCCGTTGTAGATAATGAAAAACTGGTCGGGATAATAACTTTCGAGGATGCAGAGAAAGTTCCTTCCGATAAAAGAGAAACAACTGAGGCAAAAGATGCGATGACTAAGGAACTGATGGTGGCAGAACCTGAAGATTCACTCGAAGATGCTCTTATGGAACTTCTCGATAAGAAAATTGGGAGACTTCCGGTTGTGAAGAGCAGTGACCCGACAAAACTCGTTGGGATTTTAACTAAATTAGACATTATAAGAACCCATGCTAAATTGAGTTCCAGCAGATGAGCATTATTTGGCTTCAATGCAGATTTTGGGCAGTGCCTTATTCCAGGATCTAAGTTAATTTCACAGGCTTTTTAGTAACCATTACATGTTTTCGACTTTTCTCATATATCATCTCAATCCATGATTCTGCGCGCTGTTCCGGTTGTTTTACGATTAATACACTGCAGTTTGCCCCCTTAATGATTTTATCAGGCAGCGACCCGAACAGTACATCGTGCAGTATCCACTCTGTAGACGGTCCGATTATAATCAGGTCGTAATCTTTTGATCTCTTTACAATTGCATCTTCAACCGAATTTGCAACTTCTACCTCGCGATCGACCGCTTTATTTAATACTTTAACAGCTTCCTCCTGCTTTTTTTCTGCCAGCGGAACCGAATCCTTGTCCTCAACAACAGTAAAAATCGTTATTTCTGCATTGAAAAACGCCATGAGTTTTTCAGCGATTTTAACCCGGTATGCATGTTCCCCGAGTCCCAGCGGAACGAGTATCTTTTTGATATTCTTAAAATTTTTAGGGAAAAGTATGCCAACATCGCAGTCGGAGGATTCCATCACTATCTGGGGAATGCTTTGCTTTATTTTTCCACGGAGTGACCTCTCTGTTCCTCCTAAAAGTATGATCTCGCTTTTTCCGGACCTTGCAACATCGAGTATAGCTTCAGGGATATTATGCGAAGCCACTATTTTCTTCCCGACCCCGGCTCCAAGCTTCTTACCTGTTGAAATTGCCTTCTCAAAAATAGGTTGAGAATCCTGTATAAATTGATTTCCAGTCTCAAGAAACGTTTGATACGGGATCCCTATCACGTGCAAAGCGACAACTTCGCTCTCGTTGGATTTAGCCATTGCAGCACCTATAGTAATCAAAGGTTCAACACTTTCCAGTTTGGAAAGCGAGACTATAACATGGTAATCCCCGGGCGCAATCGAGCGGGCAATCTTGCCCTTCTCTATTTTTTCTTTTCCAAGAGAATAGCCAAAGTATATTAAAAATCCGATCCCAATCCAGATAATAGTAGCATACCAGGCTTTAGGGCTGTAATTGAACATATAAATGGCAAGGAAAAGCTGCGAGATAATTCCCAGAATTGGAATAACCGGGAAAAACGGCATCATATAGCCGTATTCAAGTTCTTTTCCGAATTTTTTCCGGATCATGATCACTGCTATATTGACCTGTAAGAACAGGAGCAGGAACATTATATCAGCAGCACTGGCAACATCTTCTATCGGAAGGCTTACAGCCATGAAAATTATCAGTGCACCTGAAATAAATAATGCAGAGTAAGGGGTTCTTCTTGACGGATGAACTTTTTTAAAGATTCCCGGAAGATTAAAATCCCTTCCCATGGCAAAAGAAACCCGCGTTGAGGAAAAGGTTGTGGCATTCAAAGCGGACATGGTTGAGACAAGCCCTCCGACCAGCAGCAAAAAGGTTCCAAACGGCATGAACTGTCGCGCAGCCTCAAGCAGCCCGAGCTCTTTGTGCATCCCCAGGAACTGCCATGCAGGAACATCGGTATCCAGGGCGCCGATGGAAACGAAAGCTACCAGCAGGTAGATCGGGATGACAATCAGCAGGGATAAAAAAATCGCCCTGGGTATGTTCTTCTTAGGATTTTTGACTTCTTCCGCTGTCTGGGCTATGACCTCGTAACCTTCAAAGGCTATGAACGTCAGACCCATTGCCATGAAAACGCCTCCGAACCCATTGGGCAGGAACGGGTTGAAATTTGAGAACCATTCAGGGCTGTTATATACCGCATAAAGACCCGATATGATAAAAATACCCAGAATTGCGATTTTCGTAAAACCCACGATGTTCGCTATTTTACCGGTCTCAGAGGCGCCCATGAAATTGATGATGATGAAGATAAGGGCAATACATACTGCTAAGAATTTACTGAGTTCATCTCCCGATAGACCGAGCAGAGATATTTGATAACTCTCCAGCAGGAGACCAAAATACGCGCCAAAACCCAGAGCGTAAAGACTTCCCGCTACTGCGTGTGCAAACCAGCTCATCCAGCCGCTTAAGAAGCCGTTAATGCTCGGAAGAGAATATTTAACCCAGAGGTACCCGCCGCCTGCTTCGGGGATCGCCGAGCCGAGCTCTGCGTACGTCAGGGCGGTGAACAGGGTAACTATACCGTTCAGGAAAAAAACCAGCAGAAGACCGGGTCCAGCCGTTCCAGCTGCTATTCCTGTGAGGACAAATATGCCGGCGCCTATCATTGCCCCTACTCCTATCATCGTGGCGCTGAGAAGACTCATCTCCCGGCTAAGTTCTATCTCTTTGTTCATTGAGAGATATCCTTTATTTCCTTGAGCTTTTCTTCTTTTCTTTCTTTTTCCGATCTTTCTTCGAACTCGGTTATTAACTTATTGATAATCTCGTTTAGCTCAGCGGTCACAACGCTTTTCTTCTCAGGGTCTTTCAAACTCAAAATCAAGGACAGCTCGTTTATTTTTTCATCGGTTTTTGAAGTAACAATGTTTGGCTCTTTTTTGAAATACTTCTTCAGTTCCTTAGTTGAATTTAATAATTCTTTTTCGAAATTAACAATATCTATTTCTTTATTGACTGCAACTGGTATCGTCATCTCATATCCAGCCGACAAAGAGCCGTGTTTTACCCATATTTCTTTCAAAAACTGCACATTGGGCACAGCTATCAATTTTCCCTCTTTGTCGAGTAAAACGGTGTTAAGATCGGTTATTTCTATAACTTTTCCGGTAAAATTCTTGATATAAATTATGTCGCCCACTCTATACTGCATGTGGATATCCAAAAATGAACGGGAAACAAGGTTCTGGAGAACGTAAAGCGCGGATGCAATAAAACCGATGCCTGCAAGCCCCATCAACAGCATCAGGATATCTGTTGAAATACCCATTTGCTTTATTCCAAGGATGATACCTATAGCCCAGATGAGTATGAATACATAATGCTTAATGTGCGCCGCAAGATAGGGATTAATCGAGTGCAGTGCCCTGTCTATCAATGTTCTTGAGATATTTGCAGCTAAGGCTGTTAATATAATAATCAGAATAAATATAAAAACATCGTAAGCAAAAAGATACAATTGTTCTTGACTAAGAAATTCCATATTTCTCCTTGTATTAAAAGATCAATTATTATGCTCTTCCATATTATTAAACATATAAAAACTTTCAGGAAAATCCGATTAACAACCTTAATCTATCATGCTACGCATTATCAAATCCTTTAT
The DNA here is from genome assembly GCF_002487355.1 of Candidatus Methanoperedens sp. BLZ2. Classification (GTDB taxonomy): domain Archaea; phylum Halobacteriota; class Methanosarcinia; order Methanosarcinales; family Methanoperedenaceae; genus Methanoperedens. The sequence continues at coordinate 52,030 of NZ_NTMG01000031.1, read as the reverse complement.
GGAGGTTTATTAACATGGCAGATCTGCTGACATCACTTGCGGTTGTAACCTTTATAGGGATTTTAGCACATATGCTCGGAAAAATCCTGAAAATACCGAGCATAGTTTTTTTACTATCCGCCGGAGTCATTTTAGGTCCTGAGGTAACAGGGATAATCGAACCTGAGAGTTTTGGGAGCGGTATAGAGCTGCTGGTGGGTCTATCGGTAGCCATAATAGTTTTTGACGGAGGTCTGGATATCGATCTCAGGCGGCTTCGCAAAATTCAGCACAGCATATTAAATCTGATCACTATCGGGATGTTGATCACCGCAATACTCTCCTCTTTAGCTGCTTATTTTATCCTGAATATCCCGTATAACATCGCTTTGTTGTTGGGAGCGCTCATCTCAGCTACAGGTCCGACGGTGATCACGCCTATAATCAGGCAGGTGCAAGTCAATAATAAAGTTGCCAGCGTTTTACAGGCTGAGGCGGTATTGAACGATGGTATAAGCGTGATACTCGCTGCACTTGTCTTTGAGTGGATTGTGGCATCGCTGAGCGGTATTAAGGCAGTTGAATTTCTCTTAATGAGGCTATCAACCGGGGTTCTTTTTGGTGTGTTGAGCGGGATTATTATTATCCTGGTTTTACGCAATATTCCCCTGCTTACCGATCAGCTCGCCCGGCTGCTTACAGTATCTATTCTTCTGGCATCGTTTGTGAGTGCAGAAAATATCGGAAACCAGTCAGGCATAATGGCAATGGCGGTATTCGGGATATTCGTGGGGTCCTCTGATATCCCACATAAAGAGACCATAAAGAATTTTAAAGAAGATATATCGATAATAATGCTGTCTGTTATTTTTATTCTATTGTCTGCTCTCTTAGATTTTGATTATATTGCAGCCATTGGTTTTGAAGGATTTATCTTCGTGGGCATGTTGATGTTGATCATAAGACCGCTGGCAGTATTCATTTCCACCCGGACGTCCGATCTGAGAACAGGCGAGAAAATTTTTATTTCAGCAATGGGACCCAGAGGCGTTGTACCAGCCTCAATGGCTGTTTACTTTTCTTTCAGGCTGAAGGATTTAGGTTTCGTCACGGAATCGGAAAACCTTCTTGGATTGATGTTTATCACGGTAATAACAACTGTAATATTAACAGGGATTTCAGCAAGGTTTATAGCAAAAAGAACCGGAGTAGTACCTATGGAAATATTGATTGTCGGCGGCGGTGGAGTAGGACTTGCTCTTGCAGAACGGTTCATGAAGCGCGGAGAGAATGTTGTAATAATCGATAATAAAGAAGAGAACTGTAGAAGGGCAATATCAATGGGTATAAAAGCAGTTTATGGTGATGCGGAAAATATAGAGATACTGAAAAAAGCCGGGATCAAGAACAGCAAATATCTTGTTGCAACAACAGACCAGGATAACACAAATCTCTTAGTTTGCCAGATCGCCAAAACGAAATTCGGGTTCACCGAAGATGGCCTGGTAGCGAGAGTCAGTAAACCTGAGAACCTTCAGGCTTTCAGAGACCTCGGCATAAGGTCTATCAGCCCCACGATAGCCACGGCTGTTATGCTCGATGGCATGGTCGGGCATCCCGTCTTATTCGGCATGTGTGAGGTCAGCGATGAGGGGGATATAATTGAGATCAGAGTCTCCAATAAGAGGGTTATAGGAAAAGCCATTAAAGACATACGCCTGCCGGAGGATAGTCTGATCGTCATGGTCCGCAGAGGTAACAGGTCACTTATTGCACATCCTGAGACAGGGTTACTGGACGGGGATTATGTGACGATAATAGGGAAACTGGGGGCTGTGCAGGAAGCGGCTAATATGATAAGATGATACTTTAGAACAAATAATATACAGTAAAAATTATATCACAGATTGTATTACTTTCCGGGTCGATCCAGCCTAAATATACTTAAAAAACCAAAACGGGGCTTGGGCCAGGGAAAAATAACCGATTTAATCACTGATGTGATAAAAAGTATTCTATCGTGCTGACTATATTTATGGTCGGATGGTGGTTCAACTGGTTGTGGTTCTTCAGTTGGATAACTTTCAGTCCCTTCAAAACATGTTCCTATGAGTTCCATTTGTGTTTCGCAATATGGGCATATTAGAGGATCATATTTGAAAGTTTTCTTAATCTCCTCCCTCCAGCTTCTTTTAATGAATATTATCCCTCCTTCATGGAATTCAGTTTGCCTATGCTTGTATCCTCTTCTTGAATAGACACCGACATATCTTACAATTTTAAAATTATTTTGTGGTATATGACTGAGGAGTAATCGAATGAACTCAAATTTTTCCATAGTTACCGTTTTTCTCTGTTTTGTTTCTGAATCTTTGTACCAGAATGTTACCTGCTCTCCATCGAAGGCAATGATTCTTGATTCAGCAATGGGCGGATGCTTGACATATCTTCCAATGTATCTGGCCATATTCCAACCTTCTCCTTTTTCGAAACGATGTTCTCCATTTATTACGAATCCTTCTGGATTGTTCTTGAAAAGCAGGTTAATAAAAACATCGGTCTCCCTACATCTTGGCATTTCTTTCTTTAGCATTGTCAATAATTTATACTGCCATTTTCTTCTCCAAAATTTATATGGCATGTAATAGGTATGGATCCAATTCCATTTCCGGTCAAAACCACCTTCAGTGACAATACAATGTACATGAGGATTGTATTTCATGTCAGCCCCAAAGGTTTGCAATACTTGGATCATCCCAATCTTAAGCTTGGTTTTCTTTTCACTTTTCTTATTTGATGAGGCTACCATCTCTTCCATCGTGATTTTTGAAGCTACAAAAAGGACTTTCTGATATTTTGGATTCTTTAATAATTCTCTCATCTTATCTGAAACAGTAAAAACCACATGCCTGTGAGGGACTTTCAGTCGACATTTTCGATTTCAACTGAGCGTATTGAGTCTTTGTAACGGACTTTGTAGTCACCCCAAGCATTGCATGAGAAAAGTATAATTGCTATGGTTATTGTAATTGTTACTGATTTCTTGGCTTTTGTTTTGATGCACACACAAAAGAATGAAAACCAAGAATATCAACTTTTTGGCCGAAAATTCTGGCGCAAGATAGGGGTATGTGTTTATACTTTCCTATACGTCAAGAAGTTCATACAACTTCCGACCCTTTTCACCTATTGTATCGAGCTTCTCCTTAACATCAGATTTCTTAAGATATATTTCATGTCTTGTCCCGTGCTCATCTTCCGATTTAAGAGACAATTCTTCGCCTGAAGGACTGCGTTTTTTTATCTCTACTACAGTCGGTGCGAAAATTTCTGCAACTTTCTGCATAAGCATAAAAACAAGGTTCTCCTCAAAAACATCCTTGCCTTCCAATAATATAGTCTTTAATCTTTGTTTCTTAGGATAGAGATAATTTGTTTGCTCCACAATCTTTCTTCCCAGTTCCTGCAATCTTAATATATTTAATTCAATTTTCAATTCCGGAACAGCAATAATGTCCTTTTCCACACCATTCTCCTCTGCATGGGACACATCAACTGAGATTTCGTCATTAAATGTCATTTTCATTCTGAATTGCTCAGCTTTGATATCCTGTCTCCTCCTGAAAACAACTTCCAGCTCTTTATCAGAAAGAATGAGGTCGCAAAGCAAGAAATCATCCAGGCTTACAATATCAGGCACCAGTTCCTTTTTAAGAAACGGTTTCTTCATCCTGGCAGGGATCTCGACGCCTTTTTCAAAATCACGGACCCTGACATGGCCTTTCCAGAAAGGCGATTCGTTTGATGCAAGGTCAAAAAGGCAAGAAATGCCACCTTCGCAATTCACCTGTACTTTTGCCAAATAGCCTTTTTCTGTTACTTTGATGGTATATTTTTTCCCGATCACCGGTATGGGATCATATATAAAGAAGGATTCCAATAATTTCCTGTTCTCCTCATCTGCCTCCTCTATCTTTTTTTCAAATTGGGTGATTTCCTGGAATATCTCTTCCGTAAACTTTGTTTTACCATCTTCAATATACTTTTTTAAAAATTCTCTGCTCTTTTCTGCATATTTAACGATAGTGTCCTGCTCTTTGCTCCTGGCAACGGCTCCTCCAATAGCGTTCTCAACAGTCAGGATAAAATTATCCATCTCATCAGTGACCGAATTCTTAAGCCTCCTTCGGTCCATTATCGTTTCTTTAAGATCAAAAACAGCATTTTCAAGTTTTATTGTCTTAACACTTGTTTCTACAAAATTGTTCAGAAGGCTCAGGAAATCTATTTGCATCTGAAATTCTGTCGAATCCCCGAAAAGAAATCTCATATTATTACCCCCATTTTCTCAAAATACAGTTTCATATTTTTTTTTCCACTACTTGCATTCATAAAATATTTCGTATGCCCCATATATTTATTATTAGTTTAAGAACTCATAAGTTTTTCGTAGATACATAACAATTTATGTATTTTTATTGAAACATTAGAAAAATTTATATTTATGTGACTACGATTACTAAATCATGAGTGTTAACAGGTGGGTAATGACTATTTTTTTAATCTTGTCGATAAGTTCAATAGCATATATCAATTATCTCTTCCAATATCCGGATTTGATCAAGGTATTATATTCAGTTATTACATTATTGATAGCCTATATCGCAAATATCTTTACTGAAAACCTTATTAAAAGACAGATACACGAAACTAGAGAAAGATATACGATAAGAAAAGCGGTCTCTACCATTATCTCAATATTGTTTTTTGGTGCGATCTTAGCTATCTGGTTCCAGGAAACAACCACACTGGTCCTTGCTTTTGGCCTCCTCAGCGCAGGCATCGCTATTGCTCTTCAGGATGTATTGAAAAACCTGACTGGTGGAATTATAATTATTTTAACATCTCCATTTAAAGCCGGAGACAGGATACAGGTAGAAAACGATGCAGGAGATGTACTGGACATAAAACTTTTTTCCACAACTTTGATGGAAATTCGGGAATGGGTCGAAGCTGACCAGTACTCCGGAAGATTGCTCCTGATACCAAATAGCTTCATTTTAAATAAAACAGTTAAAAATTATTCCAAAGATTTCTCCTTCATATGGGATGAGATACATTTTATGTTAACATATGACAGCAACTGGAAAAAAGCTCAGGAAATTGCTATTAAAACTACTCACGAGATTACAAATGCTTTTGAAATTTCTGCAAAAAATGAACTCAGAAACATGGAAGAAAAATACCTTATCCATCCAAGTGATGTTGATGAAAATATCTATACAAAGATAACAGATAACTGGATCGATATGCGTTTGCGATATGTTGTAGATCCCCGTCAGAGAAGGAAGGTCAGTAATTCGTTATATGAAAAAATCCTTGAAGCTTTCAACCAGGAGAAAGACATAAAAATAGCTTCAGCGACCTTTGAAATAGTTGGTTTCCCGCCTGTGAGGATTGAGAAATAAAGAGGTGAAGCAAATAACGGAAAAAGACGAACATGGATCGATAAGGGAAATCCTGTGATACCTCGGTCTTATAGTGGCTCTTATCATTTTATTGTATTACTGGTGGAAATACTTCGAAATATCAACGATCATGGGAGATAATCTTATACAACTCCCTTTTTTGTATCTTCAATAAACTCACCGCGTTTTGTCCCGCATCTTTCACAAATCAGTGTATATTTTCCACTGGGAAGTTTCTTCCGTACCATGCTATTTTCACCGCATTTGGGACAAATTTTCTTTTCGAACATTTTAATCCTCTTCTGTCGCAGGTTTGCTACACCTTATGATTTCCGGAGGCTAATAATTAACCTGCGACAAGATCTTCGTTTGATCACTCTATATGAAGATGGATTTCATATTGCAAATATCTTTTGCTCAAACTTTCATTAATTTCCCGAAGAAGATGATATTGTGCAGGCAACGGCTATTCTGCTTGCGAAGAGAATCCTTTTGTTATTATCCACGATCGCCTTCACAAAATAATTCATGGCTCCCATCGTTTGGCAATCTTACCATAACCCTCTGCTTCCAGGATATTCACATTCGGCGCTTTGATACCGTTTTTAGAGAATTCATTCAATGCCCTTCTGGTCACATCGGATTCAAACTCGAACTGGTATCTCAGATCATTCACGTAAGCTTTAGCTTGGAGCCGCCTGTAAAACGGATAATCCTTTAAAAGGACGGTAAAAGGGCTTTCCTTAGAGACATATACATATTTTGAGGTAACTGCAGATTCTTTTAAGATTTTCATAGCCAAAAAAGCATCTGAGTCATGGTCTATAAACAACTCAATGACGACCATCATCTCTGGATTCCCGGAATTAGAGCTTGCTACAGCCTGGGAGAAGATCAAATAATTTGGTGCAGAAACGAGGTTAGCATCAGGTGTTATAAGTTTAGTGGCACGTAACCCTATATCAGTGACCTCGCCATAATAGTCCCCCATATATATTTTATCCCCTACTTGATAAGGTTTTTCAAGTGTAATTACTATTCCACCGATCATATCAGCAAATAAATCCTTAAGGCCAAAACCAATTGCAGCGCCCAGAAGACCTGAAAAAGCAAGACTTTGAGGGGAAGTAAGATTAAAGATATTCCCTAATATATAATATAGTGCAATTCCATAAATCGAAAATTTTAATAATGGTAGCACCATTTTTATGTTAATCCTGTATATACCTACCCTCTCTGAAAAACTTGTCAGGATAAAAGTAATAGCCCGAATTAACAGGTTTGCAATAATAAGTATTAATATAGCACTCAGAATATCAGCCATATCAATAGCCGGGGTTGCAGTTATTTTTTGAACGGTTTTATCAATTGTGCTATTGATTGTGTTATTAGTTGTGTTACTAATTGTATCATTAATAGTATTACTATCGGCCATCTACCATACCAGCCTTGATCTTTTCAAAAATTCTACTATACTTTGCAGAGCTTCAGGTTTGATGCTGCAATGATCTTCTTCTATCGAAATCAAGCCCTGTTCCAATAATCTGAAGAGTGTCTCATCTATACCGTAATCATAACCCACAATTTCTGACAGTTCTTTCTTTTTAATTGTTCCCATTGAAAGGATTACGCCCAGGATAAAAGATTCGTTATAATCAAGCTCGATATTGAAGGAAAACTCCTTTATTTTGCCTGGTTTGATTACCGGATATTCGAGGCTATTCTGCCATATAATTTTAGCCACCCCCGGATTTCCATTTGAGATCCGTGCGATCTTTTCAAAAACAACGTCTTCCACTGAGATATTTTTTTCTTTTTTGAATAATCTTAATTTAAGAGTATCATAATTTATTTTAAAAAAAGGAATATCGATGGGGTTTTTCAAAGGTTTTATGACAACAGGATGTCTTGTGATCTCGATTATTTTTTCTTTCTCATATTCATTCTCGATAAATTTTATCTCATTCGGTTTATACCTTGAAAGAATGCATTCCTTGATATCGCTGGTAGAAAATTTTGGAAGTTTGATCTGGACAGGAAAATATTTGCCGATGTTGACTACCTTTTCCAGATATTTCCATGAATAGAGGTTCCAGGCAGTAATGAAAATGTTATTGGAAGATGTCATCAATTCTAAGAAATCCTCAAGAATGTGAAAACCTCCGATCCTGCGCGTATAAAGAAACTGGCAATCGTCGATTAATACAATTCGTCTTAATTGCTCAGGTAATGAGATTTCGCCTTTGTTTTTAACTGTCGATGAAAAAGAGAGCCTTGTTACCTTTTGATAGTTTATTTTTTCTACCTCATTAATCAGCATTGTTCTGCCAGCTAAAGGTTCAGCCGTGATTGCTATATTCAATTTATGCCCGGATTCAAAACCAGCTATTGCAGCCTGGATATTTATGATTTCTTCATTAAACCCCGTTATTTCAGCTTCTTCTTTCTCCATATGATTATATTCCTGATGTATTTTATTAAGCATTAGATTATTGCTGTACTCAAGATACAGGAAGATTGGTGGGCTTAACACGTCACAGATAAGGATTTCAAACAGGCAATCACAGGAAACTCCTTTTTTAGTGGCGTGATATCCATTGGCAAGTACCGGCGTAAAGACTCATCTTTATAGGTACTGATTACGCCTTCTCGAAAAGCCCATCTGCCCCGCAGGCAAAATAGAGCTCTTTCAGTCCTTTTTCAGAGCACAGAGGGAGTGAATTTCATCCCGCAGTGCGGCCACTTCCCGGCGGAGCTCTTCGATTGTTCCGGCACTGGCATGCCCTTCTTCTCTACTTTTATCAAGCTCTATGAAGAAAGTGGCAAGAGTTGCGGTCACGTACCCAAATACTGTAAAAGCATACACAGCCAGGATGAAGCTGAGCATTCGCCCTTCAGGGGTCACGGGCCAGTACGTCCCCATTGTCGTAATGATCATTGCAGTCCACCACAGGCTTGAGCCGTAGCTTTCAAAACCCCCCGTGGATGCCTCTCTCTCAAAAGCATACATTCCGGCGGCACCTGACAGTGTAACTATCAGAGTAAGCATGAGGACATAGCCGAACCTGCGGCGGCCCATTGCAGTGCCCAGTGCCCTCATGCTGCGGTTGAGCGAACCCATCAATCGCATCAGCCTTGTTCCGCGGGCAATGCTTGTAGCCCGCATTGCACGTACAATGCGGACAGCCCTTAGTACCCGGATCGCAGGTACCAGTAGAGAGATTGCAGTTATCCAGTTAACCTTCAAATAATTGATTTTTTGCGGTGCAAGGATGAATTCAACAATAAAATCCACGATAAATATTGCCCAGATTACGTCACTTAAAATTAAAAGAAAAGGGTTCAGTCCCCATATCAAGTCTACTATCAGGAGCAACATCCAGACAAATCCCAGGACAACCATAGGGGTCTCAAGCCAGTCCTCAAGCTGTTCCAGTACCTCTGTGCGTTCATCATCCAGCTTCTTTCTTTCAGATTCGTTCAGATCTATCGCTCCATCCATAAAAGCAAAAGCAGCACCGCCGCATATATTAATGCGCCGGCTATGAAAAACTTCGGTTCTCCACTCTCTGCTCCTGGAACTTCGTCCTTGATAACGTTGAACAGCACGGCTCCTGCTATGAATGCCAGAAAAACCGCTGCCTCAGATTGCCTTTCCGGGAAAAGAACAGATAGACTCCAGCCTGTGAGAGGCATTATACTGAGGAAATACCTGCCGTACCTGTTGAACAGATATCGATGGTGTACCTCCATGGTCCTATCTGCACCGAAGAAATGAAGGATAAGGGCAAAAGAGAACAGCACCGCCTGCAGCAGGCCAGTTTGAACTTCAAAGCGAAGATTATAGGCTATTAACAGGCTTAAGAGGGAAAGGATGCTAAAGTGGATGACGAATATACCATTTGAGGCAGCCACCGAATCTATGTGCTGTCCAGTCTCAGTAGCAGTTCGGCGGCGTGAATGTAAAGCGGCATGCTCTGATATGAAGAATATGAGGAAGCCTGTGAACGCAACTCCAAATATTGCGACCTCTGAGAGCGGTATTTCATCCAGACTGCCGCGCAAAAGGAACCTCAGATGCACTGCCGCCTCCTGTATCGCAGGCAGCAGATCAAAAAACACATAAGCTACAGCAACACCGCCTGAGAAAGAAACTACCGCTTTCTTATACTTCTCAGAGAGCCCGTATAATCTGGGGGCGGTAAGGTGCACCGCTGAGAAGATTAAAGCTATTATGAATGTAATTAATAATGTTTGCTCCGGCATGTTCTCCTGGCTGGTAATAGAATATAGGACTTCTATATATTTAATTCCGTCTATAAGATGAAATGAACTGGATTGAAGCTGCCGGTGACGTGCTTTATTCATTAACTTTTAATATTCTCATACCTCGCGAGCCGCGCCTCAAGCTCTGCATTTTGCGTCTCAGGCATCGCATTCTATCCCCACAAGCTCAAGAACAAGACGAGAGAACACAATAGTTATACGTCAGCCAGACACATACTAATAATAATGGATACAGTGATATCGAAAGATGGAACTCCGATTGCCTATCAACGAAGCGGCAGGGGCTCTGCGTTAGTTCTCATTCACGGAACCACTTCGGATCATAGTACAACTTGGAAATTTATTCTCGCTTCCCTGGAAGAGCATTTTATAGTCTATGCGATGGATCGCAGAGGACGTGGTGAGAGTGGTGACGGCCCTGCGTATTCTCTAGACCGTGAAGCAGAGGATGTGGCTGCACTTGTCGATTCAATTGGGCAACCTGTGAATGTTCTAGGGCATTCCTATGGGGCGCTATGTGCCATCAAAGCCGCACTTCTTACAAATAATATCCGACGATTAATCCTTTATGAAGGAGTACCGGCAATCACCATACCTACTCTTCTTCTCGTTGGAGGTGAGAGTCCGTCCTGGGAATTGGCAAATGCTCAAGTAGTAGCATCTGCGTTGACGAAAAGCCGAATCCAAATTCTAGCTGGCCAGTAGCACGCTGCCATGTATACTTCCCCCGACCTTTTTGTGAAAAAGCTCAGAAATCCCTATGCCAGGAGCACAGATATTATGCCAGTTAGAAATATTGCATCAAATGTCCCGGCTCCCCCGATAGAAACTACGGGCACTCCCAGATCAGGTATTTTTTTCAAGTTAAGTAAATCAATTCCGATAAGGCATCCAAGCGTTCCTGAAATATAAGCGATTAAAGGAGCATTATGAGGAGAGATTATGAGAGCTGTCGCAGCAGCCAGAAATGGAGGAAGCAAGGCATGTATTGCTATTCCTCTCCCTATCACCGGTCTTGCTATACTATGGATGAGGAAAGTCATGATCGGAATCGCTATTATCACATCGACAGGGCTTACCATCGTGAACAGAAATCCTGACATAACTATAGGAATAACAGCACCTCCCAGGTTAATGGCTATGGTGATTTTCTCTACTTTAACAGGAAGGTTCACGTTACCTCCAAGTAGCGATAAAAAAAGGAAATAGACCGAATACTCAGGAGGAAATCCCAGTTTTCTGAAAGCAGTGCCGAATATATTTAAGCTTGCAAATATTAAAATCAATACGAGGATAAGGAATAAAAAAACAATAAATGACGCTCTGATCCTTGGATGTATTTGATATGACATTCAACCAACTTTATCCCATTCTTGTACATTATATTTGTTTAACATAGCTAAACTTCCAGTTGTTTAAAATCATTCCCAAAAGCTATGCTTACAATAACAAAAATGACATATATTCCCAAAAAAATAGCTCCTTCTCTTCTGTCGATCATATATCCTGATTTTTTAAAAATGATTAGTAATACAGATAGCAGCAGCATGATTAGGACTTGAGTAAGAATAAGTTCAGGAGCTATGATGATGGGCCTTATAACAGCAGCAGCTCCAAGAACCCACAATATATTTGCAACATTGCTTCCGATGATATTCCCAAGCGCCATTGTCATATATCCTTTCCGTGCAGCTGACACTGAAACAAACAGTTCGGGCAAAGAAGTCCCGATAGACATAAGCAGAAGGGCAATAAGATATTCTGGTACATCATAAGCCATGGACAGTCCGATTATTGAATTTACGAGAATCCTTGCTCCTATGAGTATGCCGGTCAGTCCTATAATCACTTCTAAAATATTTTTAATGGAACCATTTTTTCCGAGAGATTCAACACCCAATTCCCTGGATGTAATAATTGAATGCCTCAAATAAAAAATGTACAAAATTATAAGAACAGCCCCACCACTCCGTCCTATTCCACCGGTGAAGAGTAAGAGTGAAGATGCAAGGGTCAGTATTATAAGATGTACCTTCCCGCTGTAAATTTCAGTGTGTTTTATAGCAAGTGGTTTAATAATGCATGTCAGACCCAGGATCAGGCCAATGTTAGTGATATTGCTCCCGATTATATCTCCGACAACTATTTGGCCATGGTCGATGTACGATGCATATATATCAGAAGCCAGTTCGGGAAGTGAGGTTCCCAGCGCTACAACAGTAATCCCGATGACAAAATCGGAAACCCCGAGAGTCTTGGCTAATTTTGAGGCTCCCTCAGTGAAAATATCGCTGGATTTTATAATAATAGGGATTGAAATAATAAAAAATATTAGAAACTTAACCGATTCAGTTGGCATTATTACACCCCATATATTCTTATCATTAGATCAGTCATAATTATAGAAGTTTCAATGTCACAAATAATGTTATAATCGCTATGCAAAATAAATTCATCCAGAACCCAGCCTTTGCCATTTGTGGTATAGTCACATATCCTGTGCCGAACACTATGGCATTAGGGGGCGTAGCCACCGGCAGCATGAAAGCAAGCGAAGAGGATATGGCTGCGGCGATCATTAATCCCAGAGGCTCAATACCCAGCGCCGCAGCAAGGGAAGCTGTCACTGGCAGTATAATTGTAGCAGTAGCGGTATTTGAGGTTATTTCAGTCAGTAAGAGTGTGAGTGTAACAACAGCCAGGATTATAACGACCGAAGGCATATTTTTCAGAAAAAGAAGCTGCTGCGCTATCCCCGCATCTAAACCAGTTTCTATAAAGCCTTTGGCTATGGCTAATCCTCCCCCAAGCAAAAGCACTACATCCCACGGAAGCTTCACCGCATCTTTCCATATCAGAAGCCCCTCTCCTTTCCTTCCCGGGATCAGAAAAAGCAAAAACGCACAAAAAATTGCGATGCTTGAATCCATTATCATTGGAATATACGTGCCCCACAGAACTCTTGTGATCCAGAGTGCAGCAGCTAATAAAAATATTGCCAATACCCGTCTCTCCTGAATGGTAATTTCTCCAAGCCTTGTAATCTCATCCGTTATCCCATCTCCGAGAGTTTTAATTCTCGGAGGATATGTGATATATACCAAATATATCCAACATATAATTAATATAAAAAACGCCAGCGGAAAACCAAAAGAAACCCACTGGAGGAAAGTTATTTCAGATGAGTAAAATGTGCGATATATACCGGCAAAAATAAGATTTGGTGTCGTACCGATGATGGTGGCTATCCCGCCTATTGAGGCTGCATAAGCTACCGAGAGAATGATAGCTGTGTTAAAATTTTTATCCTCTCCTGCCTTTGAAGCCTGATATATGATCGCTGTGGCTATTGGCACCATCATCATGGCAGTCGCAGTATTGCTGATCCATGCGGAAATGAAAGCTGTGGCAGCCATGAACCCTGCTATTGTCTTTCTGGGACTTGTTCCGATAGTTCTGATGATGTGAAGCGCGATCCTGACATGAAGTCCCCATTTCTCCATGGCAATAGCAATGAAAAATCCCCCGATCAGGAGGAATATTATCTGGTTTCCATACTCTGCCGTAACCTTTCCAACCTCAAGAGCCCCAAGCAAAGGAAAAAGAATTATTGGAAGGAGCGAAGTTGCAGGTATTGGAATCGCTTCGGTCAGCCACCAGCATGCTATCCATGCAGTGCTTGCTGCTATTGATTTAGCTTCCCAGGATATTCCTTCTATGTCTGAGAGTAGAATGAATAAAAAAAGTACAGGGCCAAGCACCAGACCTGCTTTTCGTCTCGAGATCATTGGAAGTTTAAAATGTGCTTTTTCAGGATTTGCACGTCTGAATTTTGGTCACCAAATCTGTTACTTCGCTCTCACTACCAGAACAGGTCTGTTTGCCCTTCTTACCACTGCACAGGTTGTACTTCCTACCAATAATTCCCTGAGCCAGCCTTTCCCGTGCGGGCTCATCGCTATTAGTGATACATTTTCATCCTCTGCTGTTGAGATTATTTCCTCCGGAACATTCCCAACTCGAACGTGATCCTTCACCATAAAACCTGCCCGTCCAAGCTCATCTCTGATGTCGCCAAGCCTTTTTTTGGCCTCATTAACATTTTCTTCTATTTCTTCCTCAGTTTCACCTTTGCTAACCACATTCAGAAGATCAATGTCTTTAATCTCTTTTATATTTTTTATAAAAGATATCGTCTCCCCTGCAAATTCGGAAAAATCAGTCGGTAAAAGCACTTTTGAAAAAATCATCGGGCAGAATTTTTCATGTTTTACTCCTTCCAGGTCTTTCACCAATTTATAGCGCATGATCAGAAGGTTTGTCTTTGCATGGTGTACTACCTTTGTAGATACGCTTCCAAGAAGAAGATCTTTTATCTGGCTTTTTCCTCTGGCACCCATTACAATCAATGAAACTTTTTCTTTTTCTGCAGTTTCCAGGATCGCCCTGTAGACTTCACCTTCTGTTATCACATCCACTTTTGTTTGCACTTTCAAACCGAGGCTATTTAGGTATTCTTTTTTCTCTCCCATGAGAATTTTTGTATTCTCGATATGCGGTCCATGTGTCCATCCTCGCTTTGAAGGATGCGTCGCGTCAACTACATGCAAAAGCATCAATTCTTTTATCCCGGGAATCTCACCAATGCACTCAAGGGTCTTCTGTGAATACTCTGAAAAATCTGTTGGAAATAAAACTTTTTCGAACATTTTATCCTCACTTATTTTATTATTTCTAATTTCTTATGTTACAAGCTACAGGTTTTAAAACCTGCACAACTTTAATGTCAGGAAATATCTTTATTAAAATTCCGGTTAGGCACCAGTTGTTATAGGAGTTTTTCAATTTTTCAATTGAAAAAATTTTATGATGCCTAACCTTTAGAAGAAATAAAAATATTATAAATTAACCATCCTATCATCAAAAGAATAAAGAATACGCCTATAGCTATAATATACGCTCCTATTCCCAATTCCTTTATTTTCTCAATAAATTCTATTTTCATGTCTTTTCTCCAGTTTGATTCTCATCTTGTTCCGGAAACTGTTCCGGAAACCCGCAGCCACATATCTTGCAGATTTGCGAGAGACCATTCTCTGTATGAAAGCACATACCTCCTGCCATCGTAATAGTGTGTCTACAGTGTTTGCATATCATTATTTTCTCATATTGTTTAATTAATTGTCAGATATAGTTCGGCGCATAAAGTATTATGAAATATACCAGCATTGCTACAAGACCCAGTGGAAGCCCAAGCCTTGCCCATTCCTTGCTTGTAATTCCAAGCTTATTCGCAGCTATAATATTAGGTATATTACCTGGTAT
Source organism: Candidatus Methanoperedens sp. BLZ2 (assembly GCF_002487355.1). Classification (GTDB taxonomy): domain Archaea; phylum Halobacteriota; class Methanosarcinia; order Methanosarcinales; family Methanoperedenaceae; genus Methanoperedens. Next base: position 36,971 of record NZ_NTMG01000031.1, on the reverse strand, counting down.
AAGCATACCGCCCGATACAAGCAATCCCATCAAGACACTTTTGATCTTGATAGCCGGGTCAGGTGCACCAGGGATGATCATGGAAGGATCGACTTCGGCAGCCGCAAGAGTCGCATTATCAAGGATTGCTGAAACCATGTTCACCCAGTATAGGGATTCGCCCGAAATTTTGATAATATACCACTCAATGATCGGTGTAAAACCGGTTCCAAGCAGCACAAGGGCCATTACGAACACATACACCTTCGCTGCCCTGATCAGTACATCGTTTACTCTTTCGTGAACATCATCTTTTACAACAGCGTCATCCTTTGGTGCTTCCTTTTCTTTTTTAGATGCAAAGAAAACGCCTATTATACCGAACGCCAGAACTCCTGGTATTATATATGTTCCAAGCAAATCGAAAAGATAGAAGAAGCTCTCCTTCATCTTTGTCTTTATAACTATTGTAGAGAGAGGCTCACCGATAGGAGTAAGTGCAGCTCCCAGGCCAATTGCAAAGCAGGCGATTATTGTCAAATTGACCATCGTTTTTCGATTGAGCTTCAATGCACTGACTATTTCAACAAGAAGGAGCGCAGCAATGATGGCAGTGATTACGCTTGAGAGCAGACCCAAAATCACGATGACCGCGAAGACCACTATCTTAAGCGGTATTCTTGCCAGTATTTTCTGAATTATGGTCTGGATGTGCCCGCGGCCATAGTGGAAAATAAGTCCTGCGAATAATACAGCAAGCGAAATTTCGATAGGGTCAACAAGTGCTTTTTCGATCAGGTGGAAGTTCCAGTTAGGTAATGTCGCCTCAACCCCTGATTCAGTGCTTGTTGATACCTTCAGGAAGAGAGAGTTCACCGTCACTGCCAACACTCCCATGGAGAAAAGGAAAACCTCAAGGTTGTGTTCGATTTTTTTGATCAGAAATGGGCCCAGCAGGACGATAAGGAAAATTACTAATAATCCTCCAGCCACCGTTGAACTGAACTCAAGAACCATGTTACATTCCCATCGCAATAACTATTGCCACGACACCAAGGACAAGGCTCACAATAAAGCTTGTGAAGGCATCTTTTGGAAGGACGCGCCTGAATTTGGGGTCGTGGAAGCCTTCTATTGTTCCGCCTACGCCATAGGATGGGACAACAGCATTAACATAGAAAACGCCCAGGGTAAATACGCCCGCAACTGCGGCGGCGCTTGTTGCACTGATCAATTGTCCGTATATCCCAACCAGGACATAATAGATAAGAGCCCCTCCAATACCTCCAAGCGCAGCCCCGATTACTCCACTGACAAAACATACTGTAGGAACTCCCTGCCCCTGCGTTCCTTTAGACATATATATGTCCTGGCTATCTCGTGTTATCGGGTCTTTTTTTACCTGTGCCGAAGCAAAAGGAACACCTACGCCATATGCATAAATTAAACTGGCAGCTATCATTGCACTCGATATCATTATCATGGAGCCGACTGCTCCCGCAGCCAGTACTAAAGCCATTGGTGCGTTTTCAACATTTGCATACATGTAAGCCGCTGTTATAAGGCCCACAAGCCCTGAACCTGCTGCAAGTTCCACAGTACCTGTTCCTATTCCAGTAGCCTGTGCCATTGCCGCCGGAGCGCCTCCTACAGGCACAAAGTGCACACCTATGCAAATAAGGGTGCCGCTGATGGCTATTAAAAGAATATTTATAAGTGTTGTTTGATCAAGTAATAAAATATCCACCATTTCAATTCACTCCTTTTTTCCTTATCTTTAAAGTATCCCCGTCATTCCTGGTTTCAGTCGCAATGGATAAAATTTCAATTTGCATGTATTTTTTCCTCCAATTTTATACAGTTATCACCACTCAGATCCAACGTGAATGATAGGCCTGTTTGAGGAACAATAATTATCAAATGTTATAAATCTTTCGAATTTGTTACAACTTGTTATTGATCATAGATAACATAATACGCATGTAAAATAATCCAATGCAAGAATATGAAGGGCAACGAAAGATTCCATAAAGACCTGAGAATACCGCTAATCCTGTTGTTAATAATAGTTTCTATTGCAGCAATAATGCCTCTTCCCCCAAAAAGTGAATTTAGAATTAATAAACCCTGTGTGGATATCAAAACTAATTCATTACAACAACAGCAATCAGAGGAGGAAAAAATCTGGGATCAATTAGGATGCTCATCCGATTCTAATAAACAACTGCTCAAATTATTTATTCTGGGAATAATCAATATTGATGAATTGACAATGTGGGTGCTGGGAGTGGAAAGAAGAGTAGTTGTTTTAAAAATGATGCACGAAAAAAAGATGATACAGGCATCCGACATAGCAGATTCGACCGATAGATCATTACAGAACATCAGTTATGCAATGCGGGAACTGGAAGAGAAGGGACTGATCCAGTCTCTGACTCCTGGAAAAAAAACATGGAAGCGATTTATTCTAACAGAAAAAGGAACAGAAGTATTTGAAAAACTCAAAAAAAATAATCTCATTGGCAAATGATTGATAATCAACCTCTGCACTTAAGCATTTTAATTCTTAATTCCTTCGGATTTCAATTCCTTCTTTTGTAAACTGTTCATTTATAGCCAGGTTTATTACATGCCGAATATCCATATGTTTATCGTAATTACGAGTTTTCACATAATAAACTATTTCAAAAACCAGACTGAAATCTCCGAATTTAACAAAATGAACCCTGTCAAATTTTGCCATCTTGATATTATCCATTATCTTCTTAATTATCACAGGGATTTTTTCAAGTTTTTCATTGGGTGTTCCGTATCCAATACCAAGATTGAAAACAACTCTTCGCATTTCCATTCGTTTATAGTTGTGTACCTTTGATTCTATTAGTTGCTTGTTTGATACTATGAGTTCTTCGCCATGCAGTGTCTGGATACGTGTGGATTTTAATCCTATCCTTTTCACCGTTCCGCTCTCATCTGCGAATGTAATGAAATCCCCTTCCTGGAAGGGTTTATCAAAGTATATAGAAAAAGAGGCAAATATATCACTTAAAATGTTTTGTAAAGCTATGGCAATTGCCAGACCTCCGATCCCAAGCCCGGCTACTAAGGTTGAAACATTGTATCCCAGGTTCGAAAGGATAAGGATCACTGCCATGATCCACAAAAAAATTTTCAGGAGCCTGCCCAGAAGATCTATTACAGATGTGTCGGTTCCGCCCTCTTCATCACTATCTTCCTCCTGTTTTTTTACTATCATTTTATGCGTGCCGTAATCGATAAGAGTTTGAACACCTTTGATTGCATAATAGGTACCAAGAACTATTATCAGGTAAAGCAGGAATGTTCGTAAACTATCTGGTATTACAATAAAATGAAAAGCGATATATACGGATATCAATATATAGAACGTCCAGCCAAACGCATCGATAACTTTTACCAGAAGATCATCATATTCAGTTATGGTTCTGGCAAATATTTCTTTAAGTTTCTTCAAGATAATATATTTGAAAATCCTTAAAACAACGATAGATGCTATAAAAATAATTAAAGAGATTAAATAGTCCTTCACCGAATTATTTGCAATAGTGTAAGTCAAAATTCCGGATATATCAAAAACCATAATGTGAGTTATTCAGTGTTTTCGTATTAAGGTTTTGTTTACCTGATTTCTGAAAATTATCGGCTGTGGCTGTAGACATCTAATGCAGGTCACGGAAACCTGGCAGGATTTGACAAGCACAACCCTACCATATACAGTGAACTACCCCACCCTTTCGGGCTGGGGCTTCCTACGAGTCCTCGCAACCCGTGAGGGGAACTTACGTTTTACGTTTGGCTGTTTGTCGTAGATTACCGCTTTACCGATAGCCAGTCCACTTGGCATTTTGTAATATATCACAGTATTACATTATATGCACAATTGTTAGCAGGTTTTACGCTGTGCTGCAACCGTTTACCCACATCGGTCTTGAACAATATCAAGACTTCACTTATTTGACAACATCAACTTTGATACCACATGGGTGTGATGTTCGTCATCAGAAGATTGGTATGATACCATATATACATGACCCAAGCGGGATGAAAGTAATAACAATTGCAAAGGGTACAATTCATCCCCTCCCTCACGGAAGGGGAATCTTTACCCTTTGAACCCACGTGGTTAAATAACTGGAATGACACATACTGTTCATAAGGTGTGGTATAATCATGACTGAAATAATCACAGAAAGTCAAATCCGCAAAAATTTTCATACGGCAGCCGGGAATTTCAAGAGATGTCTCCGAAGTATAGGTTATAAAGATGTCAAAGTAACTTATCCCCTTGATGTGCTCGAAAACGAGGAACTCAAAACAACTTTTGTTATTGACTACGGAGAATATAATCCGTCATCCATAAATATCCGTATGAAGGCAAAAGGTGTGTGGACGTATATCTATGCACCGCAACTTCCGGAAGGGCATCCTGAAAGAATACCAATTCCAGAGGATGCAGAGAGGCTGTATGGTGAAACCGGGGAAGTAATAGCATGCGAACAATGCGGGTGCATCGATTTTACGAATGAAGGAGGGGAACACAGCTGCGCAATTTGCTGCCAGAGTAAAAGTTAAGCTTAAATTCTTTATGTTTATCTCCCAAGCGCCGCATGCGCCCTGGCAAGATGCCTGGCTGCAAGTGCGCCAACGAGTGATATCTCACCTGCAAGAACTGCGGCGGCTATTATTTCGGCTAATTTCCTGGAATTCGTACCTGGCGGCTCTCCCGCTCCTGCCACACCCAGCATATTCAGGCATTCCTGTTGCGTGGCTATCCGCGTTCCCCCACCCACTGTTCCGACATTGAGAGACGGGAGTGTTACAGAGCAGTATAAACCATCATCTGTAAGTTCCATTGTAGTGATGGCATTACTTGCTTCCACAACATGCGCCGCATCCTGGCCGCATGCAATGAACATGGCAGCTGCGATATTTGCTGCATGGGCATTAAAGCCGATCGAACCTGCGAGGGCTGAGCCCAGCAAACTTTTCCTGTAATTTACCTCTGCCATTTTTTCAGGTGTGGTTTTTAGTTTTTCAGATATTATCTCTTTATCGAGAAACACATCTGAAGAAACAGATTTTCCCCTTCCCATGATTGCATTTATTGCAGCAGGTTTCTTATCTGAACACATATTACCTGATAAAGCAACAAGTTCAGCATCATTTTCGGATAATATGAGATCAACGGCGGCATCCGTGGCAATAGTTACCATATTCATTCCCATTGCATCCTTGGTATCATAGGAAAATCGTAAAAATACATTTCTCCCTGCTGTAAACGCATTTATGGAAAGCAGTTCCCCGAAACGTGTAGTCTCCTGCGCTTTTTGTTTCAGTCTCCCGAAATTTTCATTGACCCAATCCGCAAGGTTTTTTGCACCTATTATATCTTTTGTCCGGAAAACCGGGGCTCTTGTCATCTCGTCCTTGAATATCCTCACATTTGCACCGCCCGAGGCAGTGATAACAGAGCTACCCCTGTCTGCGCTTGCGACAAGTGCGCCTTCTGTCGTTGCAAGGGGGATGTAGTATTCGCCTTTTGCATATTCACCATTGATGCGAAGCGGCCCGGCTACCCCCAGGGGAACTTGTATTGCGCCTATCATATTCTCTATATTGCGCTTCGTGACATTTTCAATATCCATCGAATAATTGGAAATATGATTTAGTTGTGTTCCGGTCAGTTCGGAGACAGCAGTCCGTCTCAACTCGATCGAAGCATTTACATCAAGTGTTTTATCAATTTCATGAAAACTAACCTCACGTCTTTTAACTTTTTCAAGGAGTTCTCTGTCCATAGTGGCGCTAATTGATTTTATTTAATAAAAAGACTTGCCTGGAGATTTACAGATTTATTACAAGCTGCCCCTTTTCGCAATATTCAAGCATCAGGTCAGCCACTTCAAATGAATGGATCATTTCTATCCCCTCAATAAGTTCGTCCTTGTTAAAACCTATCATCGATGAAGCAAGTTCACAGCACTTGATCTTTATTCCCATGTCCAGGCATTCCCGAACACGCTCATCATAGGGAGGAGTTCCGGTTTTGCCTTTTTTTCCCAGGATAACGCCCATCGGGCCCCAGAGGACAATGACTACGTCCAGTCCTTTTTTGCGGTAATATTTCGCAAATCGCAGAATCTCCATGGGACTTGTACTCTCATATACCATATTTTTAAGGAACAGGAGTACTTTTGTAACCTTTCTTTCAGGCATTATTCATATATTTTGAATACGGAATAATGAAGTTATCTGAACGAGTTTTAAGGATACTGAAATGTTTGGGTGAAGTCCGGGTAAAAGATTATAACAAATAAATGTTAAAATAGTCATTAATAGGAAAAGGGAAAAGTGGGTAGATGCATATGTTTAAAACTCGTGAAGATAGAGTGAAATTATTGAAATCGGGTGTTGATGGCAGGACGATAGAAAAGTTATATATCAAGTATAATAATTTTAAAATTATTGATCGTCCAATACTCTTTAAAATAAACAATTTTTGAATTTCGGAAGAATTCCGGGTAAAAATGATCTATCAATTTATTGTCTATTTATTAAAATTTACATGATCATGCGCCATGATTTGGTAAAAAAAAGTAAAAAGATTGGTGAACTATAAGTGTGTGTAAAATAGAAGATGCCATAGAAGGAACTTTATATTATGTCTATAAATAAAAACGTAAAATTAAAGGCCCTCTTAGATGTTGCTTCAATAGATATCACCTCAGGATTTGATGAAATCCTTCAAAAAATCCTGAGTATTACATGTGAATCCATGAATGCAAATTCTGGCACAATAATACTGGTCGATGAAGAGACAGGTGAACTCAGGATAGCCTCATCGTTTGGTCTTCGGGAAGATTATATTGAGCAGGTTCACAGGGAAGCAAGAGAAGCAGGCGTACCATTATCCTCAAGCCCTTCGGGAGCCGTATTGAAAACGGGTCGTTATTATGTTGTTCCAGATATATATAAAGAACCCCTCGCAGGACCCTGGTGTAAATTGGCAAAAATATACAATATCAGATCCCAGCTATTTACTCCCATGAAAAAGGGATTGAAAGTTATTGGTCTCTTAAATGTCTATATGTCAAAAGTGCATGACTTTACTGAAGAAGAGATTGATTTCGTAACTATCGCCGCCTCACAGACATCATCCATTATCCAGAACGCCAGGTGTACTGAAGATAAAATAAAAGAAATATATGATAAATTATATAAGTCAGAAAAATATCTTAAAACGATAATTGATTCATCCCTTGATGGGATCGCTGTTGTTAATATGCAGGGTGAAATAGAATTTGGAAATGACTCTTTTTTCAATATCGTGGGCTGGCCGAAAGATGAGCTATTAGGACAATCTTTCATTAAAATGTTGCCTCAGGATGTAAAGGAAGACTACATCAAAATTTGGCACGAAGCTCAAAACAGTTTAAATAGTGGAAATAGCGGAAAAATTGCAGACGCAAAAATAATCACTAAAAAAGGTGAGATACGATATTTGTTAAATTCTCGTGCTGAAATGATTTTTGATGGAGTAAAAAAATTTTTATTCATAGCTAAAGATATTACAAAACAAAAGAAAACTGAATTAGAATTGGAGGAATCGGAGGCAAAATTTCGGGACCTCTTTGAGAATGCTAATGATTTTATATATACACACGATTTGAAGGGAAATATCCTGAGTATTAATAAAATCGGATTGAAATTACTCGACGTTACTGAAGAAGAAATAATAGGATCAAATATAAAACAGTGGGTGACGCCTGAAAGTTATAAAAAATTTGAAGACCGTGTCAGGAAGATTTTCTCAAACCAGCCTTTGGAGCCGACTGTCGTCATAGAAGCGATAAACAAGAAAGGAGAACATAAATGGGGCGAAGCAAGAACACGGCTTATTAAAGATGGAAATAAAATCATTGGAACACATGGTATAATCAGGGATATAACCGAGAAAATGAAGCTGGAGAAAGACCTCAAAGAATCCGAGGAAAAATACCGCGACCTCTTTGAAAATGCCCAGGATGCTATGTACGTGCTCGATTCCAGAGGCAACTTTTTGAAGATGAATAAGGTTGGACTTCAAACACTTGGAGGTAAAAAAGAGGAAGTTATTGGTACTAATATTAATAAATGGGTCACACCTGAGAGTCTGGTAATAATCGAAGAACGCCGGAAAAAACGTCTTTCCGGGGAAAAGGTGAACCAAACAGATATACTTGAGGTCGTGTGCAAGAATGGTGAGCACCGATGGGCTGAGATAAGAACGAGGGAAATAAAATACGGAGACGGGACAATAGAAATTCATGGGATAGCCAGGGATATTACTGAAAATAGATTATTGAAACAGGAACTCAGGAAATCCAATAAACAACATAAACTTCTATGTTATCTGATTAAAGGTACGCGTGGAGGAAAGACCAGGGCATTGATCCTGAAACATCTTTCGGATAAATCTTATAATGCAAATCAATTAGCAACAGCTTTGAATATGGATTATAAGACTATCAGGCATCATCTGAGTGTTCTAATTAAGAATGGAATAATCGCAAAAAGTAACGATGGATACTCCGATTTATATTTCATTCCAGCTAATATAGACGTGGATGTAATTGAGCCTTAGATAAAAAGGTTTATGGCAGCTTCTTCCCCGTCTTTTCAAGATAATCCTTGATCGCTGCGTGTAATCCATCTGCTGCAAGGTTGGAGCAATGCAATTTAACCTGGGGAAGACCATCAAGCGCCTCTGCCACATTCCCGCGTGATATTTTAAGTCCCTCCTCAAGCGTCTTGCCCTTTGCAAGTTCTGTGATCATGCTGCTTGTTGCGATCGCAGCCCCGCAGCCGAATGTCTTGAACTTGACATCTTCAAGTATGTTATCTTTAACCTTGATGTAAATCCACATCACGTCGCCACACACTGGATTTCCAACTTTTCCTATTCCATCAGCATCTTTTATTTCGCCAACATTTCGCGGATTGGCAAAATGATCCATTACTTTTTCGCTATATCCTTCAGTCATTTTTTACCTCGAAAGCGGAGATATCATCCGCAATTTCTTAACAATATCAGGAAGCACCGAAATCACATAATCGACATCTTCCTGTGTATTTTTCCGTCCAAGTGTTAATCTCAGCGAGCCATGAGCTTCCTCGGGCCGAAGACCGATAGCCATTAGCACATGTGAAGGTTCAAGGGAGGTGGATGAACACGCAGAACCGGTTGAAGCTGCCACTCCTTTCATATCAAGATTCAATATCATGGATTCACCTTCAATAAAGCTGAACCTGAAATTTGCATTATTGGGAAGGCGTTTTACTGGATGACCATTAAGATATGAATCCTCTATCTCAAGAACACCTTTAATTAGTGAATCCCTTAAAGCTGTTAAATTTGACTCATGGGGGAGTCGTTCTTTTGCAAGTTCGCTTGCTTTTCCGAAACCAACGATTCCCGGTACGTTTTCTGTGCTTGAACGGATGTTTCTTTCATGCCCGCCCCCGTGCAATTGGGGTTCGATAGCTGTGCCTTTTCTCAAGTAAAGCGCGCCAACGCCTTTTGGTCCGTAAATTTTATGGGCGCTGACAGATAACATTGAAACACCAAGAGCATCAACATTCACAGGGATCTTTCCTGCGGTCTGTACCGCATCAGTATGGAACGTGATCTGTTTTTCTTTTGCGATCTTTCCTATTTCCTCAATGGGCTGGATCGTTCCAATTTCATTATTTGCATGCATTATCGTGATCAGAATAGTTTGCGGAGTTATGGCTTTTTCAACATCAGCCGGATTTACAATCCCCTCTTTGCTTACAGGAAGATATGTAACTTTGAAACCATTTTTTTCAAGGTATTTACAGGTGTGAAGGACCGCATGATGTTCGATCGAACTTGTTATGATATGGTCGCCTTTTCCCCGGTTCTTGAGCACGCTTCCTTTTATTGCAAGGTTATCGGATTCTGTTCCGCTGCCTGTGAATATGATCTCTTCTTTCTTTGCGCCGATAAGGTCGGAGACATGTTGTCTTGCTTCCTCAATAGCTCTTCTTGCCTGCCGGCCTATCGTGTATAAGCTTGAGGGATTCCCGTATTTTTCAGAAAAATAAGGAAGCATAGCTTCCGTGACCGCAGGGTCGGTAGCGGTCGTGGCGCTGTGATCCATATAAACTTGTTTCATAATGTTTTATTTATGACTTAAATTGGAATATACTTAACGATGCAGACTCAAAAAGGCTCTTAGCCTTTTTGATGTTTGAAGAACTCTACCTGGCGTAGTCTTTTCCTGGCTTCATCCTCAGTCTTGTAAGGTCCTCCCAAGTTACGCCTGGTTTTTTCGGAAAGGACGTAATAGCCGTCTTCTTTCTTGACAATCATATTTCCAACCTCCTTTCTTTCTATTTTCTAATTTCCTACGGACTGAACAACCCGATCGTCTTTCCCAGCGTATCCACAAATTTCTTCGCTTCATCCTCGGTATTATACAAATATAGCGAAGCCCGCACAGCAGCCTCACATTTCCTGTAATTGAACCAGGAATGCACGCAGAATGCTCCTGAGCGCACTTCTATGTTCTCGGTCTCATCAAGAATAAGGGCGATATCATGGGCATCACCGCCTTTTGGAAGCTCGACCGTGAATGAAATAATACCTCCCCTCAGGTTCGGATCCTCGGGGCCTATGATCTTTAATCCTGGCATGTCTTTTATTCCTTTTGTGATAATGGTATTGAGCCGCTTTTCATGCTCCTCGATATTCGACAACCCCACACCGCTGATATAATCCACTGCTGCACCTGAACCTATGATGCCAGCATAATTCTGGAGACCTGCCTCGAATTTCTCAGGAGTGGGCAGGAATTTCGCACTTTCATACGTTGTGTCGCTTACCGTATCCCCACCAACGATGAAAGGTGCGATCTCTTCAAGCAGGTGATGTTTACCATAGAGCACACCCATGCCTGTCGGTCCTACCATCTTATGCACGGAAAGAGCGAAAAAATCAACATCAAGCGCCTTTACATCCACATGCTTGTGAGGTGCGCTCTGGGCTCCGTCAAGCATCATGAGCGCGCCATTGTCATGGGCGATCTTTATGATTTCTTTTACCGGGATCGTATAGCCGTCAAGGTTCGCGGTATGTGCCATACTTACAAGCCGCACATTCTTATTTTTATCAAATAGTCCGGAAAATGCATCAAGGTCGAAGGTATTGTCAGGATTTGAATAGACAATAATATGTTTTACTCCTCTTTTATGCGCCTGCACCTGCCAGGGAACGAGATTTGAATTATGTTCCCTGTCGGTTGTGAGTACAATATCGCCATTTTTGAAATCCAGTGAATTGGCAACAAGATTCAATCCTTCGGTTGTGTTTCGCGTGAAAATTATCTCTTCAGGACAGGATGCTCCAAGGAATTTCTGGAATTTCTCCCTGCTCAGTGTGACTTTTTCATCCACTTTTTTTGCCATCTTGTGAATAGAACGACCGCCGCATACTGGATATTCGGTATAATATTCATTCATCGCATCTATTACAGGCTCTGGCTTCAGGGTCATGCATGCATTATCTAAATAGACGGGGTATTTACCATTCCATTTTTTCCCCAATGCCGGGAAATCACGGCGGATTTTCTGGATGTCCATTATAGATACTCCAATGCTAAAATCAAATATATAGTTTAACGTTCACCAGTTTTGTGCAAGTACCTCATAATATGATTGCGCATGCTTGCACGCAGGGCATACTTCAGGAGCTTCTGTGCCTTCATGGATATAACCGCAGTTCCTGCAGTGCCATTTTACAGTTTTATTTTTCTTAAAGACAGAACCTTCCTTTAAGTTATTTATCAGCTGCCTGTACCGCATTTCATGGAACTGCTCCACCTCGGAAATTTCCGTAAAAGACTCAGCTACTTCCGGGAATCCTTCTTTTTCTGCGATCTTTGCAAATCCGGGATAAAGGGTTCCCCATTCAAGTTTTTCCCCTTCTGCTGCTGCAAACAGGTTTTCTGATGTTTTTCCGATAACTCCTGCAGGATACATTGCAGTTATCTCCACATCCCCTCCCTGAAGGTGCTTGAAGAATACCTTGGCATGTTCTTTTTCATTATCCGCAGTTTCAAGAAAAATCGCAGATATTTGTTCATATCCTTCATTTTTTGCGGCACTGGCAAAGTACGTATAACGGTTCCTCGCCTGGGATTCTCCTGCAAAAGCTGCAAGAAGGTTCTTTTCAGTCTGGCTTCCTTTAAATTTTTTTTCTGATATCATGATTTTGACTTCCCGTCTTTAATATGTTTTTTAAACTTATAAAGCATCCAGAAAAACCTCCTTGCTCCATTCCTGATAGCGATACCTGCTATAAGGGCATCAAGATCGTATCAATGACCATCATTTCCTGTGCCTCGCAACATCTCTTATTTTCCTGCAATCATCTTCTATTTCATCCAGTGTTTTGCTATCTTTCAGAGCCCCAAAATACTCACCAATTTGAGACCTTTTCATTTTCGTAAGTTTACCTATCACGTCACTGAAGCTCTCATTCATATTATTATTCTTTACTTTGTGACAGAAAATTCTTCACTATCTTCAATCCCTGCGGTGTAAGTACAGACTCAGGATGGAACTGCAAGCCATATATCGGCCTTTCCTTATGCTTGATTCCCATGATTATACCGTCTTCCGTTCGTGCTGTCACATCAATTTTCTGCGGCAATCTTGTAATAGCAAGTGAATGATACCTTCCTCCGACAAGCGGAACGGGTAATCCCTGGAATATTCCTTTGCAGTTATGGTTTATAGGACTTGTTTTCCCGTGCAGCGGCCCCGAAGGGGAATGAGCTACCTCGCCGCCAAAAGCTACAGCTATCGCCTGGTGGCCAAGGCATACGCCAAGTACAGGTACGGTTGATTCCCTGATAATATCAAGGCAATTCCCTATATCCCCGGGGTTTGCAGGATGACCGGGGCCGGGTGAGATCACAATAGCATCAGGGTTTATGTCCCTGACTTCTTTTAGCGAAATTGTGTTGGGAACAACAACCGTATCAGGCTCGAAAATGGAGACATAATCTACAAGGTTCCAGACAAATGAATCTTTGTTGTTTACGAATAATACTTTCATGTTCCTCCAATCGCCTTTATCATCGCAGCCATCTTGCGCTCCGTCTCGTTATACTCATATTCGGGATCAGAATCTGCAACTATGCCGGCGCCAGCCTGGACAATTACCTTCGGCCCATTCTTTATTATCGTCCTTATTACGATGGCAAAGTCGGCATCCCCGTTCCATGAATAATAACCCACGCCTCCGCCGTATATCCCGCGGGCATCCTTTTCAAGGTCATGTATTATCTCCATCGCGCGGATCTTTGGCGCGCCTGATAGCGTTCCTGCCGGGAATATGGCGCGTGTGGCATCGAACTGGTCGCATTCATCACGAAGTTCCCCGGATACCGTGCTTTCAATATGCTGGACATGGGAATATTTGATAACTGACATGAAATCATCGACTTTCACGGTCCCGCCTTTTGAAACCATCCGTACATCGTTTCGCCCCAGGTCAACAAGCATCACATGTTCAGCCCTCTCTTTCTCGCTGCCAAGCATTTCTTTTGCAAATTCTTCATCTTCTGTCCGGGTTTTGCCGCGCGGGCAGGTGCCTGCAATGGGGTTGATTATGACTTTTCCATTGTGAACAGACATTAAGGTCTCAGGGCTTGCGCCTATGATCGCAGTACCGTCAAACTCAAACAGATACATGTATGGGCTTGGATTAACGCTTCGCAGGGAAGTATATAATTCGAGCGGGGTCTGGTCAGTGATCACTTCATACCTTCGCGAAAGTACCACCTGGAAGATATCCCCGTCAATAATATGCTGTTTTGCTTTCCTGACAATTTCTTCGTATTCGCTCTTTTCCATATTGCTGTTGATCTTTAAAGGTTTATTTTTTTTAAGAACAGAAGGCCGGGCAGATCCAATTGTTGAAGCAAGTTTATCCGCATCTTCAAGCGCCTTATTGTAAATCTCTCCTGCATCACCCCTGGCAGGGATAAACGGTGTAATGACAATAAATGTCTCATTGGTAAGATGGTCAAATACAATGGTTTTGGTAGTAAGCGCAAACTGGGCATCAGGTGTGGGGCTTTTCCCTGAAGAGATATCCAGCCAGCAGTCATACACCATATCATAAGCGCAAAAACCGATAGCACCTCCAAGAAATGTCTGCCTGTCAAAACCCGCACCTTTGAATCTAACATCCTTTGCCGAAAAAGCAGCTCTTAGAACATCCATTGTATCAAAACCGTCTTTAATCCTGCCTTTTTTTCCTTTGTAAAATTCACAGACTTTCAAAAGTGAGAATTCTATTAATCCTATAAAATCAGTCTTGTGCGGATAATCAAGTGATATTATGCGGTTCTTTACCGTAACTATGGCATCGGGTTGTGAACCCACAAATGAGAACCTGGCATGCTTTTTTTCTTTCTCGACTGATTCAAGAAGATACGCGCATTTTTTATCAAGCGAGGCATAAAGTTCAAGCGGCGAACAATCTGCGTTCACTTTTGCTTTAAGCTGGATTATCGCTGGTCTATCTTCTGCGAGGCGGATGAATTCCTCTTCACCAATATCAAATTTCATGTCATTCTCGCGTTATTTATAAAATCTATCACTTTCATTTCATCTTTTCTTCCATCGGTCTCAACGCCTGATGCAGTATCGACAGCATGTGGCCGGACACATTGAACCGCAGCTTTTATATTCTCCGGGTTCAGGCCGCCGGCTAATATCACAGGCAGACCAGCGTTCAGAACGACTTTCGAACTTAATTCCCAGTTGTGCGTAACACCGGTTCCCCCGGTCTTCCCATCAAGAACAGTATCAAGCAGTACTGCATCAGCTATTCCCGAAAGGTCTTTTACAAGATCAATTAGCATATCAGCATCAGCATGTATTGAAACTGGAATTGTTTTAATTAGTTTCACGCCTGTTTCTCTTATCCTCTTAAGTTCTTCAAAGGGAAGTGAATTATGGATCTGGACAGCAGTGGGCTTTGCTGCATGGATCATATTGATAGCTTCATCCGCACTTTCTGGCATGATGACGAGTACAGAGGTCACAAAAAGCGGCACATGGGCTATTAATCCTGATGCTTCGGAAAGGGTGATCTTCCTTGGAGAATCAACAGGTACTTCGGTAATAAATCCTACTGCATCCGCACCTGCATTAATTGCCACGGCAAGGTCGCGTTCACTCTTTATACCGCAAATCTTTACTTTCATCATTCAACCCTTTTTATAATTTATAAGAACCGTGCAAGTTTTTCAGGTTCGCCTGCCATGTTTACGAGTTCTTTCAGCTTGTTTAGCGCTGCGCCGCTGTCTATTACCTTGTTTGCCAGGTTTATTCCGGCAACAAGATTTTCCGCATTTGCGCTAACAAAGAGTGCTGCGCCTGCATTTACAGCAATGATATCCCGTTTCGCTCCTTTTTTGCCTTTTAGAACATCCACGATATCCCTTGCATTTTCTTCTGGTGTGCCCCCGGCGATATCGCCCATTGAAGCGCGCTTAACACCAAGTTTTTCAGGTGTTGTAGTGTATTTTGTAAGCTTTCCGCCGTTTAATTCCACAATTTGTGTTTCACCGGTTGTCGAGATCTCATCCATGCCGCTGCCGTGGACGACAAGCGCTCTTTTTGTTCCAAGGATATTAAGTACATTTGCCATTGGCTCACATAAGGAACTGTCAAATACACCTATCACCTGCGCCTTTGCATTCGCAGGATTCGTTAGAGGTCCGAGGATATTGAAAACAGTCCGGAAACCCAGGTCGCGCCTTATCTGTCCCACACGCTTCATCGAAGGATGAAATACCGGGGCAAGCATGAACCCGATGCCAACCGTCTCAATTGTCTTTTCCACCTGTCCGGGAGGCGCATCTATCTTTACACCGAGTTCACGTAGAACATCAGCACTTCCCGATCTTGAAGTGATAGAATAATTCCCGTGCTTTGCAACAGGAACGCCTGCTCCTGCAACTACAAGTGCTGCGCCGGTGCTTACATTAATTGTTCCTGTCGAGTCGCCGCCTGTCCCGCAAGTGTCGATAAGTGTCCCGTTGACTTTCGGATTTATGATATTGGCAGCTTTCTTCATTCCCAGTGCAAGTCCTGCGATCTCAGCAGGTGTTTCGCCTTTCATTTTCATGGCAGTCAAAAACGTTGCTATCTGGACGTCAGTCGCATCGGTAAATATTTTATATATCGCAAGCTGTGCCTCTTCTGTTGTGAGGTGTTGTTTCTGGATAAGTTTATTGATATAGTCTTTCATAAAGATCATTGTACATTCATGTACATTAATGTATAATTACGTACATCGTATATAAAAGTTATCCTTTAATATGAGAAAAGTAATTATGGGTAGCATGAATCAGCAGTTGGCATATAAATTACTGGCAGCCTTTCTTGTATTTACAATGTTAGGCTCGGTATTCGCCTATTTTTTCACAGGGCCAAGAGACGACACCACACAGGAAACCAATACTCCGGATACGGATCTGGGTAAATACGACCCGGGTTTATGGACGGTCAACGAGCCGTTCTATTCTATTTCTGATTCTCTCAAAATGACGCCCCCCGGGGCTGAAGTAGCATATTATGTGGATCTTGAAAGCATGACCCCGCAAATGATACAATGGACAAGATCGGAAAGTACAATGATCGGCGGATTAATTCAGGAAGTAGATACAAAGCTCTATAAATCAAATGCTACAAAATTATATTACGCAGGGATCCGGGAAGGAAATAACAATTCACTTCTTCTTTTAAGTACAATGGCGACTCCGAATAATGATTTTGATTATATAGTTTTACCTGATACCAACATTTTGGTGCGTCAGGAACAGGATCTTTTTGGGATGTATAACATAATGGGAACACCTGCTATTTTTGCTCAACCCCAGACTGCTGTAAATGTTCTGGAAATTATTTACGGGCAAAATAAAACAAATACATCATATGATCAGTACGAAGGACTTATAAGTAAAGTAGAACCAGCGCCATTCCAGATTGTTAATTCGAATATAACATTTGCCAGGCAGTTCTATTTTGGTATCGGAATTGTAAATGGAAGTTATGAAAGGACCACAGCCTACCTTGATGCAAACTCAACTGTTTTGAGAAAACTTGACCAGTCAAAAGTCAACAGCACACAAAAAGGTTTCGAACAATATCAAGTCAATCAGAGTGGAAATTATACCATTGTTAAGATAATATCACCAGAACTGTTCACAGTTTTGAATGAGGAGACATCATAGGCGCAAAATATATAGCATATCATGCTGTAGAAAGCGCCGATACTTTTATTCAAATGAATGATGAAGGATAAAATCCTGAAGGAAGTAATTAAAATGGCACAACCAACCTATATAAAATTTGAAGTTCCCGCTGAACTGTCCAATAAAGCATTAGAAGCTCTTGAGATGGCACGGGATACTGGAAAGATCAAGAAGGGAACAAACGAAGCCACAAAAGCGATAGAACGCGGTATCGCAAAACTTGTAATAATAGGCGAAGACGTAAATCCGCCTGAAATTGTCATGCATCTTCCCGCACTTTGCGAGGAAAAGAATACACCTTATATATATGTGAAAAAACAGGTGGAACTTGGTGCAGCAAGCGGGTTAAGTGTGGGCAGCGGCGCGGCTGCGATTGTTGAACCTGGAAAAGGTAAAGAACTTGTAGAAGAAGTGGCACAGAAAGTCCAGGCATTAAAGAAGTGAGATCATGGCTGATGAAGATGCAGGATATCCTGCAGAAATAGTTGAGATTGTAGGCAAGACCGGCATGCATGGCGAAGCCATGCAGATACAGTGCCGTGTACTGGATGGCAGGGATAAAGGCAGGATCATTACCCGGAATGTCGTAGGACCGGTAAAACTTGGTGATACCCTGATACTGCTTGAGACCTCACGAGAAGCAAAGAAATTAATGTCAAGGTGAGATCATGGAAAAAAGGAAATGCTCATTCTGCGGAGGTGCAATTGAACCCGGTACAGGCAAGCTTTATGCCAGGAAAGATGGAACTGTGTTCTATTTTTGCTCCTCTAAATGCCAGGGTAATTTAAACCTTGGCAGGATCCCAAGAAAGGTCACATGGACCGAAGCGGGAAGGAAAGCCAGGGGAAAAACAACAACGTAAGGTGAGATATTGGAGCGTACATACGTGATGGTAAAACCCGATGGAGTGCAGCGTGGCATTATCGGTGAAGTTATAAGCAGGATCGAGCGGCGTGGACTCAAAGTAGTCGCTATGCGTATGAATACGATGTCACTTGATTCTGCAAAGAAACACTATGCGGAACATGCGCAAAAACCATTTTTCAATTCCCTGATAAGTTTCATAACATCAGGGCCATCGGTTTCGATGGTAGTTGAAGGAAAAAACGCTATATCAGTGATGCGCGCAGTTAACGGCGCTACCAATCCCGTTAATGCTGCTACGGGAAGCATACGCGGCGATCTGGCACTGGATACAGGACGCAATATCGTCCATGCAAGTGACTCTCCTGAATCTGCAACCAGGGAAATAACCATCCATTTTAAGGAATCCGAAATAACAGGATATACAAGGGCTGACGAGGCCTGTATATACGAAAATTAAGATTTCCTTTTTAAAACGCTCCTTATTATATACTTTTAACATAATCTATAGAATATGGGCGAAAATCTGCGCACCCCCATTGTATGCGTTATGGGACATGTGGACCACGGTAAGACGTCACTTCTTGATAAGATAAGAGGAACCACAATAGCAGAGCGTGAAGCAGGGCTTATAACCCAGCATATCGGAGCGACAGAAGTGCCGCTTGAAATTATAAAACGTGTATGTGGCCCGATATTCAAGGGAGATACAAAGGTCCCGGGGCTTCTTTTTATCGATACTCCCGGCCACAGGGCATTTACTACCCTGAGGGCTCGCGGCGGGGCGCTTGCTGATCTTGCAGTTCTTGTTGTTGATGTAAATGAAGGATTCCAGCCCCAGACGCTTGAAGCTGTGGAAATCCTCAAGAGATTCAAAACACCATTTATTGTAGCAGGAAATAAGATCGATAAAATACCCGGATGGAATCCGCAGCCAGGAAAGCCGTTCATATTATCTTTTCCTCAGCAAACCGGGTTTGCACAAACCGGACTTGATGAAAAAATATATGTGATCATAGGCAAACTCTATGAAATGGGCTTAAGCTCTGACAGGTATGACAGGGTACGGGATTTCCAGCGAAACATCGGTATTTTGCCCGTAAGTGCGAAAACAGGAGAGGGCATACCGGATCTTCTTATGATATTGATGGGACTTGCCCAGAAATTCCTTGAAAAAGACCTTGAGTACAGGGCTGTTGGCCCGGGCGTCGGGACTGTTCTTGAAGTAAAAGAAGAGACAGGCCTTGGAACAACGCTTGATGTGATATTATATGATGGGGAATTAAACGTAGGCGACACGATCGTTGTAGGAAGTAGAGGTGACCCTATTTCAACAAAAATACGAGCCCTGTTAAAGCCAAGACCGCTTTCCGAGATGCGCTCGGAAGAAAAATTCAAACAGGTAAAGAGAGTCGTGGCAGCTTCAGGTATCAAGATCGCAGCTCCATCGCTTGAAGGAGCGCTTGCAGGCTCCCAGATCCGCGTAGCTACGGGCAATATTGATGAAGTGGGAGCTGCCATCAGATCCGAAATAGACTCGGTACGGATTGAAACCGAATCTAACGGCGTACTGATCAAATCAGATACTATCGGCTCACTTGAAGCCCTTGTGAACGAGTTGAAAAAGGAAAATATTCCAATCCGAAAGGCCGATATAGGAGACATTTCAAAACGTGATGTGGCTGAAGTAAAAACAATCAAGGACCCGCTATTTGCAGTAATTCTGGGATTTGAAGTAGATGTTTTGCCGGACGCAAAAGAAGAATTATCAGATTCAGATATAAAATTATTTACAAATAATGTCATTTATCGCATCATAGAAGATTATAAGAAATGGGTAGCGGAACAAAAGCAACTTCTTGAGAAAAAGCGTTATGAAACAATTATCAAACCAGGACGATTTATTATCATGCCAGACTGTACGTTCAGGCAAAGCAAGCCAGCAGTTGTTGGTGTGCGTGTCCTGGGCGGTATCATTAAAACAAATCTTGAAGTAATGAAAGAGGACGGCACCATTGTTGGAATAATAAAAGGAATACAGGAGAACAACGAAAATATAAGCGAGGCTAAGACTGGAAAAGAAGTGGCTATGGCTATCGATGGGCCGATCGTTGGTCGCCAGATAAAAGAAGGGGATACGCTTTATATTGATATTCCCGAAAAGCATGCGAAAATCGCAGAACAGGAATTGTTCGAAGCCATGAAAATTGAAGACAAAGAAACCCTCATTGCGTTCATGGAGATCAAACGCAGAGGTACTCCTTTCTGGGGAAAGTGACCGATGGTTTGAGAAAAATCAGATGGTAATGAGATTTTTTCACACATGGTACACAATAACAATTATATAACTGTATAACATAATAAATGCATAAGAGGGTACAAAATGTCGATACTTGACGTAACGGAAGACCAGATCTTCCAGACTTTAGGCAAAGGGAGAGATCCCAATTTCAAGCCTATAGAAAAGGTCAGGCCCGCAATAGTAAAACCTAAAAAAACATGTTCTATCAATCAGAATGTAAGGGCTACACCTGTAGAAAAAGTTACACAACCCCTGGAACAGGTTGTTAAACCTGAAATAATGGTTGCTTCACCGCAAAACGATGATTCGGTTAAGAAACTTACAGAGGATTTGAATGAACTGAACAACCGCGTTAATGGGATACAGAAAATGGTAAAATGGTATGTAATACCCCAATCCGTAGTCGTTATGGTTCTGATCATTGCTATTGTGGTAAAAAGCTAATTCTTGAACCAACCGATATTTTATTGTATTATCAATTCTTCTTGGAGGACATGAAATATATTGTCCTCGTCGGCGATGGGATGGCCGATTATCCTATTCCGGAACTTGGTGGTTTGACCCCACTTCAGGCAGCAGATACCCCTAATATGGATTTTATTGCAAAGCATGGAAAATGCGGGGTTGCAAAAACCGTACCCGATGATAAGCCGCCAGGCAGCGATGTTGCAAATCTTTCCATAATGGGATATGATCCTGATAAATATTATTCAGGCCGCGGTCCGCTTGAAGCCGCAAGTATAGGAATAAATCTTGAAAAAGACGATATCGCTTTTCGGTGCAATCTTATTACAGAGAAAAACGGGTTGATCGCAGATTACAGTTCA
Source organism: Candidatus Methanoperedens sp. BLZ2 (assembly GCF_002487355.1). Lineage (GTDB taxonomy): Archaea > Halobacteriota > Methanosarcinia > Methanosarcinales > Methanoperedenaceae > Methanoperedens. Next base: position 15,620 of record NZ_NTMG01000031.1, on the reverse strand, counting down.
GGTCATATTTCAAGTGAGGAAGCAGGTATCCTGATAAAAGCTGTAGATAAGGAACTTGGCAAATCATGCAGGTTCCATGCAGGCGTAAGTTACAGGCATCTGCTCGTAATGAAGCGTGCAGAGTTTGCACAATGTACCCCGCCTCATGATGTAGTAGGTCAATCTGTTGAAGATGTATTGCCGCGCTGTGAAGATTCGCAACATCTGATTTCACTCATAAAAGCATCAAAACCTATTCTTGAAAACCACGAAGTCAATAAAAAGAGAAAAAAAGCAGGGAAGAACATAGCCAACCTTATCTGGCCATGGGGACAGGGAAAGGCGCCTGAAATGCCTCTTTTTAAGGATATGTTCGGGGTTTCGGGTTCGATAATCTCGGCTGTTGATCTTTTAAAAGGGATCGGGAAATATGCAGGTCTGAATGTCATCGATGTTCCGGGAGCCACAGGATATCTTGATACTAATTTCTCCGGAAAAGCACAATATGCACTTGATTCACTAAAAGAACGGGATTTTGTCCTTGTGCATGTCGAAGCGCCTGATGAGGCAGGACATATGGGAAATATAGAAGCAAAATTAAAAGCTATTTCTGATTTTGATGAGAAAGTGGTAGGGGGTATGCTTAATGAACTTGGCGGGTTCGGGGATTATAAAATACTCGTTTTACCTGATCATCCAACCCCCATTTCCATAAAAACGCATACAAGAGAACCAGTTCCCTTTGCAATTTATTCTTCTGTGGAAAGTGCTGATTATGTGGACAGGTATGATGAATTTGCGGCAAAAGAAGGGATTTTCGGGCTTGTGGAGGGACACAGGCTGATGAGTTTATTGATCGGGAGAAGCGGAAAATGAGGCTGTTTTGAAGGAAATGTACTGGTATTTAATAGGGATTGTTGCTGCATTGCTGACTACATTTGGTTTTGTTCCCCAGATAATCAAAATGCATAAGACCAGATCCTCAAAGGATATAAGCCTTGTAACTTTATGCCAGTTCGGCGCAGGTGTTTTCTTGTGGACGTTGTACGGGATCCATCTTGGGGATACCATTATCATTATGGCGAATGCTATCAGTTTTTTAATTCTTATAGTAGCGATCTGCGTGTATTATTATTATAAAAAATAGTTACTTTTCCCTGATCGTAAATTTTAGTATTTCATAGGCTTTTTGTTTTAACGATATCGCCTTCAATATCCTCAATTTCACGGACAAAATTATCTGCGATATCTTTTGCGACTGCTTTCCAGTCTTTTATCCCTATATCAGTTAGTGCGGCAGTCCTGATATCATGAGGCGTTCCCTGTGTCGTGATATTGATACCGCAATGGATTTTTTCACTTGTAACGCCAGCGCTTGCAATGCTTACAGTAAGTTTTCCGTTATCCACAAAAAGATCGTCGCCATTGCGGGTTGTTTTTATGCCGTGTTTTCCAAGCACATCTCTTATGTTTACGATAAGAAGGCGCTGCATGTAATAAGCAAGCCGCATACTTGCAGGTGAATCAAATCTCTCTACAATAAAATGGATCAGGTCATTGCCCTTAATGGTTTTCCCTGCTGTTTCATCTTCAAAGTCCTTCATGTTTTCAAACGTCACATCCATGGGGCCGTGGAAAATCACTATGGAGTCGCCTTTGATTCCCATGCTGTAAGCCCATAATGGCGCGATCTGGGAGCCGTCGTATTTTATTGCATTCGGAAGGATTATTGAGTTCATGATTGGTGGATATTTATTGTTTTTGTAGGACATATAATTTATTTAGTAGATCAAATTGTAGAATCAAATCGAAAGCATAATATACATTGCCCAACACGATTCATACAAAAACGGTTATTGGTTGATGATTTGATATGAATATTGGAAGATTTATTATTTTATTATTTTTCATGTCTGTCGTATTTTCGACAGCAGCATACGCAGCAGAAGCAAACTTTACAGCATCTTTACTTACGGCAAATGATGTCAATTGTAAAAAATGCCATACTGATACCCCACACGTTATCCATGCCAATAAGCCGGTGGAATGCGTGAACTGTCATGGCGACAAGCTAACGGTATCAATACCCCAATGCACAAAATGCCATGATGGGCCTATCCACCAGGTACATGCAGGGAAAGTGGCAACACAGACTTGCGCATATTGCCATAAAACTATAACTGACGTACATAATAATCTTCTAAAAGATGCAGTATGCTCCCATTGTCACCAGGATCTGATACAGGTACATGGAAACAATGAAGCATGTGTAAAATGTCACAAATCCCCTCCGGCAATTGTTAAACCTCTTAAATCACCGGAAATGACCCTCATTTGCCAGAACTGTCATTCGGCTTCCAGCGTTGCAAATATCCACGGGGAAGCAGATGATAAGGCCGGGTGTTACGGATGCCACAAAGGTACTTCTAAAGCCAACGGCAGCGAGATACCACACGCAATCCATGCTTCAAAGGTGGACTGTCAAAAGTGCCACCAGGAAAGTGGGCAGGTTGTGGTACCAAAATGCACAAGATGCCATGATATTGACACACTGCATGCATTCGGTAAAATAGGAACATTAACATCGCAAAACGGATTGACATGCTCTGCCTGCCATACGGACGAGACCAAGTTGTCAGCACAGCAGGCAGCTCCGCCTCAGCCGGCAAATACAGTTGTATCACCTGTGGAAACAGCCATACCTGGAAACACCCCGGATAATGCCAATCCTCAGGCTTCACCAGCGAAATCTCCAGGATTTGCCGGGATATTCGCAATAGGACTTCTAATTGTGGGATATATTATCAGGAAACGGGGCTTGAATTAAGAAAATAGAATAAAATAAAATAATCCAAACCAAAGGCAGCTTCAGGCTGCCTTTAGCGTTATCATGGGTTTATACTTGCTCCGATATTGCACGAATCAGAACATATCATACCCATATTGCATGATATTTAGAAACTGGTTATCTAATAGTGATTATACAAAAATGTTCTTTTTTAGGTAAAATGCAATCGGGCATTATATTCCCTTCTTTTAAACATTCATATACTATTGTTGGTTGTTATCACATTTATTTCACAACTTTGTTTAAATATATCACATCATAAACACGTACCAGTGATTCAAATTGACAGACGAAGAACTTGCACAATATAATCAATGTTCAGATGATTTGCGATATTATGATAATACAATTTGGCAAATACCATCTATTACGATGGCTATAGCTTCTGCAGTTTTTGCAATTTCTTACCAATATACTGATAAATTGTTTCCAAGAGCGATAATCCTTTTAATCGGTGGGATATTTTCGTTTAGCCTGACTGTAGCTTTGGTAAAACATAGGTTGTTCCAAGAACAGAGAATTGAATTTTTATCTCAAACTGAGGAGCGTTGGTTGATTTCGAATATTATAAAGAGCCCAATTAAAAGAAGAACAGACGAAATCCAAGATGTTTCATGGTATGAGGAAACGAAAGCATACCATTGGTTGCGAAGTTCTATGGTTATAATATCTTCTTTTCTGATTGTTTTTGGCATTTATTATCTAGTCTTGTCTCTGTGGGAATACCTTATTCTGCAATGTACTAAATAAGTTAAAAATCATTGGGTAGCTAAAGTGTAAGGCTACCTATTCAGGTGTAATTGTGTTACAAACTAAAATAAATAGCACAGAGTATAAAAAAATATTAGAAAACATGCCAATCTGTTGCGTAGATGTGGTGATTTGCCATTGTAATAAAATTCTGTTGGTGTACAGGAACAATGAACCTGCCAAAAATGAATGGTGGTTCCCTGGTGGAAGAGTTTATAAAAATGAGAGGTTAGAAGAAGCTGCTGTTAGAAAAACCTCTGAAGAAGTTGGCATAAAAGTTCAGATTATAAAAATGATAGGCATTTATGAAACAATGTTTGATAAAGGACCATTTGATGACTTGAAGAGCGGTGTCCATACTATTAATATATACTTTCTTGTTAAACCTACATTGGAGAATTTCAAAATAAAAATTGATGATACTAGTTCCGATTATAGATGGATTGATAAGATTGAGGAAAATTTACACCCTTATGTGAAAAAAGTTTTAAAAAATTTGAGATTTTTTGTTTGAGGGGGTCACGACTAAGGAAGACCGGGAAAAAAGGTTATATTGGGACATTATTGAATTGTTCTATTCTGAATAATAAACAAACCCGACCAAGCAGTGTGGGGTTGTTTGGAGACATAATTGGTGTTGGTAGTTATGTCAAAGTGCCAAACACTTAAAATTATAACAATATTAAAATTCAATAACTTCAGTATATTTCTGAATTTCATCTAAGAACATACTTTCATTATCTTTTTGTGTGTAGATGATAACTTCTTCTTTTGACCTTGTGATTGCTACATAAAAAAGTCGTCTCTCCTCTTCTTCCTTAATATTTAATTTTCTATCCATCGCAGGTTCAAAGATAAATGGGTCTTCAATTTCACTTGGGAAACCATACAATCCTGCGTCAACGCATAGGAGAAATACGACTTTTGCCTGTAAACCTTTACTCTTATGGACTGTCATTAATGGACTATAACGAGGACTTTTCGAATCTACTTGTATTTTCACATTATTGATACCAGCATATTCAATGATTAGATTTAACAATTGAATTTTTCTTGATCTATATAAAATCATAATATCCTGAGGACTATATTTCATTTGGTATTCTTTGACCAAATTTACACAATGCTCTGCAGTTTGTTGTTGATATGTCGAAGGATTTTTATGTGAATATGAAATAACACGGATTTTCTTTTCGTGATTATTGTTTGCGATCGTTAGTTTCTTAAGCTGCCCATCGCCATTATATTTGATAAGTTCTGCTCCAGTTTCTACAATAGATTTTATACTTCGATAATTTATAGATAGATCAGTTCTTGCAGGATGATCAAAATAGTCTTGAAATTTTATAAAAAACTCTAAATTCGAGCCTGTAAAGCCCATAATACTTTGCCAATCATCTCCCACACAGAATAGTTTACAATTACGATTCTTAGCCATCAGTGCTTTTATAAGAAGGTATCTTTGTCGACTAATATCTTGATACTCATCTATCAATATATGATCAAACGAATTTTCATAAAGTGATTTATTCATCTCCAATTTAACTATTGCTTGATTAATCATATCGGAAAAATCTATCTCGTTAGTTAGCCTGAGCTCCTTTTCGTACTGCATATAAATTACCAGTGCCAACTCTGCAAAAGCCTTTTGTTTCGGAGACCACTTTTCATTTTCCAGTCTTTCAAGTATCTTTTCAGGAGTTAAGCCATTTGTTTTTGCTTTTGTGATAAAAGTTGCAATATCTTTAGGATTTCTTTCCATCGATTCCTTGCAATTTTTCCATACCCTTTCAACAATATCAGAATAGCCCATTTCAGTAAAAATAAAATCTTTGTTTGGATATCTTCTTCTAATCTCTTTGACTAATTTGTCTTCAAAATGGCCTAAAAAATTATTAGTTTTAAGTTCTCCATAGCTTGTTTCTATTAGAGAATACTTTTTACGGTTTTTGAATTTATCTCTCTTTGCCTTCATTCCTTCCTTGTAGCCTGATTCAAACCATTCAGGAACATTGCCCCTCTCATCAATTGCCCAGTTCTCGATATAGATATTATATTCTGGTAAAAAGAAATCTGGTTTTGGAGTTTTTATTTCACCTTTTTCATCCGTATAATTCATCCATTCTGCAGGATGTTCATAGAGAAAATTTATGTATTTCTTATTTATTTTATGAGTAAATAGGAAATTAAATATTGTTCTTTCTCCTTCGCTTTTTACCTTTTTCCCATCAAGAGTGGTATAGGTTAGATTTTGCATATAAAGAAATCATTCATTCTTCGTCTTAAAGTCGGATTGCTGTTTGATTGCCTCATCATCTCCAAAATACAGCATGTAGGCCAGAAGTTTATTCTGGAATCCTGGTTCTTTTTCCGCTTTTTTATATAGCTCATCTATAAATTCATCAGTATCAAACTTTAATTTTGGTTTGGAAAGAATTTCATATCCAAAAGAATGAAATGTTTTTATTTTAACTCCAATTCCAAACATCTTGCTGAGCCTGTCTTCAATTTCTTTTCCAGCTTTTTTCTGAAAAGCTAAGGCAAGTATTCTTTTAGGTGCTATTTTTTCTTGTTTTCTTTCCACAAGGTAAGCAATTCTTGTGATTAAAACCTCTGTTTTTCCTGATCCTGCACCTGCCACTACCAAATTATGTTTATCATCTGTAATAATTGCGTTTTTTTGTTCATTATTTAAACTAGCGGTTGATTTTTGAAAAAGGAAATCATACTCTTTCTTGCGCCTTTCAATCAAATTTTTGTTGAAGTTCTCTATTGTAATTCGTGATGCATTTACTTCATTTATTGAAGATTCAACTATATCATTGAAATATTTATCAAAAATTTCCTTTTCTTGTTTTAAACTAAAAAGAATAATCTTATATTCTTCGAGTTTACTTAAAATGCCTGTTCTATCAGAGTAAACAAGATATGCATCTGCATATATTAAATGGTTTAAAATATTTTTAATTTGATTGTTTGAAGTTTCAAGCTCATTAATAAATCTTTTTGTTAACTCATTCTTATTGTTTGTCAAGATGATTATTCGATCATTCAATTTCTTCAAAATATAAAAACCGATGATTATAGGGATTAAAATATATCCAAAAATTCGAAATGATTTTTGCTTTTCGATATCGGATAATATTTCCTCTAATCTTTGAGATTCTATATTAGGCAGTAAGAAATCTTTATAGACATCCTGTTTCTCATAATGCTGCATTTCATGAATCATTGCTTGTTAAACAAATCCTGACCAGTTGGAGAAATATCTGTTCAATCCCTTTGAACAATCCAATTAGATCATTTCATGTTGGATGATGTAACTCTATAAAAACACTCCTAAATATAATTTAATGAGCATATAAATTTTTTAGTATAGTAGCAATCTTCTATCGATATATTGAGTATTTTATTCTTCGCGAGAAGTGATTGGGCGTATCCAACCGGACAGAAACTACATCATGTCCTTGGCATGTAAATGATACCCAGAGGTATAGAAATCAAGAGCGTGGTCGCGATACACATGAATATAATGAAATCTCTGATCGAAGCAAGCTCATCATCTGATGTCAGCAGCGGATTTTTATCAAGAAGTACCATAATAAACATTATTGCCAGTATTGAAGCAATGAACAATTTGAATGCTTTTGACCTCAGGAAATGTGGTATCCTGGACTTGTTCGATATTTTTTCAATAAAATATTCCAGGAATGTGCCACGGGGGCATAGCCACCCGCACCAGAACCTTCCCAGTATAGGCGCCAGGAGAATTCCTCCGACAATTATGAATCCGATCATGAGAAGTCCTATCTCGAAATAGAGGTCGTTGTGGATTACCAGGCCGTACAATGCTATTGTAAATATTATCGAACTTATTGCCAGTGATGTGAATTGGGTCGTTTTTCTTATTTTTTGAAATTTATCCATATATTTCTCCTTTTTGAAAATCGCGTTACCAACTTTCAGAATATTATCTTACTTATGCACAATTGTATTTATGGGTTTTGTCAAAACCATACACAACGTAAAGCCAATAAACCTGATTTATTACTACGCTATCTGAAATTGAAACTATCACTTGTAAGCGCAAACTATTTATCTAATTAAGAGCTTACATGACAATAAATAGACAAGTTATACTAAATATAGTAAATTATAGTGACAAAAGCATAATCTTGTTCATTAACGGAGAAGAAATAAAAGTCTGGTAACGAAATGAAAACTGACAGCCTAAATAGCAATTCAGTGTTCTATTAAATGGAGGGTAATGGGAATGTATTTCAAGGAGATGTATGACAGATGTGGCGGTAATATCTTTATTTGTAGGTATAATTTTTATTTAAAACCATACTTAAAAGTCCGAGATGCAGGGGGATTTTCCTGAAAAGGTGTTATGGTAAATGCATCAATGAGCACTGATAAGAGTGCAATGACGAAAGTAAATATTGGGGTGACGAATGGTAAAATACCCTAATAATAAAATGGAGGAAAACTATGGTTCTTAGAAACAAAACAAAACTTGTGCTGTTATCTATAGCTGCAATAACTTCATTGCTTATGGGCAATGTTTTTCAAGTTTATGCAGCTCCAGATCAACAAAAAGTTCCCACTCTGGCAGTATTCGTACATGTGATCAATGATGATGGCGGTGCAATGAGTGCATCTGATTTTGCAGTAACCGTTACAGCCAAAGATCCATCGCCAGCCATATTCAGTGGTACAGAAAAAGGAACAACCGTTACTATGAAAAATAGTGAATATAAAGTAACTGAACTGGCAGTCAAAGGTTACAATGTATCATATTCACCTGGATGTTCCGGACGGATAAATAATAACGAAGCCAAAACCTGTGTAATAACCAATGATGACAAAGCATCGTATTTAAAAGTAATCAAACATGTAATTAATGATAACGGAAGTACGGCGATTGCTTCTGATTTTGGAATAAATGTTTATGGTAATAATCCCAACCCGGGTTTTTTTATGGGTTCAGAAACTGGTACTGATGTAAAAATTGGCATGGGATACTATAGTGTTAATGAAAATGGGCTTCCCGGTTATAATCCATCTTATTCGCCTGATTGTTATGGGGAAATAAACTTGGGTGAAAACAAAACATGTACCATAACCAACGACGATATACCCACGGCTCAATTGGTCGTCATAAAACATGTAATCAATAATGATGGGGGTACAGCAAGCTCATCTGACTTCACAATGTTAGTAAATGGTAATAACCCATCACCAGGTGCATTTCAAGGGTCTGAGACCGGAACAGATGTGAATATCTATCCAGGATGGTATGATGTATATGAGAGCTACAACAATTCACAATACGGCGGATCATTATCTGGTGACTGCTCTGGTTATATAAACCCAGGCGAAACAAAGACATGTACCATAACCAACGACGACATCCCAAATATCCCACTACCGCCTCCACCAACACCATAATAAATAGAAAATAAACTTAGTCTATATATGAAGAGGGAGAAATAAAAACTCTCCTTTTCCTCATTTATTTTTTTATATTTTCCTTCTCATGAATACCGGAATTACTGTATAGCCGCTTTCACAAATGCCAAAAAAGGAGGCGACGGCTTTCCTGGGCGCGACTTGAATTCGGGGTGGAACTGGGAGCTAAAGAAGAACTTGTGATCAGGTATTTCTGCTATCTCCATCCTGTGGTCGTTCCTGCCTGTGAATTTCATACCCTTTGACTCGATCTGTTTTATGTATTTCGGGTTTACCTCATACCTGTGGCGGTGGCGTTCGATTAGAGTGTTACCACCATACAATTTGCTGGCAAGAGAACCTTCCACAAGGACAGCTTCGCAATTACCCAGGCGCATTGTACCGCCCATATTCCTGATGTTCTCCTGTTCAGGTAAAATATCGATAACAGGATGCTGTGTTTCTGCAAGCTCAGAGCTGTTCGCATCCGTTAATCCCAGTACATTCCTGGCAAATTCAATCACAGCAAGCTGCATGCCAAGACAAAGGCCGAGATAAGGGATATTATTCTCGCGTGCAAATCTTATGGCAAGGATTTTCCCTTCAGTCCCGCGCACGCCGAAACCACCCGGGACAAGTATTCCGTTATATTTCCGGAGAATGTCAATGTCGGATGGATTTCTCTCAAATTCCTCAGCATCAAGCCAGTCTGCCTTTACACGGCAGCCGCATTCTATTCCTGCATGTTTTAGAGCTTCATTGATACTGATATATGAGTCGCCAAGATGCGCATATTTCCCCACCACTGCTACACGTATCTCCTTATCAATGGAAGCCATCTTTTTTATTAATGTTTCCCAGAAATGTGAAATTTCTTTTTCTGTAATATTAAGTTTCTTCATTAAATAATCGGAAAGACCCTCTTTTTCCATAAGGGTAGGGACATAATAGATATCGCTTGCATCATGGGCGCTTACGACCGCACTTACGGGAACGTCGCAAAAGAGCGCTATTTTTGATTTTGTGTCAGGGAGGACGGGTTCTTTGCATCGAGCCACTATTGCATCAGGCTGGAGGCCAAGGCTCCTGAGTTCTTTTACAGAATGCTGGGTTGGTTTTGTTTTCTGTTCACCCTGCGTGTCAAGAGGAACAAGCGTCACATGCACAAAAATAATATCCTCTTCCTTTTCTTCACTGTGCATTTGCCTTACAGCTTCCAGGAAAGGCATGCTCTCGATGTCGCCGACCGTGCCGCCCACTTCAATTATACAAATTTCTGCGCCACTTTTTTTTGAAACTTTCCTGATCCGTTCCTTTATCTCATTTGTCACATGAGGAATGATCTGTACGGTTTTCCCAAGATAATCCCCGCGTCTTTCTTTTTCTATGACTGTCTGGTACACCTGCCCTGTGGTTATATTGTGCTGCCGTGTTAGTTCAATATCAAGAAAACGTTCATAATTACCAAGATCAAGGTCGACTTCTCCCCCGTCTTTAAGGACAAAGACCTCACCATGCTGGTATGGACTCATGGTCCCGGCATCGATATTGATGTAAGGGTCGATCTTGATGGCCGTAACATTGAATCCTTTGTTTTTCAAAATCCGCCCGATAGATGCGGCTGTTATTCCTTTTCCAAGTCCGCTCATCACACCGCCGGTGACTATGATGTACTTCATGACCGCTTTTTATGATAGCATAGGGGATATAATTAATGGATTGTTATGGTAGAGTTATTTCCTGATATTTTTTTTATATAATCTTCTTGCGATAAACAATAGCAATATCGATACAGCCATAACTGCTTCAAAACCCGGCACTTCTATTTTTGTTTTTGACCTTTTAACGGTAACATTGGGTGCTGGTGCCGAGGGCTCAAATGGCATTGACACATAAGGAGTAATGACAGGTTTAACAGGTGTTTGATTGGAGGCAATGGAATGGGATTTGAGTACGATTGAGGTCTTTGCGATCGTCCTGGCATAAGAATACTGGGAAATTTGTTCATAGGGATTGGTCATCGTTTCCCCGTATTCATAAGCGCTCACTGCAAGTGTGGGTTCGATCCCTGCAAGACGGGCCTCGTTTATCGCAACTTTTGCAGCTTCGTAACTCTCCTCGACTTTCTTTTGTGCATCTGTTTTGCCCAATAATCCTATCATAGTACTGGCTTTTGTTGTGGCCTGGAGTGAATCAAAAATCGCACCTGCATAGTAGCCGCGCTCCATTTCCTTTTGCGCGTGGTCTAAGTCCTCGCCTGCACCGCCTATTATCTCAGGATGCGATCCGGTTTCTGAGACCAATGCGAACATATAGGTATTGATGGATTGTGCCTGGCTCAGGTACCATCCTGCGCGGTCTTTCAAGACATTTTCAGGTACAATTTTTCCATCAGGCGTTGCAAGCGTCAGCCACCACTGAGCTGTACGCGCTCTCTCATGAGCAAATGCAAGTGAAGTAATCTTCTCCTGCGTATCAGTGAGTTTTTTCGCCTCATCAAGTTTCACCTTTGCCGCAGTAATCCTTGATTCAGCAGCACCTACTGCTTCCGCATCGCTTATTCCGTATAATGTGAAGTTGCGAAGATCATTCTCGGAGAAATTAATCTGATTTTCAACTCTATTTATAATTTCAGTAAGATATTGTTCCTTATCCGCCGCTTTATCGTATCCATCATTCCATTGTGCAAACCGCATCGTGTACATCGAATTGAAATATAAGGAAGTCGCAGCATAGTATTTATTGTCATCATACATCTTATCTGCCCTGTCCAGGATATCCTTTGCAGTCCCAAGGAACTGGGTGTCGGGTAATGTTGATTCCATTTCTTTATACATATCTCCCGATTCGTTCTTCAGGTTTTGGGCAAGAGGTTTTAGAAGATCCATGTATTGAGTGGTCAGTATAGTCCCTTTATATGTTGGCTTTGTTATCTCATAACCTGTAAATTCCCTTACAACATCCTGGATCGTACTTACTTCTTTTACAGTGACATTCAATTTCTTGCCGAGTTCAACTACATCCACCGTTTCCTCAGTATCTATGGTAATAATAGAACCACTTGAGTCTGTGTTTGTTTTTTTCACAGTTACAGTACTCTGGCCTTCGGGTATCAGGAAAAGCGTAGCATTTTTTGCTGCCGCAGCCTCAAGCTTGAAGGGTATTCCGCCAACAGGTCCTATTGATTCATCAGGGTTGATCATTCCTGTCATTACAACACCACTTTTCAGAGGCCATTTATTTATAGCAGCAATTGTTGCTACAGTAAGCGCCCCGCCTGCCGAAGGTCCTCCAATGATAGGTGAACTTATATCGATAATATAATAGAAATCATATGCTTTTTCATCAACACCCAGGACATCAGATGCAACCATCGCTGCGATTCTCGCCGATCCCTGGAGATCCACCTGGGTGTAAGGGTTCGTATCAACGAATACATGGCCTGTGCCGTTGGTTACTATTACCTCGGCTCCCAGAAGGAGCCCTTCTTCCCCGTCCCCTGTGCTTTTATCAGCAACAAGAGGGACAGAAACCCCTTCTTCAAGCGCATAAACACTATTTATTGTCAACAGCAGTAAAAAGATACAAAGGATTCTATATGTCATTTAATTATACCCATAACTCATATATCAGATAAAATACTTAAAACCAGTGTTTATGAATCTACAAGATCCTTATACTATACCTTATAAAGGCATTTACGCAGTAGCTGACCGCAGGAATGAATTTGCGGAAATTATGGAGCATTCAAATTGTTATGGCGGCTCAGCATGGGCGCTGTATCATTATTCTAAAAGCCCGCTTGTCATAAAAAGCCGTTCTGTCGGGGACATGATGCGCTACCTGGTACGTGTGGGAAGATCAAACCTGGAGCTGCAATCATCAACTGCTGCCGCAGGTATTGAATCCGTCCTCGTGAATGACGATGAAATAGAGATAACCTATAGCGGCCTGGGTGGCGGAGGCGTTGGAGCGACCACATGCAGGGCATGCGCAAAGGGCGTTATCCGCTCTAATATCTCAGAATCAGGAGGGGGAAAACGCGCAAGCGGTACGATCGTAGTTCCTCGAAGGGAACGAGTCCTCGTAGGAATGGACAATACTGATTCAAAAGAAGTGGGAGCGACATGGGCTCTTGCCCATAATATCGGGGCAGCCGTTGATTCCCTGGAACATAAATATATATCACATACGCTTGTCCAGCTTTATCCTGTACCGGACAAGACCCAGAACTGTGTGGCGACAGTTCTTGAATTTGCGTGCACGCAGGGAGCTAAGGAAGAGTTACTCGCTAAAATAAAAGAAGGACTTCTTAAGTACAGCGTTTCATCTGAAACAGGTTTGGTCGCTTTATCTGATTTTGACGCTTCTTCTCTTATGGAATACAGCAGGCTTTGCAGAAGCAGGATGATTTCCAAAGAATTAACAATTGAAACAGCCGCAAATAATGATGTTGAAATCTGCATAGATGGAAAAGGCATCATAGGAGCGCTTGCTGCTCTTCCCTGGTTTTCAAGAAATGATGAAGCGGTATTTTTATGAATGGTCTTGAAGCAATAGTTAGCGGGATTATTGATAGCAGTGTGAAAAAAGCCACAGGCGTCCCTGGTTATCCGATAACGGATCTCATGGAAGCACTCGGCGATAATAATATCAGGCACGAATGGTCTATTAATGAAAAAGTTGCGCTTGAAATGGCACTGGGCTCATCAGTATGCGGGAAACGTTGTGCTGTCATTACAAAACATGTTGGCATGAATATACTTTCAGATCCGCTTGTAACCTCGGCAATACATACGATCGGTGCAGGCGTTGTGATTTTCGCGGGAGATGATCCCGGGATCGAAAAATCGCAGAATGAGCAGGACTCGCGTTTTTACGGATCGATCGCAGAAGTGCCGGTATTTGACCCGGGAACAACTGAAAACGCTTATCTTTGTGTGAAAGAAGCTTTCATATTATCTGAAAAAGTAAGAACTCCTGTGATAATCAGGCTTACTGACAGGTTATTGAAAAGCAATGGCAACTTTGTACGTAAAAACGAACCATACCAATCAAAAAAAATCGATAAAAATATATGGCATCTTACCATGCTTGGAAAACACCAGCGATTCCATGCTGAATCCTATCCACAGATGTGTAAATACGCTGAAACCTCAAAATTGAACACATATAAGGAAAACAAGAAAAAAAGCGATATTGGAATAATTTCATCGGGTTTTCCCTCATCGCTCGTTGATTCCATAATATCCGACGATATTTCCCACTTATCACTCACGGTCGTAAATCCTCTGCCTATTGACCTTATCGACCGTTTCATAAAAGAGCATTCAAGAGTACTTATAATTGAAGAGACCGAACCGGTAATTGAAAAGCAGTTTTCAAAAAGAGTATTTGGGAAGCTCACAGGACACATGCGGTATGGCATCGCAGAAGTTGAGGATATCCAGAGAGCCATTGAAAATATTAATAATGATGCGGTAAAGCGCGATATTGTATCCCAGACAATAGAAAAAAGAGGGCCTCGCCCTATGTGCGAAGACTGTCCGTATATGCCTCTTTATTTTGCAATAAAAGAGCTGGATGTTCCGGTCGCAGGCGACCTGGGGTGCTCCATAATGACATCCTCACCACCCCTTTCACTTATTGATGCTGCGTTCTCACTTGGCTCATCAATAAGTACAGCATGCGGTTTTAACAGGAAAGGCATTGCCATCATCGGTGATTTTGGCCTAGCACATTCAGGTATTCCTGCACTGATCAATGCGGTCCACAATGAACATGAAGTCGTTGTGGTTATTCTCCAGAACGAAGTGGCTGCGATGACCGGAGGGCAAAAAGTTCCGGACCTGACAGGGCTTTTGAGTTATTATATCAAGGATACGGTAACTGTGAATCCTGATGAAAAAAATATCAGAAAAATCTTAAATGAAAAACTTGAAAAGAATGGAGTTTCTGTGATTCTGGCACCAGCAAAGTGTCCAAGGTATTGAGAATGCATCTAAAAAACAACACCAGGACCGCGAAAACCCGTTTCCTCCGCGATGACTCGGCCCGCGTTCCCTTCGTTGTTATCGGCATATTCCTCGTAATCCTGTCCACCATCATCTCACTCAATCTCACACGCATGGATATAAAAATGGCAAAGACCATGTCATCAAATATTGAAATATCAGCGCCTGACCAGGCGCTGGCATACGCAAAGGCAGACCTGAAACGTGCTTTAAACTATGCGGCTATGGAAGCACTCAAGAAACTTGGAGAAACACCTGTTATCAACCCTGATAATACAAGCCAGTACTACAACGGAACAAACGGTGACCCTTATAAATTCAACATTAATTGGGCGCGAGCCATGACAAATCAAACATTTGATGAGTATATGGTATCAAACTACATGTACGATACTTTCACATACGGCGGATACTCGGTGAACGTGGAACATCCTGATTCATGGGAAAAAATAACCATTACCCTGATAAGAACAAAACTCAACAGGACTATACGTCCGCCGCTATTTGAACCTGGACAAAACGGTTATGAAACATACTGGAAAGTATCCATACCCGTAAGGATTCATCTTAATGAT
>NZ_NTMG01000015.1 GCF_002487355.1 Candidatus Methanoperedens sp. BLZ2 | reverse complement strand
AAAGGGTACAATTCATCCCCTCCCTCACGGAAGGGGAATTCTTTACCCTTTGAACCCACGTGGTTAAACGATATGGAAGTCAAGTCGATCCCCAACCTCTCAAAAATAGATTTTGACGGGGTGTTAAAAATGGTACCAACAACTGTTGTTGAGGTCATTGTAAAAAATGAGAATGGCATCCTGCTTGGAAAGCGCAATACGCAGCCATTCCACGGAATGTGGCACCTGACAGGCGGATTTGTGCACTACAACGAGAAAATATCAGAATCGGACTTGCGCATATTGTGAAGATCCAGGGCGGGACTATTGCGCCAAATCCGGACAATACCGAACTGAAGTATTTTAAAAGTGCGCCTGATGATATGATATCAAAAGAGTATTTTTTACGATGCGATAAAAAATTAAGGTTTTATTCCTCAATATTCCCTTGGTTTGGGCTGGAACATCTTGATATTTACAGGTTTATAATCAATTTGCGCACCACGCGGCGCGAATGTAACAAGCGTGTGTTTCAGCCAATTGGCATCATCCCTTTTCGGATAATCCAGACGAAAATGAGAACCACGGCTTTCCTTGCGGGCTTTTGCTCCGGAACATATCGCTTCAGCAACATCCAGCATTCCCTCAAGCTCGATCACGTTTACAAGTTCCTGGTTAAAAATAGTGCCTTTATTCCGGACGTACACACTCCCGTAACGTATTTTGAGTTCCCTGATCTTATCAAGTGCGATTGTCAAATCCAGCTCTGTCCGGAATATTCCTGATTTTTCATCAAGGATGGTTTTGAGCTCATCCCGTATCCTGAAGAATTCCTCACCAGCTTTACGCTCTAATAATCCTGATATCTTTTTCTTTTCATCCCCTGTTGCCCTTTCGATCAATTCATCTTCCCCAACACCATTCGAATTTACGAAATTTTGCGCATTTTCTCCTGCGATCCTGCCGAAAACAAGAGTCTCAAGAAGCGAATTCCCCCCAAGCCTGTTCGCCCCATGTACACTGATGCAGGAACATTCCCCGCATACATAGAACCCGGATATCGATGTTTCACAGTCCTTATTTGAGGCAATGCCTCCCATGGAATAATGCTGCCCCGGCCTGATAGGGATCAGTTTTTTGACAGGGTCGATATTAGCAAAATCAATTGCTATCTGCCTGATCCCTGGCAGACGCTCCTGTATTTTTTCTTCTCCAAGATGTGTGAGGTCAAGATGGACATATCCACCCTCAAATCCCCGGCCTTCGTTAATCTCTGTTTGAATTGCGCGCGCAACGATATCTCTTGGCGCAAGATCAAGCTGGTGAGGTGAATATCGCTTCATGAAGCGCTCCCCGTCCCTGTTCACAAGAAACCCTCCTTCACCACGCGCTCCTTCTGTGATGAGGATATTGGTACCGAAAAGGGTAGTGGGATGGAACTGCACGAATTCCATATCTTCAAGCTGCGCTCCTGCCCGATATGCTACGGCGCAGCCAAATCCTGTGTTAATTACTGAATTTGTGGAATGTTTATATATTCTCCCGTAACCTCCTGTTGCAAAGATCACAGCCTTTGCCTTAAAACCCTCAACGATCCCGTCTGAAATATTATATCCTGTGACGCCGCAGCATTTCACTTTATCAACCACAAGGCGGGTTATGAGCCATTCATTATAGAACTTGATGCCTTTCTTTAGCGCCTGTTCATACAGGGTATGCAGCAAGTGATGGCCTGTTCGGTCTTGCGCATATACAGTTCGCGGGAAACCTGCACCTCCGAAGGGACGCTGGGCGATCCTGCCTTCATCTGTTCTTGAAAAAAGTGTCCCCCAGTGTTCCATTTCAATGATACGACCTGGTGCATCCTGGCAAAGTACCTCTACAGCATCCTGGTCAGCAAGATAATCACTACCTTTGATAGTATCAAAGGCATGGTCTTCCCATCTGTCATCAGATGCAAGCACAGCGTTTATTCCACCCTGTGCAGCAATTGAATGTGAACGCAAAGGATGGACTTTTGATATAACGGCTACATCAGCTGATTTTACAGATAAGGCCGCGCATAATCCGGAAAGTCCGCCCCCAACTATGATAATATCGTGCTGGAACATAATTATACAAAGGTATGCGGGAAGAAATAAATATTGTTTTACTCCTTTTTCCTGGCTTTTATCTCCATATAATCCATCTCATCACCAGAACTTAAAACAATATTATTCGATCCGCAATTCCCGCATATGCTTGAGTTAATTAAGCACCTTCCATTCCCCAGAACATCAAGTTCAACGTAAAAATTCTCGACTCCATGTGATTTCATGATTTTATGAAGTTCTTCTTCATCTTCTTTAGTTTCAGGGCATCTTGAAACTTCAAAATATCTTTCCTTGATGTTAGTCCTGTTTTCACAATCCAGACATGCCAAACCTTTGTTTGATAGATCAATTTTTAATTTTTTTAATTCTTCAAGAGAGAGTTCCCTGACCACAATGGTTCTTGAGTAAATCATTTCTTCAACTTTCTGCGCTGCCACAAAAGCTTTTCTTGCGTCGTCAGTGCGTTTTTCAAGAAGACATGCTTCACCGCAAATACGAAGTATTTCTTTTGTTGGAGTTTTATTTGCCAGTTTGTAAGCATCAAGGCCGGGTGTTACCTGTCCGATGTTGAAACAAACGTTACCACAGATAACCAGTTCATCTTCGGGCGGGGCCATATTAGCTAACTTGTATGCCTCCAGGCCATCTGCGAGCAAGCCATCTTTGAAACATATGTTGCCGCAAATAATAAGCTCCTCTTGCGGTGGTTTTTCTTTAATGATCTTGTAGGCTTCAAGAGCAGATGCGATCTTTCCTTTGCGCAGGCACTCTTTTGCGATAACAGCGATCTTCTCCTTTGGAAGAGGTATTCCGATTATTCTTGAAGCATCCACTGCCGAATAAATTTTTTCTTTCTCAAGATATTTATCAACATATCCTGAAAGTACATCTTTAGAAAGCTCTATACCCGCTGCTTTTGCCCCATCAATTGCTTTTTGTATCCACCCATTCTCAAGATATTTCCTGATATATCCATCGAGTTCTTCTTTTGAAAGTGGTGCGCCTGTGACTCTGGAGGTATCTATTGCTTCTGCCATCCTTCCTGCATCAAGGCATTTTTTTATGTAAGCTGCAACTTTCTCATCAGTCATTTTCTTTTTTCCATGTGTTTCTGTTGAACATTCAAATAATCTGGCGCTAACACGGATATAGCTTACTGATGGGGTATTTAATGGTTGTTTTATCTCGTGGGTTCAAAGGGTTGAGAATACCCCTTCCGATAGGTGGGGGATGAATCTGACACTTTGCAATTGTAATACCTATCCCAAAAAAAGTATTGTTCAGATAGCATTTTAAGGGATAGGCATAACGAATATATAGTATCAAAGACATATATAGGTTGTTCAGATAGCATGAGAAAGTCATTTCAATTTCGGATATACCCAAACAAAAAGCAAGAAGTAGCTCTTGAGAAGACACTCACGATTTGCAGACATCTTTACAATGATTCTCTTGCAGAACGAAAGCGACAAGCAGAGCTTAACAGATTGAAACAATCCTTCAATGTGTTCCCGTGGGGGTATCCTGAATGGATTAATTACTATGACCAAGCCAATCAACTACCATTGACAAAAACAGCATTCCAGAAAGAAGTACATTCACAGGTACTACAGAATACCCTGAAGCGTGTCGAACGAAGTTTCCAGAACTTCTTTAAAGGAGCGGGGTATCCGAGATTTCAAGGACGAAATAGATATAATTCATTCACATATCCTGGCAGCGGTCTGAAACTCAATCTTAATGAAGGTAAACTCATTCTCTCTAAAATAGGTGGTTTGAAAATCATATTGCATCGAGAAATTGAAGGCAAAATCAAGACATGTACTATTAAGAGAGATGTTGACCAGTGGTACGTTTCATTCTCATGCGAAATCGATATTCCGATCATTCCTATTGAAGTCAAAACAAAAACAGGGATAGATGTGGGTTTAAAATCACTGGTGACTTTCAGTAATGGTGAACAGATTCAACCACCAAAGTTCTTGCGGAAATCAGAAAAAAGACTTGCAAG
>NZ_NTMG01000039.1 GCF_002487355.1 Candidatus Methanoperedens sp. BLZ2 | reverse complement strand
ACCCTGGGGCTATTACCTCAATAAAAGGTGGGCTATGGGCTCTACTCGACAGCTTTGGCGCTTTTCTCTGTGTACTCTGTGCTCTCTGTGCTCTCTGTGCTCTCTGTGGTTTCTCAAACCAGAAGATAATAAAAAGTTTCCAAAATGCTACGGCTGTATACTTAAATTAAAATTTATAAAATTAAAGGGTACGGAATGTGGGTCATAGTGCATTTATGGAAGCAATTATACGATGTATGGGCGTAAGCATAGAAAATTGCCTCCTGGATATTGTTTTCTGGTAAAAGCCGATTCAAAACTGAATATAACCTTTATTGAGACTGTCGGAAAAGTGCCTAAATTGAAACACTCTAAAATATTGATGTAAGTAAACCGACATGTATCGACACATCGATTTTAGACTGTTAGTTCTAAAATCCTAAAAACAGGACTTTTCCGACAGTCTCTTATTAGATGACTTTTACTTATCATATTATTTTGCAATGAACCCATTCCGGGGAAGAAAGAATTTTCAAATACTTTGTATATGAAAATAAGTTACATATTTAAAAATATATAAATACTATATACTCTATAATTATACTGTCTGGATTTTTATAAGTAATAAGAATTTCGTCTGTTTTATTACCAGATATTAACATCAGATTACTCTCTCCACGCACCCATTCCCCTCACTTCCCGATATATTAATAATCCTCCTGCTCATTAAAGCCCCCTGATACCAATGATAAGAACTCATTACTCAAACCAGATAACCCCGGAAATGAACGCAAACACTGTCACCGTTTGCGGATGGGCGCATGAGATACGCGATCTTGGCGGGATTATGTTCCTTGTTGTAAGGGACAGGGAAGGACTGATACAGGTCACGCTTTTTAAGAAAGCCATTGATAAGAATGTGCTTGAGATCGTTAAAGGCATAAGCCGCGAATCGGTCGTTTGTGTTACGGGAACTGTCAAGAAAGAGGCAAAAGCGCCAAATGGCTATGAACTTGTCCCGACAGCTGTTACTGTACTTGGAAAAGCCGAATCACCGCTTCCGATGGATACCACGGGAAAAGTGGACGCAGACCTTGATACCCGCCTGGATGTGCGCTTTATGGACATGCGGCGGCTCAGGACAACATCTATATTCAGGCTGCGCAACCTTCTTCTGAAAAGTATCCGCGAATACCTTGACAGGGAGGGTTTTGTCGAGATCACAACCCCGAAAGTAGTAGCTACAGCCACTGAAGGTGGAACAGCGCTTTTCCCGATCACTTATTTTGAACGCGAGGCATTCCTCAACCAGAGCCCGCAATTATTCAAGCAGCTTATGATGTCAGGAGGACTTGACCGCGTTTATGAGATCGGCCCGATTTTCCGGGCTGAGGAACATGATACAAGAAAGCATCTGAATGAGGCAACATCTATTGATATTGAAGCAAGCTTCCTTGACAATGAAGATGTAATGGTGATACTTGAGAACCTCGTAAATTATGTTTACAAATATATTGCAGAAAATGGCCAGATTTATTTGAAAAACCTGGGTGTTGAAATAAAAATACCGCAGCTTCCCTTCAAGCGACTAACCTATACTGAAGCCATCAAGATCGCAAAAGACAATGGCGAACAGATCGAATGGGGCGACGACCTTTCCACTGAATCCGAACACTCAATAGGAAAAACGATCGGTGAGCATTATTTCATCACTGACTGGCCTTCCAGGATCAAACCATTCTATGCTTTGCCATATGAAGATAGACCGGAACTGTGCAGGGCATTTGATATGATGCATCCGCGCATGGAATTATCATCAGGGGCGCAGCGCGTACATGATCCTGAATTATTACGCGAACGGATTACTGCCCAGGGATTGAATGCCGATGGTTTTGATTTCTATCTCAAGGCTTTCAAATACGGCATGCCGCCCCATTCCGGCTGGGGGGTCGGGGCAGAACGCCTGTTAATGACAATGCTCGGGATTGAAAATATACGCGAAGTCGTATTATTCCCGCGAGACAGAAGGCGGTTATCTCCATAAATTATTTAACTTAAAAGTATGTTTATAATGCGAAGAGTCAAGATTTACCAAAAACTATTTGACCGTTAAGAGAAAGAGGGATTTAGATGAGCACTGAAAGGGATATCATAATAGAGAGGCTTGAACAAAAACTGGCTGCCAGGGATAAAGAGTTTACACAAATGCAGGAAGCATTGCGGGAATCCATTGTCATTGAAATGGAAAAACGTTTTACTGATAAAATAAAGCTCCGGGAATCGACACTTGAAGACATGAGGACAAAATTTGGCGAAAAGATCAATGAGATAATCCAGATGAATAAATCCCTCAGGGATTCGGTCATGGAGAAAAAAAGTACTGAAACAAACACACTGCGCCATTACGAGACCCGCATGGAACGAATGGAACGCAGGCTCATCGAGCTCAATAGCGCTTATGATGGTGTAATGAAAGAGCTTCTTGACCAGAAATCAATAATACAGGAATTAAGACCTCCCAAACCAAGAGAAGAGCTAAGGGCAAGACAGGAGGTCAAGCCAAAAGAAGAGATAAAACGTAAAGAAGAGGCAAAACCTGCTGAAAAGGAAAGGCCAAAGACCCAATACATCATAGCTGACAATTATGTTCCCAGGGAAAAGAGAAAACAAGCGCCTATAATTGAAGCTAACGAAAAGCCAATTGATGCTGATGAAAAGGCAAGAGAACAGCAGAAAGAACAGCTTAAAAAGCCGACATCAAAGAAAAGTGAAAAGATAATGGAAGGAGTGGAAATAAGCGAGACCTTGAGAAGAGGTAAATAGTGCATATCAAAGAGATAGAGCTTCAAAATTTCAAATCCTTTGGAAAAAAAGTAAAAATACCCTTCTTTGATGATTTCACGACCATTTCCGGCCCAAACGGAAGTGGTAAATCAAATATAGTCGATAGTATCCTTTTTTGTCTTGGTCTCTCAAGTTCCAGGGTTTTGCGTGCTGAGAAACTTACAGATCTTATATTTAATGGTGATACAAAAGTAAAAAGGGATTTTGCCCAGGTCACGATCCGTTTTGACAATACCGATAGAGAGATGCCGGTGGATTCAGACGAGATCGAGATAACCCGCAAAATAAGACGCACGGAATCAGGCTATTACAGTTATTATTATTTTAATGAAAAAGCAGTAAGCTTAAATGATATCCATAATTACCTTTCAAAAGCCAAGATAACGCCGGAATGTTATAATGTGGTCATGCAGGGAGATGTCACAGCTATAATCGAAATGACCCAGACTGAACGGCGAAAAATCATAGATGAGATAGCAGGCGTTGCTGAGTTCGATGAGAAAAAAGACCAGGCTCTAAATGAACTGGATATTGTCCGTGAAAGAATTGAACGGGTTGATATCATTCTTGCTGAAGTCGATGACCAGATGAGTAAACTAAGGCAGGAACGTGACCAGGCTTTAAAATACCAGTCGCTTCGTGATGAAAAAAGAAAATATGAAGGCTATATTCTTCTTGCCAGGCAAAAAGACGCAAAGAAGGAACTGGAAAGACTTGGCGGGGAATTGCAGGATAAAGAGACAAAAAAAATTGATATTATAAAACAAATTGAAGATCGCAAAAAGGAACTTCTTGATATCGAAGAAAATCTTTCAGCATTAAATTCATTAATTATCCAGAAAGGCGAGAACGAACAGATAACCCTCAGGAAAGAGATCGAAACAATAAGGGGTGAGATCTCCCGCTGCATGAGCACGATCGAACTTGCAGAAAATGAAATAAATGATATTGACTCCCGGAAAAGGAAAGCTTTCCTTGATGTGGATGCTGTCCAGGGTAATATAAAGGAATTTGATGCCAGACTGAAAGAAGAAACCCAGCGTAATGAAACTATTAAAGGAGAGGTCAGCAATAAAAATACGCAGCTTCTTATTTTAAAGAGTAAGATATCAGAAGTTGATGCAAAGTTTGTTGAGACCCGTGACAGGCTAACAGTTGCAAAACTTGGTCTTGAGACCCTGAAGAATGAAAAAAATGAATTGATGCGAGAAGAAGACCGCCTGCTTGATTCTGCCCGCAGGAAGTCATCAGAAAGCAGGGACAGGGAGCTTGAGATTGAGGATGCCATCTCCAAAATGAAGTCTGCTGGTCTTGATGCCACAAATGCAAAGGCGGGAATCGAAGAAATAAGCGGCAAGAAACGTGAGCTTTCACGCGACCTGATCGACCTTGAGAAAAACAGGGTGCAGATAAAGAGCGTGATTTCAGATATCGAAAATACCCTCAGGACATTCCACCAGGAGTATGCAAAATCAGAGGCCAGGATCAGGGCTGCTGCTGAGATCAGTTACAGCGGGCCTGTTGATGCAATTCTCAGTGCCCGAAAGAACAAACAATTACCGGGTATTTATGGCACGATAGCAGAACTTGGCAAAGTAGATAAGAAATATTCGGTTGCCCTTGAGATAGCAGCCGGCGCGCGTTTACAATCCGTTGTGGTTGATTCTGATGAGGATGCCGCACGTGCGATCAATTACCTGAAAGAGCGACGCCTTGGCAGGGTGACATTCCTGCCCCTTAACAAGATGGAAGGGGCGCAAAAAATGTCAAAAACAGAAAAAGAAGGCATCATCGATTATGCTATTAATCTTGTGAATTATGATACAAAGTTTGATCCTGCGTTCTGGTACGTATTCCGGGATACACTTGTTTCGGAGAATCTGACAACCGCAAGGCGGCTTATGGGAAATAAGCGATTGGTGACGCTTGAGGGTGAACTCCTGGAAAAAGGCGGGGCAATGACCGGTGGTTCTATCAAATCAAGGCTCTCATTTGCAAGCGGTGAAGAAGATAATATCAAGAAGATCGCAGAGCAGATATCAGAATATGAGGGCAGGCGAAAATCCGCTGTAAAGAAACTTGAAACACTTGAAGAACATCTTTCCGGGATCAAGTCAGAATCTGCTGTTTTTGATAATGAGGTCACAAGGTTAAAGATGCAGTTAGCTGAAATCGAGGGACGCGGCACCCGTTTAACTGAAGTGATCGAAACGAGGAACAGGGAACTTAAGGAAATCGAGGCTGTCCGCATAAAGATCAAAAGTGACATGGATAATGTGGAAAGCCAGAAACGAGAGAAAGATGCGGCGATCAATACAATACTTGAAGAAATCAGTAAGATCGAATTGTTGTTAAAGGGCTCAGAGGTTCCTGAACTTAACAACAGGGCAACACAGATCGAAGAGGAGATCCAGAGGCTTGAGAGCAGGATAAGGGATATTGAAGCAGGGATCAATGCAGTAACACTTGAGCGTAAATATGCCCAGGCCAGGATCGATGAGACCCGACAGAGGCTTTTGGAACTGGATACAAAGAAAGAAGAACACCGCTTGAAGGTCAATGGCTTGAAGGAGAACATCAAGACCTTTGAATCAGACCTGAATCTTAAGAGATCAAGGGAAAAAGAATTGGGCGGGGAACTTCTGGAGCTTCAGGATAAAAGGGCGCTGGTACAGAAAGAACACTCATCCTTAAAAGACAGGCTCCTGGATGCCGAAAGGTTAAAAATCGATATTGACCGGAATTTGCAGGCATTGTATTCCACAAAAGACGCATTAACAGAGCAGATTATCAAGCTTGATAATGAAATTGCAGGGCTTGGAATAGAGCGAAATGAGGAGATACCGTCATCTGAAGCGATCACCCAGAGATTACAGGCGCTTACGAGGGCTATGGAGAAACTTGAACCTGTGAATATGAGGGCGATCGATGAGTATAACGAGGTGGAGAACAGGCAAAAAGACCTTAAATCACGACGCGACATACTGTTCAATGAACGGGAGGAGCTATTGATCCGCATCAAGAAATATGAAGAACTCAAGAAAGAATCCTTCATGGAGACTTTTAATGGTGTCAATGAGCAATTCAAGCAGGTCTTTGCAGAATTATCCGAAGGCACAGGCTCGCTATTCCTTGAAAACCCGGATGAGCCATTCACAGGCGGGATGACAATAAAAGCCCAGCCCTCCGAAAAGACATTACAACGCCTTGAAGCCATGTCCGGCGGCGAGAAAAGCCTGACCGCATTGTCACTACTTTTTGCTATCCAGCAGTACAGGCCTGCGCCTTTTTATGCATTTGATGAGATCGATATGTTCCTTGATGGGGTAAATGCTGAAAGGGTGGCAAGGCGCATCCAGAAATCCGCAGGCAATGCGCAGTTCATTGTAGTGTCGCTGAGAAAACCCATGATTGAGGCGGCCAAACGCACGATCGGGGTTGCGATGCAGGAGAATAATATTTCGAGTGTGACCGGGATCAAGTTGAATTGAATTATTTCTTTCTTTCAATATGTTTTTGCACGACCCCTCTTATTTCATCAGGGTGCCCCAGTACAGTTATTCCCTTCATTTTCCGCAGTTTCTCCACGGCATCAAGGTCAACATCCCGCATCGTGAGCGTCAATTTCTTGCCCCCTGGCAGATCTGTGACAATATCCCCCTTAGTCTGGTCAGCCGGGAAAATATATACGGGCACTTTTGCTTTCATAGCCTGGGCAGCCGCATTTGAGAGCAGGGTATCCGATATACCTGCTGCGATTTTTGCCACTGTATTGGAAGTGGAAGGTGTGATGATGATAAAATCATATTTCCCAAGCTGCAAATCCCCAACAAGGAAGGGGATATTAGGGGATTTTTCCGAATATATTTTGGGGAAGCTCGCTTTTAAGTCATTAAAGAGCTTGTACCATTTTACGACCATCTCGCCTGCCTGGGAAAGAAATACCCTGACATCAAGATCATATTCAAGCCTCAACTCTTTCATTATGTCGAGGCTCTCTTTGAGATAATCACCACAGCCTGTTATTCCCCATGCAATTCTTAGAGTCATTAAGATTATTGTATTGTGACTTTTATGATCTTGTCGCCTTTTTTGATGCTCTCGACCACGTTCTGACCTTCTTTTACCTGCCCGAATACAGAATGTTTCCCGTCAAGGTGGGGTTGTGGCGCTTCTGTGATAAAGAACTGGCTCCCCCCGGTGTTGGGACCTGCATTAGCCATAGACACCGCACCTTTTGTGTGTTTTAGTTTTGGATGAAATTCATCGCGTATTGTATACCCCGGACCGCCTGTTCCATCTCCTTTAGGACATCCTCCCTGAATCATAAAACCGCGTATGACCCTGTGGAACGTAAGCCCGTTATAGAACCCCTTTTGCGCGAGGTCTATGAAGTTCTTTGTAGTGATCGGTGCTTCAGTTTCATAAAGTTCAAATTTTATATTTCCTTTCGTGGTTTCTAAGATTGCAGTTCTGTTTGGCATAATTATCGTTGTAGTTAGTGGTGGTCATGGTATAATTGCTTTTTGTCAAGAACATTGTATATTAGGAACATTGTATATTAGGAACATTATGTATTATATACTATAGACAATACATTATTGAATATATGTAGAAAAGTATATATATTATAAAAGAGGTTTTTTAGTATAGCAAGGAATATAGGAATGGACTCACTAAAGGTGCGAATAAAAAGAAGGCTTGAAGTGTATCTTGAGCTTGATATGGATGGTATCAGAAAATTCATAATCGACATCCTGTTACGATTAAAAAGACTCACTGTTGACCAACTGTTTAAAGAGTTGAACAAGAAATTCAAAATTTCATTCAGCGCTGTTGCTTCAACAATGGGTTATATTCACTCAAAACTGGGGATACTGCATGCATACAAGGAATCATATAAAACCCCAATAGTATATTCTTTAAAGGAAGAGTATGTGGATATTGTAGAGAGCGCATTAAACAAAAGCACAGCTAAACCATCATAGCCGATATTTCATTGTTTAATACGATAAACCGATCGATAACTTTTTCATCCAGCTTTTTTTTTCTTAAATTAATGATAAGTTCATCAATTGTTCCGATCTCTTTGCCAAAAGTAAGGTTGTCTGCATGAGCAACGATCTTCTCTTCAATAGTTGCAGGCATATAATCCTTTTCAGGAAGTCCAAGACCTTTTGCTTCTTCTTCCGGGATCCCTGCACCGATATGCCGTTCAATGATCTTTACTAATTTTTCATCAAGTCCATTTTCAAGTGCAATTTTAGCACCTGCTACAGCATGACCTATGCCATGCGTCTTTGACCGTCCGATATCATGAAGCAAAGCCCCAAAGAAAACAGCTTCAATGTCGATCTGTACCGGTTGCCCTTTGTGTGTGGCATTATCCCGGATATTTAAAGCGATCTTTTTTGCGTAATCCGCTACAGCTCTGCAATGTTCGATAACATCAGCAGAGCATCCTGATCGTATCAATAAATCAATCGCATCTTTTTCATTCAAGCAGCTGCACCTGAAGAGGAAGTCAGATCTTCAAGCTTTATGATCCTTTGTTTTAATGCATCTATTACAGGTTCATTCTCCTCGAAAATCAATTCACCACCACAAAAAGGGCATTTGAATTCCATTTCAGCCGCTATTTCAAACAGGAACCTGCCATCCTGTTTTTCACAGATATAGAATACTTTATCTTCCTCATATTCGAGTTTTGTCTTGAGGTTCTTTAAAAGCTTCTTCGCTTCAAGTTCGAGCTGGCGGTTTAAATTACTCAGATCAAGTTTCCAGAGATATGTTAACCAGCCGCTGTCTGTATCCCTTTCCCTGCGATAACTGGCAAGCCTGTTCTCATATAATATGAAAAGGGTACGCCGAACGATATTCAATAAAACACCAGTAGCCTGGGCTATCTTTTCATCCGTGACCTCACCTTCGGGCATATTCGCAACTACTTTATACCCTTCCTCACCTACAAGATTTATTAGATAACCTTTAATAACGGGATCGTTTAAATCAACCAGAAAATTCACCATATTATTATGGTTTTATTATGACTTTAAACTTCCGTTCTCCTTTTAATCAATTCGCAAGTTTTTCTGACTTTATCAAAAACCGTCATGCGAGTCCTGGCTGTTGCAAGTAGAGTTGTTACGGGCTCATCGGGATGGATCGTGAGGCCTGGTTGTGGAATATCTGCGGCTTTCCCATAACTCATGCATTTTATAAGAATGTCCGAGACCTCTTTTGTGATCACCAATTCCTTTTCTGCAAAAATAATGGTCTTTGCAGCAAAACATCCCGACTCTCTTAATTGCGGAAGTTTCCCTTCAAATGATCTTACATGCGCATCAAAAATATTCAGTCCCGTTGAAAGCTCAACAGTATCAAGACTTCCCTGGAAACGTGGATTTATCTCAAGGACCTGTATGCCTTTATCGTTCATCATGAAATCCACACCGTTAGAACCCCCAAGCTTAAACTCAATGGCGATCTGTTTTGCGTATTGTATCATTTTTTCGTTAAATTTTGCATGGAATGGTGTGATATTACCGCAATATGCAAATGGCACTCTTGTCAGCCACGGGATCCCTATTAGCTGTTCATTCAAAGCAACAACTACGGCATCATCCCCTGTACTTATTAATGAGGCGCTGCAGGGTACTCCTTCAATGAATTCCTGGGCTATGAAATCATGTGAGTCAAATTTATCTCTAAAATTATTCATTTCAGCTTCGTTCCTGACTACGACATTCCTCATACCACCCGACCCTGCCCTGGGTTTGATCATAAGCGGGAAATCCAGGCCATCTGCTTTATCGATCGGTTCTGTCATCGGGTGGGGGATACCCAGTGAGTCCAGTTTCTCAGGCAGCTTTAATTTATCTGCGGCTTCCTCTGCGATTTTCGGTGTGTTATTCAATGTATTTTTTAAATTCAGAGTCAGAGTTTCAAAACCCGATCCAAGGATTATTGCATCAACATCCCCAAACGATTCAACCAAATCCTGTAATTCATTCATGGACTTATTTCCAAGAAGCTGCGTCTTATTTGCGCATTTTTGCATATCCACATCTCCAAAAAGGTCGAGGGCATAAACAATATATCCTGCTTTTTTTGCAGAGCAAGCTATATTGCGGACACTGTTGCCGATCATGAGGACTTTCTTGATCATTTTACTTTGCTTATTACCTCTTTTCCTGCCGTGTGCGGAATTATTTGACGTTCTCCACCTGGAAATTGTGTCCTCAGGGCATCTTTACCTGATGCAGCCTGAAGCCTGTCAAGAGTTATGGCAAGGGCTGCAACCTCGGAATGCGGCTGGTTTCCCACACCAACATTCCAGTCAGCAAGACTATATATTTCAGGTGGGACTTTTTCAGCGCCCACCACAATCATGAGGGCATCGGCTGTAATTTCAGGTATTGCATCGGGAAGACTGATACCATACATTGTAAGATGAATTACCTTTCCTCCGGCATCTTTCCATTTTTTTATCTCGCTTTTCCAGCTGGTGATCCTCTTGACATAGAATGAGCCGCCCCAGCTGACTCCTACTTCCTGCAGGCTTTTTTCAATGCCGCTGTCGTCAGAATCAAGGAGCATGCCCTCGGCCCCCAGGGCGCGGGCAGTAAGTGCTACATGAGTGGTTATTCTCTGGTCCCTCTGGATGCGGTGGCCGAGTCTTAATATAACAATTCGCATAAGTTGAGGTGAATATACTTTCTGAGATTTAAATTGATGCATTTCTGGAGCATTGCTTTTGAAACTCGAATAAACAAAATGCTATTTAAGCCAATCCCTGGGATTTATTTGATATAAATGGAAACATCTGGGAATGAGTATTGGCAAAAATTGCTAAGAAAACGAGATCGTGACTTTCCATGAGTTCGAACATCACGATAAAGCATATCTATAATATGCGCCTGGAGTTGAATTTTGTATAGGTTGTGGATTCCTATCGACTTTTGAGAGCATGAAAGACGCCTATCGCCTGCAGTCAAGAACCGACCGGATTGGAAATCCGGGACATCATGAGAATGCTCAAAGGTTAGAGCTTTTACCAATTATTTGATAATAATATTTAAGCGGGGCAAATGGTTCATTCAAAAGCAATCATTCACCAATTTATTTTTAATAGCTCTCTAAAGTAGATTGCTTATCATCAATTTTTCGTTCAATTTTTACTTTAGTTAGTTTATTCATGGTTTCTTTGATTTTGAGTTCAATGGCGATTTTATTATTTAGATACATATTCAAGTTATCTAAAATTATTATTAATTGTTTACAAAAAATGTGGTGTTCCTCTGAAAACCATATACATTCTCTGGATCTTCCCTTTTTATTTAATTTTTTTTCTGTCTTTATTAATTGAATTTTCTCTAAATCATTAACTCCTTTTTGTGTTGTAACAAAAGATAATGAAGTCTTACGTTGCATATCGCTGATTGAGTCATTTATTTCCAATACTGATAAGATTTTTACTTGTGTATATAACTCAGCAATGTTATGATGGTCCATAATGAAGTTACTATAGTAGCTGTATATAGCTACTATATAATATAATCTTTTCGGGTAAGATTGATTAAAAGCCTTTATATAGAAGTTTATGAAAAAGGTATTTAAATATTCAATTAAAACATACTATTTATTGGTCGGACATAGAGGTGATTTATGGAAATAAATAAACCAGGAGGATTCTTACTGGCAATCATGGGAAATATGGTTGAAAGAGATGAGCGTGATATGATCGCTCTTGAGGATATTGAAAATAAGATTAAGAAATTCGAGGAAATCGGTGTCATCACATATGGTTTTCAGAGCGGCTTTAATGGAGATTTAGCATCTGAAGAAATTTTTGATGATTTAAGAGTTTTCGAAGACGTGGGATGGATTGAAACTGATTTTACTAATCCACATTGTAAACTTACAGAAAATGGAAAAAATATTTTTAAACAGCTTGAAATACCAGAAAGGGTAAGAGATAAATTTAATAGTTTATTTGTGAAATGAATGAATTTTTCAATTTTGTTAAGAGACTTGATATATCTATTGGCAGTTCATCTGGCACATTATATTATGAAGTTTTGGACTGCAACGGTGGGGCTTATATCCCTCTCCATCTTCTATATATTTAATTTCAAGAATGAAATAAATCTCTCAATCGACCATGGATTTTCGTCAAATTATTCTAATGTGGACACCAATGTTTCTGGGAGTTTTTCAAACTCAAAGGAAATAGAAAATCGGATAGTGTTAGCAATAACTGACCACTGGTTTATTGGAGGAATACTATTAGGGGTTTTTATATTTATAATTCTTATGTCAATAATATCTTTAATAAATTCTATATTTCTCATCTATAAATATTCTAAGTCAGAGAAAGATAAGGAATTATTGTTCAATTTAATTGGTAGATTACGTAAAGGAGAGGAAATCAAATTCATGGATTCGAATGATTCCATCAAAATATCATTATTACATCTGTACAATTTGAAAATAAGTGAATAGTAAACTGTAAACTCTCTTTAAACGTTTAGGTAAAAATAATCAATCAAATTAACGATTAAGCTCATAATAATGCTGGAGAAGATAAAGTGAAATTAACTAAACAAGCCAACGAGTTCTTAGATATTTATGCAAAAGAGAAATTATCTATAGAAACTGAAGAAAAAATTGCATCTGCTATTTTCAAAAAGTTTTCTGAAATATTTCCGAATATATCTACTCAATCTCAGAGTAACAAAGTTGAATTAATAGACCTTTGGTTAAAAGCACATGTTGACCAATATTTCACAAAGGTTAAAAAGTATGATCCAGATGAATGGAATAAGAATACTACGGTATGGATACCAGTTCATGACATAGTCGATATAACTCCTGAAATTCAATATCTATTAAATATTCCAATAGTTCGTAGATGCAATGCCATCAAACAGTTATCCACTGCCTATACAATCTTCCCGGGTGCTAAACATACAAGAGATGAACATCAACTTGGAACTTTATTCATAATGCGGAAGTTTTGTGAGCACCTAATCGAAGAAGAAGAAATTTCAAATACTGATAAAATAACTTTAGAAGTCGCAGCATTAATACATGATCTTGCGCATCCACCACTTGGTCATTCTTTAGATAGCATTAAAGAATTTCTAGTACCATCGCATATTATTTCATATGATAGGAAAATCGATAAAACACTGCTAGAAATTTACTTAACGGACGAAAAAAGCCAATTAAAAGGGGCTATTGAGTCTATCAATACAATAAATATTGATTTATTAAAATCAATATTTTTTCGCACAGATAATTATCCTCCTGCTTATGGCGATCTATTGGATTCAGAAATCGATGCTGACAGAATGGACTATATCTTAAGGGATGGCATTCACACAGGAATAACCAAAATAGTTAAAATAGATAATATAATAAGACATTCTCACTTTTGTGATCTTAAAAGTGAAGGCAAGAAAAGAATATCATTGGCATTTGATGAAAATATAGAATCAAGTCTTCTCGGTTTCTTGAATGATAGAAAAAATATGTATGATCAAGTTTATGAAAATGATGAGAAATTAATCTTAGATGAAGTTATAGTTCATAGCATTTTTTGTACACTTAAAATAAATTACGGACAATCTAATAATGAAATTACCGAAAAATTCTTATTATTGACAGATTGTGAACTTAATGAGTTCTTACGATTGTTTTCTCCAAGTGGGATTTATAATCAAATTAACTCGCAATTAAATGGCAAGCCGTTATATTCATTGATTAATAAATATAATCTACAAGACCAATTTGATTTTGATTTTTATCGATCACTAAAAATAGCTGTCGCACTTTATTCAAAAACGGCTGGTTTTCAGTACAAAATTGATGATGAAATAAAATTTGCAAAATTTTGTGACATAAAGTGCAATATTCCTAGCTTAGAAATTCCCCCTATATTGTTTTCATTGCCTCACTATATCCCTTCTGATGATGAATTGATTCAAAATTATGATCGCGAAGGAACTAAAAAAAGAGGTCTTAAGGATTTAGTGATTAGAAAATCGGATGGAAGTTGTGGTTATTTTAAAGATACATCAAAAACTCAGAAAGAAAAAAATATATCTTTAAACAAATTTTTATTGATAGGAAGTAAAGAATATATTCAAACAAATTCGGTTATCGAAAAATTTAAGGAATTTATGATCGATAAATATCTTCCACCGGAAGCTAAACAACACTAATTCTTCAGATATCGAATTGAATACAGATTTTTATCAAGGCGCCGGTTTTCTTGTGTTGAAGACATTCTGGACTCCGCTGTTTTTCGGGAGCATGAGAACGAGTGTAGAAGCAGTCATTAAACTCCGGACTTAAGTACAGGCCTGTAGCAGTCGGTTTTGCATGGTGTTTATCTTGTGTTTGGGTGTATTTCTCCATAACCTCCCATCCATTCCACAGATCCATGGTAGCAGCTTGGCGCCCACAAATGCTCATCACAAAAGATGTGGAAATTCTTTCCTCAATATTCTGCTTGTCCCACCTTTCAACCTCTTTGCTATAAAGCTCAGGGAATATTTTGGAGGATATTTGAAAAAATGTGTACATGGTCCGGATTATTGAATCTAAAAAAAGCATTTAGTGGATAAAGACAAGGTTTCATGATATTATAATTGTTTCCAAAAGTGTTATAAGATGCCACTACCATAAAAACCCGAAATCAATTATAATTATTAAATGAGGATTTATATGACTGAAAAAATTGGAATACTTGCACTTGGACATGGAAGCAGACATCCGCATAATAAAGAGGTCGTCAGTGGAGTTGCGGACCTGATCGCTAAAAAATATAAGGATGTTGTGGTCAGGATCGGTTTTATGAATATGAACACCCCGACAATGAAGGAAGGGCTTGATGGTTTCAAGGGAACCGGAGTTTCTAAAATAGTAGCTGTTCCCATTTTCCTGGCACATGGCGTACATACAATGGAAGATATTCCCCAGATCCTTGGCATAAGCAAGGAATCCCGGAAAACCATGATAAAAATTGATGGCAAGGATGTAGCACTTATTTATTCAGAACCTCTGGGCGTTGATGAACTGGTCGCAGAGCTGGCATACAAGAGGGTTAACGAAGCCATTTCCTCGAATTAATGTTTAATAATTGATGCTATTTAATAGTTCATCCAGGATTGCTGTACTTGATCTGACACATGGCGGGGCTGTAATAGCCAGGAAGTTAAAGAAAATCACAGGATCAGTGACTGCTATAGATGTGTACAGGAAGCTCGGTCCTGAATTATTGGATGAACTTGAAAGTGAGGGGATCAAAACTTCAAGGGAATCCTTAAAAGCATCGGATTTTGATTTTATAGTAGCCCCGATGCACCTTGATTCTAATTATCTAATGCTTCTGGATGCGGCAGCGAATAAGATCCCGGTTTTATCCCACCATCAAGTAGTCGGACAGATATTATCAGGATACGACTTAAAGAACAAAACTCTTATCGAGCTGACCGGTACAAAAGCCAAAACAAGCACTGCGATCCTGCTGGCAGATATTTTATCAAAGGAAAAAAAAGTAATCTCGCATACAAGCAGGGGTCTTGAAGACTGGAGTACAAGAACAATAATCAGGAAAGGATTGAGCATAACCCCGGCAAGCATCCTCACAGCGCTTGATGCTGTTCACGAGGCAGGGATTGAATTCGATGTGTTCATATCCGAGGTTTCACTTGGTGGAACCGGTTCAGCCGATGTTGGTATAATTACAACTATAACCAATGATTATAAGATCGCCAACAATACAAAGCTTGCAAGTGATGCAAAGCGCAGGATGATACTTGACGCCAGGCCTGGAAGTGTGCTTGTTATAAATAATGATGCTTTGAGGTTTTTCGGGGCATGCAGGAGGGATATTAATGTTATCTCATTTACCGATTCAGTCAATGCTTCATGCAATGTTTATTATGAGAGCATGGACCGCAAAGGCGGAACAATAGCCTATTTTCTTGGAAATAAACATGGTAAGATCCATATCAGGGAAGCGGCAGATTACGATATAACTTCTTATAAAACTGCCTTTGTATGTGCTACTGCTGCTGCTCTTGCCCTGGATATCGATGCTTCGGCAATTGAGCGTACATTACTGGAATTTAAGGGTGCACAGGGGCGGATGACAAAAAAATCCCTTGATGGAAGAATACTGATCGATAACTCGAACTCAGGAATGGATATCAGGACAGCTGAAAAAGCGCTTGATTATTCAAAAAACGAAGGCAAAAGAATTGTCATGGTGCTTGGTGAAGAAGCAAAAGAAGTATGCGAAGGACTTGATCCATCGGGTGTCGACAGATTTATTCATAAGCATATAAATGAACTTGCTGCCATCATACTTGTGGGGGAAAGGATGAAACAATTCGTTAAAACTGACCCAACAAAAATCTATCATGCAAATGATCTGCCAGGCGGGATCGAGCTTGCAAAATCATTGACAAAGGAAAAGGATATCATTTTATCCTGTGTAAAGTGTTTCAGGTGAAGCGGTAAATCTAAACAATCAAAAGATAACTACTACAACAATATGGAGCTTAATAAACCAATTATTCCCGCAAGAATAACGGAAAATATGTCTGTCAGCGAGCTTGTTTCCTCTTTTTCGGGCTGTGCTTTCGGTGCAGGCCGCATTTATGAAGCTGTTGACATATACCGGGAAATGATACATGACAGGGACTGCACAAAATTCTTCGGCCTTGCAGGGGCGATGGTGCCTGCGGGGATGAGGCATATTGTAAGCGATATGATACGGAGCCGGGAAATTGATATTCTTGTCAGCACAGGCGCCAACCTTGTTCATGACATGATCGAGTCCCTGGGACTTCACCATTACAAAGGAACTGATGTAACAGATGATATCCAGTTAAAGCACGATGCTGTCAACCGTATATATGATGTGTTCCTGCCTGAACGTCATTTCACTGATCTTGAAGAGAAAATGCAATCAATTTTCAAAGAGATCCCTGAGAAGCTTTCGATTACTGAACTTCTCTCACACATTGGAGAAAGACTCGATGACAAAAACTCGATATTAAAAAGCGCATACGATATGGGTGTACCTGTTTATTGCCCTGCCATCCAGGATTCCATCATCGGATTGCAGGCATGGCTGTATAAGCAGACAAAGCCGCTGAATGTGGATGTCTTTGCTGATATGAGGGGATTGATCGACAGGTGCTATGAGGCAAAACGCGCCGGAGTTGTTATAATCGGCGGCGGCGTACCCAAGAATTTCATTTTGCAGTCTATGCTCGTTACTCCGCGTTCTTTTGATTATGCAATCCAGCTCACCATGGACAGGCCTGAGACCGGCGGACTTTCAGGCGCAACACTTGATGAGGCGCGCTCATGGGGTAAGATCGGTGAGAATGCAAGGTCTGTGACAGTATATTCCGATGCGACGATCACGCTTCCCATAATAGTGGCTGCGGCAAAAAGTGGAAAATTAAAATAAGATCAAATTCAGATAATCTTATTCTCTCTGATCAGTTTCTGGGTCGCTATCCAGAGGCATATTACAGTAAATGGGTATGTTATGAACCCACCCACACCAAGAGCTGCCCCGATACTATTGATCAACAGCAGGATAACACCGAGTACTATCGAGAATTCGAAATTATCCCTTCCGATCCTGTAGCTTTTTTTGAGTGAATCTATAGCCCCAAGTTTTTCTCCTATCGCGATCGGGATGGCATACTGGAAAAGGACTATTAGTATCAGTCCCGGGATAATGAGAAGAATTAATCCGGCTGCTATTGCCAGGCCGCCAATAATAACCATCACCCAGCTTATGGCGAAATAATCAAAACCTTTGAAAACGTCTTTTATTTCCACTTCTTCCCCCCGAATGATCTTCCTTCCCATTATGTAGAGGCCGAAGAGCAGTGGAGGTGCCGTAATTATAAGAATCGAACCTATTGCTGCGACCACTGCGGCAGTAATAAATACAGCGAACTGTTTCTTGTAAATATCAAAACCTTCACTTAATATATCTTCTACCTTAAAATTCAAGGGATCAACTCCAGATTAATATTATCCCTGACAAAATATATAGTTTGCCCCGATTGTATAGTAAATTGAAAAAGCTGTAACAATCAAAGCACCTGGATTATCTATGTTCAATGAAAACAATTTCGAGAAAATGATCTCCATGAAGTTCATACAGACGCTGAACAGGCATCTCCCCGCAAAAAGGAGAACGCTCAAAGAACTTCTTGCGGAAGACAGGCCAAACATAAAAAACCTGGATGGTTCAACTCATTCATTTGACAAAAAAGAACTTGAAAAGATCGCTTCCATAATACCTGGATGGGAGCATGATAAATTGAGGCTTCCCATATATCTTGAGATGTGTTCCTCGATGGAAAGGGGCACGATTAAGATTTCGGGAAGGGTAGAATCCATGGTAGTAAACAGAGTCCTGTATGATGATGAAGAGCTTAAGAAAAAGGATGCTAAGGATTTCATAATCATCTATTATCCCCACCTCAGGAAAGTACGAAAAGAACTTCCAACAACCACACAGTTCATGTTTACGATGTAACTGATAGAAAACTATATAAGCCTGCAAACGGTAGCCTATAGTCGGTCAATACATATCTTCATTTGAGTTATCTCAAGTTGGGTAAAAAATTGTAAACGTTGTTTGATTGTAAACGAATCTAAAAAACCAGATGAGGATATGTGGGACCATAAAACCAAAGGAGAAAAGAAAATGGCAAAACCAATAAAGGATAAGTTTCCGGCGTCAAGTATCACGAAAAGGCAAAATTGGCAAAGCGGGATAGGTAAAAAGGATTTAATCATAACACAGAATGATTTATAATAATAGATAGTAATAAAGTGAAAATGAAACAGATAAGAAAAGATAAGTGATGAACATGGCAATTACAAATGAAGATATATTAAGATCCATAGAGGAAAACCAGGTCAGGTTTTTAAGACTCCAGTTTGTTGACATTGGCGGAATGGTCAAGAACGTGGGCATACCTGTATCACAGGCAGAAAAAGCCCTTACATCAGGAATAGCATTTGATGGTTCTTCGATCGAGGGATTTGTCAGGATAGAAGAATCTGACATGATCCTGAAACCTGATAATAACACTTATATGATCCTTCCATGGGATATTAACGGCGGAAAGGTGGCAAGGATAATATGCGATGTTTACAGGCCGGACGGAAAGCCCTTTGAAGGCGACCCTCGCTATGTCTTAAAGAGGGCAATACAGGCAGCCGCCAAGAAAGGTTTTGTAATGAACACCGGGCCTGAGCTTGAATTCTTTTTCTTCAAGAGAAAAGACGGGCAGGCAACCGTTATCCCCCATGACTTCGGGGGCTACTTTGACTTTCCTCCCATAGACCAGGCTGAAGAGATACGACAGAATATAGTAGTAGCACTTGAGAATATGGGATTCAACATTGAAGCTTCTCATCATGAGGTCTCTATAGGGCAGCATGAGATAGATTTCAAATATGGCGACGCGTTAAAGACGGCTGATAATGTCATTACCTTCAAGTTCGTTACCAAGACCATCGCGCAGAAAAATGATTTGCATGCATCTTTCATGCCAAAACCAATCTTTGGTATTAACGGCTCAGGTATGCACACGAATATCTCCTTATTTAAGAATGGGAAAAATGCATTCTATGATGAATCAAAGGATATGCAAGTCAGCGATACTTTAAGATATTTCGTTGGCGGCCTGAAAAAACACGTTAAATCATTTACTGCTGTCACGAATCCCATTGTTAACAGTTATAAGAGGATCGTTCCGGGTTATGAAGCCCCGGTGTATATCGCATGGTCAGGGGCCAACCGCTCATCCATGATACGCATACCCGCAGCAAGAGGCATGAGCACTCGCGTTGAACTCAGGAGTCCTGATCCATCCTGCAACCCATATCTATCCTTTGCTGTGATCCTTATGGCAGGACTTGACGGTATTGACAATAAGATTGATCCGGGTGAGCCAACAACACTTAACCTGTTCCATCTTGATGATGAAGGACGCAAAAATCACGGGATCGAATCCCTTCCTGGCAGCCTTAAGGAAGCGCTTGATAACCTTGAAACCGACAAAGTAGTAAAAGATGCACTCGGAGAACATGTCTATGAGGATTTCATGAGACTTGGAAGGGCAGAATGGGATGCATACAGGATAAGCGTACATGACTGGGAAATTAACCGCTACCTGAATATTATATAAGCAGGAGACATATTACAGGACGAATGAACACAACAACTATAGACTCAATGGTTCAAAGAAAACTCATAGAGATACTGCGGATACTCCATGAGAACCAGGAGCCCATAGGGGCGCGGCTTATTGCCGACAAGATGAACGAGCGCGGATACCCCATTGGAGAAAGGGGTGTCCGTTATCACCTCCGCATCCTTGATGAGCGCGGTCTCACTAAACGCCAGGGTTATGACGGAAGGATCATTACAGAGCGCGGGACAAAGGAACTTGAAAATGCACTTGTCGGGGACAGAATGGGTTTTATTATAACAAGAATAGAGAAACTCATTTACGATACTACTTTTGATCTTAAGACCGGGCAGGGAAATGTGATCATCAATACTTCGATCATCGATAAAAAAGATATCGATAAAACTCTTGAGGTCATGCAGCATGTGATAAGTGAAGGTTATTGTTTCAGTCCTTTTGTAAAAATAATGGAGGAAGAGACTTCAAATTCTGATATCAACATCCCTGAAGGCAAAATTGGAATTGCCACTATGTGCAGCATAACGATCGACGGGGTTTTGCTAAAAAACGGTATTCCCGTTACTCCGAAATACGGAGGATTACTGGATGTGAAAAACAGGAAGCCAACAGGTTTTGAGGATATTATTGTTTATAATGGTACATCTATTGATCCTATGAAGATCTTTATCTCAAAGAAAATGACACATGTGCTTGATGCTGTTGATACGGGTTCAGGAAGACTTCTTGCAAACCTTCGTGAGATCCCGATGTCGTCTGTCCTGGAAGCTCAAAAAGTTTTGAAATCTGCAATGGGTATAGGGATCGCTGATATTACCCGGATCGGGGAACCAGGAATGTCGGTGCTCAATGCTCCTGTTGATTCCGGAAAAGTAGGAGTTGTGGTATATGCGGGGACAAATATCATGGCAGCCGTTGAGGAAAGCGGAATTAATGTGGCAACATTTCCGATATCAACGATCATGGATTTCAAGGAATTGACCGCACTATGAAAATGAATGCGCAGATCAAGGCTGAACTCATTTCTATCGGGGCAATTGATATTGACCCGTCAATTCTTGGAAGGCTGACCATCCCAACAGCAGGACCGGGCGCCGGAGGCAAGGCTTTTTTCTTCAAATCAGGCGGTCACCGTGTGCGGCTCGTTGTGGATGAAGGCTCACCGCTTCGCGCGGTTAAAGATAATGATAATGGCGAGATCGTGATCATAAAAGGCGGGAAGGAGTTCGTGAGAGGAACGATCGAGGAAGAACTCATACATTGTCCTGAGCAGGCATATATTACAATGAGTGAGCGCTGCATCTATGATTGCAAATTCTGCCCTGTCCCGAAATTGAATGGAAAGGTCAAATCTTCAGAAGAATTGCTTGCACTTGTAGAAGAAGCCTTCAAATTGGGCAGGATGAAAGGAATTTCCCTGACATCAGGAGTTGAAGTGTCACCTGAAAAAGAAGTGGAAAGGGCGGCAGAGCTGGTTAAAAAACTGAAGAAATACAATGTCCCGATAGGCGTTTCTGTCTATCCAACAAAGGCCTCATCCCGTATATTGAAAGAAGCGGGAGCAAGTGAAGTCAAATACAATGTTGAGACCATGGACAGGGAACTTTATGAGAAATACTGCAAGAAGCCTCCACTTGATTTCACACTCGAATGCCTGAAGGATGCTGTCAAAATATTCGGGAAAAACAACGTTTTTACCAATTTCATTGCAGGGCTGGGAGAGACCGATGAAACAATTGAAGAGAATTATGAGATACTCGCGAAAATGGGCGTGATCCCGATAATCCGCGCTGTGGGCGTGCATCCCC
Organism: Candidatus Methanoperedens sp. BLZ2; assembly: GCF_002487355.1. Classification (GTDB taxonomy): domain Archaea; phylum Halobacteriota; class Methanosarcinia; order Methanosarcinales; family Methanoperedenaceae; genus Methanoperedens. Next base: position 4,407 of record NZ_NTMG01000039.1, on the reverse strand, counting down.
TGCGCTTTGGTGAACTGGAGGCTGAGCGCCCAACCGCAGAAAGGCTGCTAAAACTTGCAAAAATGTCACGCAGGATACTTGATAAATACGGGCTTGATGCAAGTAAGGCAAAGACAATGTGCCTGCCGTGTACGGGATGCGATCTGAATCCGCATGTTGATTTATGATTGAGGAGAGAATTCTCCCATTTCAAGGAGTTTTGTGATGAGCATCTCCGGGCGCCAGGCTGTTGCCATGATCTGCAGGGATGGGATGTTGTAAGTAAATATATTGAGATAGGATGCATATCATGCCAGAAACGCTAGCTACAGACCTCGTACTTAAGTTGAGTTGCAACTAAAAAAAACATGAACGAATGCTGCAGATCACTGATCAGCCAAGCCCTTTTATCCAGCCAAGTCTAATATCCTGACTGGATACGGCGTTACACTTAACCTTTACGCCCCGGCTGGGAATTGAACCCAGGTCTTAAGATCCGCAATCTCAAAGGATATCCGCTACCCCATCGGGGCTCTGACCCCACATTCATTTTTGACATATTAAAGGTTATTGGCATTTACCTGTTCAAGTTCCAGCAATCTGGTTTTAATATCTATTCCTTCCGAGTATCCACCGATGCCCTTCTTTGCTACTACCCTGTGGCAGGGAATGATAATGGGGATTGGATTTTTGCCAAGTGCGTTCCCGACTGCCCGCACTGCCCTGCTGCCTATCTTTTCTGCCAGTTCAGAATAGGTAATTGTTTTTCCGTACTTGATCTTTCTGGTTTCCATAAGCACTTTTTGTTCAAAGGGTGATAGATAGGATATGTCCACATCCAATGAAAAATCAATTGCTTCCCCATCAAAATAACGTTCTAATTCGTTTGTAGCGTCATGTGTCTTTTTTTCCATACGTTGTTTTCCAGGCCGGACAAACCTGATTGATCGCAATTTTGTACCATATTCTATCCCTATATAACGATCAAGAATTTTTGAAAAAATTACATCGGTGTTATATTTCATTTTCGGTTTCTCCTTACAGTTTTTACCCCTGTAAAATAATTTCGGAATCTTTTCCACTCATAAAGTGAGCAAGCCTTTCAGCTTGTTGTTCAATCACTTTTATCAGGGGTTTATTCGTTTTTTCAAAAAAGGAAAGGGCAATTTTTAATCTATTTTTATCTTCTTTGAAACTCCATGTTCCAATAATGTGCCCATTAACCAAAATAGAGGGGGATATTTCCCCTCTTGTGCTCCAATACACTTTCTTCTCGTATTCTTTCGATATCAGTCTCTGCCTGTTCTTATAACCCATAATATACGGATCAAACTTTGGGAGAAGATGTACAGTATCTTTTCCGGAAGAAAATCCTTGTAAATGCTCCAAATCAGATTTAAGGATGAAAAACATTCCCTCTAACCCGCGAATTTTAATATTTTCTACTTTATCCCCCATTTCTTCCAGAATTTCTTTGACCTCTCCTTTAGTATTGCCAATCCACCAGGCAATGTCCTCGACCATAGCAGGCCCGAAACCTGAAAGGTAATGTAAAATAACTCTCTCTTTAGCCTCATGTTCGCCCAGAGCATGCAAATCGACAGATGGCAACCATTTTCTAAAGGTTGCATAGGTATGGAGGTTGCTCGTCCAGTCTCCTTTTGGTTTATCCGGAACAAGGATAGCAGAATGGCACATTTGACGCAGACTCCATTGTCCAAGGCTCATATCTCCATATTTAGTCTTAACCTTCTTCTTAAGTTCTGATATATGCTCAGTCAATTCTTGTGCTGTAAGCGGGCCTTTCTCATCCAGGATTTTTAACATTCGATCATGAATAGGTTCGAATCTGATAAGAGGATGTCTTCCTCCTGCTCGTTTAGTCGCTTGATAATATTCCACAACATGATCCGCCGGAACTATATGAAGTGTTGCCCGCACTCCCCATATCTTGATTAACGTTCTCCTTTCGTACAATTCTTTGCTCAAATCTTCCTTTTGAAAATTATCTATTCTATTCCATAATGAAAGATAAGGGGTTGATGCAATCTGAGCATGAAGGCCACAGATATCTTTTACAACTTCAACCAAACACTTGTTCTCTGTCTTTGAATGCTCAGCAAGATGCTGTTTATATAATACGAATTGATTTATTTCCTCTATATCGGCATCTATATCTATATGCATCTTTTCTCTCATCTAATTATTCTGTTTTTGTTTCACAATGATCAAAAACTATTCTTCCACCATCGCTCTTGCATCCACTGCCACAGCCCCGGTTTCACCAACTATCAGTGGATTGATATCAAGTTCGGCAATGTTCTCCTTTTGCGCCATCCCGGAAACTGCAACAAGAACACGAGCTATCGCCTCAATATCAGCAGGTTTCCTTCCCCTGATACCTTTTAATATGGGATATCCCTTTATTTCCGAGATCATATCCAGGGCTTCATTTTGTTCTATAGGAACGACCCTGAATGAAACATCTTTATAAACTTCAACGAATATCCCGCCAAGGCCGAACATAATAGCATGACCGAACTGCGCATCCTTTTTCAGGCCTATAATTGTCTCATGGCCTGGAGGCGCCATCTGCTGTACAAGGATTCCTTCAATTCTCGCGTCAGGATTTACTTTATTAATCCGCGAAATTATTTTGTTATAGGTCGTCTTAACATTTCCCACAACTACATTTAACTCCACGCCCCCCACATCGCTTTTATGTGAAATATCAGGCGATGAAATTTTCATGGCAACCGGAGTTCCTATCTTTGCAGCGATTGCAAGGGCTTCAACAGCGCTTTCTGCAATACTCTCTTTCGTAACAGGTATCCCGTATTTTGAAAGAAGCTTTTTTGCTTCGTGTTCAGTAAGTATTCTCATAATCACTTCCCTGCCTGAGCATCATGTGTCTTTACTGTTTCCAGGAATTTCCGGTGCTTTATTAGAGCAGAAAGAGCCTTCACTGCCCTCTCAGGAACAGGATAATTCGGAACACATCCACTCTTTAAAAGATCCACCCCTTCCTCAGTGCCCATGCCCCCCATCCAGCATGCGATTATGGGTTTTTTTCCAATTTCCTTGTCACATTTTTGTTTCATTTCAACCACTGCTTCAGCAGGAGGCATTGCGTTTGAGATCATTGTATGGACATAGATGGCTATGATGGCATCCACATTCGGGTCATCATAAAGCGCTTTGATGGAATCATTATATATCTTGAATGAGACGGTTCCTGCCGTATCTATCGGATTTGAAACCGATGCAAATTCCGGGATGACTTTTTTTATTTTTTCCTTTGTTTCCCCTGTCAGGTCTGCAATATTTATGCCCTGTTTCTCACATTCATCAGCCGCAACTATTGATGCTCCGCCGCCATTTGAAAAGATGGCAACATTATTCCCTTGTGGAAGAGGCTGGCATGAGAATGCCAGGGCAGCGTCAAAAAGTTCATCGATCGTATCCACGCGCAATATTCCTGCCTGCCTGAAAGCCGCAGAATAAACCTCATCAGATCCCGCAATTGAGCCTGTATGTGAAAAAACTGCTTTTGCCCCCCGCTTTGACCGTCCGGTCTTGATAACCACGATCGGTTTTTTGATGTTTCGGGCAGCGTCAAGGAACTTTCTTCCGCGCTTTATCCCTTCAATATACATGGCTATGACGCCAGTTGAAGGGTCGCTGCTTAAGTATTCGATAAGGTCAACGTCATCAGTCTCGGCCTTATTGCCGGTGCTTATCACTTTACTGAGGCCAAGTTCAGTAGCGATCGTCCATTCGGCAAGGGCAAGACCAAGAGAGCCACTCTGCGTGATAAAAGATATCGATCCAGGGTGCGGAAGTCTTCCGATAATGCTTGCATTTAGCCTTGCGCGCTCATTGACAATACCAAGCGTATTAGGCCCTATCATTCGCATGCCGTATTTTCGTGCGATTGAGACCAGTTCAAGTTCAGCATCTTCATTTCCAGCCTCGCTAAATCCTGCACTTATTACAATAAGCCCCTTAACGCCTTTTTTTCCGCATTCTTCCGCGATTGAATGGACATATTTATTAGGCACAATTATTACCCCAAGCTCTACTGTTCCTGGAATATCAAGAACCGACGGATAGGAATCAAGGCCCTGGACAATATTTTCATTCGGATTGACAGGATATATCTTCCCCTGAAAACCGCTTAACAGGTTTTTGAGTATCCGTCCTCCCCATTTAGACTCGTTATTTGATGCACCTATTACTGCTACTGATTCCGGTTCGAATATAGAAGACAGCATTACATTCATTGTGTCCTCCGGGGCGCAGGGGTAGAAGATACCCCGTATTTCAATACGGGGAGGGATCGTACCCCGCCCCAAAATAATACTTTCACATCGTTATCATAATGGCTATATAATCCCTTATTATAATGGAATCTTGAATGGAAAGAAC
>NZ_NTMG01000052.1 GCF_002487355.1 Candidatus Methanoperedens sp. BLZ2 | reverse complement strand
TTTGTGGTAATCATCGATGCAGAGATGATAAGCAGGGCTATACTGAAGAAAACCATGCTGATGATAAGTTGTGTCCTGATTTTCATTTATCCTCTTTCACCTGATATTCACTGCTTCCGGCTTCACTTCCTCCATGCTCTTTGTGTAGATGTAATCCCTGAAGTAGGGTAAGGTCTTTTCGCTGGTGAGGTTATTATTGATTATCCACCTGCCTTCATCGTTCATAGCGATCATGAGCGACCGGTCAAGCGTGAGCGAAAATTGATTGTTAAGCCACGTAGTCGCCATATACGCATCGGTGTAATTCATCCTTATTTGTATGGTCGCCTTCGCTTCATCTGGATGCTCTATTATATATTCCTCGGCCTGGTCAAGTGATTTCAGGAGCTTGTCTATCTGTTCCTGATGACTGGAGATCCAGTCATTCCTGCTTGTCATGATCACATAGGATGCCTGATTTTCCTGTATAGGCCAGATCACCATATTATTGCCCAATCGTTCTTCAACTTGATTGACATCGACAAGCCGGACTGTGGCAGCGTCGACACTGCCATTTACAAGAGCATCAGGAGACTGTGAGTTTAACATATTCACGATAGTTACGTTCTGCAGATTCATTCCATGCAGATCGAAGAACCTGCCAAGATAGAATTCAGATTGACCCCGCCATCTAAAACCTATCTTTTTACCCTTCAGGTCTGAAATATTTTCAATTCCTCTGTCCTTCCGGCCGACAAGATATATCGTCTGATACTTATCTATGCTTCCGATCACACTAATATTTTCTTTTTTTAACGCTTCCACGATAACGGGGTATTCGGATGTTACCGAAATATCCACTTCACCGTTTTCCATTCCATTGACTGCGGCCATCCCTGTGTCATAATCCTTTATGGTCACATTAAGACTATTCCTGGAAAAATAACCCTGATCTTCGGCGATATATATAAGTGCGGCATATTCAGAGGGCAGGTTCCCGATGGTAATTGGCTCGGATGTTCCTGAATAGGTGGCCGGGAAATTCACGAAATACCATACGCCAAATCCTGCCAGCGCTATCGCAACGACGACAGCCATTACAATAGCATTTTTCATATGTTTACTCCCTCTCGATGCTGATTTTCACTGTTTCTTACCTCCACGGATGATGTTCACCGATTCGGGCTTTATCGCCTCCAGTCCATCCGCATATATATAATCCAGGAAATTGGGAGCAGCCTTTTCGGTGGTAAGGTTGTTCTTTATCATCCACCGTGCTTCATCTTCCATCGCGAGAATGAAAGATTGGTCAAGGGAGATGGAGAACTGGTGTTGAGGCCAGATTGTTTCTGTAATAGCATCATCATAATTTAACTGCTTTCGCAAAATGGCCTTGGCTTGCGCAGGATTATGGGTTAAATAGTCCTCTGCCTGAGCCAGGGACTTTAAGAAACGGCTAACAATTTCCGGATGCCCGCCTATCCAGTCGTTCCTGCCGATGATAGTCCCATATCCCGGCTGGTTACTTTGTACCGGAAAAGCAACTATCCTATCAGCCATTTGCACCCTTATTTGACTGCCATAAGGTTCCCAGACTATGACTCCGTCCACTCTTCCGCTTACGATGGCGTCAACGGATTCTTGCGCCGGGACATCAATGACGGTTACGTCTTGCATGGTCATGTTATGCAGTTCAAGGAATCTACCCAGATAAAATTCTATTATCGTATTAAGGGGAATACCTATTTTTTTCCCTTTAAGGTCGGCAGTTGTGTTAATTCCGCGATCTTTGCGACCGAAGAGATAATCCTCATCAAATCTATCTACAACGACGAAAACACTGATATCTTTTTTGGCAAGCACTTTTTTGACGAATGGGAATTCTGCCGCCCACGAAAGAGTCGTATCATCCTTCAACAACGCATCGAGTGACGCCGCGCCGGTATCGTAATCCTTAATATTGACATTAAGGCCATTGGCCAAGAAAAATTGCTGATCCTGCGCGACATAAATAAGAGCAGAGGATGCAGTTGGCACGGTCCCTAAGTTGATTGATTCCATCTTCCCTGTATATGCGTCCTGGGGATTTGTGAAATACCATAGGCTGAATCCCACCAGCGCTATCGCAATGATGATAGCCATTACAGTTGCATTTTTGTTCATGGTTTTACTCCAGGATTGATTCTGATTTTCATAACTTCTCATTTTACCGTATGATATTTACCGCTTCAGGTTTTATAGACTTGAGTTCATCCTCGTAGATGTAGTCCAGGAAATCGGGTACATTTTTCTCCGTCGTCAGGTTGTTATTTATCATCCACCGCGCTTCGTCTTCCATCGCCAGAATAAGTGACTGGTCGTTACTTGGATCATAAATCAATTTGTTAACAGTAGTTCTCCCTATTTCGCACTTAAAACCTCGTGTATGGTTTTTAGCAATATCTCGGCAGTATAAGGCTTTGGCAAAAAAGAGTTTGTATAATCTGCAACGTTTTTAAGTCTATCTTTCTCTGTTAATCCGCTAACTGCGATAATCTTGACTTCATAGTTAATTTTACGGATCGCCCGGATACTCGCCTGGCCATCCATTATCGGCATCATCATATCCATAAGAACGACTTTGACTTTATCCTTATTTTGAGCGTACAATACTACTGCATCCGCGCCATCCTTGGCTGCAAGCGCAATATACCCATTCTTTTCCAATGTCGAAACAGTGACATCACGAACTGAATCTTCATCTTCGGCAATAAGAACCAGTTCTCCATGCCCGAAGAGCAATTCAAGCTTCTGTTCCTGTGCATTTTGTATTTCTGTTCTGGTTTTAATAGCAGGCAAATATATGCTGAATTTCGTTCCTTTTCCAACCTCACTGTACACGTTTATGAACCCGCCATGGCTTTTTACAATTGCAAGAGACGTTGACAGACCAAGCCCGGTTCCTTTTCCAAACTCCCTTGTCGTGAAGAACGGTTCAAAAATCCTATCAAGTATCTCATGAGGAATACCGATCCCGGTATCTGAGACTGCAATGATAACGTAAGAACCGATTTTAGCTTCGATATGCATTCGTGTATAACTTTCATCGATGAAAAAATTTTCAGCAGAGATATTCAAAATACCGCCATCCGGCATAGCATCACGGGCATTCACGCACAGGTTCATTATAACCTGGTGCAGTTGTGTGACATCTCCTGAGATAGTTAAGAGATTTTCTGGTATATCAGTTCTAATTTCAATATTTCTTGGAAATGTTTCGTTTGCGACTTTCTCAATTTCAGTTATAAGATGTTTTGCCTCAAGAGGAGCGCGTTCACCCTCGACACCTCCTGAAAACGATAGAACCTGCTTTATTAAATCCGCACTGCGCTGTGAGTTATTTTCAAGAATAGTAAGCAATTTATGGCTCTGCTCGTCTTTGAATTTTTGTTTTAACATTTGCAGGGATAGCATGATCGGCGTCAGCATATTATTAAGATTATGTGCTATACCGCCTGCAAGAATACCGATGCTTTCCATCCGCTGCGCTCGTAATAATTGCGTTTCAAACATTTTCCTTTCGGTAATATCTTTGGTGATAACCGAGAGACCATCCTTAGAAGGATAGACATTAATTTCAAAAATCAATTTCTTGTCCCCAATCTGGTACTCAGTCTCGATACGCTGAGGTTGCTGTGTTTTTAATGCTTCGATATAGGTCTGCTCCACTTTTGTTCCCTTCACCTCCGGGAAAAGCTTGTAGAGAGATTTTCCAATAGCATCTTTCGCCAGAATCCCTATAAGAGCTTCAGATGCCTTATTCCAGTAGGTATATCTTAAATCTCCGTCCATCGCATAGAATAGGTCGTCAATGCTTTCAGTAAGCTCCCTGTAGCTTGCTTCGCTCTCCAGCAATGCTTTATTGGCTTTTTTAAGTTCTGCTGTCCGTTCCTGTACACGCAGTTCTAACTCATTGTGAGCTTTGTGAAGCGCCTCCTCAGCCCGCTTGCGCCTGGTGATGTCCCTTATAATGCCGGTGTATATCCACCCATTCGATGTCTTTCTTGCTGAGATGGAGAATTCAACCGGGAATACTTTGCCATCTTTTCTCTTAGCCTCCATTTCTATTGTTTTTCTAATTTGCGTGCTCTTTCCTGTTACCGTGAGAGTCTTCATCTCCTTCTTCAGAATATCGGCATAGCTATCAGGAATTATCAAGTCACTAAAAATCGAGCCGACAGCCTCACTTCGATTATAACTGAATATTTTCTCAGCCGCAGAATTCCACAATAATACTCTACCCTCATTATCGAAGGAAACTATAGCATCATTAGCCGTTTCAATCAGGACCCTAAAATTCTCATCAGGCTCGCGGAAAAAGTTTGCTACGGCTTCTTCTATCGATGTTCCCCTGTTGAGTGCTGTTCTTCTGGCAATAAAGATGGCGTTGAGGAAGTATATGCCGCCGAAGTATAGTGGCAGTCTCACGGCCCAGCTAAAAAGGCTGCCAACAGTATGTACAAAGAGCGCAGCGAATAAGTTTATGGAGACCAGCATCAAAGCCAGGAAATACCAGTATAGATAAATTTCTTTCAACCGGAAGTAGAGCCTCATGAAGAGAAAAGCAGAGATAGCAAACAGCATCGCAGCAGTTCCCAGCACCACCTGCCTTAGCGGAGTAGGACCGGTTCCCTGTAAGAAAAACGGCGGGGTAATGCCCTGAAAACTCACTATCGTAAGCAATATTATTGATATCAGTATTCCCGGATAAGCAAGCGTCAGGTTCCGCTTTCTGCGCTTTAAATCCGGTTTTGCATTTATTCTCATTAAGGTGAGCATCGCACCTGTAAGATGAAAAATCGAACCGAACAAAGCCCCAACATTAACTAATGTCACATTAACATTTATCCCACCCGGAGCAGCTATTAACCAGCCGCCTAATAGAGATGCAGAGCCAAATGCCAGCATTCCGCAGCCAAGCAGGAAGATGCTCGGTGACCCGCTTGCCAGGTAGCTCTTCGCACAGATGTACGCCACGGAGAGATATATTACAAAGATGAACACTGTGTTCAGGATTGGGAGTAACCAGAGCGGCTCGGAAAGTACTCTATTGTCAAACGGGGTCAAAATAGCGAGGAGGACTATGAAGGCTGGAATTGATATCGCAGCAAGATATTTATATAGATCTGTGTTTTTCAGTCCCTCCGTTCTCTGGATTTTCGATTCTTCTAATTTCATTTTTCTCACCATGCCAAATAACAGCAATTTATCCGACTTATGCGCATCTTAATGTGGTCCGGGTATCTCCCTTCCGGCTGTAAATTGTTATCTCATCAATGAGACATAGCCGTATATTAACCTGATGGCTATATATTTAACTTCTTCAATAAAAGTTATTCAGCAATCTGCGGGAAGATGAGCTTTATCCTTTCTGATTCCTTATTTTGCGCTCAAAACCTCGTGTATGGTTTTCAACAATCTCTCGGCAGTGTAAGGCTTTGGCAAAAAAGCGTTTGTATAGTCAGCGACTTTCGCAATTCTATCTTTTTCTGTTAATCCGCTAATTGCAATAATTTTGACATCATGATTAATTTTACGAATAGCCCGAATGCCTGCTTCACCATCCATAACTGGCATCATCAGATCTATAAGAACAAGTTTGATTTCATCTTTATTTTGAGCATGCAATGCTACCGCCTCTGCACCATCATTGGCTGTAAGCACTCTATATCCATATGCTTTCAGGGTCGAGCTTATAATCTCACGAATTGATCCTTCGTCCTCAGCAACGAGGATCAATTCCCCGTTCCCAGCTGGCAATTCACGCTGTTGCTCTTCTACTTTTTGTGTTTCGGCTGCTTTAATAGCAGGCAAATATACCCTGAACGTTGTTCCTCTTTCAACCTCGCTATATATATTAATGAATCCGCCGTGACTTTTCACAACTGCAAGAGCCGTTGAAAGACCAAGACCTGTGCCTTTGCCATGTTCCTTTGTCGTAAAAAACGGCTCAAAAACCCTATCCATTATTTCAGGAGGAATACCGGTTCCGGTATCTGAGACCACGATAACGATATACGAACCGACTTTTGCGTCATGGTTCATCTGCGCATAGTTCTTATCAATAAAGAAATTCGAAGCTGTGATACTCAATATTCCGCCGTCTGGCATTGCATCACGGGCGTTCACGCACAGGTTCATTAAAACCTGGTGCAGCTGCGTAGCATCTCCTGAGATTGTAAAGAGGTCTTTCTGTATATCGGTTCGTATATCGATTGATCTTGGAAATGTTTCTTTTAAAACTTTCTCAATTTCCCTGATAACATGTTTTGCAGCAAGAGGAATGCGTTCACCTTCGACGCCCCGTGCAAATGACAGGACTTGCTTTATTAAATTAGCCCCACGCTGGGAGTTATTTTCAAGAATAGTAAGCAATCTCTGGCTCTGCTCGTCTTTGAATTTTTGTTTTAACATTTGCAAAGATAGCGTTATCGGTGTCAATACATTGTTAAGGTCATGCGCAATACCTCCGGCAAGTGTGCCAATGCTTTCTATCCTCTGGGCGCGCAATAACTGCGATTCAAACTTTTTCTTCTCTGTGATGTCCGTGTTTATGACGAGTATTGATTTTGGTTTTCCTTCGCTATCATGCATCAAGGTCCAGCGACTTTCTACAATAATTTCTTTACCATCTTTCGTTACCTGATGCAGTTCGCCAGTCCACTCTCCCTTCTCATGCACGATCTTTTTTGCTTCAATGAGCCTGGATGTTTCTTCTTTATCTTTATATATGAGCCTGTCGGCATTTTTGCCAGTGGCTTCCTCTGCTGTCCAGCCATACAGCCTCTGTGCACCTTTATTCCAGTAGATGAGGCGGTGTTCCATGTCCCGTACTCCAATAGCATCCCGTGCTTTATCGAGAAGGGCCACCTGTTCCTGTATTTGCTTCTCAGCCTTCTTGCGCTCGGTGATATCCTTGGCGATAATAGAGAGACCGAACCTGGATGGATAGGCGTTAATTTCAAAAAAGCGGTCCTTGCCCTTAACCCGATACTTATTCACGAAACGCTCTGGTTGCTGTGTTTTTAATACTTTTCTGTAAAACTTCTCTGCCCTTGTCTCTTTTAACTCCGGGAAAAGCTCAAAGAGAGATTTTCCGATAGCATCCTTCGCCAGAATCCCTGTAAGAGCTTCAGATGCAGTATTCCAGTAAGTATATCTTAAATCCCTGTCCATCGCATAAAAGACTTCACCTATGCTTTCAGTAAGTTCCCTGTATCTCTCTTCGCTATCCTCCAATGCTTTATCAATCTGCTTGTGCTCAGTAATGTCGCTTATTGCTGTTCTGCATTGACTGGATTTACCTTCGCTATCCTGCACTAACATGCTTTCCAGCCGGGCATCGGATTGAATCCCATCCTTACCTGCAAGTTTGATTTCACAAGTCCGTCTGATATTTGTCCTGAAAACCTGTCTGAGGTGTAAATAAAATATATCCTTGCTTTCAGGAGTGATATAAAGAGAAAATGGTCTTTTAATCAAAAATTGCCTTTCTATACCTAATTTATTAGCCCCTGTAAGATTTACATCTAAAATCAGTCCGTTTTTATCAAAAGTAAAATAACCAATGGGTGCAAAATCATACAGGTCAGCATATTCGTTACGTGACGCTTCGAGTTCATTTTGTGCCCTGCGAAGCTCCCCATTTTGCATTTCCAGTTCGATTTGATGCGTTTTTAATTCATGAACAAGGCTCTGAACGTCCTCAGTTGACATTTCTTGCATATTTTCGGTATCGTTTACGAGCTGCCTCTTTGTTTTATCTTCGTTTTTCACCGTTTTTCCTCATAGAATAGGCGACAGTTTACCTCCCTCATCCCATCATAAATACCTTTGTATCCTGTTATATCAGGCATAGATTTTACATATTATATTAATCTGACGCTCTGACATTTTCACATGTACCGTAAAAAGAGCATACACTAAATCGGCTTCATTTTATCAATTTCAGATTCATGCTCATTCAGGAGAGAAATGTCGACATTACCCGGGTATAATCGTAAGAAATAATTTTCCAGGGATTCTACCATATCTTTCTCTCTGCATTCAATAACAAGAATAAAACGGCATGGAACATTATCCGGGTTGAAGAATTTTCTCAATTTGAAAAGGCTTGATTTTTCCTTGAGCAGTTCACAAACAAAATCCAATGTGTCCTGAGTTTGAAAACGTGCGATGAAACCATTAGCTATTACTATACCCCCGCTTGCAAGTATATTATGTTATGTATATCATACAGCTTAATTCTTTCTCTTAGAGCCTGTCTGAAGTCCGAAAAGTCCCTCTGCTCTATATTCTTGACTTCGCCAGTTATGACTTTTTATTATTCTCTCTGTGGTTGATTATCCTTACCGGATTTATTTTTAATTAGGTTTCCTCAAAAATCCCCCTGCAAATTTGAAACATATTTTATAATTGAAATCGAGTCATGCAGCAGTTTGTTAACCGTCCCCTATTTAGCGTTTAAAACCTCATGTATGGTTTTGAGCAGCTTCTGGGCAGTGTAAGGTTTTGGCAGGAAAGCATTTGTAAGGTCTGCAACGTTCTTCAGCCTGTCTTTTTCTGCTAATCCGCTGACTGCAATAATTTTGACATCATGATTAATTTTCCGGATCGTTTGAATGCTTGCCTGGCCGTCCATTATCGGCATCATCATATCCATAAGAATGATTTTGACTTTATCTATATTTTGAGCATACAATGCTACTGCTTCTGCTCCATCGTTAGCCATAAGCACTTTATATCCACTTATCTCCAGTGTTGAGAAAGTAACGTCACGAATTGATTCTTCATCTTCGGCAACGAGGATCCATTCCCCTTTCCCTGCAAGCAATTCAAGTTGCTGCTGTGCTGCTTCATGTATTTCGGTTCTGATCGCAGGCAAATATATACTGAATGCTGTTCCTTTCCTGAGTTCGCTGTATACATTAATGAATCCGCTATGGCTTTTCACAATTGCAAGAGCCGTTGAAAGACCAAGACCTGTGCCTTTGCCATGCTCCTTTGTGGTGAAGAACGGCTCAAAAATCCTGTCCATTATTTTAGGGGGAATACCGGTTCCGGTATCCGAGACTGTAACGACAACGTATGAACCGACTTTTGCATCAGTATGCGTCTGCGCATAGTTCTTATCAACAAAAAAATTCGAAGCTGTGATACTCAATACACCGCCATCCGGCATGGCATCGCGTGCATTTACGCACAGGTTCATTATGACCTGGTGCAATTGTGTGGTATCTGCGGATATTGTCCAGAGGTCATCCGGTATATCATTTCGCATCTCAATATTTCTTGGGAAGGTCTCTTTTACAATTTTCTCAATTTCAGATATGATGCCCGATACCTGAAGAGATTTACGTTCACCCTCGATACCTCGCGAAAATGAAAGGACTTGCTTTATTAAATCAGCTCCGCGTTGTGAGTTTTTTTCAAGAATAGTAAGCAACCTCTGGCTCTGTTGATCCGTATATTTTTCTTTTAACATCTGAAGGGAGAGCATGATCGGCGTCAGCATATTGTTAAGGTCGTGCGCTATGCCGCCTGCAAGCGTGCCTATGCTTTCCATCCTCTGTGCACGTAATAATTGCGCTTCTAATTTTTTCTTTTCAGTGATATCGGTGTTGATTACAAGTATCGATTTTGGTTTACCTTCGCTATCACCTATCAGAGTCCAGTGGCTTTCGACAATCACTTCCCTGCCGTCTTTCGTTAGCTGTTGCAACTCGCCAGTCCACTCTCCCTTCTCAAACACAATCCTTTTTGCTTCAATGAGCTGGGACGGCTCTTCTTTATCTTTAAACAGGAATTCAATGGGATTCTTGCCAATCGCTTCCTGTGCTGTCCAGCCATACAGGCGCTGTGCACCTTTATTCCAGTAGGTGAGACGGTTTTCCAGGCTTCTGACTCCTATAGCCTCCTGTGCATTATCAAGAAGAGTAGCCTGCTCTCGTATTTTCTCCTCAGAGCGTTTGCGCTCAGTGATGTTGACTATCGCTGTTCGACACTGGCTGCTATCCTGTACTGCCAGGCTCTCCAGTTGAGCATCGAATCGATTCTTATTCTTATCCACAAGTTTAATTTCGCAAGTTTGCCTGGTATTGGCTCTAAAAACCTTCCGAAGGTGCAGATAAAACACATCTTTGCTGCTAAAATCCATATAGAGAGAAAACAGTTTTTTAATCAGAAAACTTCTCTCTACACCTAACATATTAGCGCCGGTAAGGTTTACTTCCATAACCAGCCCGTTTTTATCAAAAGTAAAATAACCAACCGGAGCGAAATCATACAGGTTAGAATACCTGTTGCGTGACTCTTCAAGTTCGCTCTGTGCCCTGCGAAGCTCCTCGTTCTGCATCTCCAGTTCTATCTGGTGCACCTGAAGCTCATGAACCAGGCTCCGGATATCCCTGGTCGGCAGCTCCTGCAAGTCCACAGTCTGATCTCTCAACTCTTTTTCTGCCTGCTTGCGCAGGGTTTCTGATTTTTCCAGATCAGCCGTCCTCTGGCGCAATTCTACCAGTTCACATAGGAGTTGTTCCCCGGCTGTATCCTCACCTTTCAATGTCATTTATATATTCCTTCTTGTCTATCCAACCTACACATGCATATATTATTTATTAAATACTAATTATTCATCAGTCTGCTATCATCTTGCGTTCAGTGATATCCTCAATGGCCAGGAGGATTCTCTCTGTGCCTGCTCCTTCCTGATAGATGCGGCGTGCATTAAGCAGCATTACCTTTCTCCCCCCAGGGAACACACTGTCAACCTTGAAATTTTTGAAATGGGAATTTCCGGGCAGAATCTCTTCCAGCAATTCTTTCAAGCGGGGAATGTCCCACCGACCATTGCCTATGTCGTAAATGAATTTGTTTTCGGTTTCTTCCGGCGAAACTTGAAAAGTGTCATAGAAAGACGGATTAGCTGATATCACCCGCAGATCTTTATCCAGCACAAGGATGGATTCCTGCACCGTATTCACGATGCTCTGGGCGTATATCCGGGCATCCTTCTCCATCTGTTGAAGTTCCTTGCGCTCAGTGATATCAATGAATGTAATAACAACGCCATCGATGATATTATCTACGGTTCGATAGGGCAGGATTCTTGTTAAATACCAGAACCCTTTTTTATCTTGCAATTCTTTTTCCTTCAAAACCAGAGTATCAAGCACCCCCTTTATATCGCTAAGCAGGTCTTTATATTCGAGATTGGAAACTATGTCACTGACAGGACGTCCGATATCAGTTTTAATAAGGTTAATTACTTTGGTGACAGATGGAGTAAATCCTTTGATTCGCAGATCATTATCCAGAAAGAGCGTGGCAATCTCCGTACTTGCCAGCACATTATTCAGGTCACTGACGGTTTTTGACTGTTCCTCGAGTTTGGCCTGATGCTCCGCGTTAAGCGTTATCAGCTCCTCATTGAGCGATTGCAGTTCCTCTTTTGATGCATTCAGTTCTTCATTGGTACTTTGCAGTTCCTCGTTAGCAGACATGAGTTCCTCATTGGCTGACTTGAGTTCTTCATTGGATGCCTGAAGTTCTTCTATCGTGGCCTGGAGATTTTCTTTGGTGGACTTTAATTCATTTTCCAGATCTGCAATATGCTCTTTAGCTTGTTTTGATCTATATGTTGATCTGGCAGGTCTGGGAGACCTGGCAGATGGAACATCCTCAAAAGTAACCATTATAAGTCCCTGCATTGTCGATTCTTTAACAGGTTTGACCTTTAGATCAATGGTTTGAAAATCGCCATTTGTCTTTACATTCAGGTTCTGGAAGATAACATCCTTTTTTTGCGCTACAGCTCTATGAATGGCTATATTCAGCTCGGTTCTTAAGCCCTCGCGCGCCATATCTACGACATTAAAACGGACATTCCCTGGGGCAGGCTCAAGATATTTACCTGTCCTGCCATGGATGTAGAGAATATCGCCTTTTTCATTTATGATAGCGCACGGCGGGGTATAAGTATCAAGCAGCATCTTTTCAATCTTTATGCCAATATTGATTGCCCTGGCTTTTGTTTCACCTGCTTTAGCGCCCTCCCACGGAGCCATTGGGGCCAGAGTACCAGTACCATGTGATATCAAAGGTAAATGTGCCCTCTCTCCTATGCGTTTATAAAATCTCCATTTTTTATCGACACTGGAATAGAGTTCTGTGAATTCACCTATTGTCTCGGAACTGCCAAGGAAAAGGTATCCACCCGGATTTAAAGAGTAATGGAAAATGAGCAATAATTTTCTCTGTGATTCAGGAACCAGATATATCAACAGGTTTCTACAACAGATCAGGTCCAACCTGAGGAAAGGTGGATCGCTGATGGCGTTTTGAGGAGCAAAGACAACCATTTCCCGGATCTCTTTTTTTATACTGTAAGTATCATCGGAATTTTTTATACAAAAACGATTTAAACGTTCAGGGGATACATCGACTGTGATATTATCCGGGTAAACACCGGAACGGCCTTCTTCAACTGCTTCCCGATCAACATCCGTTGCAAAAATCTGGACATGGAAGTCACTTTTTATCTCGTCCATATATTCCTTAAAAACCATAGCTACAGAGTAGGCTTCTTCACCTGTTGAACAGGCAGGAACCCAGACCCGCACGGGTTGGTTTTGGCCTTTATCTTTTAATATTTCCGGTATTATCTTTTCTTTAAGAACTTCAAAAGCCGCAGGATCTCTGAAAAAACTGGTAACCCCGATTAAAAATTCTTTGTGGAGAATCCGGATTTCAGGCTGGTTCTCCTGGAGATAATGTACATAGTCTGATATGTTTTCAATTTGATGGAGGCTCATCCGCCGCTCAATCCTGCGGATGAGAGTACTTTGCTTGTAGGAGGAAAAATCAATTCCGGTCTGGGTTCGGATCAGGATTATTATTTTCTGTAAGGAATTAGCAATTTGTTCGGTTACGATCCTTTCAGGTTTCGTTATTTTCTTAGTGTAAAATTGTTTTACATAGCTTACCAGCTGCTCAGGCATTTTTTCCGGCGGTAGGATATAATCTACAAGTCCCGTGGCTATAGCGCTTCCTGGCATGCCGTCATAAGCAGCAGACTCCATACTCTGTACCATGACCATGCCGTCTTCACCCTTTATGGCTTTTAAGCCCAGAGTACCTTCGGTTCCTGTTCCTGAGAGGATAATGCAGATGGCATTTTCTTTCCGGTCATCTGCTAAAGACCGGAAAAAGAAATCGATCGGATGCCTGATACCTTTACTCACTACGGGCTCGTATAAGTGCAGCGTCCCGTGCAGTATTGCCATATCCTTGTTAGGCGGAATGATATACACATGGTTTGGTTCAACCTTCATCCCATCTTCAACCTGGAATACTTCCATTTTTGTGTATCTCATTAATATATCAGCCATTACGCTCTTTGCTGTGGGATCAAAGTGCATAACGATCACAAAAGCCATACCGCTATCATGCGGCATATTAATGAAAATTTTCTCTAAAGCCTCAAGCCCGCCTGCAGATGCGCCTATGCCAACAATCGAGAAGGTGCTTTCTTCATCCGGTTTTATAGGTACTTTATTTTTCCGGGCTTTTGATTTCTTTTCAGGCATCTTGCATAATCATTGTTTTAATAAGAACCACTATAATAAAAAACTAACTGATAGCATAGCAGGATCATTCATCTGGAATTAACTATTTTTTATTCTGCATATTAACATTAACATTAGCAGCCTGAGGTTCGATCTCTTTTTCTCTCCTATCAATATATACAGCGTAATCATTGGGAGTTATTTTATACCCGAATTCTGATGCATACACTTCTGTAAATTCAGCGCCAAAGTAAAGTATGATAGCAGAATAATAAATCCATAGCAGGATGATAATTAACGAACCCGCAACCCCGTAAATGGATGCAGTGGAAGAACTTCCGATGTATGCACCAATTACAGATTTTCCAACCATAAATAATGACGCGGTAAACGCTGCCCCGATAATTGCATCTTTATAGCTCACCTTACCATCAGGTAACATACGAAATATAACAGTGAATATTAAAGTAATGAAAATAAACAACATCCCAATATTCAAAGCATAAAACAGGAACACGGCTATATCCGGAAAGAGAAATTTCAATCGTTCTATAAGAATACTGGTTAAGGAATTTATTATCAGCCCGACCAGGAGCAGGAATCCCATAGATGCGATAATTGAAAAAGAGATCAACCGGTGTTTTATAAATACCATTAATCCTCTGTGTGGTTTGGCTTTTAATCCCCATATTATGTTAAGGGAGCCCTGCATTTCTACAAATACCCCGGTAGCGCCAAGAAACAATGTGATAACTCCAATGACAGCGGCAAAGCTATTATTGTTCGAAAGTTTTACATTCTTAATCATTTCCTGGATTTGCAGGGCTGCTTCATTTCCTACTAATCCGTTAATCTGTCCGAAAATTTCCCCCCTTACTGCCTCAGCCCCTGCAAATATTCCACCCAAATAAATAATAATGATCAGTAAAGGCGGTAAAGAAAAAATTGTATAGTATGATAAGGATGCTGAAAATTTTATTGCATCATCGCTTATAAATTCATTAAGAGTTTCTTTTAGAAGGAACCAGATCTTATTTCCGAAACTTTTTAATGTCATGATTAAACCCCAGGTGTGATATTATATTCTATTCACCACTCCTGCTCTCGTGACTTGGACCACGCAAAACGGGATTCGCTTGACATTGTTCCCATACTGATTATATGCGATTGGGTTCCCTGAGTGGTTGCTAATATAGTATATTTCAAATTACCTCCCCTTTTATTGTATTAGTGGGTTCTTGTATATAGAATATATGCTTTTCTCAGGCATTCGAAGAAGGATGAAGAAACCACAGAGCGCACAGGCGCGCCGAGCAAAGTTCGTAGTCGCCAGCTGGTGCAAATCCAGCATGAGGAAAGGCTAGCCGCCACCTCAGAACTGAACCCCACACCCTGTCTGGTAACAGACCGAATGTGAAGCTGGGGGGTAGGGATACTAGGCCGCAATATAATGGATGTGAAGGTTATAAGCCCCGAAATTCTGTTGATCTTGGAAGCCGACGTTCTCTGTGTAACGGAAGGCAGCAATCACATCACCGAAATTAAGCATCTCCGGTCTTGGAATATAGCAGAGAGC
>NZ_NTMG01000040.1 GCF_002487355.1 Candidatus Methanoperedens sp. BLZ2 | reverse complement strand
AAATGCTATTACAAGAAGCAAGAGAATAAATTAAAAGGGGCTATCCTTATAGCTTGTGACCATAACATTACGGCTTATTTCAACAACAAAGCATGGTGCAATCTATTCGTAAAGGTGCAAAACAATGATGGAATGGGAGGAATTAATTAATGGATGGGCTCCATTTAGCCATAAACTATTTATACTAATACTTTAAATGATTATTATAATGATTAGTATAATCAGCATGATTAGATTGTAAGGAGATGAAGAGAATGAGCGAATCAAACGAAGTAGTTTTGTGGATGGAAAAATGCGCACCTGAGAGGCTTGCTTCAAATAAAGTGATGTTATGTACAAGAAATATATTTCTCCTTGAAAATATGCGCGACATGTTCATAGATGAATATGAAGCAATATTAAAAGGCAGCGGCAATGCAGGAATTATAAAATTATAATTTTTATGGAAAATATAAAACGTTGTCCGGATTGTACTCGCCCTATATGCCAGAGAGTCCTGACATTACGTGGCTGCAAAGAAAAACCGATTGAAGAAGTAACAGGGATTCCTATGAATCCTTATTCGATGCACGACCTATTTACAACAGGTTAAATCATCAAATTCTTTTTTCAATTTTAATGCATCTATCTCCAGGTTTGGGCTTTCACATATGACCATTCCTTTAATATCGAATTCGGAAAAAGCTTTAGCTAACTCTTTATATTTGAAATCAGACGCTTCGAATTCAAGATGTTTTGTCTCACCCTTTGGAGAATATTCTATTCCTGAAACATGTACGTGCATGTTGTTTAAACCATCGCGTCCGAGCTTATTCTCAATGTCAGTGAGGATACCTGCAAATTCTTCCTTTGAGTTATTTTTTCCATTCAGGGCATGAAGGTGCGAAAAATCAATGCATGGTAATACGCCTGCCACTTCTGTAATAGTAAGAACTTCATCAAGGTTTCCGAACTGGGAATTGCGCCCCATGGTCTCAATACGAAGTGTAATATTCAAGCCTTCAGTATTCATTTCTTCACATATCAGGATAAGTTCATTTTTAATTTTTTCGTATGCATCATGGCGTGAATCTTTCTCTATAAAACCTGCATGAATAATCACGCTTCTTGCACCGCATATGTGTCCGATCCGCGCAGAATTCAGTATTCGTTCCCTGCTTTTGAGCCGGGTTTCACCTTCACCATTTAGATTTATATAATACGGGGCATGCACGCTTAATCCTATATCCAGCTTCTTTGCCAGCACGCTTACCTTCCGGGCAGTCTCTTTTCCCATCTTAACTCCGCGGACGAACTCAAGTTCCATGCAGCCAAGGCCAAGCTCATGAACACGCTTTATCCCTGACAAACTATCAGTTCCATTCGAGCTTATGGGTACGCCAGCAGTACCAAAGAGCAAACCTTCCATTAACCCTCAATAGTAGGAGGGGAATATCCGTACCATGAACCTTCCTGGTCAAGGTAATACAATGCATCCTCAAGTGTTTTCTTATGCTCAGTTTCAAAAAGTACAAGTCTGGCGAACAGGTCTTTACTGGATTTATTATCGGTTCTATCTGCACTTTTGGAATACAATTCAATAGATCTTTCTTCTGTCCTGATGCCAAGCTTGAGAATATCCCTTGTTTCTTGCACGTTCAAGGGTTCGAGGGATTCCGGGAATATGCGCCTTGCTTTTTCCCTGTTCACTTCATCCACCGTACTGATGTCAAAAGATTTTCCTGTGATCTTCAGGAATTGTTTTTCAAGAAGTTGTCTGTGTTCCCCTTCATCCCTTGACAATCCTTTGAATAATAATTTTGCATTCTCATCTTCAATTAAATCACTGAATATCGAATAATATTCCCTGCCATAGATCTCAATAGAGATCGCTTCTTTGAGTATATTTAGAATCTCCATGTCTTGTTCATTCATAATAATTCATCCTGTAAAGTTGATTTCAATAGGTGTACTACTCCCCCTGAAGGGTTGGAGCTTCCCGTTCCATAGTATCTATACTTAGATTACTATATATCGTTATGCTTAACCCTGACCCACTGTTATAAAAAGGATAAAACCATTTAGTTAACGAAACTACCATACTACCATGACAGACCACCCTAAAGTTAAAAACTACATGACAACCGAAGTAGATACTGTATCCCCGGAAAATACTGTCAAAGATGTCATAGAACTTATAAAAAGAACAGGACATGACGGTTTTCCTGTGGTCGAAAATGGAAAAGTAACAGGATATGTATCCGCTTCAGGTCTCCTTGAAAAAGCGCTTGGTGAAAAGGTCACAGGTGTAATGAGCCGGGATGTGCTTGTCGCGGACACAGAAATGGAGATGAGTGATGTGGCGCGTGTCATATTCAGGTCAGGCAAATCAAAATTGCCGGTTGTTGATGAAAGCGGGCATTTACGTGGTATTATTACAAATTCAGATGTTATTCGCTCGCATATTGAAAGGACAAGCCCCCAGAAGGTATGGACACTCAAGAAGACCCTTGAGGCCATTCACAATATCCATGTGGATGTTATCCGCGAATCGGTAAACATCGATGAACTTGTTCCCACGCAGCCCAAAGTGTATGCAGATGAACTTGATGGAAGGATATATGAACTAAAAAAAGGGCTGGCTGAGCCAATAGTTGTAATAAGAAAGACCAATAAACTTATTCTTGTAGATGGTCATCACAGGGTAATTGCAGCTAAAAAACTCGGGATAAAAAGCATGGATGCTTATGTCATCCCGGTAAGAGATGAAGTCCATCTTGGTATGGAAAAAACCGCTATGTCATCTGGTCTTCACACACTCTCCGATATTAAAATACTTGATTATGCCAAACATCCTCTCATTGAGATCACAAAAAGGCTCAAAAAAGATGATGAAAACGGTATGTCACATGTCTAATAATGAATCTTATTTGCTTTAAAAAATATTTTTTTAATACAATGCAAGTTTGCTTAGTATGTCTGTTTTTGAAATAAGCCCTGCAAGCTCCCCATCGATTTTAACCATCAGCCGCCCTACTTTTTCTTTGTTAAATACTTTAACAACTTCATATAAGGGCAAATCGCCATCAACGGAGATTATATCCCTTGTCATAATGTCTTTTATCTTCAGGCTTGTTTTCCCATCTGCAAGCGTTTTCCCGATATCTGTCAGGGTAACTATCCCCACGATACCATCCTTGTCTTTAACCGGAGCACCATGAATATTATTCTTAACAAGTATCCGTGAGGCTTCCTGAATCGTTGCTGTGGGTGGAATTGTAATGGGATTTTCTTTTATATAGTTCTTAACGGGTTTTTTGGGAAGAGATATCATTTCCTGTATGACAAATAATACCGTATTCTGTGTATCATCTCTGCCGATCACAGACCCTCGTATCACTAATTTATTTACTGGCGTCGGCCCTATCACAAGATTATCTCCAACCTCGAATTTTCTTATATCTCCTATAACATGTACAGTAGCATTGCACAGGTCCGGATGCCTTACAGTCGTGAAACTTATTTCTGCTGCTGTAGCATTATCTACTAATTCATCATTCCGTCTTAAAGGAACATTCTTCTCGATTTCCATATCTGTTAATTTAAGCACACGATACGTGTCCCCTGTAGCCTTATATCCTCCTTTGGGCCCGGGCACTCCTTCGACTAATCCAAGTGCCTTCAATGATTGCATTTGATTCCTGACAGTTCCGGGATTTCTTTCTATGACTTCTGCTATATCTTCCCCTTTTATTGCATGTTTTTTTGTTCTATACAAATTTATTAATGCTGTCAGGATTTCCTTTTGTATTGGTGTAAGTTCCATAAATTTTAAACTCTCTATGTTTCTAATTTTCTTTTGTTGTATTTATATTTAATGATAATGACAATTATCCATTTATTTTTTAATTTAACTTCCTATCATTTTTTTAGTTATATTAGTATTCGCTGATATACTGCTGACAGTATAATTAATATAACTTTTATTGTAGTAATTTTCTTATTTTACCTCATCTATTTATTATGTTATATTTATCTTTCATACCTTAAAACATTTGCTTGTTCATAACGTTTAATAAACATAATCCTTTCAAATAACATCTTAAAAATTAGATTTTATACTTGTTGAAAAGTTCTTTTCTTACTGGACATTTACAAATAAATGAATATCCAAATGATATCCTGTGATGGCAGGGTTCAAGATTAATACATTTAATAAAATGGATTTTGCCATCAATACAAAGTTCAACTTTACAAATATCGGTTCCAGATAGGCAGGATAGATTCTTTTTACAGTTAACTTTTTTTAAAATTTCTTCATCTATTTTTATAACTGTTTTTAATATCATAACCTACATTTTTCAATGATACAAAATAATACCAAGAGCATTATATGATTTTACCCAAACTTTACCCGGACAAGACTTGCATTCTTAGGTAAACGATTTATAAATATACGCTAAAAAAATAAAGCAATCAGATCCTGAACTATTTTTCAATAAAGCTTATTAACTAAAAAGTCATCTGGAACGAAATCGTGTGATATATTTTATTCTCACATTATAATTATTGGAGGACTATTCAATGGCAAGAAAAC
The DNA here is from genome assembly GCF_002487355.1 of Candidatus Methanoperedens sp. BLZ2. Lineage (GTDB taxonomy): Archaea > Halobacteriota > Methanosarcinia > Methanosarcinales > Methanoperedenaceae > Methanoperedens. The sequence continues at coordinate 100,408 of NZ_NTMG01000040.1, read as the reverse complement.
CAGGACGAATGTACAAGAAAATTACCCAGCGCTCTTATACGAGACGAGAATACATGGGCGGTGTTCCGGGTAGCAAGTTAGTGACTTATGACATGGGCAATTTAACAGAGGATTTCCCGATCCAGTTGACACTCGTGACAAAAGAAGAATGCCAGATCAGGCACAATGCCCTGGAATCAGCGCGTATTGCAGCAAACAGGATATTGCTTGATACTTTAGGACAGCCTAATTATCATTTAAAGATCAGGGTATACCCTCATGAGGTGCTGCGAGAGAATAAACAGGCCACAGGAGCAGGTGCAGACCGTGTATCACAGGGAATGCGGCTGGCATTCGGAAAAGCCATCGGGACTGCGGCAAGAGTAAGAAGGGGCCAGGAGATCATGAGCGTATTTGTTACTCCCGCCAATTTCAAACTTGCAAAGAAATCATTGATCTCAGCCGGATATAAATTACCGACCCCGATAAGCCTGGTAGTGGAAAAAGGACAGGAACTGGTCCTTACTTGACAATGAATGATTATCTGGATAAACTGGACAGGGCATTAAATCATCTGCCTGAAGTTAAAAGCTCAGGGGAACGTTTTGTTATCCCCGAGCCTAAACTCCTAACCGAAGGAAAGACAACAGTACTTGAAAATTTTGCTGCGATAGTGGATAAATTGAACCGTGAGCCTTCGCATATATTCAAATTCTTATTGCGGGAACTCGGAACAGCAGGTAAGATCGATGGTCCAAGAGCGATATTCCAGAGACGATTAACTTCAGGTATGATTTCCGAGCTCATCAACGCATATGTAAAGGAATATGTAACCTGCTCAGAATGCGGACGTCCGGATACACACCTTATAAAAAGTGAAAGAGTCCTTACATTGAGATGTGATGCATGCGGCGCGCATAGACCTGTAACGAAACGGCGGGCAACATTGATTGCCAAAGAAGAGGCACTGGTTGAAGGCGAAACCTACGATGTCAGAATTGATGCAGTAGGAAGCAAAGGCGACGGCATTGCCAAAAAGGACAAGTATACGATTTATGTACCAGGTACTGTCAAAGGGGATACTGTAAAAATAAAGATCAAGAAGATCACAGGTAATCTTGCTTTTGCAGAAATGCTTGAGAAAATAACATAGAAATAACAAGATCTCTATTATTTTCTCTTCGTTATTTTACGAATCGTTATTTTACTAATTCCCCTGGTGCTATCATCGCTTTACTTTCAACAACAGCACCCACGTTTATCATGCTATTAATACCAGTATGAACATCATCTCCCATGATCGTTCCAAGTTTCCTTCTTCCTGAATCTATAAGTTTTTCCTTTAATATTACACGAATTGTCCTGCCATCATGCCTTAAATTCGCGACCTTTGTTCCAGCCCCGAAATTGCATCTTTCCCCGATTATGCTATCACCCACATAACTCAGATGCCCGATATGCGTTCCCTTCATTATAATGCTGTTCTTGATCTCAACCGCATTTCCGATACGAACATTGTCACCGATACTTGTGCCTGGACGGATGTAACAATTAGGGCCGATATCGCAATTCTTACCGATAATGACAGGCCCTGCTATATATGAACCATTTCTTATGATCGTGCCCTCACCGACTGAAACACTGCCTTTTAATGTCGCAAAAGGTTCTATCTCACCAGATATGTCTGGCTGTAAAACAGACAGGAAATATTCATTGGCATCAAGAAGTTCCCAGGGTCTTCCGATATCCATCCATTTATCGGAAAGTGTAAGAAAACCAACATTTGTTCCTTTATCGATGAGCATCTGTAGCGAATCCGTTATCTCATATTCCTTTCGTATCGAAAGCGGGGTAACACTGATAGCATCAAATATCGATGACGGAAATACGTATATTCCTGCATTGGCAAGATTCGTTGGCGGATCCGGGGATTTTTCAATGATACGCAAAACCCCTGCACCCTGGACTTCAAGGACACCATACTCTGAGGGATTATCAACATGCCTTGCTGTCAATACCACATCCGAACCGCATTCTATCAGTTTCTTTATATGTGCAGGATTTACTATTATATCCCCGTTCAATACCAGGAACCGGTCACCAACCATTCCCTTTGCCGAGCCAACAGCATCAGCAGTACCCATCTGTTTTTCCTGGTGGACATATTCTATGCTGACATCAAAAAGAGAAACATCTTTGAAATAATCTTCAATAATTTTTGCACCATACCCTACAACAAGTACGAATTCCCTGATCCCGGCATCACGCGCCGATTGGATCACATGTAAAAGGAGTGGTTTGTTCGCTATTGGCAGCATTACTTTAGGGATATTGCGGGTCAGCGGCCCCATTCTGGTACCCTGGCCAGCTGCAAGAATTACAGCCTTCAAAGTGACTCCTTTGCCAGCCTTTCTGCTTTTGCATACAATTCTTCTACACCCTTTCTCGCTTCTGCCGTTATTCTTATCTTGGGCTCAGTCCCGCTTGGGCGCACAAGTATCCATCCATTATCAGAATCAACCCTTATTCCATCTACATCTGTGACGTCTCCTATTTTCCTTAATGACTCTGCGATCTTTTTCATTGCCGCTGCTTTATTCTCATTACTGCACTGGACAGCTCCCCGTATCATTGGATATGTTGGAAGTTCATCTATCAGGGCATCAAGTCTCCCTTCATTCTGCACGATCTCAACAAGTCTTGCTGCTGCCAGAATACCATCCGGGCATAAAGAGATGCCCGGGAATATCCAGCTGCCTGATGGCTCGCCGCCAAATTCGGCATTTCTCTTTTTCAATTCTTCCGCAATATACACATCGCCAACACGCGTTCGATATATTTCCCTGCCCTTGAGGACATCATCGACCATAATTGAGGTGTCAACAGGCACAACAATACTGTGTTTTGTTTCACGGATACCGAAGAATGCAAGAAGCTTATCCCCTTCTATGTACCTGCCTTTCCCGTCAACAGCCATCATCCGGTCAGCATCGCCATCGTGCGCTATGCCAAGATCAGCGCCAAATGAAAGAGTGGCCTTTTTCAACAATTCAAGATTCTTCTCGATTGGTTCGGGATCTCTTGCGGGGAAAAATCCATCAGGCTGGGAATTAAGAGTTATAACGGTGCAGCCCATACGCCGCAGAACATAAGGTGTTATTACGGAAGCTGCGCCGCATCCGCAGTCAACAACCACTTTCAGGGAAGTGCGCCCTACCTTACTGAGTATCATTCTTGCATGGTCTTCAATAGCATCAGCCTGGAAAACATTTCCGATATTTTGCCATTCTGCGGTCTTCCATGTCCTATCCTTTATAATCGATTCAATTTCATCCTGCTGCCTGGAATCAAATGCAATACCATCCCTGTTCCAGACTTTTATGCCGCAGTACTGCGAAGGATTATGCGATGCCGTTATCATAATGCCACAGCTAAAATTCCGTGCAGCATATGCAAGCGTTGGCGTAGGCACCATTCCGATGCGCGTCACACTGCACCCGGCTGACAGAAGCCCAGAGATCACAGCATGCTCGATCATTTCTCCTGAGGTCCTGGGGTCACGCGCTATTACGGCCGACCCATGAAGCGAACCCACCGCGAGCCCGACCTTGAGGGCAAGTTCCGGAGTAATTTCCTTATTCGCAAGACCTCTTATCCCTGATGAACCAAATAATGCCATAATTACTCCACCGTTACGCTTTTTGCAAGGTTCCTGGGTTTATCGATGGGGCAACCCAGTGCATCAGCGCTGCTGTATGCAAGAAGTTGTACTACGACAGATGTGAGTACCGGGTAAAGCAGTTCATCTGCTATCGGAACTTTTATGACCACATCCACATATTTATCTATTTCATTATCATCCGCGCATGCTATTGCAATGACCTGGGCGCTTCGCGCTTTCACTTCTTTGATGTTGTTCACCATTTTATCGTACGTTGATGATCTTGTGGCAAGCGCCACTACCGGGGTTTCCTTTGAAATAAGAGCCAGGGGCCCATGTTTCAATTCGCCAGCCGCATATCCTTCAGCATGGATATAGGAAATCTCCTTGAGCTTAAGCGCGCCTTCTAAAGCTATCGGGAAATTCAGGGATCTTCCTAAAAAGAAATAATCCCTTGCATTTGAGAACCGTTTTGCCTGTTTCTGTATGAATTCCTTGTTATTCAGGATCTGCTGGATCATACCAGGAAGCTGTTTCATTGAAACAAGAAGGCGTTTCGACCTGTCAACATCCATTTTTTTCCTCTTTCGTGCAAAATAGATAGAAAGTAGATACAGGGCAATTAGCTGGGACGTAAAAGTCTTTGTGGCTGCAACCCCTATTTCAGGGCCAGCTCTTGTATAAACAATATTTTCGACTTCACGGGAAAGTGTTGTGCCTACCACATTCGTTATTGCCAGGGTATGGCACCCGTAGGTCTTTGCTTCTCTTGTTGCTGCTATTGTATCTGCGGTCTCCCCTGACTGCGATATGGCTATTACAAGCGTGGATCCTGAAAGCACGGGATTTGCATACCTGAATTCCGAGCTTATTTCCACATCCGTATGTATTCCCGCCAGTGACTCAAAAAGATATCTACCAAGAAGCCCTGCATTATATGATGTGCCGCATGCGATTATCACTATCCTTTCAAGATCCTTTATCTCATCAATGGAAAGAGTGACCTCGCCGAGAATTACTTCACCGCTCAGTTCTGATATCCTGCCCAAAAGCGTATCGTGGATCGATGTAACCTGTTCGTGTATCTCTTTTAACATGAAATGAGGGTATCCCGATTTCTCGGCTGCTTCTATGTTCCATTCTATGGTCTCGGTTTTCTTTTTGACAGGATTACCATCGAAATCAAAGAACTGCATACCTTCCCCGGTCAACTGCACGATCTCAAAATCCTGCATATAGACCACATCTCTTGTATTCTTCAATAATGCAGTCACATCCGAAGCTATAAAATTTTCACCTTTTCCTGCACCGGCAACAAGAGGGCTTTCTTTTCTTGCTGCAACCACTGTCTTTGAATCGCTGCATAAGTAGGCAGCTGCGTATGAGCCTTTTACTTTCTTCAGGCCTTCAATGACAGCCCTGACAAGGTCTCCCTTATAATATTTATGGGCGAGGTGTGCAAGCACTTCCGTATCTGTTTCTGATACAAATTCGTATCCTTCGGCCTTTAACCAGTCATACAGTTCCTGGTAGTTCTCAATAATTCCATTGTGGACGACTGCGATATTTCCTGAAACATGGGGATGCGCATTGACTGTGGTTGGCGCGCCCTGTGTTGCCCAGCGCGTGTGCCCTATACCGCATGTCCCTTTCATATCAGGAAGTTTTGTTTCAAGGTCAGCTATTTTACCTTCTGTTTTACATACCGATATCACTTTATCTGTTAATATTGCAAGGCCTGCAGAATCATACCCCCTGTACTCAAGCCTTTTTAATGCATCTATAAGTATTGGAGTTACCTGCCTTGTTCCAACATATCCTACTATACCGCACATTTTTATTGCCTCACAGAACAATCGAGTTCGGAGGCAGGTCTTTTGTAACCCTGACTCCATGATCAACAGCACAGCCTGTTGCGATCATTTTTCCAGCCCTGACAAGTACTGATGGCCCGATAATGTTATTGTCCCCAATAACAGTTCCCAGTTCATCCGCGCTATGAAGTATGCCCTTCATTTCTATTTTCAGGTCTTTTCCCACATCAGAAACAAAATGGGGGCCGATAATATTATTACCTCCAATAATGGAATTTGAGATATATGAACCAGACCCTATACGCACATCGTTCATGATAATACTATTTTCAATCTCCGTGAATGAACTTATCGAACAATTATCACCTACAGCCGTTGAAGGTAGAATAGTAGTATTTGGACCGATATTACAATTCTTTCCAATAATGACCGGACCCACGATATAAGAACCGGACCTGATAACTGAATTATCCCCGATAGCTACATCACCGATTATTACCGCACCTTTCTCGATCGATCCTGCTGCCTTCACTTCTTCGATTTTTCCAAGGAATATTGAGTTTGCTTTCAATAGGTCCCATGAATGTACAGCATCGATCCATGTGCCCTTTGTGGTTATATTTGTGACATTAGCGCCTTTGTCAATAATTCTCTGGATCGTATCTGTTATTGCATATTCACCGGTCTCTGAGATCGGGGTTTTATCTATTTCATCGAATATTGAAGATGAAAACATGTATATCCCTGTGTTAATAAGGTGACTTATTTTATCACGGGGCTTTTCTACAATTCGTGAAACCTTTCCTTTGTCAAGTATGATCACACCGTATCCTGTTGTCTGTTGATGCATTGCGGTAAGAAGCGTTACATCACCGGATGCCCCTTTTATCAGGTCGCAGATCGTTCCTGCATCTATAAGGTTATCACCATTCAGTACAAGGAATTTTTCATTGACCATTGACTCTGCAAGCTTGACCGCATGAGCTGTGCCAAGCTGGGCATCCTGTTCAATATAGCTGATGTTTACCCCGAAATCCAGGCCATTCCTGAAATAATCCATTATACGCTCTTTTTTATATCCCACGACCAGGATTATTTCTTTCAGGTCGTTTTGTGCAAGCGCCCTGATAATATATTCAAGGATAGGTCTGTTTGCGACCGGGAGCATGACCTTTGATCGGGTCAAAGTGAGAGGGCGGCATCTTAATCCCTCTCCAGCGGCAAGAATTAAAGCTTTCATATAGTTCCTCTATATCTAAATCAATACATTTTAAAATTAACTATTTCAGAATTAGCATAGCAAAATATATATAGAACCGCAAACAATGAAAAACTCCTTACAAATCTGGATTTGTATCGTTATTGATTTGTACAGTTAGTGAATTCAACGGAGGTTACTAATATGAAAATAAAACCAATAGGTAAAAGGGTTTTAATTAAACCGGTAAAGGAAGAAGAAAGAACTAAAGGCGGGATATACATCCCCGACAGCGCAAAGGAAAAGAAAAAACAGGGGGTCGTGGTTGAAGTGGGCAGTGTGGAGGAGAAAGAATTCCCTGTAAAGAAGGGTGACGTAATATTATATTCGGGTTACAGTTCCGAAGAACTGGAGCTGGATGGGGAAAAATATCTCATTCTTGAATCAAAAGATGTAGTTGCAAAGATCGAGGCTTAAACATGGCAAAACAATTGGTTTTCAATGATGAAGCAAGGCATGCACTTTTAAGAGGCGTGGACCAGCTTGCTAATACGGTAAAAATAACACTCGGACCAAAGGGCAGATATGTGGTACTATCAAAAAGCTATGGAAGCCCTGTCATTACCAACGACGGCGTAACGATCGCCAAAGAAATAGACCTTAAAGACCCTTATGAGGATATGGGAGCTAAACTTGTAAAGGAAGTTGCTACAAAGACCCAGGATGTGGCAGGAGACGGTACAACAACTGCAACGCTTCTTGCCCAATCCATCCTCCATCACGGCATGAAGAACATCACGGTAGGAGCAAATCCAATCGAGATAAAGCGCGGCATAGACCGTGCTACTGAACTGGTTGTCAAGACCATAAAAGGTATGAGCGAAGAGGTCAAGACAAAAGAAAAGATCACGCAGGTCGGGATCATTTCAGCCAACAACGATGAAGAAATAGGGAACCTCATATCTGATGCAATGGAAAAAGTTGGAGCTAACGGTGTTATAACCGTTGAAGAAGCAAAATCCATGGAGACATCGCTTGAAGTCGTTGAGGGTATGCAGCTTGATAAGGGTTATATGTCACCGTACATGGTAACTGACAAGGAAGGAATGGAAGCGCTTCTTGAAAACCCCATGATCCTCCTGTTTGATAAGAAAATAAGCTCAATGAAGGAATTCCTCCCGATTCTTGAAGCAGTTGTGAAAGAGAATAAACCGCTCCTGATCATTGCCGAGGACCTGGAAGGCGAAGCTCTTGCTACGATCGTTCTTAATATCATCCGCGGGACACTGAAGATATGCGCGATAAAGGCACCTGGTTTTGGTGATGAGCGAAAGGAAATGCTTGAGGATATTGCTGCCCTGACAGGGGGAAAAGTCATCAGCGAAGAGCTCGGGATGAAGCTTGAGAACGTAAAACTCTCTGACCTTGGAAGTGCAAAGAAGATAAGAGTGACAAAGGAAAAGACGATCATCATAGAAGGCGAAGGAAAAAAAGTCGATATAGACAGGCGCATATCCATTATTGAAGGACGCATAAAGCTTGAGGAATCGGATTATAAAAAGAACGACCTCAGGAAGCGCCTTGGCAAGTTATCAGGCGGCGTAGCCGTGATCAATGTTGGTGCAGCTACTGAAACTGAACTCAAGGAAAAGAAAATGCGCATTGATGATGCCCTGAACGCAACAAAAGCCGCTATAGAGGAAGGCGTTGTGGCAGGCGGCGGAATAGCATTATTAAGAGCAGCGGCGGCGCTTGATAGTCTAAATCTTGAAGGAGACCAGAAGATCGGCGTGGATATTATCAGGAAAGCAATCGAAGAGCCGCTAAAACAGATCGCTGCAAATGCGGGCCGTGAGGGCTCGGTTGTCATTGAGAAGCTAAAGGCTGAATCAAATTCCAATATGGGCTATGATGCGAAGACAGATGCTTATAAGGATATGATCGAAGCAGGCATCATCGACCCTGTAAAGGTCGTTCGAACCGCACTCCAGAATGCTGCAAGCATAGCCGGTCTGATGCTGACAACGGAAGCACTTGTGGCTGAGATTCCGGAAAAAAAGAGCGAGATGCCTCCCATGCCCGGACCTGAAAGCTATATGATGTAATAACTTTACAATTAAAGTTACCAATATGGATTCCTTTGATACCGGGAATCCATCTTGATGTTTATTTTATTAAAATAAGGTGTTTTGATTTATATGATTGTTCATTCAGGGTCAATAAAATTTATATATGAATGTTCCTATATCTTATATTGGGAGGTTAAAAAAATATGGATCTATTAACTACAATAGTTGTGATTCTATTGGTCCTATGGTTGTTAGGATTTGCAGTCGGCACAATCGGCAATTTAATTCATATATTGCTGGTCCTTGCTATAATAGTAGTGCTGATTAGAATCATACAGGGACGAAGACCTATCCCTGAATAGGGAAACTTAGGTATAAGTAACAGTGTAACCGGGTCGAGCCTGGCTGAGTTTCGACAGAAGCCAGCCTCATTTTTTCCTATTATTGTCAGTTTGAAAACTTCTTGCACTCTCAAGCGCCCCGCACCGCGCACCTTCAAGCGTAATAACTTTTCCTGAAATATTACCGATATCGATATTTAACTCTATAGCACTTGGCTCTGATAACCTCGGTGCTGTCGGACTTCCGGGGCACAGAAGAAGGACATCACTTTTATCGATAACAGGTTTATGAAGATGTCCGAATACAAGCACATCCACATCCATTTCTTTTGCCATGTACCTGGCCCCTGTTGTGTCATGGATCGAAAGAGCAGCTTCATGTATTATCCCTATTTTTGTGCTTCCGGCCTTGATAATTTTTCTTTCAGGAAGTGATCTCTTTAAACTCATCTCATCCATGTTCCCATGAACAGCATAAAGATTGCAGATACCTGAAAGTTCATCATAGAACATTTTGGTGACAAAATCCCCCGCATGGATTACCATATCAGCTTCTTTGATCAATTTAACAAGTCCTGCAGGGAGCGCTTCGGTGACAGAGCCTGATTTTATATTTATATGAGTGTCAGCCAGTATTATTATCTTCATACGTATCCGTAATCCATATAGTTCAATTCTTTCTTGACTTCCCCCAGGAATTTCCTGTAGGTATCAGTTGAAAAATCAAGCCATTCCTTAAAATCAGCGTTCAACTTCTTTCCTATGGTATCTTCTTTTTCAGTACTGCTCTTTTCTCGAAAATCCTTTAATTCCTCAAGATTCTTTACAACATAATGGAAAAGCGCTGTTTCAGCAAATGGTTTCGGGATAAGGGGAGAGTTTGAGGAAATTTTCAGCATCAATTCCTTTTCCATCATAATCTCATCAGGTGTAATTCCTGAGCTTTCAATCGCTTTATTCAATGTATCATTACTGATCTTTCGCTTTTCCTCAGGGCTGAATTTACGGATACCATTCCTCATATTTTCCTCATATATTTCTTTTTGCAAAAGTTCATGGAAGATCGCATATTTTAAGATAGTCTCACTGGCTTCCTCTATATATTTTGTATTAAGCGTAATTATCGAATACCATGAACCTTCGATATAATAACGCCTGTTGAGGGCGACAGCATAATCAAAAACACCGGGAAACGGAGCAAAGATGCTCTGCGAAAAGACAATCGCATCAGTTGAAAGAAATAATATATTTTCTTGAATTAACTTTTTAACCCTATCAAGACCGGATGTACCAAAAACAGATTCCGGTTTTTCCATATATTGCTCGTTGCGTGCGATAATTGTTTTCAGATCAGATGGCTTTAATCGGTTCAGCGAAAAGGCAATATCCTTAGCAGCAGAGCTTATCCAGAGTGAATATTCCTCTTCAAATTTCTTTTTTGAAAGCTCTTGCATAATTGATAAATCACAATTTTCCAATAAATAGTTAATGCGAATACCTCGAATGTGCCACCCTTGTGAGATGCTCTTTTCCAAGTTTTGAGCGGGCATCTTCAAATAAAGCCCTGATACGTGTTTCATCAACTAACGGATCATCTTCTTTGCATTCCCCGCTTTTCTTGCATTCCTGCGCCAGGCGGTATGCCCGTTCTTCAAGCTGGGGGAGTGTCTCTTTTAATGTATGTTCCAGCCACTTGTCGTCCTTTGAGAGCACACCGACGAACATTGAAGGGATCACATCCCTTTCTATGATCTCAAGCCTTTTCTTTGCACTAACAGTTCCCATCAGGAACTATTTTAATTTATTACGATATAAAACTTGGGTCAATTGCTTATTTATACTCCAGTTCCAGCAGCTTTTTTTGAACCATGATTGTATTGGATAAATCAAGTATATTTTCCCTCAACCGCCTGTGAAGACTTGCCCTCACAAGCATACCCCTCACATCAGGTTTTTCTGCTGCTTCAAGCAATCTATTCAATATGGCGATATGGCTTTCGAATTCCCTGGTTATCCTGACCGCATATTCTGCGCACGAAGGATCAGGTTCTCCGGTTCCGCTTTCCATCGGGGTGCCGGGTAGAGGCTGGAATGGCAGGAAACGCGCTGCATCTGCCCCGATATCCACAGCCTGCGTAAATTTAATTTTTTATACTGATTAAAAATAACAGTAAACTTACAGTAAACTTATAGAACGTTATCGTAAGTTATATTTACCTCAAGGTCTTATTGAGGCACTCCCCTAATACAAAAAGTGGATGGAACTAACTACAATCTTAAAAGTTAATAACAATAATCCACTACAGGGAAGAAACCGGGCTCGTGGTCTAGTTGGTTATGACGTCGCCTTGACATGGCGGAGATCCGGAGTTCGAATCTCCGCGGGCCCATATTAAACATATTTTTGGCTATTATCAGTTATCTTAATCTCATTATTGTTATGCAATTCGTTGAAAAAGCATATATAGTAAAATAACAATATAAATATATAGCCATTCATTCGAAGGAGGCTTTCAAAACATGGTTACAGATCTAAAAGAGTTTGCAAAAGCAGCAAAACCATCAGTTGCCGTCGTAGGCTTAGGTGGTGCAGGTTGTAATATTACGACCTGGATTGCAGAAAAAGGTATTACAGGCGGAAGGATAATTGCAGCAAATACTGATGTAAATCATCTTTACGTTCAAAAAGCTGATAAAGTGATCTTACTCGGGGAAAAAATATGCAAGGGTCACGGCTGCGGCGGCTACCCGGAAATGGGTGCGCAGGCCACAAGGGAAAATATCGATGAATTAAAAGCTGAACTTGAAGGTACAAATCTTGTATTCCTGGTCGCCGGATTGGGCGGTGGAACTGGAACTGGCGCAATACCGGTTGTTGCAGAATTAACCCGCTCCGTTAACGCACTTACCATCGGCTGCGTTACAATCCCGTTTACAATTGAAATGTCAAGAAGGGAGAAAGCAAGAGAAGCAATAAAACTGCTTGCAGAATCCTGTGACTCTGTGGTAATAATTGATAACTCAAAATTAAGGGAAGTTGCAGGAAACCTGCCCTTAAAAGAAGCCCTTAATGTTGCCAATGCGCTCGTTGGTGCATTTGTAAAGAATCTTACTGATACTATCACCCAGCCAAGCCTTGTGAACCTTGACTATGCAGACCTTCGCGCTGTAATGGAACGCGGCGGCATCTCTTCGATCGGCATTGGTGAAGGAGATGGTGTGGATAGAGTCATTAAAGCTGTTTCACAGGCCATCAGTACACCACTGCTTGACGTTACAAATATTTCCGATTGTTATGGTGTGCTTATCCACATAGTTGGTGGCGAAGACCTGACACTCGAAGAAGTAGCGGTCACAGGTGAATTGATCATGGACAGGGTCCCGAATACCAAGAGGATAATCTGGGGCGCAAAAGTAGATAACAGCCTGACAGGAAAAGTCCGTGTCATGGCAGTATTGACCGGTGTTGAAAGTCCATTCATATCAGGCTCCGCGGAAAAAGTCAAAGAGCCTGAACCAGAGCCACCAAAACCAGAACTAAAGCAGGAGCCAAAACAAGAGCCACCAAAACCAAAGCCTGCACCAAGGATCGAGGTGCCGAAACCACAACCAGAGGTTGAAGAAGAAAAGAGCAGTAATTATGTCTGGTATGCAATAATACTTTTGATAATACTGATCCTGGTCTGGTGGTGGTTACAATAAACCATTTCCGGTTATAAGCCGGAAATTCTTTTTTCTTTTTATCTAAAATTCAAACCTTCTTTCCAATTTGATAAAAATTAACGGACTCGCCGCGATTCGAACGCGGGTCTGCGGGTTCGAAGCCCGCCAGGATATCCTGGCTACCCCACGAGTCCAAGGGAATGACAACGGGTTTTATAGTTTAGCAGGTATTAAATTATAAATTTTTGATAGTTTTTGTTCGATTTATTAATTTCCTGCTTTTTAACTAATTAGCGGTGAAACGGGCATGATACTATAAAAAGGTTATATTGTATGATTGTTTTAATTCATGGAATAATGAAGTGAATAAAAGCTTAATCTTAGATATTGCAAAGAATTTCTTTGGCTTTCAATCTTGTTTATGTTTAAAGCCCCTTTCTGAAGCATATTTACCAAGAGTGTTTGGCCCCAGCAGGAATAATATATTTTCGTGAAGGGGCTGCCCATAAGCGTATTATATGGTTTTCAAACACACTTCAAAATCCTAATTGCCTGCGGCTCATATCTTTTCGCACACGACCAGCTCATTCCCGAACCCGAATACATGAAGCGTCCTTGTCCCGGCCAATCCTTCCTCAAGCTTTGTCCTTATCTCCCAGTAGTTTTTAGGATCAATATCAAACCGCAGGACAACATTCTTTGCTTTCCGGGATTTTAATATATCTTTTAATTTTAACATATCCTTTTCCGTACTGGCTAAAAACCTGTAACTGTCTTTAAAAAAACCGGAACCAATAAGATTTGATGAGGTCAAAAGTGTACGCCTTTCATCACCTTTATAGAAAAATACATCTTTATTTTCTTTTGCCAGAATCTGTGCTAATTCATTCAATAGCTTTGCTTTAACAACAGAAGGCTCGGGTTCATAAACATAATCACAAACAGGACTTTTCCTGATCCGGGGAGCATCGGATGAACCCAGTCTTTCACAGCCGGGAAGCACAACAGCACTTCTATCACAGGATTTTAGCGAGCCTGAATATAATGTCAGCCTGTTCAATTGCCCATTCAATGAAAGGTACTCGCGCTCGCAATCAAGAACTATCCGCTCAGGCGGCATCTGGGGGGGCGCATGGAATGCAAGATCGGGTGTAATATCAGAATATATTTTTATTATTTCAGGAATTGATGGCTCAAGATTCTCAAGAGTCCTTTCCTTCTCTGAGAGAGGTCTTGCAGGATCGGAAAAAATGATGTCAGCATCAGATACTTTTTCTTTTATCTCAGGAGATAGCGCATCACCGGGTATGAATTCAACATTGTCAACACCATATAACCTGCAATTCTGTTTTGCATACTCAAGCTTTTCAGGATTTCTTTCAACTGCATAGACTTTCCTGCACTCTTTTGCAAAAAAAATAACCTGTCCTCCGATCCCGCAGCCCAGGTCTGCGATTATATCTGTCTTTAGTCTTCGTGCTATATATTTCGCGACTGTTTCGGGCGTTGAAAGCTGTAAACCTTCTGAATTTGAATAAATTGGTTTTGTGAATTTAATAGTATGTTTATCACGGGTCATGATATGTCATAATGTCCATGGTTTCATATTTATGTTACCTATATTTTTTGAGCCCTCTCCATGGCTGAAGCCGGAGATTCCAGGAGTTCATATAACCTCTCTGTGGCTCTCATCTTCATTGATTCGGATTACAGCATCCACAGCCTCAGTTATAGTCGCTTCTGGTTTAACGGGCGATCCGCTCAGTCTCCGGCCTACTCCGAAGCTGGCAGGAACCATTTTCCCGCCATTTGCAGATTGAATTACCCTTGATACCGCCGCGCTCAGGACTGGTTCCAGACCTGGCCAGAGCAACCTTGCCCTGGCTATATCAAGGGAGCCTGTACTTACATCAATACATTTGCTCAGGAACGCTGAATACAGGTCTCTTTGCATTTCTATACCACAGCAAATATGCCATCTCTGGCTGAGAGGTTTTTTAACTGCATTTGCGCAGATATGGCATACCTGAGACAGCTTTGTGCTGTTTGTAGGGAATTCGTTCAAGTATCCTCCAGCATTCTCAGCTTTTCTTTTGAGGCTGCTTATGAACATTGATGGTGCTCTCATTAGCACTGATTTTCCAAAATTCTTCTGCCATGAAATATAAGGGATTTTTTCTGTGTTTATTCTCGTTCCCGTGGCTATGATCTCGTTAATATCTTTTCCATGAAGAGATTTTCTGTGGGCAGCCAATTTCCTATCGAGTTCTGCTGCCTGGCTGCTTGTTTTGTTATAATGATTGGATTTTTTCCATTTCTTCTTACCCTTCTTGACAGTTCCATTCGTATTATAATTCTGGGGGTTATTTGCCCGCCTCTGCCTGTCCATTTTCCTCTGCAGTTTCCGTTTCTCTTCCTGTTTAGGTACAAGTTCACTGCAGAACTGTTTCAATTCAGCTTTTATACCTCCCACAATAGCTATTGTACCTGGGCCTATATCCAGTCCTATTTCTTCATTACCTATCTTATGTTCTGGTTTCTGGTACGGTTTTCCTTCAAGGATGAGCTGAATATAGAACCTGTTCTTTGAATTGATCTTTCTCCTGACGATCCGGCAGTATTTGATCTTATGTTCAGGTTTTAAGCCGTATGCGATGACTTTATTAGTTTCATCGATCACGCATGGTATTTCCAGACCCGACCAGTACAACGAATTATTCCTGAAAATTAACCCGGTCAGGTTATTTTTCCCTTCAAGGGTATCGAACTGGTTCTTGCCTTTGAACCTTACATTTTTGGCTTTCCCGAATGCCTTTTTCTGGACAGCTTTGAACGCTCTTGTAGCTATTTTCTGCGTTATATGGCTGTTGATATGCTCTTTGATCCAACTATCTCTTATCGTACCGGCATGATCATGAAGAGCATACTCTGTGAAACCGTATTCTCCATTCAAATTTCTGAATTTTTCAGTTCTTTCTTTACCTGCTGGCAATACTATGATTTTCTTGAACTCCCTGGACTGCCTGATAAGGTCAAGTCTTTTCAGGGCTTCTCCAAGACAGGCATTATACAAATGCCTTCCAGCTTCCAGCCGTGTTAAAATGGCAGTCTCCTGTACTGATGTGGTTTCTAATGGCAGTTCCAGCACGAAAGAGGGAGTTTTGCATTTCATATTTCATATTGTTGAATGTATAGTTTTGGTCTTGAATCTTAGCTAAGCGGCCTGAAACTAATCCGTGTTTATTTCAAAGGGGAATTTCATCTCCACGACTGAAGTCGGGAGCTTTCTTCCCCCTTTGAACCCATTTCTGTAGTAATGTATTTTTTAATAATGCGAAAAATTAGTTTTACATTATTACATTATCCAAAAATAGGTGGTTACCAATTCATAGGTTCGCCATTTAAACTTATCTGTTTTTTATGCTTGCAGTAATCCAATGTAATTGTTACAATACTGTAAAAATAGGTCTATAATTATTAGTGTTCACCCCCCATTGTATTTTAGTCATAAATATAAGTGGAGGAGTGAACATTGGAATTTAATGTAGATAGGCACGTAAAAACCTATTGGGACAAATTTATCGGTCTGACCGATTCAAACAATGAAGAGTTTACAGATGCAACCTTCAAGAATAGTGTTCGAGCATCAAAGTTTCTGGAAGGATTAGATCTTGACCCTATAATGCCTGAAATCAACAAGCATTACACCGTTAAAGAAGGAGTGGAAACATACCCAAGAAGGGCAATGGTAAAGACATTTATCTGGAGAAACATAAAGACAATAAAATATTTTACGAAAGAGGAAAGATACTTAAAAACACATCCAGATGAGGCACTGGAATTGGGTTTCAATATTGATCCGGATGGCAACGTCATTGTTCCAGATCATGAAACTTTAAGGCATTTCGAAAAGGTAAGAATGGATAACAAAGGCATGGATGCGATAATGCAGCTTTTTTGCATAAAAGTTGTAGATACTGGCAACAAACTGGGTTTAAAAATTGGAAAATGTACAGGAACAGATAGTACCCCGATCAAGACGCATAACGATCCTGATGGAAAATACAATGGGTATTATAAGAAAGAGATGATTAAAGCACAAATAACTATGGATTATGAGCATAATATTCCTCTGGCTAAAAAGGTATGCGGTGGTACAGAAAGTGATGACCCGTATCTTGAAGATATGCTCCGAATGACGGCAGTATCTGCCAGGATGAACATGGAGGAGACATGGTTTGATGGCGGTTATAATAGTAACAAAAACATTGCGTTTGCTCATGTTGAAATGGGTTTGATGTCACATTATCATATTGACAAGGATTGGAGAGAAAATGTAAAATACGAGCATAAATTTAACGGAAAAACCTACTTCTACTCCCCTGAACGGGAGATTAATTATCTCTATAGAAAAAATTGGCAAGATCCAAAATATAAGAAAGATGCTTCTCTTGAATATATGATGCAATTTCTTGTCAAAAAAGGATTTCATGATCCTGTCGCCATGTATTTCAGAAATGAATATATGCAAAGGTATGAGGAATGTCCGGATAATATTCTTGATCTTTATCATAGAAGAAACAGCAACGAAGGAATCAATAGCTATCTGAAAGATCATCTTGAAGTTGAAATTCACTTGAATGGCAAAGGTATGAAGAATATTGATCTTCATGTGACAGAGTGTTGTATTGTCATGCTGGCAGTAGCATTTACACGATTGCAGCATGGAATAAAAGAAAATCTTTCTTCAGTTGTATATCTCACATAGGAGGTGAATAAAAATCTACCAATGGTTTTAAGGGGGTCTTGGTAACCACCAAATATACTTTCGTACATAAACGAACAGTATTTATATTACTAAAACAATTTAGACTCTATGGAAAGTCGGACAACAGCAATTTTATATACCGATCATGGTATGATAGCGCTGGACAGTCCGGTAAAATTAAAAATCCTGGAAATCCTTGAAAACGGGACTGCATCATTTGATGAACTTGTGGAAAAATCTATGAAGGCAAAATCCACGATTTCGGTACACCTGAACGATCTAAAGGAATTAGATCTTATCCGGGAAAAAACATTCCCGAATGATAAACGGAAAAAATTTTTTGTTTTAAATGCCATATATCTTGCTTTTTCACAGACACCATTGAATAACCATTATAAAATACAAATGGATTGCATTTCAATATCGAACGGGAATTCATTCAAAGAAAAACTTTTCTGCACACTTCGATATGGAATGGAAGCATATGGAATAGACCCGGCACCTATTTTAAAAACACTTGGGAACAGTATTGGCGAAAGGATCAGTCCGGAATTGAAATCCCGTAGTTTTGCAGGCATACTTGAAGAATTATCTGTTTTTTGGGCAGAACATGAACTTGGGGAAATGAACTTATTAAAAGGCGATCAAACAGAAATTTCGGTTATTGATTGTTATAATTGCGGCAAAATGCCAGATGTGGGAAAAACATTGTGTTCCATGGATGAGGGGATCATTGAAGGGGTTTTGTCCAGTAAATTGAAATCAGAATTCAGGGTACGGGAGATAGAATGTTATGGTACCGGGTATGATAATTGCAAATTCGTCATTGAAAAATTAGAAGTTTAATGTTAACTGCAAGACATGCATTCAAGCCCGCTGAATTTATTGACAACCGGACAGTCCGAATAATTTTCAGTGTCACAGAAGCTTGCTATCTCGGCCTGTGATGGTTTATGAAACTTCGGGTCAAGCATACAGCGTGTATTTTTAAAGTGCTGGCATCCCATAGAATACCTCCACAGCATTTATTGCAAGAATCTGTATTAAAACTGACGATTGGAATGGGGCAGATTTTTCAATAAAAAAATATGGAAAGAAATTAAAAAACGTTAGAGGAATCTTATTCCGGTACTGAGCAATCCTGGCACAGATAGGTGCCCAATTTCATATCATCACAAAATTCAAAAGTACCTTCACCGCAATTCTCGCATACTTTCCTCTTCATCACAAGGTCTGGTTGTATTAAAGTCTCCATTTTAATCACCAATCTATAATGATTATTCATTCTATTTAAAGCTTATCATGATTAATAGTGCTAATAGTTCATAGAATAAATAATGGTTCAATCTATAACTTAGCATGTTTTACTTTATACTCAAATAGCCGATTGTAAAAACTTTTGAATATTTTCTGCATCTTTTCCCGTTATCCCGGGCGCCTTTTTTATCCTGGTAACATCCGCTTTCCTTAATTCATCAACTGATCCGAAATACTTCAAAAGAGCCTGTTTCTTCCTGATACCAATTCCTGGTATCCTGTCAAGCAAAGATTCCGTGATTTTTTTACCACGCAGTTTCCTGTGATACGAAAGCGCGAACCTGTGTGCTTCATCCCTGATCCTTTGCAGCAACTTAAGGCTTGCTGACTCATAAGGTAAGATAACCGGGGATTCCTTATCCGGAGTAAAAATATATTCAAATTCCTTTGCAATGGATGCAATATTCAATTTCAGCCCAAGTCTTGAAATAGCATATTGAGCTGCACTTAACTGCCCTTTTCCACCATCTATCAAGACCAGGTCAGGCATCCGCTTTCCTTCCTCAATCCGCCTTGAATATGCTCTTCCCACAACTTCCCCGATCATAGCATAATCATCCGCGCCTTCAACTGTTCTTATCCTGAACCTGCGGTAATTCTTTTTATCCGGTACCCCATTCTCAAACGAAACGAGGGAGCCTGTTGCATTCGTTCCGCTGATGTTTGAAATATCAAAGGCTTCTATTAATGAAGGTAAAACCGGAAGTGATAATGCATCCTTAAGGCCGGGAAGTGCCTCATTTGCCCCCAAACTGCGTGAAAGTATTTCCTGTTTAAGCAGCATTCCGGCATTTTCCATGGCAAGATCCATCAACCCTTTCTCAACTTTATTTTTTGGCGTCTTGACCTTTGAACCTTTTCCTGAAAGCCATAGGGATATTGCCTCATCAATAATTTCCTCCGGGGTTATTATTTCTTCAGGAGGTTCTACATTCTGGTAATATTGTTTTATTAAGCTTGGAAGAATCTCTTTATCTTCTGATCCTGCAGTGTCAAGTGAAAAAGTCTCCCTCCCGATGAGTATTCCTCCACTTACATGGAATACCTGTGCGCTGCCAGAATTTCCTTTAACTGCATATGCAATAATATCCTGTTCTTTCCTGCCCGAAAGATTCACCCGCTGCTTTTCTGAAAGTTCAAGTAAGGCATTGATCTGGTCGCGGATCCGGGCAGCCTTTTCATAATCCTGCATTTGCGAAAGCCGTTCCATTTCCATATTGAGTGATTGGATTAACTGATTTTGTTTTCCTTTAAGGAAAGTTGTGACATTATTTATTATTTCAAGATATTCCTCTTTCGTGATACTGCCAAGACAGGGTGCAGCACATTGCTTAATATGGTAATTGAGGCATGGGGGACAGGGTAGTTTCTTCTTGCATCTCCTGATACCAAGACCTGAAGCCATTTTTATCACTTCCCTTACTGCTTTGGACCCTGGATACGGCCCGAAATATTGTGCCCCATCCTTTTCCCGTCTCCTGGAAATGCATATGCGCGGAAATTTCTCATTGGTTAGCTTGATAAAAGGATAATTTTTATCATCCCTGAGTTTTACGTTATAGCGCGGCCTGTGTTCTTTAATTAGATTTGATTCAAGAACCAGTGCCTCTATCTCGTTTCCGGTTGTAATATATTCCAGATCCCAAAAATTTTTCATGAGGAGGCGGTTTTTGGGTGATTCCTGCTCCCTGAAATAGTGGCTTACCCTGCTTCGAAGTGAATTTGCTTTCCCGACATAGATCACTTTGTTTTCCCTGTCTTTCATAATGTACACGCCAGGGGAAACAGGGAGTTTTTTTACATCGTCAATATTTTTTGTCATATTTGTAAAAACCACAGAGTGCACAGAAGACACAGAGAAGAAAACAAATCATCTCTGCGAACTCTGAGTCCTCTGTGGTTGATTTTCTTATTCAAGATACAATTAATCTGAATAAATAAAAAGTTACCTGCTCATTGTTAATTTATTTAAGCAGATTTGATAAATCCCATGATCTTTCAATTGAGTTTTAAAACCTCCACTCCCCAACCCGTCGATAGCCACCCAATTTCATTCTGGACTATTCATCGACAAGTCTATACATATATTATATTGTATATAACATTTACGGTTAAGCCGTTCATATTCAAGTTCAAGCATTTGAAAATATAGTGATTCATTTAAGTATTAGCTATGGTTTAAACTTTGATATATAGGGATGCTGAAAAAAGGATATTATTATATAACAATAGAGTAGTCTTAATCTTATTTATGCAAAATCCCAATTTTCTTGAAAAAATCTTTGGTAAAACAGCTCAGCTGGTAGTCCTTGAACATTTGCTTGATAATAAGAATAATGACACATACCTGTCAGGGATCGCTGCAGTTACAGGCCTTTCCCATTCCACTGTATCAAGAGTAATAGAGCCGCTCCTTGAAATTAATGTAATTACAGAAAAACCGCTTGGAAAACAGATCCGGGTTTTCAGGCTGAATATGGATAGCGAGCTGACTAAATACCTGCTAAAAATCAATGACGACCTGAAACGTTTGATGAACGGTGGTGAAAAACAATGAATGGGGATATAGATAATAAAATAATTGAATTAATAAAGAAAAATGAAAAAATATCTAATTCCGAGATTTCCGGAATACTTGGAATTCCTGAAGATGAAGTGGCACAAAGAATAGAAGGATTTTCAGATAAGAGGTCAAAGATCCTGTTAGTTGATGATGAGATCGATACACTTCTGCCTTTAAAGAGGTCTCTTGAAGTCGAAGATTATATTGTCATCGGGGCAGGCAATGGTCCGGAGGCGCTCATTAAAGCTAAAACCGAGATTCCCGACATTATACTTCTTGACCTCATGATGCCTGAAATGGACGGCTATGAAGTGTGCGAAAAATTAAAAAAAGATCCCATAACAAAAAATATCCCGGTTATTATACTTACTGCGAAAGATGCAGTCAGGGATAAAGTTAAAGGCCTGGATATTGGCGCAGACGATTATGTGACAAAACCTTTCAATCTTAATGAATTGAAAGCCCGTGTGAAAAGTGTTCTTCGAAGGACGAAAAACTAAGAATGAGGTTGTGAGGAATATGTGAGATTACGGTCAGAACTGATTATCTTTTTTTTGATCATATCAGTAGTACCTTTATCCGCGGTTGTTTACATATCCTATGAATACAGTAAGTTAGCTATCCGTGAATCGGTGATGTCCAACCTGCTTGGGGCAACCGATAATACCGGGAATGTGATCGATAACTGGATGGATACAAGAAAAGATGATATCCGTGTAATATCCCAATCCAGGGTAAGCTTAACAACGGAAAAAGAAAACTTCAAAGAGTTCCTGGGCACCTTTGAACGCGAGCACAGGGGCGTATACAGGGAGTTCTATACACTTGACCTTGATGGGAATATAATTTTCTCTAATATTTATCGAACAGGAAATGAAAGAACAGAAAATTATTTTATCGAGGCTTCAAAAGGAAAAATATCTGTATCGGATGTTTATAAATCCAACACCACTGATGCCCCTGAAATAATAATAACCAATCCTGTACGTAAGAACGGGGAAATAGTGGGAGTCTTTGCAGCACGAATAAGCCTTGAGAACCTGTACAGGATAATAGAACAGATCGATATCGGAAAATCCGGCGAGGTATTTATTGTCAACCAGAAAGGAGACATAATATTCCATGAGAACCAGTCACTTATCCTGCTTAATAACATAAATAATAATTTCGCGGTCAGGGAAGTCACATATGAAAAAAACGGCATCAATGAATATGTCAGTTATAAAGGAGAAAATGTGCTTGGCTCTTATTACTGGCTTCCTCTTTACAGATGGGGACTCATAGCAGAAAAGAACATCGATGAAGCCTATGCCGGTGCACTGATACTGGGACGGGTGATGGTCGAGATTTCAATTCTGGCAGTAATGGGGGTGATCTTTCTTGCTTTAGTTGTTTCCAGTAACATCACAAGACCCGTCAAATCTCTTGAAGAGGGGGCTCTTGGAATGCTTAGCGGGAATTTCAAAGCCATACCTGTCTCTTCCGGGAATGAAATAGGTCGGCTGACAGAGATATTTAATTCGACCGCAAGTGAACTCCTGGATATAAGAAAAAAGCTTGAAATGAAAATTGATGTGGCAAATAAAGATCTCGAAATAAAGAATAAAGAACTTACAGCTGCAAATGAAGAATTGAAAAAATTAGATGAATTGAAATCTGATTTTCTATCTCTTGTTTCCCATGAGTTGAAAACACCTCTTTCATCTATGAAGATCTCGGCTGAGTATCTCGAATCTGATGCAAATATCGTTCCTGCTGACAGGAAAGAAATACTTCAGATAATTCTGAGAAATATTGACCGCCAGACCAGGCTCATAAATGATATTCTTGACCTGTCAAAGATCGAAGCAGGCAAGACAGAACTCAAGCTGGATATTATCGGGATCAGGAAAATAGCAGATGCATCATTTGAGAACATAAAACAGGTTGCTCTTAAAAAGGACATATCCATAATTATAGACGTTCCGGATAATCTGTCCCCTGTTATGGCTGATATGGAAAAGCTTATAATTGTGGTGAATAATCTCTTTGAGAATGCATTAAAATTTACACCGGCGGGTGGAAGTATTATCCTTAGCGCAAAAGAAGATGCGGATGGGATAGAGGTCAATATGAAAGACACAGGTATCGGGATTGAGAAAGAAAAACTCGAAAAGATATTTGATAAGTTTTATCAGGTTGACAGTTCTTCTAGGAGAAAAACGGGCGGATGCGGACTCGGCCTTTCTATATCAAGCGGAATTATCAGGGCACATGGAAGCATAATTCAAGTAGAAAGTGAACCCGGGAAGGGCAGTACATTCAGTTTCAAATTAAAGAAAGGTTGATCATGATATGAAGAATTATATTGTATTAGGTGCGATCGTATTGGTAGTGGCCTCAGGACTTATGTTTTATGAAATATCCGGAAAAACTGCCATGCCCAATGATCAAAAATCAATTTTTGTTGTGTCGATGACAGCAGATGAGATGTCAAAGGCGCTTGTGAACAACTCCATCGCGGGTTTCATTTCATGGGAGCCAAACCCTTCAAAAGCGGTTTCCGAGGGTTATGGCAGGTATCTTGTAAATTCTAAGGATATCTGGGAGAACCATCCATCTTGCGTGCTGGCTATATCAGAAGACCTGAAAGATGAAGATATGATAAAAGCCCTGGTTTGGGCAGAGGTTAAAGGAACAAGGTTCATTAATAATCCGGTAAACCGGGAAATAGTTCTGGAATATGGGCAGGAATTCTCAGGAATTAATGAAAATATGACCTCAGCAGTCATTAATAATACTGTTTATATAGAATATCCAGATCTTAACGAAACAAAAAGAGCCATTGACATTATGAGTAAAGCCGATGTTTTAAAGAAAAATATTAGTTCTTTGGGATATACGGATGTTAATGATTTTCTCTCTAAATTATATATTAGTAAATATTATGATGAGGTAAGAAAAAAACTGGACGAGGACCCGAACTGGATTCCGCCCCGTGTTAATGGGAGTCTCCGATTTGGATATATCGAGGGAAATTCACATTATTTTGCAATA
This sequence comes from Candidatus Methanoperedens sp. BLZ2, assembly GCF_002487355.1. Lineage (GTDB taxonomy): Archaea > Halobacteriota > Methanosarcinia > Methanosarcinales > Methanoperedenaceae > Methanoperedens. Next base: position 75,999 of record NZ_NTMG01000040.1, on the reverse strand, counting down.
TATATAGCCCAGAAACGAGGTTATTTTGAGAAGGTCGGGCTTATTACCGGAAAGAATCTACAGTTAACAGGTTACAGAAGCGGCAGGGCAATAACAGATGCCTTAAATCACAGGGAAGTTGATGCTGCAATAGTCGGAACCTCCGTGCTTTTAAGATATAAGATAAATGACAATGGGAGGATACATATCGTAAATGGTGTGAATTCCGGAGGAACTTCCCTTGTGGTCAGGGCGGATTCTAATATTACTTCGGTCGATGACCTGAACGGTCAAAAGATCGCAACTCCGGGATTTGGCACGTGCCAGGATACCATTATGAGAAAAATGTTTAATGGGTATGAGATAAAAACTCAATGACTATTATTCAGCTCATTTTAGATTTACGTATCAAAAGACTTAAATGCATCTAAACCATAAAGGAAAATCCCCCCAAAGTCCGGATAGTGTAGCGGCCTATCATGGAGGCCTGTCGAGTCTCCGACCCGGGTTCAAATCCCGGCCCGGACGTTTTCTTTTTTGTTCAACTCCCTACGCAGTGTTTTAGATCTTTCCACAGTGTACTTGCACTTTCACTCGTGCTTGCTTCAGACTTTTAATCTATTGGCAAATGGAGTGTTAGTTATGGATATACATGATTACAAAAAAAGGCTCGAAAGAGTTGAAGAGAAGGTCAGGAAAAGTAATCTCAGTGAAAAAAATAAAAAAATTCTGTTTGATTTCGAGCGGAAGCTCTTTATTAAGGAATTTACTACCGCAAGAATTGAAACATATCTTTCAGTACTCAGAGTGATATGCGAAAAGTTAAACAAAGACCTCGACTCATTTGAAAAAGAGGATATTGAGCTGTTCCTTGAATGGTTGCAACGCAAAGATCTGGCGGACTGGACAAAATATAGTTACAAGATGTGCTTTAAAAGTTTTCTCAAGGCAAATGGGAAAAACGACCTTGCCAATTTGATAATTATAAAAGCCGTCAAGAATAAAATCCCGGATATTTTCACCAGAGAAGAAGTCTTGAAAATGATAGATAGCGCCATGCATCCGATGGATAAAGCTATGATAGCAGCGCTGTACGAAACAGGGTGCAGAATAGGAGAACTTGCAGGTTTGCAGAACAAGGATATTCATTTTGATAATTATGGAGCAATTTTTATCGTTAACGGGAAAACTGGAATGAGACGTGTCAGAGGAATATTCTCAGCCCCTTATCTGAGCGCATGGCTTGATATCCATCCCAGGAAATTAGATCCCAATTCCCCTTTCTGGATAAGATTGGGAGGAAACGGAAGGTCTAACGGGCTGGAAGGTAACAAATGCCGACAACTTATGTATCATGCAATAAGCATGCGTATAAAAAGAATTGCTGTGAGAGCTGGAATCCAAAAACGGGTATATAACCATCTTTTCAGGCATACCAGTGCAACCGAAAAGTCTGGAATTCTCACAGATTCGATGATGGATGAATACTTTGGCTGGATACAGGGATCCAGGATGACAAGGATCTATGTTCACCGTTCAGGCAAGAATCTCGATGATGCTCTTCTCAAAGCACATGGCCTTGTAAAAGATAATACCCCGCAGGATAAGGAGCTTGCCCCCATTAAATGCCCCAGATGCGGTACAATAAATGGAGCTACCGGCAAATTCTGCAATAAATGCGGTGCTGCGCTGGATCTGGTTACAGTCTTTAATGTTGATAAAGAGCGCGCATCACTCACGATGGAACTCATGGATTTGATAAGGCAGGAGCCAGCTCTTCTGGAGCTCCTAAAAGGGCATATGGAAGCCAGAAATGAAACAGAAAAAATAAAGAAATAATTCAACAAACAAGAATACTTTCACCACGCTATACTAACAGTTAATATTAAGCAGGATAATTTTCCACGGATCAAAAATGCGCATCTGACAATTTACAAAAATATGCGCCAGGATATGAACTATGAAAAATTATCTAACATGGGAGCAGACGCTCTTTAAAGATAGAGAAATATTTGATTCCGGGTATGTCCCCGAAACCTTTCTTTATCGAGAGGCACAAATGAAAAGCATAGGTTATTCCATTGCGCCCGGGATAGAAGGTAAGCAACCCCAGAATATAATATGCCTAGGTCCTCCGGGTACGGGGAAGACCACATCGTTCAAAAAAATCATTGATCAGGCAGAGCAGATATCTCCTTCAAACCTCATTTTGGCTTATGTCAATTGCAGGTATACACAAACACATTATTCAGTGCTTGCCGAGATATATAAAAAGATCACGGGAATAGAACCGCCGACGTCAGGAATAGCATTGAAAAAACTCTATGAGAAGATCGCAAAAACACTTATGACAAGAAATAAGAGTATGTTTGTGATACTGGATGATGCGGATTTTCTGGTTTCAAGGAAAATTTTCCTTGATATAGTGAACAATTTTCTTAGACTCCACGAAGAATATCCCATTTCTGTTGGTTTAAGCTCGGTGCACAGCACCCAGTGTCCTTTACTTGATAATGGACTTACTTCAGTATTCATACCCACAATAATCAAATTTCCATCATATAGCTGGGACGAAACCTTTGATATCCTGAATACGCGAGTAAAGATTGGATTATACTCAAATGTTGTTAAAAACGAAATTATAGAAAAAATCACTGACTATGCTGTGTCTAAAGGAGATATCAGGTTTGGAATAGATCTTCTGAAACGTTCAGTTATTATTGCTGAAAAGCGTGCCTCTACTATTGCAGAGTTCATAGATGTGGATACTGCACTCATCGAAGCCTCAAATGAAAGAATGAAAAGATATCTAAAAGTAATCACGGATTCGGAAACGGCGCTTCTAAACCTGGCTTCAGACCTGGGAACATCGCAAGCTGGCGATTTATTTTGTGCTTTCAGCAAGCGCACCAGAAAAGGATATACTACATTTCATAAATCGCTAAACAAGTTAGTCAATGCTAAATTGGTCTATTCACACATTGAAAACCGGGGTAAGAACGGGAGAACAAGAGTAATAATTGCGAAATAACCATCACTGTTATGACAAAAACGAAATTCAGGATGCAAATAATGATAATGCGATCATAAGATAACGCTACTTTGAGTGGTCAAAGGTTGGGTCTGTTCGACGAATTATCCCAAATCAATTCATGAAAAGCCATTACGGAATCGGCTGAGAAGAAGATTTGTTCTGGGGATCTATCCTCGTAGAGTGACTCTACCTCATGAGGCAAAGTTCTGACCTCAATACAGCCTTGTCCTCGATCAAAAAGCAATGTCAGATGCAAAACGATATATCGGGTATTCGAGTACGACCTTAAAACTATCCATATCCTCACTTGGCACTCTGGAAAGAAGCATCATATGCAGTGACATTCAATATAACCATGAGTTCTTCCATTACAACATTACAGTCTTTGGTGCAAAAATTATTGGCAGAAAAAGAGTGGCTCAATCGTATGTAGTCTGAGGATTTCCAAGGATTGACACAACTTTTCTATGGTGTACTATGGCCCTTGCACCAATGTTCGCTTCGTCTTTGGTTCACTGAATCGAAACTGCTACATAGTTGGATATTGTAGGACTTCCTGTGACGATGGTTGGCACCCAGCCACAGCGAAACAAGATTGCGATTGTCTCATTAATTATAAATATATAAAAATAGTATTCTGCATCTAATAATGTTTATACGCACATTTATCAAGCTTTTACATGAAAACAATAGCCACAGACGCTATAGTCTATCCTCATTTAGACCTCGTATAATAGTCTCCATAATTGTGATACGAACTCAGTTTCAGCAAAAAATGTTACATACTCATGGTTTTACTATAGCCACATAATCAATCCATACTTTTAAATTCTGTTTTTTTCGATTATGAACTCTATATTCCATCTTTCCTTTGCCAGGATAATTGAATCTAATCGCAAATAGCTGATATGTTAAAGGCTTATCAAAATCAATTCCGCAAAGCATCCTTCCACCACCACCACCTCCAGCAACATCAAGAAATAAAATCGGTTCTATTGATTGATTGTCGTCTATTTTTATCTTAAAAAATGCAATATAATTTCCTTGTTCGTTTAATTCTTCATAGGGACCATATATAACGTGGTCTCTTAACTCCGATAAATCGGCAAACCATGCTTTCTGTGAATGTGCTTCTTTATCCTCAACCTCAATACCAAATTTATGATGTAACCATTCAGCTTTATATAATTTAACACAATTCTTCAGCACATCTTCTTCTGGCATCATGTGCTTTTCATAAGTTTTTCTTTGAGCTTTTATCTCGTTAATCCTTTCAGACTCACTTTTAATTATATATCCCTTTATCTTATTGGTTAGGTCCTTATAATCCTCATACTCGATTCTTTCGAGTCCTTGTAGATCAGAGAGGATTTTCGTACCCTTCTGACAAATGATATACAATGATTTACCTGCACCTTTTGCCAAGCCTAACTCCAAACTGACATTTGGATTTTGATTCGTAATATCATAGATACCAAATTGTGTTGTAAGTATCCTCTCCTCAATTTTCTTTAAAATATGTTCTCCACTCTTAAATTCTCGGTCCCAATATAATGCTTTTAATCCTGTTTCTATAAAGGCTAGATTAATAGCCTGTTGGAAATCTTCACTCATTCCCCCGCTAAATCCATGAGCTACAAAATAGTGGTATTCCTCCATATCATTATTCTCCAATTATCATCTTTTTATTATAAATTGTTCTTTTTACTTTTTATATTTGCTGGTATTTATTTTCGATAGAGAGCGCCTAATTTTAAATTGTGCACTGAGTTTTCTGTTTTTCTTACTTATCCGAGCATGAGAACGAGCGCGTGTTGCAGTCATTTACCCCCGACCGAGGCCGAGGGCATCTTGTGGATTCTCGATGGTTTTGCAGTGTTACAATTTTCAGTGTTTTGTTTATCTTTTCAGGCGCAGAGTTGGATTTTGAACGGTATTCTACTTGTTTATTAAATTGGCATCGATGGTTTTACTAAAGCCACGTAATCAATCCATATTTTTATTTTTAATGTTCTTAAATTATAAACCCTATATTCCAACTTTCCTTTGCCATGATAATTGAATCTGACCCCAAAAAGCTGATATACAAAAGGTCTATTAAAATCAGTTCCATAAACTATCCTTTCACCACCACCAGCTCCAGCTACATCAAGTAATAAAATTTGTTCCATTGATTGGTTATCATTTATTTTTATATTAAAAAATGCTATATAATTTCCTTGTTCATCTAATTCTTCATAGGGGCCATAGATAATGTGGTCTTTTCTTAACGATAAATCAGCAAACCACGCTTTCTGTGAGTGTGCTTCTTTGTCCTCAACATCATATCCCTGTTTATGGAGTAACAATTCAGCTTTGTATAATCTAACACAATTAGTCAGTACATTTTCTTCATACATCGTATAATTTTCATACGTTTTTCTTTGAGCTTTTATCATGTTAATCCTTTCAAACTCTTTTTCGCTTATTTTTTTCTTTATCTCATCGGTTAGGTTCTCACAATTCTCATATTCGATTCTATCAAGTCCCTGCAAATCAGCACGAATCTTTGTACCTTTCTTACAGATTATATATAATGTTTTACCGGCACCTTTTGCTAAACCTAACTCAAGATAAACATTTGGATTTTCATTCGTGATATCATAGATACCAAATTGTGTTGCAAGTATCCTATCCTCTATTTTTTTCAAAATATGTTCCCCACTTCTAAATTCCAAGTCCCCATAGCATGCATTTAATCCGGTTCCTTTAAAGGCTTGATCAATAGCTTCTCGGAGATCGTCTCTATGTTTTGAAGTAAATTCATGAGCTACAAAATAATGGTATTCCTCCATATTATCACTCACCTAAATGTGTATTTGAAATCCTCAACATTATCGGACTGAATTCATTTTCTTGTCTTATAAATTGTATGAAAAATCATAAATTGCCGATTTGACTTGAGTATTATCGAGGTCACATCTAAAAACAATATCCAGAAACGATTTATCCATGTCATTTATTTCCCGTATAATTGCATACCACTTAATCTCTTCCCTTCCTGGAACAATAACAAAAATCGAAGTATGAAACAGAAATTATAGGCTGTTGTGAACTCATATTCTGTGCCCGACTGATATTTTTTATTTGTTTCTTCATCGAAGACAGGAGTCCCCATCCTGCTCCATAGGATGCATATAAGAATATTAGCTTGATCAGCCTTCATCATATAGAGATCAACAGTCCTTTGTGGTGTAATGCCAACAACGGGTGGCACTTCTGTTTTGTATTCTAAAGCTTTGATAGCAAATTTGTCAGAAATGTAAGGCCTTGAATTCAACTCCTCTATGACCTTTAAGGCAATCTTTTTCTCTTCATCCACATCACTTGGCGAGGAAATGAAGACATCAATTTGTTTCAGTGTTTTTATGACCAAGGTTTCCCCATCAGATATTACCTTTTTACTCTAATGGATTTATATTCTTCGATATATTCATAAAGTATGATTGCCGATATAGTCTTTGATTGATCTATAAAGAAGCCTAAAGGGTGAATAATGGAATACACGCCAAAGCCTATTGATACCTTGGATATAGAACTCACAGATGATATTCTTGAGTTGACAGAGCTTCTTTCAAAGAATGCCCATGATAATTGGGCCCGCCAGCGTATATCCGAAGGATGGAAATTCGGCCCAAAGCGAGATGACGAAAAAAAAGAGCATCCTTGCCTGGTGGCTTATGAAAATTTGAATGAATCTGATAAAGAATATGATCGAAAAGCTGCCATGGAGACCCTCAAAGCAATAGTCGCTTTAGGATATAATATCGAAAGAAATTCAATGAAAGTTCCAAATTACGATATGCATGATACAGGCATAGAGATCAATATTCGCTATGCCTCAATAAGAGATGCGCTTGAAATTCTTCATAAGAGTCTCTGGGGCAAATATGACGATTCTGATAAAAAAGCTATCAGATTACAAAGATCGCATAGAAGGTTTGCAAAAACGGCTACAGTATTTGGTATTACTGCCATAATATTAGCCATTATATCACTGGCTGTTAAAGAACTTGGGGATATTATTTCCAGGCAGTTTCCTGGGACAGAGGGATTAGCAACCGTTATTCCAGATGATTTGATCACATATGCAGAGTTTTTTGTAGCAGCTATTGCTTTTTTTGCCGTAATTGTTGGTCTTTTTAAGAAATATCAAAAGAACTGGTTTTTGTACCGCCACAGGGCTGAATTATTCAGGTCTTTAAAGTTCCATTTTCTGGTAGATCCCTGTTTGTGCCATAAGTCTGAAAACAAGGCAGAAATAAAAGATTGGAAAGACCGGATGTTAAAGGAAATAGATAGGATCGACAGCATATCATGTCCATCGATTGATCAATGTATCAAAGAAGAAGAGATGCTATCGGATCCTCCTCAGCCTGATATTAGCAAGATCGATGAAAAAAAACTTGTAGCAATGGTGAAATATTATCGGGAAAAACGTATATCGGTTCAGCGGGAGTATTTTAGTAAACAGGCAATACGTTATGAAAATAGTGATAGGTCTTCTAAATATCTGCCAGTTCCGCTCTTTTTTATAAGCATTATTTTAGTTTTTACACATTTTATTATTGATATCTTTATTCCTCTGCTTCATGGTTTCAGTGTATTTTTACTCTTGCTTGCAGCATCCATTCCCGTGGTAGGTGCAGGCATCCGCACCTTCAGGTCAACTAATGAATATGCCAGGAGTGCAGCGATATACAGATCAAAACAAAAAGCTCTTGAAAAGATGGATGAGAAGCTAGAACAGGAGATAAACAGGGATAAACTTAATGCAACGCAGGTACTGAACCTTCTCTGGCGTTGTGAAGAGCTTCTTAGAGCAGAGCATCGAGAATGGCTGCGTTTGATGCTCGAAACAGAATGGTTCATATAAAAGGAAAGGTGAATCTTGAACTCTACAGATTAGTTCCTTATTAAATCCTTCCTATGATAATTCTCTTATTGCTGATACAATTGATTCTGTATTCCACCTAACAATCAGATCAGCATTAGCTTTCACCAATGTAGATGTTTTTTCAGACCACCACGGTTCAATTCCAATAATTTTTTTAGGTTTTGAAAACTCCACCTTTGCAATTTTAATCTCTTTGTTTATCCATTTACTATACGAAGAATATACTCCCGCCATAATCAATACAACGCTTGATGGCGAGATTTTGTTCTTAATGGCATCATATAATTCTCTATCTGTTCCATTAGTATGTACTGGATCATTTTTAGGTATTGAATAATTATTATAAAAAAAATAGGGCCGATTATCAAGAAGCATAATCAATTTTTCATAAGCATCGCCATAAATCCATGAATGACTAATGAAAAGATTATAAATATTTGACATCATATGTTCAGACAACTACAATATATAAAAACATATGATATAGAAAAGCATCAATTTTTTGCATTATCGTGATGCTTCTCGCATGCTCCCCGAGAGCTAAGGTGGTAATACGATAGTATCATAATAATTCAATTTGTGATGAAATCCGATCAATTTATAAATACTTGAACTGCATGATAATCATTTAGATTTGGAGTTTTTGATCTGGAATTCTTAGCCTTATATAAAGATTTGGTGGAAATAATGGAGAATCTGATATGAGTGACATCTTCCTTAGTTACAAAAGCGAAGATCGACCCAAGGCAAGAATAATCTCAGAAGCGCTTGAGCAACGTGGTTATTCGGTTTGGTGGGATCGAATCATCCCTATCGGGCAAAACTCTCACGATGTTATTGAAGAAGAACTTGGGGCTTCAAAATGTCTGGTGGTTCTATGGTCAAAAGAGTCTGTAAAATCAAATTATGTAAAAACCGAAGCAGAAGAAGGTTATAGTCGAGGAATTCTCGTTCCAGTTTTTATTGAAGAAGTGAAACCTCCTCTTCTATTTAGGAGGATGGAAGCAGCTAAACTTATGGATTGGGATGGAATATCAGACAATGAAGAGTTTGCTCTGTTATTGGACGCAATTACAGAAATTTTGGGACAGTCCCCAGCTGCTAAAATTAAAGATAAGAAGGAAACTATAGTTCCAAAACTTTTGTCTCCATTTGAAGTGTTTGAAAAAGAAACGAACAAGAATATCTCTATTTACCTCCAGAAAGAAAGAGATTCTATTTTTGGGACCATTGCACCTGGTTCCACTAGCCTATTAATTGGAGAAATTATAGGAGGAGAAAAATTATTCATATCACCCCCTTGGGCAAATTATATGGGAGCTGTCCGGTCTGAAGAACTCATAGAATATTTGATCTCCGATTTATCTTCAGGCAACAGTATTCTATTATTAGGTGATGCAGGACAAGGAAAGACCACTATTTTGAAGCGAGTTTTCACAATTATGGTGGATAGTTTTGTAGAAAAATCCAATGATATAATACCTATCTACATTCCTCTCCGAGATATCGCATATTCAGGAGATAAAAGTGGCAGAACATTATCGCAGTTGTGGCAACATTTACACACACAACCTATGAATCCACTTCCACTTACTTATGATCAGTTTACTTCATTTATATATAAAAAATATATTATTTTTCTATTTGACGGCTTAGATGAGATGGTTATGGAGCTTAGCCAACATTCAATAAATAAAAGCTTGTATAGTGACATGTTTAAGCTCCAATCAGTTTTGTCTTGTAGAAAAAATTTCTATGAACTCAATTTATCCGAATCAGTAATACAACAAAATTATCTGAAAAAAATTGAGTTGTTGCCGTTAAAATTTGCCGACTCAGTGAAAGAGTATATTATTGCTTTCTGCGATAGCAAGAGAGTTAGGGAAGATAAGATATCTGAAAATATTATCATAAAAATCCAGCATAGCAAAGAACTTCTGAATTTGGCGCAGCGCCCTTTGATGTTGACTATGATACTTGATATTTTTATCGATTCGCAGAAAATGCTCGAAATTGAATGGAGTAAAGCAAAATTATATGAAGCCTATACAGAAAAGTGGTTGAAGAATGAGGCAGTTAAGCCTGATTCGAAATTAAAATGGGATGATAAGGCGGAACTTTTGGAGGAAATTGCTTGGTTAACATACCAAAAGAGTGTCCCATCTTCATATGCATATGGCGATGAGCTTTACAAAACCGTGAAGTTTACAAGAATAGAAATATCTAAGCTAATAGAAGGTCATGCTCTTCGCTTTCAACCTATTCCATCTTCTCAATTAATTGATGATATATGTCTTCGATCCTTTCTGATAGGTGGATACGGTGGTTACTACTACTTTATCCACAAGTCCTTCCAAGAATACTATGTCGCAAAATACATCTTAAAAAGTATGCAACAAAGCGCAGAATATTTAGCGCTAACTCTAAAAGTATCTACGCCAGCAGAAGTTGCCGCCTTCTTGGAAGATATGCTCAAGGAAAATCTCAGTTCTAAACATAAAAGCGATTTAATTACAGATAACCTTATCAAAGCATATCAGCAAAATATTGGCAATGGTTATTCCTCTCTAATAATTCGTGAACATTCATGTTACTATCTAGCATGCATAGGAACGCAAAAAGCTATACAATTTCTAGAACATTCTTATATGAAAGAGACTAACAAATGGGTTCAGCGTGGTATGATGGTAGGGCTAGGCATATTTTGTAAAAGGGAGGATATAATTGAAAAATATATAGGCATGCTCTATATAGATATTGATGCCGCCTCGGTAAATATAGGTTACAATCTTGCATATTGCGGTGATCAGTCTTTAGATGAGGCTTTGGAAGGGGAGTATCATGATAAAGGTAAAAGCAAGGGCGAAGGGATGGTTCGGGAAATTTTTCGCCACCTTGGGAGCGAAAAATATAAAGCTGGATGGGCTCTCGATTTGTTCACATTGCGCACTTTACTACAGGACAAAAGACGGGGTTTAGATATACTTCACGTAAATAATGAATATATTCCATTTCTGAAGGGGTTTTTAAGGAATGACCACGGAGAACGCGGTAGAGTATTCCAACAAGAGAGACAGTTGTTAAAGGATTTTTTGGTGAATGCTTTAAAGTGAGGGGAGTTAAAAGAAAAAAATGGATTCAAAAACTGACCTACATGAATTAAAGGAAATAATAAGAACATTTTGTGAAGAGCGCGATTGGGATAAGTATCACAATGCCAAGGACTTAGCTATTGGGATTGCTATAGAGGCATCAGAGCTTCTCGAACATTTTATATTTAAATCAGATAAAGAAGTTGAAGAATGTTTTAATAACACCGAAAAAAAGGAACAAATATCCGAAGAAATGGCCGATGTGTTATTTCTTCTCTTAAGATTGTCGCAGAGATATAATATCGAATTATCGGACGAACTAATAAAAAAGATTGGAAAAAACGTAGAAAAATATCCTATCGAAAAAATAAAAGGATCGAATAAAAAATATACAGAATTATAAATATGAGAATACATAGCTTCTTGCAGTCCTTCCTTATTAAAATAGGGAAATGGCGTTAAGGTGGCGGAAGATGGAGGCGTCATGAGCGGATTGTTTTCGAAATTAGGGATAAAAATAGTACTTCAGAGAAAAATAAAAGAGATTGGAAAAATCAATAAAAATGTAACGGCTCCGAATCATGACTAAACTCCAACACCTTTCACATAATAAAGACCGTCAGATTCGCGTCTTTATCTCTTCTACGTTTTCCGATATGCATGATGAGCGCGATCTCCTCATAAAGAAAATCTTCCCGCAGCTTCGCAAGCTGTGCGAGGAGCGTGCTGTCATCTGGACAGAAGTTGATCTACGCTGGGGCATCACCAAGGAAGAGTCTGATGAGGGAAAAATTCTGCCTTTATGTCTTGAGGAAATCCACCGCTGCCGTCCGTATTTCATCGGGCTTCTGGGTGAGCGCTACGGCAGGGTGCCAAAATCGATTTCTGCTGATCTGCTTGAATCGCAGCCATGGCTGAAAGAACATCTTGAACATTCTGTCACTGAACTGGAAATCATTCACGGTGTTTTCAACGAGGGACAGATGCACAAGCATGCCTATTTTTACTTTCGCGACCCGAAGTATTTAGAATCAATGCCGGAGGGCAAACAGCAATATTTCATGAGTGATGAAGCGTCAGGGAAACTTGTAAAGCTCAAAAAAAAGATCCGGGATGCGCATGATAAAGAAATATGTGTGTTGCGCGAAGGTTATGTGAATCCAGAACAGCTAGGCGAGTGGATTCTTGAAGATTTCACAGCACTCATTGACCGACTTTATCCAAAAGATAAGATACCATATCCACTCGACCAGGAAGCTATGCGCCATGAAGCATACGCAAAGAGTCGCAGGCTTGCTTTTGTGGGAAGAAGTGATCTACTCAGACAGATGGATGAACATGCGGGAAGCACAGGTGCAAAACCACTCGTTCTAACCGGCGAATCAGGCTGCGGCAAATCCGCTTTGCTTGCAGAGTGGGCGGCGCGCTGGCACGATAAAAATCCCAAAGACCTTATCATCCAGCACTACACGGGCAGCACGCCGGAAAGCGCTGACTGGCAGGGGCTGGTGCGGCGCATCTTGAGTGAACTCAAACGCGCCTTTAATATCTCAGATGAACTGCCGATGCAGTCCGATGCATTACGCACCGCCATGCAGGATTGGCTGGTCAAAACGGCAGGATCGCGCCGTGTGGTGATCGTGCTTGATGCGCTTAACCAGATTTCCAGTGAGGATGCATCAGCAAAGCAGCTTGGATGGCTGCCCTTTGCTCTGCCGACAAATGTCAGGCTTATCGTTTCTTCGCTTCCTGGTGAAAGCCTTGACGCTCTTCGAAAGCGCAACTGGAAAGAGCTTCATGTTCCTCTTTTTGCGCGGGATGACATAGCACCAGCAGCAAAGGCTTACTTTGACATATTCAGCAAGAGGTTACACAGGGAAATCCTCGCGAAGATCGAGGACACCGCAGCTGCCGCAAATCCGCTTTTCCTGCGTGCTGTCCTTGACGAATTGCGCCAGTTCGGACTGAGTAAAGAACTGGAAAACAAAGACTTTCGTAAGAAACTGGAAGAAGAAGCTTTCAATTATCTTAAAGCACCTGATCCGCTAGCACTTTTTAACCTTATACTCAACAGATGGGATAGGGATTTTGGACAGGACGATGAGTATCCTGACCTCGTGCGCCGCAGCCTCTGTCTTATCGCCTGCTCAAGGTTTGGGCTTTCAGAGTCGGAACTGCTCGACCTGCTCGGAAAGAAGAATGCTGACGGAAAATACGAACCTCTCCCCAGACGACCCTGGACACCGTTCTACCTTGCGGCTGAAAACGATCTCGCACAGCGCGCCGGCTTGCTCACTTTCGGGCATGATTACCTGCGTGCTGCCGTACAGCGGCGCTACCTTGACGATGAGGCTGCTGCTTGCCATTTCAGGCATCAACTGGCGGGTTACTTCGGAAGTATCCCCCAACCCACAGACAGGAAGCTCGATGAGTTGCCCTTGCTTCTGCGGGACGTCGAGCAGTGGGAAGCTCTCAAGGACTTGCTTGCTGACCTGCCCACCTTCGATCGCATGCGTGAGCACCCGCGCTGGAAATGGGAGTTGCACGGGTTTTGGTTGGCTATTGGCGGGCGCTATGACCCGATCGAAGTTTACCGCCATGCTTTGGATGAAACTGAGCCGAATCTCTCCGCAGAACGTCTGCCCTATTATTTTAACAAGGTAGCGATCTTCCACCTTGATGCCGGACGCTACGAGGGCTCTGAACAGCTACACTGCCGCGCACTGGAGGTTAGCGAGAGTGTGCTTGGTAACGAGCATCCTGACACACTGACCTACGTGAACAACCTCGCGATGCTGCAAAAAAGCAAGGGCGACTACGAGGGCGCCGAACAGCTATACCGCCACGCACTGGAGATTAGTGAGAGTGTGCTTGGTAACGAGCATCCTGACACACTAACCTACATGAACAACCTCGCAGAGCTGCTTAGAAGTAAGGGCGACTACGAGGGCGCTGAACAGCTACACTACCGCGTGATGGAAGTTAGTGAGAGTGTGCTTGGTAACGAGCATCCTGACACACTAACCTACGTGAACAACCTCGCATTGCTGCTTGGAAGCAAGGGCGACTATGAGGGCGCAGAACCACTTTTCCGCCGCACGCTAGCTGGTCGGGAGTGTGTGCTTGGCAAAGAGCATCCAAACACCATTGAAAGCGTGAATAACCTCGCATGGATGCTCAAGAGTAAGGGCGACTACGAGGGCGCTGAACCGCTTTTCCGCCGCTCGCTGGAAGCTTCTGAGCATGTGCTTGGCAATGAGCATCCCAACACACTGACCTACGTGAACAACCTTGCAGCGCTGCTTGAAAACAAGGGCGACTACGAGGGCGCCGAACTGCTAAGCCACCGTGCGCTGGAAGCTTCTGAGCGTGTTCTTGGCAAAGAGCATCCCAACACACTGACAATCGTGAACAACCTTGCAGGACTGCTCTATAGCAAGGGAGACTACGAAGGCGCTGAATCGCTTTTCCGCCATGCTCTGGAGGCTTCTGAGCGTGTTCTTGGCAATGAGCATCCCAACACCCTGGGAAACGTGAACAATCTCGCAGGACTGCTCTATAGCAAGGGAGACTACAAGGGCGCTGAACCGCTTTTCCGCCGCTCACTGGAGGACATATGCAAGGTATCACGCAAAATGGGTGGCCAACATCCGCACCTGAAGATTATTTTTTACAACTATGCCACCTGCCTTCAAAAGATGGGCATGAACGGGGAACAGGTGAGACAGAGACTCAAAGCTGTCCTCAAACCATATGGCTTCAGCGCCCGATGATTTTCTCTCACCCTGACAGGAAGCAGCAGCGGGATATGAAGCGGATAGAACATGGCATTGGTGAAGAGCAATGCGCAGACTGGACACGCAGAAAGCGGAAGCATCCGACATAGCAAAAAGTTATAGTATCTCTGCCATCAATTATAAATGGAGCCCATTATGGAAATCGAACGAATCAAAAGATACAATGATAAACTCAACATAATCTCCGAAAGAGCACAGGATATAGAAGAATGAACAGCATCTTCCTTTCCTACGCGCGCGGCGATGACGAACCTTTCGTAAGGCACCTGTATAAAGATCTCACAGCGAATGGATTCGCAGTGTGGTATGACCGCACCGATATGCCAAGCAGAGCGCTGACATTCCATAAGGAAATCCGCGATGCGATCGACAGCAGTGGCAGGCTTATCGTAGTCATTGGTCCAAAAGCGATACAGTCGGATTACGTCAGAGCAGAGTGGCAGCATGCGCTAAGTGCATGCAAGATCGTCATCCCTATCATCCGCTCTGGCAAACGCGACCTGCTCCCCATCGAACTCAGGAAGCTCAATTCTCCAGACATGCGCGAGTCACGCCCTTATGCTGATGCACTGGCTGATCTATTGCGCGTGCTGGGATATCCTGTCGTTCCACTGGGTGAACTTCGGGGAGTGCCTTCGCTGCCGGCTCACTTTCTTCCCCGCCCTGAATTCATGGAACACCTGAAAAATACCGTGCTGGCTGATGTTAACCACCCGATCGTTATTACCTCGGCAAAAAAAACCACTGCGCTTCAGGGTATGGGTGGAATCGGGAAATCGGTGCTGGTTGCAGCGTTTGCCCGTGCCTGCGAGACACGCCACGCTTTCAGGGATGGCGTGGTCTGGCTGACCCTGGGGCAGCAGCCTGATATTGCCCGAAATATGATGGCTGTGGGGCAGGCGTTCAATGATGACCTGAAAGAGTACATTGATATTGAAAGCGGAAAAGCTCGCATAGCAAAGGTGCTTGCGGATAAGAACTGCCTGCTGGTGCTGGATGACATCTGGGATGTGAGACACGCTGAGGCGTTTTTGAATGCGCTTGGAACTCGATGCAGGCTGCTGATCACCACAAGGGATGGGGGACTGGCGACATCTCTGGGCGCTCAGGAGCACAGGCTGGATGTGCTAAGTATTGAGGATGCGATGCGGCTTCTTACCAGTTATTCAGGTCAGTGCATGAATGAAATGTCGGCTGAAGCAAACGATGTGGTGAAGGAGTGTGGATATCTGCCTTTTGCCCTGGCGCTTTGCGGGGCGATGGTGAGTGAAGGAACTCCCTGGAATGACCTGCTTGAATCATTGCGCCAGGCTGATCTTTCTTTTCTTATGAAGCAGTTCCCCAATTATCCATATCCGGATGTATTAAAGTCGCTAAAGGTGAGCGTGGATGCGCTGGCACGCACTGATCCGGCATGGGAAAAACATTACAAGGAACTGGCGGTTTTCCCACACTCTGAGGCTGTGCCTGAAGAAACTGTGATAATGTTCTGGATTTCCACGAACGGAGTGAATGAGCGCAGTGCCCGACAACTGCTGATCACACTTGAGCGCAAGTCTCTGATCAAGTTAGAGGGTAAATCACCCGGGCGGAGGGTGTCGATGCACGATCTGCAGCACGATTATCTGCGTGCTGTGCTGGGCGATCTCACTGGTCTGCACGGTGAGCTTTTAGAGATTTATCGCCAGAAATCACCGGAAGGCTGGCATACTGGTCCGAACGACGGCTATTTCTTCCAGCGTCTGGTGTATCATATGGTTCAGGCTGGAAAGAAGGATGAAGTGAGCGCTCTGTTGTTTGATTTTTACTGGATGCTGACAAAATTGAAAGCGACAGATGTGTTTGAGCTTATGGCGGATTATGATACTGCGCAGAAGATTTTAAGCGCTTATGTTGATGGAAAGGATAGGGCGCTGCGGTTAGTGCAGGGGGCGCTGCGGCTGTCGGCGCATGTTCTGGCGGAGGATAAGTCGCAGCTTCCATCGCAGATGACGGGTAGATTGCTGACTTTCGAATATCCAGAGATTAAAGCTCTGCTTGTGCAGATGAAGCAGTGGAAAGGTGCGCCGTGGCTGCGGCCAATGATGCCGAATCTGACGCCGCCTGGCGGGCCGCTTTTGCGTACTATTGAAGGTTGTTCTCCTAGGATAAATGCGGTTGCGGTAACGGCTGACGGACGACGGGCAATTGCAGTCTCTGGACCATATAATGAAACTATGAAGGAGGCGCGCAATAGATCTGTATCACATGACAATATTTTGAAGGTATGGGATGTGGAAACAGGGGAAATCCTGAAAATCATGGTGCATTCCAGTAAAGTCAAAGCTGTTGCAGTGACAGCAGACGGGCGACTAGCAATCTCTGGATCTGATGATAAAACGCTGAAAGTGTGGGATATTGAAACTGGGGAGATATTGAACACTCTTGAAGGTCATTCTAGTTCGATCAAGGCAGTTGCATTGACAGCAGATGGGCATAGAGCAATCTCTGGATCTGATGATAAAATGCTGAAAGTGTGGGATATAGAAACCGGGGAGATATTGAACACTCTGGAGGGCCATTCTAGTCCAGTCAATGCAATTGCAGTGACAGCAGATGGGCATAGAGCAATCTCTGGATCTGATGATAAAACGCTGAAAATGTGGGATATAGAAACCGGGAAGTTATTGAAAACTCTTGAAGGCCATTCTAGTCCAGTCAATGCAGTTGCAGTTACAGCAGATGGGCATAGGGCAATCTCTGGATCATCGGATAATACGTTGAAAGTGTGGAATCTGGAAACCGGGGAGATATTGAACACTCTTGAAGGTCATTCTAGTTATGTCTATGCGGTTACAGTGACTGCAGACGGGCGGCTGGCAATCTCTGGATCATTGGATAATACGTTGAAAGTGTGGGATATAGAAACCGGGAAGTTATTGAACACTCTTGAAGGTCATTCTAGTCCAGTCAATGCAGTTGCAGTTACAGCAGATGGGCGGCTGGCAATCTCTGGATCATCGGATAATACGTTGAAAGTGTGGAACTTTGAAACAGGGAAAATGCCGAACGCCTTAGAATGTCATTCTAAATTGGTCGAAGCTGTTGTCGTAACGGCAGATGGACGACGTGTAATCTCTGCATCTGATGATAAAACATTGAAAGTATGGGATATAAAAACGGGGAAGTTATTGAACACTCTTGAAGGTCATTTTGGAATAGTTTTTGCGGTTAGTGTAACGGCAGACGGGCGGCTTGCAATCTCTGCATCTTTTGATGAAACGTTGAAAGTATGGAATCTGGATACAGGAAAGGTGCTGAACACGTTTAAATGCCATTCTGATATATTCAAAGCGATTGTTTTGACACCAGATGGTATGCTTGCAATCACTGGATCATTGGACAGAACCCTGAAAATATGGGATATTGTAACTGGGAATGTAATACACACACTTGAAGGTCATTCTGGTATTATCTCTGCCGTTGTTGTGACGCCAGACGGCAGGCTTGCAATCTCTGCATCGTTTGATGGAACATTGAAAGCTTGGAATTTGGAAACTATGAATGTAATGCACACACTTAAAGGTCATTATAGTATTGTCTCTGCTGTCGCTTTGACGCCAGATGGCAAGCTCGCAATCTCTGGATCATATGACGAAACGTTGAAAGTATGGGATTTAGAAACAGGGAAGTTACTGAACACCTTTGAAGGTCATTCTGGATTCATAAATGCGGTTACTGTAACAATAGACGGGCGATGTGCAATTTCTGCATCAGATGATAAAACACTGAAAGTGTGGGATATGGAAAATGGTGAAATAATTGCCAATTTCAAAGGAGAAAGTCCAATAACGACTTCAAATATTTCATCAGATGGCGTGACTATCGTTGCAGGTGAAAAATATGGCAAGATGCTTTTTTTGCGTATGGAGAACGTCTTGGGTGTACCAATTGTTTCTGCTTGGTATTCCAATCCTCCTTTATGGCAATTCTGGCGCCAAAATACATCCTTCCCCTGCCCCTTCTGCCGCACATGGTCCGAAATTCCCGCCTCTGCCCTCGGCACAGAAATCCCCTGCCCCCACTGCCGCAAGTCAGTCAGGCTCAACCCCTTCACCATCAATGCGGACTGGCGACAGGTGGCGAAGGCGTGGCAAAGAGGGAAGGCATAAGATACTGTATATCAATATGATTCTTCCATTACCTTCTTATCGATATATTTAGACGCATCCTCGAAACAAGTACATTAGGACTAATCATTTTTTAGGAATACAGTCAATGAATAGCGAAAATTAGACCTCTTTGAATGATGAGTTTTACTATACTACAATTTAAAAGTTTTTATAGTTTTTAAAGCCTAGTATCTGCTTATTTTGGTCAATATGTCCCTCAAAAAAGGGTGAAATACTATATTTTTGTGATAAAAATTGTAGTATTTATTTCTGTATGGATCCCTTTCTCCTTTCTCCGGATCACCAACCTTGCCTACTAAAAATTAGTTTATCTTTTCTATTCAAAAAATTACCTTCAAATATAGATGTTCGATCTTCGAATGCGCAGAAATATAGTTCTTCACTTTTCATAACGAAATAAACCGGGTTTTCTTGAATAATAACTAATCTATAAACATGCTTCAGTTTGTAAAGATTCCTTTCAACATCTTCATAAAGTACATCTAATCTTAGAAAATCTTCTTTATAATCATGCAAATTATATTGTGAAGTATGGATGTTTACTATAACTTCATAAGTAGGATCGGTAGGCAATAATATAGGAATATCTCTATGTTGACAAACTGCATTTGTTTCGTTGTCATCTGCAACAGATGTTTTAAATTTAATATCAACAGCAGGTCCTCGACCATAATTTGTTATATTTATTTTATTAGATAAAATTCTATATTTGTTATCTACACTAAACTCTGGTTCACCTACATTAATCAGTAGATTTGGTTTTATCTCGAATCTTCGGTTATCATCCGTTAGCTTGAGTAATTTATGAGTTACCTTTGCATAGTAGGCTGTGATAATTACAAGGAAAAAAGTTAAAATTGAAAGAATTAGATTACTGTAATTATTCATTTTTATTGCAAAGTTCAGAAAAATATCTGGATAAGTTGAGAAATTTATTCCTGAAACTTTAAACAAAACATAAAATATTATAATTGAAACAATAACAAAAACAACATTAAAAATAACATTGGATATTGAAATTTTTTTATCTAAATTTTTCATAAGTAAATCATTTTCCATATTGAAATAGATTTTATATATCTTGAAGATTTTTAAAAACATAAAAACATCATTCTTTTGAATAAATAAACTAATAAAAATAGTATAAACGTAACTACAATTTCCCAATTTACCCAAAATCTCGGACTTAAGGCTCTTGGATGATATCAGCGGTTCTTTCAGGAGTAAAATTGTAGTATTTATTCTATGGTCCCCTCTCTCCTTACTGTGCTGGGCATTTTTCCTACGATTTAGTCATTTATTCATCGATATTTATGTTCTTAATGCTATTCCAGCCTTGGGGGGTTGGGTGGATAAGGAGCTTTGAAGCTAGGGCTGGCCTTTGGAGCGCTCATCATCCCAAGACTTCGTTTATAAATTTTCTGGAGCAGACTACTAGCATAAAATAGATTGATACTGAATCCAAGTATACCAGGCTTCGCTTCAAAGGTTTTTGCAAATTCTGTCGCTTTAATTTCATGTTTTAAATTATAGGCGGCAGTGAAAAAATCTTCATTTGCATTTAGCACAATCTCTGCTAAATTATCAAGAATATGTTCAAACAGCAGAAGTCCTCCATGTTCTCCCGTCACTCTACGTCCAAAATTAATAACCAGCCATGGATGTTTACGAGGATCAAAATCTTTGAAATCCTGATCAATCATTAGCAAGGCAGGAGTATTTTGTATTTCGTTCAGTTCTTCAGCAGACCAAGACTTTTCCAAAACGTGTTGCCATACTGTTTCTATATCTCCGGTAAATGGACGAACCAATGCTGAGCTATCGCCAAGTTTGCGAGCGAAGCGTTCAAGGTGTAAATCTAATTCATGTGTAAATTGGGTTTGAGCTTCAATGTAATCTTCAATAAGTAAGAAAAACAAGCATCGATAGGGTGCTTTAATTGTTCCAATATAACTATGAGTGATATGCATGGCTGTCCTTCCTTATGGCTAACTTCTGATTAGGTTTCATGGCGTTTAAATCTTTCATATTCCAACGGATTTTTAATTCTGTTTAATGGCGTTTATAAAAATCAGACATTATAAATATAAAATAATATCTATTCATGTATTTTTAAATATGTAATTGATTTTCATAATCATAACAAAATCATTTGAAAACCTGGCATCCTCAGATCACCTTCATTGCAAAATAATAGAGAAGGTAAACTGCATCTTATAATGCCTTATATGCACTTTTTAACGGGCTTTTGCCAGAAAACAATATAAAACCACATAAGCGAGCTTCCACCACGGGTTAAAACAATGAGGTTGTCGCAACAACAAGAAATTAAAGATTTCTTATTTTGCCTTTTGGGTGCGTTCCCCAAAAATACCCAAAATCAAAACGGCTTTTTAATCCAAGATCATACTAGGATATACGGCCAGCTCGATTAGGCTGCTCATGCCATCCCAGGAAGAGCTTCCAGGCTTGGATAAGGAATGATATAAAATGACTAAGTCAAATAGAAAATCCGGTTGTATTAGTAGGGGCGCAGATATCTCTGGGAATGGTGAACTAGGTGAAAAAAATTATATAATAACTAAAAATGAGTTCAATCTTGGCGTAATTGTATTTATCTTTACTGCAATATTTTCGATTTTCTCATTAATTATTTCCAATGAGGCTTTATCTCATCAAAATATTATTGAAGAGGCGAATTTGCAAATTGGATCTCCACAATATTCGAATTCTTACATAAACGATACATATCTGAATAAATCGTCTATTAGGATTCCTCTAGTTAATGGGTATTACGCTAGATATCCTACACTAATTGATTCAATCCAGGGTGTATTAAATGGGAAAAAAATGGATCTGAAAGAGGTACCGATTATAGAGACAAAAACCACTCATAATCCTAAGAGTTTTTGGTTTGTTGATAGGGATAAGCCTACTTATATTGAAATCGTCTTCACCAAATATCCTTATTATAATCTAACCGAGGATGAATCACTCTATACAATAAAATTAGTTCCCTCAAACGACAATCTTAACGATGGTAAAAATTTTATGATACTTGAAATTCATTATACAGATTTCAGTAAGATGGTTACATGGACGATTAATCCAAATATTGAATTTACCGTATCAGATGGAAAAATAAACTCTGTTAGCTTAGTTAAAATCGAAAAACGTGAAATAAATAAGATTAATTAAAGTTAAGTTTTAAAACAAACCCCCATATCAACCCCGACGGGAGGGTGTCGCAGACTCATAGATAGATGGAGTGCGCCCCTCAAAGTCAATATCCACCGTCATTTTCTTTTTTTCCAGTTTTCCCTCAGGTTGTTGTAAGATTCACTTGATAAACCGTCACTTTATAATCATTATAATTCACAGTACGCTTGGTGTCTGTAACATTTGTTCCATCGTAGTTAAACTGAAAATCAATTTTAATATACTTGAAATCTTCGGGGAAATTGTCAGAAGAAAAATCTAAATATGGAAAGCCCATCGAAATAGTGTTGTCTTTAACCTTTAAATTCTCTTTTTTGAAATTAAGAAATATATCGGAGCTATATTCTCTAAAAATATTACCATTTATTGAAATGTTCCCAAAGACAAAATCAATGTATCGTGGCTGGTCATTGAAAACTAAGAAATTCGCTGGTGATTGTGGAAATGATACTAAAGTATTTCTTAAATCAACACTATCACCATTGAAAATAAGATCTATCTTATCACCCATAACTGACGCCGGATATCTTGCGTAATACCCGTTAATAAGTGGTATCCTAAACATGAATATACTGTTATTTATACCGTCATTTAACACCGTGGAGCTTGACATTCCAACACGGATAGTAGACTCTTGAGTATTCATTTCATGTGCCAACGCAACAACAGAATTATTATTGGCCTGAGATGCTATGCTATTGGCAACAGCAGAATTATTATAGGCCTGAGATGCAATGTCATTGGATTGATATACAAACACAGCTGCGAGGAGACTGATGATTAATGAAACGTGTTTTATCTTAACTTTCGCTATAAATTCCCAAATTTTGCTAATAATTTCATTCGTTTCCATTTTATCTTCCTCTTAACATTTCAGATATCTTTCGTATTGTGGGATATATCGCATATTTGCCGGGATCTTCCAGGCTCCTCTGATAGCCTCAAAGTTAATCTCTTTTTCTACCATACCCTTCAAGATGATTGGCTTAATCGTGATCTTGATAGCACCCACAAGCCAGGAAGGTAACCGGCCACTTCCAGCGAGAGAATCGACTTGATCACAAAACATCTTTGCGTTATCTGAGACCGTGTTGAGCTCATGAGCTTTCAAGAGATCAGTCCATATAGCTAACGTACTCTAGCCCTATGAAGATGGGGAGATTTTTAAAAATGCAAATATTACAATTGCTATATCCGCCGAGATTTTCCAAGGACACTGCATCTAACCCTAAATTATACGACATTTTGATCAAAAGCTCTCAGGAATAAAAATAGAGATACAGCTTACTTAGGTTTAAAAGGGGTATATTTTATACATTTTTCAGGGCAACAATATCTCTTCTTCAAAACACAGCCAATTTTTCTTCGATAATTTGTACAATTATAAGCCCATTTGTCTATTTTTAATGATGTCATTTTTTTATCTTTTCAAAGGGAGGTAAAGTCACTCCCATTTGCAACCAATCCATATTATACTATACTATTCGGACATATATATTTATGCATGTAAATAATATGACGGTTATAATTATTATAATGAAGGATTGAAATGAAGAGTACATTCATTAAA
This sequence comes from Candidatus Methanoperedens sp. BLZ2, assembly GCF_002487355.1. Lineage (GTDB taxonomy): Archaea > Halobacteriota > Methanosarcinia > Methanosarcinales > Methanoperedenaceae > Methanoperedens. Next base: position 52,200 of record NZ_NTMG01000040.1, on the reverse strand, counting down.
GAAATGGGAATAGAGGACATAGAGAGATAATACAAGGTTCCCCAACAAATATAAAATTGTACTGTTGGTATAGCTTTCTGCTATTTTCCCAATAATCTGTCAAGCAGACTCCGTTTATATTTGACTCCGTTTATTATTATCTCAGCTCCCTGGTTCTTTGAGAGTTTGCCTACTTTACCGGCAATTATTTTCCCTTTTAATGTATTACCAATACCCATTATCTCATCTGCGATTATTTCCCCCCCGTTCATGGAGCTTCCGGTTTCATCTCCCGCTTTATTAACCTTGATCTTTCCACCTTTCATGCAAGTGCCAAGCATTTTTCCCGCTGTTTCTGTTTCTATAGTACCCTTTTCAAGTTCAAAACCGATATAATCCAGGTCATTTCGCTGGAGGTGAAATGTATCAGGGTACATGCATTCAGCACATATCGATGTAAGGTAACCAACTACCATTTTCTCATACAGGTCATCAGGTGTTGATTTTAATATCAGGCCTTTAATCTCTTCGCATTCCTTTGGCGCAACCCTTTTAATCTCAACCTTACTGACATTGGCAATTTGTTTGATTATTTCTTTAAGTTCCATAAGGAATCATTATGCTCTTGTTGTTAAATCTCTTTTCCCTCATCAACATCGGTCATTGGTTAAGGAATTAGATATGGAGAATTTGTAATTTCAAAAACCTTCACCTCTCTGGTCCGGGACCAGCCTCCTCCCTGAGAACCATGCAGAATAGAAAAAATCAAGAAGTAGATAGTCCATACAAACAATGATGACTCCGAGTATAAAATGTTCGTTTTGTGGCAGCAAAAATATTGAAGTAAATTCCAGAAAACGCAACAATACTACAGCATTTTATTATTATCGTTGTAAAGAATGTCGTCATTATAGACTATATGAGAAAAAAGTTGATGCTTCGGATGACGAATGCTTAAAAATAATGTAACGCAGTGACATCCAGTCGGAAACCCGGTCAGATCAAACCGGACCCCCCTCTAGGAATTGCTCCTTTGAAGTATTCGAAATACTTGTCCTCCCATCGTTAGATAGCGCTTCACGGAGCGAACTGATCTCTTTCTGCTGCTCCACCAGTATCGACAAGAAGATAGCCTCCATCGGGTCAAGAAGAGGCACAACCGTGCATGACGAAGCATGCCCTCTTGCTTTATTCATGAGGCTGTCAAAAACATTCCTGTCCTCTCCCCTTAATGCCCTTCTGAATGGTGATAGTTCTTCTACTATCCCTTCAAGCAGCATGCGAAAGCTTGGAACTGTTCTGCCAATATAAATCACCCCTTTGAAAATCAGTTAATCTGGTCTGGCCAAACGGGATAGTCGTATATTTAGAAGGATTCCTGTTGTATGTTATTCTGATCTCTCTTTTTGAACATTCAACATCCAAAAGATATCCTGCCTTTGCTAATCGTTCTAGAAAAAGCGGGATTTTGCGTGGATCAACGGGATTATTCATATTTTTCACTTCCTTTATCTGGAATAATAAAGTTGGATCCGGAAGGATAAAAGCGATTGGAAAGAGCGGAGCGAAAGTGAGTTGACAAGAGAAGAATTATATCAATTAGCATTATTCATGGAGATATGCCTCGTGACATCCCTGAAACGAAAAGAAACACATTTGAGGATATTGAAAATACGAGGACAACGGGAATGCTGTTAGCTTCAAAATATGTTCTTGAACATCGATACGATGCTGCCAAAAATGTGTTTGAGAAACTTTTACAATTAAGCCCTAATGATGTAGAAATAATGGCTCTGCATGCTAATATTTATTGTGTTGAGGGAAAGTTTATCGAAGCAGAGAATAAGCTCAACCAGGTTTTATTATTAGATCCCAACTATCCCCTGGCATTATATTTTCTTGGATTTGTCTATAATGCTAAAGGGGAGTATGAAAAAGCAATTAATATGTATGAGACGGCTTTGAAATACTTTTCAGAGTATGAAAAAATGGAAATAGCCGATACATATCATAATCTTGGATGCAGTCTGTGGGAAGTCAAGAGACGAAAAGAGGCTATTGAGGCCTGGAAGAAGTGTCTGAAATATAACCCCGAACAAAAACATGTAATGGAAAATCTCAAGCAATTCTCCAATGAGTATGGAGTTTTTTGATTGGATCCCCGCATCTGGAGATAACCCCGTAACGCAAACTGGGTAACTAAAGCCGTATCCATTCTGCGGTATTTTTCATCCCAGGTACTCCATAATAGCCAGGGCATTCATCCACGTAACCGTCATCCCCATGCCTGCAACAAGCCCAAGGACAGCACCGCAAAGATAATTATCCCTCTTTTCCAGGTATTCAATGAAAAAATACAGGGCAGGATAAAAAATCACTTTTATCAAGAGCATAATGCTGAAATTATATCTTGTGATTACTCTGACAAGACCGCTTTCAGGCATTCCATTACTCAGGGCAATATAAGTTGTCGCCAGGTCTCCGATGAAAAAAAAGATAAATCCGAAGATAAATAAGGCCTTGTTCTCGCTGTTCATATTCAATCCATATCCGTGTTGTTTCAGATTAAAGGTTAGGTTTTAAGATACCTTGAAAATTCCCGTTGAAAATTGACCCCTTTTCCCACCAATTTTGACCCACCTTCTATGTAACTTTTTAAATATTTTCTCATATACATCTACATGCATTAATTTAAATACATAACAACAGTATCGGGTTTTTTTGTGATATTATATGCTTGCAGAAATAGAGGTTGAACACTCGTTGAGAAAAGAATCGTTCATTTCAGTGAAGAAAAGGAATGTAAATTATAAAAACATATTATATTCATTCATAGTGATATTTTTATTTACTTCCGTAGCCGGAGCAGAGTCCGGTAAAGTCGTCGTAAACGACACCCAGGAAAAAACATACACTCATGTTTACACATTTGGGAACGGGAACAATTGGGCTACCGAATATAACGTATTATTCGATAAACTATATTTTGATACTTCCTCCTGGGATCATCTGGCAGCTCTAACCATTAATTTAACAAATCTATATTCCTTCCCTCCCAGGGATTATACGACTTCCTTTACGATAAGCTCCGGCGGTTCTGGCGGTGGAGTTGTATCTTTTTCTCGTCTCAATAACAAAGTTCATTGGGCTTTTAATGATAATGCCGTAATTACATCCTCAGATATCGTTTTATCATACGACACAAATATATTTACAAATCTGAAACGATTGAACTATTTAGTCCAATACTATAAAGTTTGCAGTCCTGATACCAATGAGCCTGCTTTTGTGCGTGTTGAGGAAGGGGGCTGTTATATCGGAAGCGATGACGATTATGGCGGCTCATTTGATGCAACCTATGATGCTTCAGTATCTGTGAGTTCAACCATTCCTTATGTTGTTACGTACTCATCAAATTCTGCAAAAACGTATTTCAATTTTACATACACTAAGCCCGATGTTTTATACCATGTAATTATTCAAGATTCGTTAAAAGCGCCATATTACGATGAAATGGGTTTTACATCCGGAACTTCTGCGTCTGTGGTTAGGGAATATGGGAAAGGAATATACTTTAATGTAACTTCGTTAAAGGGGAAAAATCAGGTTATTACAATAAATGCAACTGAAGAGTCACATCAAACCCCATCCATCGATGGGTCATCAATCGGTGGTCCCTATATAACCAGTTTCAATCCAAGTACTTCAATAGTAAAAAATAATGTGGGTGAAAAAAGAACATTTAGCGTCACAACCAATCAGACTGCAAATTTGGTGTGGTCTCTAAACAGTGCGTTGGTTCAGACCAATAGCGGTGTAACCCAGGGGAATTATATCAACGCCAGCGCATCACCAGGCACATGGATTGTAACTTCAATTGTCAGTAATGCCAACGGTGGTGCCATACAATATTGGGTTTGGGTTGTTGAACCTATACCAACAAGTACACTTAATATTCTTGCATATTACAGGGGACTTGGTGATGATCCCGACAGAGTGGAATCCAGTGACATTCTAAAAGCAACAAATGACTGGATGAACAAAACAGTACCAGCCGGATTTACAGAGTCAATAACATACCAGGAGCTTCTAACTTTAATTTATCAATGGTTCTGATTATGGAAAAGAAAAACATTGTACTCACTTTATTTTTATTGTTGATCGTTCTTTTCAGCGGATGCATTCAGCAAATAGCAGGTAATGAGATATCATCCAATAAAAAAGATGTTTATTCCAACAAAACTCTCATGTTTGAAATGAAGCTTCCGGCAGGATGGAAAGATGATGCGATGTGGAATTTACCTTATGGCGGTATAGTTAATTTTGTCAATGACAAATATCCCTGGTGGCCGTCGGGTGATGATGGCGCCATAAGGCGGGATTTGCAAAAGTACGGCACTCTTTCCATAGTTCAGGTGAATATGGACACTCAATTAGTCCCTGTTGGATACACATTGGAGTATGCACGTTCACAGGAGTTGAAAAGAGAAGCGGGCATTACCTATGAGGGAAATACAACACTCGGTGGAGAAAAAGCATGGGAGATTATTAGAAAATATAGGACTGTCGGAGACTTATTTCAGCGGGATATAAATGTTATTCACGGAAATAGGTTGTATGTATTACGTTTTAAGGTAATAAGCACCGATGTTGAAAAGCGGGACAATGTGACTGCCGAACTTGAAAGCAATTTCAATGAAATGTCCTCATCTTTCAGGTTCATAGATTGATATTTTTTCAATCTGTATCCCTGTTGTTCCAGAACTCCGCATAAACAGGATAATGGTCTGAAACCGAGATCGTCATGTCATAGGTCAGATTATATGCTTCATCGAACCTGAACACTCCTGAATTCCCTGTGAAATCGTCCTTTGCCTGGCTTGTGACAATTATCCTGTCGTAAGTGCAGGCTGTGCTTTTTGTCGTTGTGTCAATGCTATTATTGATAACCCAGAGATAACTTCTCAATGGAGATTGGCTGTTCTCATTGAAATAATTGCAGTCTGCGTTGAGATCTCCCAGGATAATGAAATCACCCTCTCCCTGATACCTTCCCTTTGCATTTTCAACTACTGCTGGCAAATCGTTAATCTCCTGCGTGGCTGTGTCGGGGTCGGTGTGGATGGTTATGAGTACGAAATCAAAGTTGCCGTTCATGGCTTTGAATTCTGCGACATACGGTTCTCTTTGAAACAGGTCATTTGGATCAGGATATGTGTAAGGATCTACGATTTGCTGGATTGTCTGGGTGTTGTAGAAGTAGGCATACTGCTCTTTGCTGGTTGTCCTGCCGAGGCGTTCGCTCATTAGGAAATCGTATTTCGGGCCAGCCATGTCGTTTACGGCATTTTTAAGAGCTGGTAGAGCTGTCTGAGAAGCGTCCCGGATCTCCTGGACAGCAACAATATCGAAGTTCCTGATGGTCTTTGAGAGTACTTCCATGACTTCAGGTTTGTCTGCTTTGGAGGTCCCGAAAATCTGGAGGTTGAAGGCTGCGAGTTTAACAGTATTGTTTGGGGAAGTGATTGTTATGGGTGTAACTGTGGGTGTTGTTACTGGCGGTTTCTCAGGTTTATTTGGAATTCCATCAAGTAAAGCGGGGTTTTTGTATCTGTATAGGGATCCGACAAGGATCATTACCATCAAAATAAAAATGAGAGCAACAAATATCAAACCATTTGATCTCTTCGTCTTCTTTTTTCGCCTCTTTACCAAAGTCTGCCTCTTTGAGCTACATGATATTGATTTATTAAAAGGGTATGCTCTGAAACTTTACGAAGTCAAGATATGCTTTCTTGTTAACGAAAGTACAATCTTTCGGTCTATGGCGGGAGTATAGGCTTTGGTGGGAGCATCAACCATACTTCATTTATGGGATGAAAAGGATGCAGTATGAGCGATGATTTTGCAATGGGCATTGGGTTGTTACCTACTCATTGGTCGCTCTATCTGAAAGTGTTTATTCACTTACCATTTTATATATTAAATGGTAAGTAAAGGGCTAAACTCCTATGGCAAAACAAGCAATTTTGACCAAAAAACCAGCCATTTTAACAAATGGTAAGTTACTCACTGACCAGCCTCTACTGGACAGAGGCATGAACCTGGATGAATGCAAAACAATCTGCACATCTCCTGAGATACCTATCAGGGAGAAGCTGTTCTTCAGGACCATCTATGAAACCCAGCTGCGGCCTTTTGAGGCCCTGAACCTCCTGATAGAGAACTGGGACCGCGAGCAACAATTAGTTACCGCTGTCAGGGTGAAGCAAAAGACTGCGCCCGTAAAGGGTGACAGGCACAAGAAGATCCGCCTTCCTTCAAAGCCCAGGACAGCTTTTCTTAGTGAGAATACCAACCTCATGATGAAAACGGTCGTTAGCAATCGCAAGAAGGGCTACATCTTCGTGAACGCTGACGGGGATAAACTTTCAATGGCATGGTTCAAGGACAGGATAAATCATTATGCGAAGCTGCTTGGAATACAGAAAGATGTGAAATATTACGATACCAGGACAGGAGATATCCATCCCAGGCATCTTGTTACCTGCATGGCCCTCAGGGAGGCCGGAGAACGCCATCACGATAATGCAGGTGGGTCCCGGAAATTATCGGCGGTGGCGGCGGGACATACAATGCACGTTAAAGAAAAGCATTACGAGAAGGTAGGCGAGGACTTTGAGCAGGTTCATGAAAGCTACAGGCGGTTTCATCCGGCGTTTGTGGAGGGATGGTAGTTCCAACGGCATTCACAACGACAAACATATATTATTCATCTTACATATAGATGAAAAGAGGATGAATGTACAAATATTCCGACCATGCCAGAAAAAGAATGGCCTCCAGAAAGATAAGCGAAGATGATGTGAAAGCTGCCATCGAAAATGGAGAACTCGAATTTACCAAGATCGATGAAAAAGGCCGAGGGATGGAATACACGCATTCCATCGAACTAAAGGATCCATTCTGGAGGAAAATAATGGTTGGATGGACATATGATAAAGATGACATTCTCATACTCACCCTGTATGAAATTAAAAGAAAATGGAGCTAAAATGACAGAAATAATATGCGGTAAATGCAGGCAGGAGATGCAAGAGGTTGAACTGGAACAGTATGAATTCGAAGAGGGTATTGTACTTGAAAATGTAAAAGCAATGCGTTGTACCAATGGTCATATTACTTTCACAGAAGAGCAGGCGACCGATATGGAGCAACGCAGCGAGGATATTAAAAAGAATGCCTTCAGATTTGTAAGGTCAGTCAGCAAAAGTGCCAGATCACTGGTGATAAGGATACCGGCAGACCTTGCAAAGCATTTAGATATTACAGAGAACAGCAAGATTGAGATGATCCCTCTGGGCAAGAAAAGATTTATGGTGGAATTAAAGTAGCCTTGGAAAGCAGGAAACTACCGTCACGATAATGGTAAATCCCAGAAATCTGTGATAACAGCCAGGGCTTACCATGCTGGTCAAGGAACGGTAAAATGTCGTATAATTTTGGGATATATGTAGTTTTGAGATGAAACGATAGGCTGTGCCATTGTAAAACAAGTGGAATTATAACGATAATAGTGACAAAAGGATAACTTTATAATTTTTTTTAATTCTGTGCCTAAGCAAATTTGTCCGCATGAATGGCCGTGATACCCTTATATTCATAATCCCAATGCTTTCTTTAATGCCTCAGTAGCTACCGGAACACCAATTTTGGTGGCGATGTCAAGAGTCCATTTACCTGCTTTTGATAAATATTCAAGCGTTTTTGGTCCATTTTTTTCTCTCGCAAAACCTTCAGCGGAAGTGATTGCACCGATGAAGATGTCGTGCTCTGGCTTTGTTGCTTCTTTTTTAAGCCTTAAACGAAGATCATTTAATTCCATGGCAAGTGCTAACAGGTCTATATCATCTTTATTTTCATTCCAAATTTGATTAAATGTTATATCGTGTGCATGCGCCCCTGGACCCTGAGCGCCGACCTGGCCTGCTTTATACTGATCTCTCATAATTACTTCCCTTGCATGTATCGAAATTCTTGAATCTTTAGAATCCAAGTTTTTTATTCTATTTTCCTTCTTTTCATAACCATCTAACAATAGTGAAAGCGGCACATCATCCCAACTATCATGACATTGAACGATACCTTTACCAGCCTTTTCAGCTTTCAATAATTTTCCATATTCAAATTTATAAGTGCAATCTATTGAACAATTACAAGGTATTTCTTCATCTATTTTAATTCTTTTAATTGACCTGTTGATTTGGCTAAATTCATGACGAATAACTGCTAAAAGTTCTCGTTTGTTATCTCCATTGATTTTGATCTCAATCAGCCTTTCAATTTTTTTGACTTTGACAAAAGCACGCGTATTTTCCCGCTGTAACACCACGCCTTCCCGCCAGCATAATTGTGTACCATCAGGTCTTCTTTCTATAACCTGATGAACTCGTACTATAAAACGAGTTATCACTCCAGCAGGTAGAAAATCATAACGGTAATAAAAACACAGATTATTTGTATTATCCCACTCAAGTTTTGATTCAGTGCTTGGTAATAGCTCTGCAACTAAATGGCTTCTTTTATCAGGCAGTTCGTATACCAGTTCGAATTTGTTCATAAGTTCCAGTATCTTAGGGTGAATTTCCTGAGGATAGATTTTGATATCCCAGATTTGTTCTAATTTATCGTGTGGTAAAACACCTCCATTTTGACGAACAAAAGGGGTATCCAGAATTCTATAAAAAGCCTTGGTTGCCCAATCAGGTTTTAGTATTACCATATTTTTCAATGCAATTCTATCTCTAAAATGAATTATGACACCAAGATCGTGTAAATATTCATCCAAAGTATCTGTTTGTTTTTGATCCAATTTCTCCTTTTCACATATTTGATGAAATTCATTATATGTGATCCAATTTCGTCCATTCTGCTCTAATTGCTCACGCACCTTAAACCATGACTCCCCCCAGGGAGTGCGCATATGGGGTAAGTGCCAAGCAGTCCGTGTTATAATATCCTTTAAATTAGGAAATCCGTTTCCATCTTCGCTATCAATTTTAAACATATCTACAATTTGCGGAAATTGTTCTTTGAGATCTTTCATATTAAGATCATCATCCCGCTCATTCAATTTGCTCAACACCAAAATTATTGGGCTGTTCTCTCCGAAAGCATCAATAATTTGCAACCAATAGTAAATATGCTCATAATCTTTAGCCCTCCGGGCATTCCAAACAAGAAGATAAATAGAACGTTTGGTTAGAAAGAACTGATGAGTAGCATGGTATATCTCCTGCCCCCCAAAATCCCAGATATTGAGCTTTATTTGTTCTTGTTCTGCAGTAGGAGCAACAATCTTCCATTCTGAAATATCGATCCCTTGTGTAGACTTATCTTCTATGAATTCATCATGAATTAATCTGTTTTTAATGCAGGTCTTCCCCACATCTCCTTGACCCACCAATAGTAATTTCGCTTCATTATGAATAATCACTTTTTCAGGTTCAGGAAGCTGCTTTAAATATTCAAAAATTGCCTTAATGCCCCGTTCAACAATTTCTGGCGGTGGGGATTCAAGAGGATTGTTTTCCAAGTCAAGCATGGTGAGATTCATGAGCTTGCTTAATTCAGGAGGTAGAGAGCGCAGTTTATTTCCGTACAGATAAAGCCCGGTGAGATTCGTGAGATTTCCTATTTCAGGAGGTAGAGAACTCAGCTGATTCCCTTCCAGGAAAAGCCCGGTGAGATTCGTGAGATTACCTATTTCAGGAGGTAGAGAACTCAGTTTATTCTCTCCCAAGGAAAGCCCGATGAGATTTGTGAGATTACCTATTTCAGGAGGTAGAGAACTCAGTTTATTCTCGTACAGGTTAAGTTCAGTGAGATTCGTGAGATTACCTATTTCAGGAGGTAGAGAACTTAGTTGATTCTCCATCAGGTTAAGCTCAGTGAGATTCGTGAGATTACCTATTTCAGGAGGTAGAGAACTCAGCTGATATCCGGATAAATCTAATACACTATTTTTTACTAAAATATTGATTAAGTCTAAAATATCGGCCATTTCCATAACTACCTACAACATTTCATAACTATTTTTTTTAAAGATGTCAAATATGGTTAAATATGTTCTTAAAGTTCTGGCATTATAGTACACAAATGTGATGGCTTAACTTATTACCCATTCCATGATGATCGCCCATAGTCCATTTATGGAAGCGTTTATATGGGGTATGAACGAAAGTTTAGAATACCGTCTATGGATATTGTTTTCAGGTAGCGTCCTCGTAAAAACTGCATATAAGGATTATTTTATGCTGAATACGTTCTCAATGTAATCAAAGGATTGAAACTCATACGTTACGATGCGTAATACGCGCATGCTCCTATACCTTAACGTGGTAAGAAGTTGGGGCTGGTTAATGCGTTATACCAAACCATTTTCGTATTATTATAAATAGACTGGAGTGCTAATGCAATACTACAGTAAGGTTCTATTTAAATAGACATGATATAATAATAGTGCTACAGAAATGACTAAAGAGAAAATTGAGGTAATAATTGTTCCATCCTTCCAAAAAGAGATTGAGAGGATAAAGGAAAAGAAGCAATTGGAACTTATCTACAAATCAATAGAAAAGATAGAGAGAATGGGCAAAAACGCCGTCAAACTGCTTCAAGTCAGAGACAAGTATATCCTCGGTGAAATAAAGTTCATGAATCCCCCTTACAGGCTTTATGTTATTATTAACCAGGAAAACGAGAAGTTTTACATTGTGAAGTGGGAACATAGAGAAAAACAGCAAAAAGTAATAAACCAACTTACGAAGAAGCTGGAATATGCATTTGAAGGAGGAATAAAAAATATAATGGAATTATTTAGCCATTGAATTAATCCTAGACATTAACTGTTGCTTAAAGTCTTCAGTTTTTATGGGTGCAACACTACCTTTCTCTATGGCAAGGACTTCTGGCATATATCTAGCAAGCAGAAATTCATAATAGATTCTATCTGCCACCTCACTGGCTATGCTTTTTGAGATGTTTTTTATGCTTGTTTTATCAATCCTAAAACTATAATCTTGTTGTTGCATTTGCATACTTATCTTATTTTAATAGTTGGTTGTTCTTTACTTAAATGTAACTATTAATCCTAATTTCAGATAAATTCAACGGATGATAACTTATTATCCACTCAATAATAATCGCTCACATCGCAATAATGGAAGCCATTATATGAGATATGGAAGAAGGTAGATTATATCGTCTCTGGAATTGTTTTCAGCTAGCGACCTCGTAAAATGTGCGTATAACCATTCTAACCACGAGTTTGAAAACCTCCTGTTCCTCCAGACCGGCTGCGTCTAACAAAGAAAATAATGTCTCTGTTTTTCCGATATTTTTTTGTCTGTGTAATCTTAAGTCTTCCTTCAATTCTGAGTCATGTCAGAAGCTATTATCTATTGAAAAGTAATTATAAATTACATGCCTAAATTTATGTTCGATATTAACGATGAAAAAATAAGAGACAAACAGATAAGATTTATTGAAATTTTGTTGATTATTGGCGGGATAATTGGTGGCACGCAAATAAAAGATACGGCAGATTCAAATCCGGAAATTAGTGGTTTAATTTACACTTCATGGGGTTCTTTTTTGATAGGCTCCCTTGTTTATTATATTACAGTAGCAAATTTACAGCCCAAAGGTGATTTATTTTTCGCGTATTTTTTTATATCTATTTTTTCAGCAGCATTCGGTTTTGCCATAATAGCACTTTTACCTTATATGAATATGGAATTCCCGCAAGAAGGTTTGATTGGATTCGGATTATTCATTTTTATTTTGGTCAGTTTAGCTCTTTACGGGGGTAGAGAAAAAGATAATCGGAAGACGTAAACCTTTTAGCAATACATCTTGTATGGGAATCATATTGCATTTATGAGATGATTTATACGACATATAGAAGGAGATAGATTTTTTCGTCCCTAGATATTGTTTTCAGATAAAGTCCTGATAAAATGTGCGTATAAGCGTTATTTTATTCAGTTTACTTCCTTTATTTATTTTCAATGAAAGGAATCCGGGGAAGGGGGGATTTTCAAATGACTTGCTTATGAAAATGAGTTACATATTTAATAATGTTTGAATACTTAATACTTTATATATATGGTGTTATCTGAACTCAATAACTTATTTTTTGTCCAAAATTTTTTATAAGATTTCTATAAATTTGCTTATCTGTTATGCCATGTGATTTTACCATACCTTGGATCTGTTCGATCAATTTTTCATTGTCGTCATTTTTCCCTATCCAACCTAAAGAATTCCATTTTTTTGGAAGGCGATAGAGATCAGTATTATCAATATCGGTTAGGACGATTTTGCGATCAGATTCCCATATTAGTACAACATAGTCTAATAGAAATGACTCATTTCTTAAACCTTTAACCCCCATTTGTTTGATTTTTCTTTTGATTATTATTGAAATAATCTCTTCCATTTCATGGATTGCAGTGACGAGATTGCCATTAAATTCCAATGTATAATCATCGCCATGTGAAATCATATTTCTAAATTCAATTATTTTCTGTATTTTATTATGTTCAACATGTTGTGATTTAAGGTAAGAATTTATTTTTTCACGATTGGGGATTCTATACTTGTTTTTTATTTCCTGTTCGTCAAACATATATAATTCCGTTTTTATAAACATATTTATTTTCTCTTCAACATGTTTATACATTTCTTTTGATAGTATTTCTATAAAACGGTAATAGTTCATAAAAGTTTCAAGCCTAGTTTGAGATAGTTCTGCAAGCGTATACCAAATTAGAGCTTTTTGAAAACTCGAATGGAATTTAATATTTTTCTCAATAATCTCTATATCATTGATCAAAAATTCCCATTTATCCCTAAGTCCAAATAGGTTAGACTCTAACCTTTCTGAGATATTTTCCATAATAGGGTATATAGTCCAATTTTTTTTCCATATACCTATAGCTACAAAAGGTAAAGGTTTTCTCATAATAAGCGTATGAAGAGACATAAGCCGCAAAGAGTATTGTAGGAAAAAGTCGTCTGGATTATTTGAGAAATCTAAATCATAAGTCTTTTGATAGAATCCTGAATCAAATTCAATTTCTCCCTTTTCATTCCTATAAATAAATCTATCCAAAACAAAATACAATTTCATTTTATTATCTTTTAATTCTTTACTAATATTATGCCCTTGTTCTGATATTTTTTTATATAGGGGATGCTCCTTTCTTTCGCTTTTAATATATCCTCCGCTTAGAATATCTTGTTTCAACAAATCACCTCATTAAATTCATTATATTTTTATTGTTTAATTTTTATTTAAGAATCGTAATGCAAATTTCTTACCAATATAAATTATTTACTTTGACTTACCGGATTAATTCAAAAAATAAGCATAATTGCTATTTGCCCTTTGATTATAGCCTACTCAAAGGTAGAATCATAAGGGCTAATGTGCGTTTGCCTATTATATCGCATCCTGGTGAATATTCACTCCTTATCGAAACAAGTAATTAATTTCATCCCTTCCGACCTTCCGGTAGTAATGGAGAAAAAAACAACGTTTAGGGATATTTCTGCCAGGAAGCACTGCAATCGTTCCCGCTTTTTATCAGTGAGAAAGGAAACTGGCATGATATTATGTTTTATTCTATATTACAAAACGATCGTGGAAATAGTGATACCCTATAAGTGAGATTTGCTTAGCGTTGTTTTTTTCTCCTTTACTACCGGAAGGTCGATTTTAAAAAGTATTAGAGAGATAAAAGATCCTGATTCATCTGTGTAAGTTTTCTCTTGTTTTACTTGCTACATCAGGTTTCTTTTTTTCTTGTGGTTCTTCGTGAATAAGAATGGGTTTTTTAATTATTGGTTCTACTCCGGTAAAACGACTTGAATCAGTTATTATTTGACCTTTTTCATTTGTAATTTTTCCCCAATATTCTTTTGATTCTTTTTCCCTGTTTTCTTGTTCTATTCTCTCAATTTCCTTATCTATTTTTTCAATTTCTTTACTTATCTCTTTTGTTTCTTCAGTTTCCACTAAAAACCTATATTCTGTTTCTAAATCTCCTGTTCCTTCCTTTATCCATGTTATATTTTGATTCGCACTTTCAATTTCAATAAGTCTATCCAGTTCTTCATTTAATTTTTTTCTTTCAATCTCTAAGAAAAAAATTTTATCTAATATCATCTTATTATTCAGTATCGAGGATATTCTATCTGATATCATCTTATCACTCTTTATCGAAGCAAGTTATAAGCCTTCCGGGATCTTTCAGGATATAGGGGTAGAGCTACGTAAGCTGTCACTGGGGGCAGAGTATTTTGGAGTGGCTGCAGCTTTGCGCCTGAGAATTGTGGACATCGAAGCATTAACACACTCGTGATTCAGGATAACTCAAATGTCGCTTCCATGCAATGGCAGGAAACAGTTACGGGTGACAGGTCGAACATAACTGTCAAAAAACTCTGCCCCTGGTGACAGCTTACGTAGCAATACCCCTAATAGAAACAAGGAAAATCGGCGAAATTCCATCATTTTTTTTCGGTATCTTGCCAGAAAGTGAATATAATAAAGATCAAAGTGTGAAGTTACTCAAATCCCTTTCATTTGATGAAAAAAAAAATCCTACAGATTAAAGAGAATGTTGAAAAATCAAGGCCGTTTCTTGGTGAGCATCTTTGGAGTTTATTTGTAATATACACAATTTTAGTCGGTCGTGTTTCATATTCATTAATAGAAGGGCGAAATAAAAATGATATCAAATCTTGGCATAAGGATGAACACATTCAGTCCATTCTCAAGGAAATTTATAATGATAAAGAAAGAGAATCCATAATTTCAAGAAAAATAGGTTCATTTGAAATAGCAACGAAATTGTTAGAACAAAAAATATTGTTTGAAATGCTTAAGATAATATCAGGAGAGTCAGCTGCTGAAAGCGATTTTTCTAATGCAAAAAGATTTCATGAGTTAATAAAGATAAAAATTAAAGATTGACTTATTTTCTCTGGGAATGTAATCGCACTTTGCTGAAACTTCTATAAACTAAAACAAATATTATAGGAGTTGAATACATGGCATAGTTATTTACACAAGAACAAGCAAGAGCATGGCTTCGGGCAAAACCTCAGAAAAACTTCAAACCGTTTACACTTAAGATTATAATTGAATAGTTTTATATAACCGTCATATAATATACACACACTTGTAGTTATATTCTTGATTCGTGAGGATAAACATGTCAAATTGGGAATCAAAATCAGTATCTGATACCATAAACGATATTTTTGAAAATGTATTAGTTTTACCAGTTATCCAAAGAAGGCTTGTGTGGGCTGAAGACAAAATGGAGCTATTATTTGATACTTTATTGAAGGGAGAATCTTTTGGTGGAATAATGACAATTCAGGAGGAGGCAAATTTTGAACCTTTGTTTGCCTTTAGATACTTTACAAAAGATGGGAAGCCACAAAGTTCTTTTAGCAAAATTAAGTTAGAAAGAAATCATAATCTTGTGATTGATGGTCAACAAAGGTTACAATCTTTTTATATCGGTCTTACCGGTAGCATAAATAGAAAGATATTGTATTTTGACTTATTTAGCGATTTTAAAAACATGGAATTTGATTTTGAATTCGAAAATGATGAATCAAAATTACCTAAGAAAAATCAAGATAGAAATGAGGATGCATTTAAAGAAACAAAATGGATTTCGATACCATCATTATTTATGCGCCTTAAAGAAACCAATAATGAAGATCAAGTAGCAGATGAAATTATAAAAAGATTAAATATTATTAATGAAAAACAAAAAGAACATGTAGCCAGGAATATTAGAACTTTTTACAAAAATGTTTTTAGTAGTAAGCATGTCGGTCTCGCCAGGGTTACAATTAATCGCGCTTTAGATCCAGTTGCAAATAGGCAAAGAGTGGTTGAATTATTCATTAGGTTAAACGATGGAGGAACAAAGTTATCATCTTTTGACTTAGTAGCATCAAAATTAAAAGGTTATGAATGGGGGATGGAAGAATTCTTAGATAAAATTCTTAAAGATTATACTGATATTGGGATAACCCAAGATACACTCATTAAGCTCGTATTCATTTTGAGTGATAACCAATCTAAAGAGATGTCTAATATAGAGCAAGAAGATGCTACTTTTGCAATAAATAATAATAAAAGAATCGCAGAAACATTAAAAGCATTAAAGATGTTCTTAATAGCTGCAAAATTATATGATTACTATAAGAACGAAAATCGTTCTTTTATACCTCTGTATTTTGTAGCTTATCATATCTTTAATAAAAGCATTCCGGACGATCAATTGAAAGATATTTTTGTTACTTATGACACAACAAATACTGATTACAGGAACTTGTATAAATGGATGTATCTATCTCTCTTGAGTGGAGTTTTCAAAAGCAAAGGTGCGGGTTGGATTCCTTATAAAACAGGTATAAAAAAGATATTAGGAAAAATAAAGAATTTCAAAGGAAAGGATTTTCCAATAAAAGAATTATTCGATGTATATAGGTTACATCCAGTATATTTTTATGATACTTTCGAGGAATCAAATCTTAATAGCCTAGAAAAAACATTTTTGTTTTATATACTCTATGATAGAGAAGCAATCACAAGATCGCAAGATATAGACCACATCCATCCTATCTCACTTTTAGAAAACAAATATGATTACCAATTTATTCATATAGTTGAAAATTATCAGTTATTAGATCCAGGCACGAACAGAGGGATAAAGAATAACAAGCCATTGAAAGAATGGATAAAAAACTTTGTGCAAAATAAAAATCTATATATTAAAAGACATCTTATACCAGAGAATGAAGATCTTTGGGAAATAGAAAACTATACGGATTTCTTAAGCGAAAGAAGAGGCCTGATAATTCATAAGATCAATTCGATATTATCAATATAACTCGTATCCAGGATATTACTAAAAAAAAAGTGAAATACTACACTTTTATTGTATTATTGTAGCATTTTAAAAAGTAAGGGGAAGATCCCGCAAATATACCATCCAACAATATGAAAGGGAATTAAAATCAGCGCTCTCAACTAGGCCCAGTCATGGGGCAAACAACACCGTTACAGAAATTTTATATATTTTAACTTATATGTTAATACTCATCCCAAGGCATGTTGAAGCGAGACGGGAAGATTACATTATGAGTCATTTAAGTCAAGCTACAGAGGAATACCGTAAGACTAGGAATTGGCCAATAGGATACTGTCCTATGGACACCGGTGAGATTTTTGAAGGGTACTGTTGGCCGTGCCCATTCCTTGAGTGCTCAGCACGAAAAGAAATGAATTAAATATTACATTGGTATCATCGTGGGTATTTTTGACTATCCCCGCATAAAGGTAAAGTAAGAATTTTGATCTAACTTCTCATCGGTTGTTTTGAGTTGCTGCTATACGAATTTCTGTTCAAGAAGGCAAATCATCTCATCGATATTGACTTTCTTTGCTGCTTTGAAATTCAAATCGACCGAGTAAATTGAAGTTTTGCCAGGCAATGGGAGAAATCAGGATCTACGTCTTCCTTTCTGCCTGCTTTCTTAGAAAGAATTTTCATCCTGCTTTACCTTTATGCGAGGATAGTCAAAAACACCCAATAAGCTTTATTAAAGATATTAAAAACCCATCAACAGAAGGAATCGCCTATAAAATTATATTCTTTGCTTACTGGTTACCTTTTACTTTATTCATTTGGGCTGCACTGAGGATAAAATAAGGAAGGTTTATAGGCAAAAATCCCTATCTTCAAGCCAAGTCTTAACTCTCAAAAGGCGATGGAATGCCAGAATGACCTCCCAAATCTGGCGGTTAATTTATATGCACGCAAAATACAAGAGCGCAATAGTAGGCTGGATTTGTGGATTTATAGTAGCTACAATAATTTTTTTTGACTCTTTTAACCATGTGAAAACAACTTTGTTAGAACTCTTGAACTCGAATACAGCAATGGCAAGTGCAACTATTTTTTATGCATTTTTAACTTATATATTAGTTTCAGAAACTACAAAAATGAGACAAGCTCAAACAGAGCCTGAAATAAGCATAACCATTCAACCAAGTGAAGAGTGGATTAATTTTATAGATATAGTCATAGAAAACGTAGGATTAGGTTCGGCCCGTAATATCCGTTTTGAAGTCATTTCTGACTTTGAATGCGAAAAAGGAAAGTTTGTATCCAATATCGGATATATAAAAAATGGCTTAGATTATTTTGCTCCAAAACAAAAATTGATCTTCTTTCTAACGAGTATGGTTGAAAATTTTGAAGAAAAGATTACTAAGCGTCTTGAAATTAAGGTAATCTATCAAGACAAAACAAATAAATCTTACGACCATATTTTTAAAATCGATTTCTCTCAATTAGAAGGCTTGATTCAATCAGGAAATCCACCCCTTTATATGATAGCTGAGGAAATCAAAAAAATAAAGGAAGACATTCATTTGATTTCTACAGGAAAAAGAATAGAAGTAGTTGCATATACAAAGAATGAAATAGAAGAAGAAAAAAAGGAACAAAAAAAGCTATTAGAGCGATTAAAGAAAAAGCCGTTAGAGTAGGCCTTCCAGTAGTAATAGAGAAAAAAACAACTAAGGGACTACCGGAAAAATAACTTATCCAAATTAGTCACTTTTTGGCAAGATAGAATAATTCCATATTGGATGTAAATCATGAGATTCCATATGCAATTTTGCCATATCTTCATCTGAAAATTTAATTCCTTTCAGATATTCATTCTTATCTAAACGTGCTGCTACAGTAAGACCTTTCTTTGTTGTAGTGGCACCTATGAGTTTAATAATAGCTTCAAAACTGACAAGTGGCGTTCCCTTCCAATTCTTTGAAATAAATGAAAACATGCAATGCTCAATCTTATTCCACTTGCTTGTTCCGGGAGGATAGTGGCAGACCGTTATGGGTATCTTAATCTGATTAACTAATTCCTGTAAATGAATTTTCCAACCTTTATTGCGACTTCCATTACTTCCTCCCCCATCTGAACATATCATTAATCCTTTTGCATTCAGATAGTTGTATCTTCCAAAAAGAAGCCACCATTGCCTGATGCTTTCAACAGCAAATTCAGACGTGTCATAGCTCATCCCCACATTTATCATTCCTTCATTTCTCTTGGGATCATAAATCCCATAAGGTGTCGCTCTTCCAATCCCAAGTGAGGCAAAATCATACACATTTACTTCTCTAGCTTTGCCTTTTTTTGTCCAAATTTGACCAGGATTTTTAAATTCTCCCACATTTTCTTTCTTTTTTGCATCAACTGATATAACTGGATACTCTTGATTTATAAATTCTTTAGCCCGTTCGTTTATATATCTGAACTGGGCGTCTCTTTCTGGTACTGAAGAGCCTTCAATGTTCTTCCTATTCGCTTGAAGTGAGTAATCATTTTCTTTTAAAAGACGACCTACTGTATCTGGATCGATTTTATGGTTTAGCTTTACCAATTCTTCAGCGATTTTATAGGTGGATTTATTTGACCATTTTAGAAGACTCATCGGATCTCCTGAAGTGTTTTCATCCATGATATTTTCAAGATCTTCAATTATTCCAGGATATTTTATTTCTATCTTTTTTCTTCCTCCGCCAGATACTCGAAGTCTTTCTGGTTGTTCAAGTTTCTCTGAGGTTTTGAGTTCTTCTATCCCTTTGCTGATGGTTGAGTGGGACATTCCGGTTAACTCTTCCACCCTTGAGATTCCGCCCCAACCCATTTCAAGTGCTATAGCTCCTGCAAAACGTCTTGCTTGAACTTCATCAGCTCCTGAGAGGGCTTTTAGCCACCATGTATACTGCTTGTTTGTATCCATGCAACCATATATGGTGGCTTACATGATAAGATTAGCTAATTTATTTTTCGGTAATTCCTAAGGGACTGAACAGAGCTTTTCCAGCTGATAAACCATTGAGAATAAATACTACACTTTTATCACAAAAATATAGTATTTCACCCTTTTTTTAGGGACATATTGACCAAAATAAGCAGATACTAGGCTTTAAAAACTATAAAAACTTTTAAATTGTAGTATAGTAAAACTCATCATTCAAAGAGGTCTAATTTTCGCTATCCTTTGACTGTATTCCTAAAAAAAGATTAGTCCTAATGTACTTGTTTCGAGGATGCGTCTAAAGAAGGTAATGGAAGAACTCATGGTTGCACTATTGCAGGTGTGGAACACCCCGGGGATTTAAGCGCAGGATCTACGCGTTCAAAGAGACACCACACCGCGATTGCCTAACTGTATAACCTGACCCTCGCGAGCCGCCAGACACTAGCAGCAATAGTGTTTTTCGAGATAAAACCGGGAAGTCAGGGCACCTCCGCAGCCATAACAGTCCGTATCTCCAGCGAAGGCTTCAACCAATCGATCCATAGTCTCAATAGTTAACTCTTAAAGAAAAAAATTAACTGGTAGCCATAACTACCTGTTTGTGAGCATCAATCTCATCCTGGGCTATGAGTATCCTCTCATGCCGGCAAGCTTGGCGCTCAACCTCACGCATATCATGACCGAACTTGCGTTCCTTGCGAGTAACAACCGTACTTGAGCCAACGACCTTCCCGGGTTTCAGATAGCAGCCAATCGGTCTTAAGGTTGGGAGCGATATCCACTTGTATATTGGGACATCATCGCGGTAACTCGTAGTCTGTATAACCGGAATTTCCCTGTAAGACCAGTTGCCGCTTGAAGCGTCATGAACCCATTCGCGCTTGGTTTCAACGTAGGTCTTTTCAATCCTCCTGGACTCGAAGCCGAGTAGTATCTTACGGTCACGGTACACAGTCCTGTATAAGAATGAGGGTACATATCCTGCCTGGGATTTGCTTCGAGAGGCCATGCCAGTGTCCATCGTATATTCAAGCTCTGAACCTTCTTCCGGGTCATCCCATGTATCCAGGAATTGCTGCGAAGAGTAAGCAGCAAACGTATTATCCTCTTCTCCCATGGATTTACTGAGTTCAGACTCTCGAACCATATTATCGTCACCTACGTAGATTCTACGATGGGTGTACCTGTCTTCCATGTAAGCGCGATATTCCCAAGGAGTCACGCGTATCTTTTCTGCGATTGCCTCCATAACGTTTTCAGGATCGTAACAACCGAGGTACTTGGAGTTATCTCGCATCCTCGATGGCGATGGAGACTTTACCCAGGGATCTATTTTAATAGTTGTCTTAGGATACCTGAGATGTACCTCATGAACGAGTTCTCCGAGTTTGTTGTGATGCTTGCACAGGTCATCGAATCCTGTGCCTCTCAGTTTGCAGATATCAACCTTATCGCAAGATTCAGTGCAAATGAGTGGAACAGGGAACCCTTTCGGGTATATTGTCATATCTTTGAAATCTCTGCGTTCCAGAGAAATGACCTCAATAGCGCGTTTTGGCTTGGCTGGTGAGAACTTACCTGATATGGTCTCCGCCCATCCGCTAAGTGGCATTGGTTCTTTTGGGGTCCAGTGTGACCTCTCTATTCCAACATACTTATCCTGGTTTATCAGCTTTGGAGAAGAATGGAGCCTATTAGACTCCGCTTCCTCTTTTAACAGCTGGTCTATCCTGTTTTCACACATGAATGTGCATTCCTCTTTATGAGGACATTCATCACATATCGGTGCCTTTATAGTTTTCAGGATTGGAAGAGACGACTTTTCAGTCATCTTTACTCGTGTCTGGACAGTAACGCCATATTCATTATCAGTTTGCAGTACATCCTTAATCAGCAGCGAAGTACCTTTAACAACCGCATATTCAGGAGAAACAGTCCATGCAAGTTTCAGGTCTTCATGTATAGTATCCAGAACTGCAACTTCGTTAAACGATTTATCCGATATCGGTTCACCGATCATGTCTCTTGGCACTTCAAGTTCTATATTGTTCATATTTACCTCCAAAAAATCTTGGTCACAGTGCGTCCATGAGTGACTCACGGTCGTCTGCGCCATGGGATTGAAAACCGACTCGCTGATAATGGTGGCGAGCCGTGCGATGCGTCGATGGATAACGGTTTCGGTAGCCCTGTAATAGAATGAGTAAGAAAGAATCAATGGCGGTGGGCATGATGATGGTTGCCCTGCAGTTCGGGGCAATCCTTCATCTTGCCAGACGCCCACCACTTCTTACGTAATTCTTCGTCGTACCCAGCGCGCTTGCGCGCTCGGCTACCGAAAGCGATTATCCTGAGATGCCGCCACCTTTATCTTGCGCGTCGGTTTTCCCGTCGTAGCAGTCCGGTTTCCAAAGGGTGGATAGCCCTTTGGTCGCAATTTGTCCTCGTGTTCGCAACAGCGAACTGGACAGCGATTGCGAGGGGTGTAGGGGCGGTATGTCGAAATTTGGCGCGTCCGGCTGACCGCTCAAGCATGCGAAGGCTGGGGTAGGGTACCCAGCCTTTGCTATTCTCGGCAGCCGGCCATTCCCTTCAGGGAATTGGGTAGGATGCGTATTGCAACAAAAGACGTATTCGCGCAGTTCGCGAATTTTGACGGTTGCAATGTGGGTGGCACGCGCCTAATTTTGACCGAGCCCCGCTGCCGCAGCTATATCCACACGCACCAATGGACAATTGCTTGATTTCTCCTGCATGAAGTGGACTCGCAATGGGTATAGCCGGTAGGGGAGTGATCACACCGTCTGGACGACCAGTGAAGGCGCCGTGAAAGAACGATTTGCAGGAAGTGTTTTTTTTCTGAAAATACAAGGTCCTACTTTCGTGAATGTCTATTCGAGTCAGGCACTTGGTCCTTCTAAAGCCAATGGAGAGATTAATAGAAAGGTAACGGATATATTAAATAGCCTTTCCGATTTATTTTGATAAACCCCAGACTTTACACATCCTTGTTTTAATGGATATGCCTCTCGAATCATGAAAAATTAAAGGCACATCTGAATAGGATGGCCGATTGACCTGGCATAATGCACACAATTGGCAGTCCCGCCGGGTGAGCCATCGAAGAACGCGCATAGAAGTGAAGATAAGTCAACCATACGCACATTCCTGTCCTGGTAAACCGATGCCTTATAGACCGGAGCCAGAACCGACAGCTTTGAACAATATGCGATGTGTGACCGTAGCATGTCAACTTGAGCCTTATTCCACTTGGCAGTCATAACCTTCTGTGGGAAAGGAAGAATCAACCACAGGGTAATACCATGAGTGCGGGCATATTCTGCAGCCAGTGAATCAAGTCCGATAGCACCGCCGGTAATCCATATCGCATCAGGATATTTCGCATGGATCGCAGCCAGAGCCGGGACAACCTCAGATGACCGTAGATGGCGATGGCCAGTAAAAGCAATTCTATCCATGGTAATACCTAAACCCGGCCAGGAATAACCCTGACCTCGAATAACCATCCACCGCAAGCACCGAAACTGACAATCTTCGCCCACCAATCATCGAGAGAGGTAAATCCACTTAGCGAGATATACTGAGTGAGATCCTCTTTACGAGTGACGCGCATAACCCTCTTCTTCGTGCATAATCCAACCTTATCAACCTCAACCTTCGAGAGAACCGAATAACCTTCCCATGATCTAACCGTAAAAACAGCACCATTGGTCACTAAGCAATCCCGAACACATTTAACATCAAACCGCATTTTATTCATAATAACCTCCTGCAGCAATCGAACTACTGCTCGAATCTGCACGTTTCTTGTGGATACCGGCTGAGGGAGTGATGGTTTCCATGCAGTTCGTGGAAACCTTCACCCCTCAGACGGAGGGTAATCGTGTGCAGAGTCGGAGGCGTGTTACGAGCAGGTATAGAGGACTGTACCCAGGAGCTTAAAATCGTACGAGCCTACCGTGAGCGACACTATGCCTGACGCGTCTGGAACAGGAAACTATAGCCCATATTTTCACACTGCTCGGTAGAAACCATCCTTTGGTTCTATTATCTCACCGGCCGACTTGAGCTTCGCGAGGATGCCATCAACGTTCAGCATCGCGTATCCCAGGGCTCTCAGGACATTTGCTATGGTATCCTTCGCGAGAGTTCCCTGTGGTTTATGGGTCTTGAGGATGTCAAGAACCATTTTCTCAGCGTCATCCAGGACATTCGGCGTGGCACCCGGCTTCGGGGCTTCCTTGGGCGGCTCAGGCTTCATTTCCGGCTTTGATGCGCCTGGAGCTTCTTTCTGTTGCTCAGCCGGGCCCTTTGCAGTCTCTTTCTTGCGAGACTTCTTAGTCTTCTCTCCGGGAGCACCTTTTCCCGCATCCTGAACGGGTTTCTCTGGCTCTTTTACTGGAGGTTGAGGGGGTGAAACCGCTTCCTGTTTCGGCGACTCTGGCGGCTTCGTTACCGGAGCTTCCGGAAGCTTAACCTCTGGAGGTTTTGGAGTCTCTGCAGGTTTTACTTCCAGAGCAGTAACAGAGGCCGGGGGAACTGCACCAGCCTGTTCCGAGTCTTCAACAATCTGATCAAGAAGAACCGATATGCTCTTTGCCAGTGAACCGAAGTCATAGTTACCGTAGTAACATTGGACATTCTTGTTGGTCTTAGCATCCATTATGCGTTTGATCGTGTGGACTGATATATCTGCAAGGGCATGGTCCCGTAGCTCCAGAGATACTGACGCTATGGACTCTGCTCTGATTGATACTATTGTCTCTCCGCCCTGCTCAGGCGTATAATGAGAGAGTTTTCCTGAAACAATCACGAAGGAAGGGGCTTCAAGCTTCTGGATAGCCTTCATTGCTTCCGGTTGATACTGGCCTGCATATACGAATATTGCGCCGGTTGGGTCTGCTACCCTGACTCTCCAGAAGGAGTTGTCTGAACCCACATCCTCTTTTTCAACTGCGGTTCCTGCGATCAGGACCCTGTTGACTTCTGCTCCCGTTGGAGAGAGGTATATAGTTGGTTGATACGAGTCCTTCTGCCCGCTTTGAAGTTCTACCACTGTACCGATGAGCTCTGATGCCAGCATCCTGATTGCTGGAAGTCTCTTAAAATTCTCCATTTAACTCACCTCTATGCTTGAAACGAGATTCTTTGCATCTGTCGCCATCTGCCGTGTAATACCAACCACAGGCACTATCTCATCCACAAGGAAATTGCTCGAAAGCTGCGTTCCTGATATTCTGTAATACCGGAAGATCACATTTTCAGCGATCATATCAGATACTACGGCTGTATCCAGAGCTTCGGTTGCGAGCTCTATCGCTCTGGGCAGACTTATTCCAGTGAGCTTCTCTACGATAGCTGCGTTCATTATCAGGTCAATGGTTTGAGGAGGATTGGCTTGTCTTGAATCCTGGAGAACAGCTTTCAGTCGAAGGTCATATACCCCTTCTACTCTGCCATGTTCTGCACAGTTTCCTTTTGTGAGCTTGCGCTTGCACTCGGAGCATCTCTTAATAAGACCTGAACCCGCTGATACCTCAGTTATAATTCCTGTGACTGTAACCGATTGTCTCTTTACCTCGATATCTGTATCAAGCATGATTATTTCAGAGTTCGAATTCGCTTTCACGGAGATCTGACCCTGCCATATTGATGAAACTACATTCCTGAGCTCATATGACTCCCCCTCTTCCAGTATCACATCCAGCTTCTCCGCGCTCTTGGCGAAGATTGTGAGCCTTAGCACCCCGGAGTCATCACCGATGAGACCAGTCTGGCTTATGGAATCACTCTTCGGTTCCCACAGCTGGAGTACCTTACCTCTTATAGTTACCCACTTATTGTCCTCTTTTAAAGAGGCTATTGGGACAAATCCTGCACTTCCAGGCTTGAAGGCATCGAACGGGACATTATACTCTTTTCTGAGCATCGTTACTACCGTTCTTGATGCCTCATTCAGGGGAACCTTGTACCCCAAAAGGCGGTCAAGATTGCTCCTGATCTTATTGCGGTCAATTTCTATACCGGCCGTTTTGAAGCGGCTATAGATATCTTCGATTACTGGATCGATTGTTGATGTATTCATATTCTAAACCTCACTGCATTAAGCAGTCGTTTAACACCTCTTTTGAATTGGAGGTGGCAGTAGCCGTTGCTGACTACTACAATAGGATTTTATGAAAAGTGGCATGATAATGACTTAGGCGCCAAGCGCCGACCCCTGCGCAGTTCGCAGGGGGAAGTCTTTATCAATGCCGCGACATGTGTGAATAGATTGGTTGCGAACTCCATGTATACGCATAAAATTCCATTTTTGGATTTTTATTTGATGTGGAGAAATAAAGAGAAAATATAAGGAGGTATCGGTTCGTACTTTATTAAAAGGGAACAAGGGAAGATAGATTTTGATAGTGAAGGATATTTTAACGAAATCTTCACTGCAGGACAGGAAAAAACATGGATTGTAGTAACTTCATAAATCTCGAAAAAGAGGAGTTTAAAATAATATGGCGATAACATTCACGGATGAAGACCTGATGTATCTTGATAAAGAACAGGATACGCAATTACGTTCAATCAGACTGGCGATCGATGCCTTGAAAGTGAAAGGTAACGCAACATTTTGTAAAAAATGCGGTCACATGATGCAGTATTTTTCAGTGGGGAATGCCAGGTTAATGCAATGCGGTTTCTGCGACAACAGAGTTGCTGAAATGATTGAATTATGAGTTTTTTTCATTTATCCTCCGTGAAATGGAATTTGATGTTACCGGTCCTGTTATAGCAGGTGACTTTAAAAAACTGATCGAAATGGGATTGGCTGAAAAATTTGGAGCTGGCCGTTCCACCCGTTACCGCCTTAAAGTGCAGGTCTAATCGTTAAGTAATCGTTAAGTAAAATCCACTAATCGTAAAGTTAAAGGACATAGACACGAAACCAAAGCAAAGCAATATCAATAGCCCATGGTTAAAAAAACATATTACGAAATATTAGAAGTCGATAAGAAAGCAACCCAGGAAGATATAAAGTCCGCTTACCGCAGACTGGTTATGCTAGATCATCCCGACAAAAACAAGTTACTAGAAGCCGAAGGAATGTTTAAAGGGATCGCAGAGGCTTATTCAGTACTATCAGAACCGGGCAAACGGAAACAATATGATCTGGACAATGAACCGAGAAATGTTCAGCTAAGAAATAAACAAGAAAAGATGTGGCAAATAATAAGAGAACAGAAACAAAGAGAAGCCAGAACAAACCGGATTCTATGGGAATTCCAGGAACAAGAACGTATCAAATATAAAGAAAGAGAAGAAGAAGCGATGAATATTATGTATGCATAATTATAAAAAATTTAGAAACTCCAAAATTCTTTACACTCCCCTTAGCACCTCCCTCAACTTCCACCCTTATTAATATATATTTGAATGCTCTCATAGCATTCCTCACATAACGCCCATGGGGTTTCGCTCTTATCAACGATGGATTTCCAGGAATCAAGTACTATTTCCATGATTTCAGCAGGGTTTTCTTCACCCTCCTCTTTGAGCATATTCTCAGTGGCTTTCAGCATTTTCTCAGGCTTGAATCCATTCCATACAGCAATTGTAATTGATTCAGGGGACTCTATGTGTTTCACGTCTTTCATTTTTCCGAGTGGTTTTGAACATATGTCACATTGCACCTGGGCACTTTCGTCCATATCCGACATCTGCATAGTTGTTTCAAGTATGTTCAATCCATCATTTCCCATTTCAACAAGAAGTGTTTCTGAAGGAACATCGATTCGGGTCATTATTTTATCATCTAATCTCCATTAATTTTGTATCAACCATTGTCGCATGCAGTTATGACAATTACTTGGTTAAATGCTTTGATGATCTGGGAATTTTCAAAGTAATCTTCATTGTCTAAAATGGAGGGAGCAATATCAGATTCAATTGCTTCATATAGGATAGGTGTGCGAATTATTTTGAAATTGTTATGTTCAATATAAAGCATCTCAATTTCTCTTCCAGATAAACCTGTTTTTAATAGTTTTACTCTTTCTTGAGCAGTTTCAAACATGACCCCTCAAGATATGTCACTCGTTTTCGATCGTAATTGTTATTAACAAGCATTATTTCGCCACTTTTAATGAGTTGATCTCTTTCTCCTGTTCAACCAGTATAGATAGGAAAATAGCATGCATCGGGTCATGAGTCGGTACAACCGTACAAGAATGAAGCATTTTCCCTCGCCTTGTTCATCAGACTATCAAAAGCGAGTCTATCCTCTCCACGCAGTGCCCTACGAAAATCCGATAACTCTTAAATTATCTCTTCAAGCAGCATTCGAAAGCTCGGAACAGTCCGGCCCATTGTTACATCCCTCCATATTTCAGTATGAGCCTTTTTGTTCTAATTGATTCTTCTTCCTAAGAAAATGCCTCAGTAGTTGTTGTTATCCAAAGAGCTACATTTGATTGATTGACAGATAGATTGATATATCAAGGTTACATGATAAGTACTATGATCCAAAGATTGGATGTGGAAAACAACTGGAAGAAAGTGATCTCAAATCTATCCACAGAGACTACTTTCAAGCTTCCAAAAGGATCTGAATTTACTGCAATCTCAGACCCTGTTAAAAACACAATTACCATAACCCCAAAACAAACAGGAATATCCCGAACAATCGGTAAACAAGAATGGACTCGATTCGCTGAGAAGTTCAACGAGGTCATAGATTCCGATTATGACCCCATGAGACCAGGACATTATGCAAAGATAAGCTTCAATGCATCTTATTTAATTGCAATAATAAAAATGTAAATCAAATATCTATCCAATCATTTAGATAATCACATTATGCAAGACACAAAAACAACATCCCCCTCCAATTATACACCAAACCCTGATATCATTGACAATGACTCAGTGCATTTTGACCAAACAATCCATGATTTCTTAGAACATGGTACGGAAGCTAATTTTGCAACAGGATACTTCTATCTAAATGGATTTAGACTTTTAAAAGACGATTTAAAAGATCTGAAAGTTATCAACATATTAATGAGTCCAAAAACAAACAGAACAACATATGAAGAAATTGCCGCCGGATATGATGCAAAAAAAGAGATTACCAATGATTTGCATAAAGACTCTCAGAACCTTTCGGAAGGAAGCCCACAACTTAAGAGTTTAGTAGAACTGAGAGATTTAATCAAAGAAGGAAAAGTAAACTTCCGTGTTTATACCAAATGTGATAAGAATATATTTCATTCAAAGTTATACATTATCTTTAGAGATGATGCAGTAACCCCACAAATAGCTATAATCGGATCGAGTAATTTCACAGAACCTGGGATGAGAGGCAACACGGAACTAAACTATGTCATAAAGGACTATGCAACCATAAAAGACCTCAATAAATGGTTCATGAAAATGTTCAATCAAGCTGAGGAGTTTAACAAAGATCTAATCACCATAATAGAAAGCTCCCCAGCTATCAAACAACATCAAGCTGCACAGATTGACCCTGATTATATAACACCATTTGAACTTTATAAATATATCATCTACAGGTATCTGAACGAAGATATAACAGTATATGAGAGTGTGTTAGCAGAGTTTCAGAAACTAGGTGTTGAGAACGCCAAGGAAAAGATAAGGAAATACAACGGAGTAATAGTCTCGGATTCCGTAGGACTCGGCAAAAGTTTCATCGGTGGCGATTTGATCAAATGGTATCGGGACCAGAACAAACGAATACTGCTCATTGTCCCTGCAAGTCTCATCGAACAATGGAGAAACTTGTTGGAGACAGACGGCATCTCTGAAGAACAACCTTATTTTGGTCTTTCAGTGGACGATATAGGAATAAAGATAATATCCGATACTAAGTTCAGCAACCACTCTGAAAATGAAATATTAAAAGAATATGGAAGCTTTGACGTGGTTCTCATAGATGAAGCACACAATTTTCGGAACAGTGAACCGAACCGTTACACCAACATCCAAAAGTTGAAAGGTCGGACATTTATTCTGCTCACAGCTACACCATTGAACAATACAATCCGAGATTTAAAGAATCTAGTCAATATATTCACAAACCAGATAACACTTAGAAATGAACACTTGGATTTTAATGCATTCGATGAGTACTATAAGTTGTCTAAGAACGTTATAGATAAAACAACATCGCCTGAAGATATTGTGAAACTTGATAAGACAATACATGAGATTGGCAAAATACTTGACGAAGTAATGATTCTACGCACCAGGAAGATCATTAAAGAGAAATATCCCAATCTTGATATCCAGGGCAAGAATCTAGAGTTTCCCACACCAAAGATTTATCCTATGGAGTACAGGTTATCGTCTAGTTACGAACCTATTTACCAGAACATCGATACATTCATATCAAGTTTAAAGCTTCCACACCTGTATGTCGTGAATCAGTCAAATGGAAAGACACTAGAAGGACTGTTCAAAGTACTACTTCTGAAACGACTCGAAAGCAGTGTGTATTCGTTCATAAAGTCTCTGAACCATATAATAGAGAAAGAGACCAATCTGAAAGAAGACATAAATAAGCTCGGATTCAACACAGCTATAGGTTTACGGAAAAATGATCTCGAAAAGATCGATGAACAGATCAGTGCCGACATTGATCTCAGTGCATTTATAGATGAGAACGTGTCTGATGGCAAGTTCGAGGATATGACAGAATCGGAGGTTCTGAATGCGATCGAATTCGATATACATACAATTACCGAGTTTCTGAAGACATTTCTCCTGAAAGTAAAAAGAAGCAATGGAGAATATGATTTCGACGATGATAAACTGGACAGGATAATAAGGATCCTCCTGCAGAAAAGAAAGGATAAGATTCTCATCTTCACTCAGTTCCGCACAACTGCAGAGTACCTATATTATCATCTAAAGGAGATTGATATTAACAGAAATGTTAAAATGGTACTTGGCGGAGAGACATCTCCATCCGGTCGAAAAGTACAGTATAAAGAAAATGGAAAGATCAAAGAACGTTCTCTTTCCCATAGGGATCTTAAGGTCAGGTTGTTCAGCCCGAAATCATATAACTTTAAATTAGAGTCAAATGAACGTGAAATTGATATTCTGATCTCGACCGATACCCTGAGTGAAGGAGTGAACTTGCAAGATTGCAGTCTTATTATTAACTATGACCTACCTTGGAACCCAACAAAGATAATGCAGAGAGTAGGCAGGGTTGATAGAATAGGTAACAAAAATCAAGTCACAGTATACAACTTCTTCCCTGACAAGGGTATTGAAAGTTTGTTAAAACTTCTTGAAAAACTGCAGAACAAGATAAAAAACATAGCAACAATCATAGGAAAAGAAAATGGTATACTCCATGGAGAAGAGAACATCAATATCAAGACCATAGGAGAGAAGATAACTGAAATGAGAAGCTTCACGGATATAATAGAGTTCGAAGATAAAACAAAGAACCCTATATTCGGCAATATCGGAGATGAGAGAGAAGCACAGATAAGGTTCAGATTAAGGTCTAACATCAAAGAGTTGGGTTTATCCCGAAGCGATTTTAAAGAATATGGGAATGTGCCTTACAGCATATCAGGAACCGGAAAGAAAGGACTATTCTCAATGTACAGGATATACGATACAAAGGATGGGCATAAGTTCAAAGATGTCCTTCTATTTTATGATACTGATTCTAAGAAAGTCTCTGAAATAACACCACTAGATATACAGATTATGCCGGGCACACTCGGACACACAAGACTCGCAGGTAATGAAACGATAGATATCGAACCTGGTATGAAACAAATAACTGAACAGTTTGAAGAAATGTTCTTCACATTAAAAAGCGGGTACAGTGATGTTGAAATGATTACGGGATTCAAGATATCTAAGGTTCAAGAGATGGTTATCAAATACCTGAAGGATGTTCTGAAAACAAGGTCTCTGAATGAGGATATCCAACGACAGAAAAGCACACTCTACGATCTCAAGAGCATCTATACAAACGTATTCCTCAGCCAGGGAGATGCTGCGAAGTTGAATAAGATGTTCGAAAAAGGTGTGTTTATTACAGATGTAGAGAGATTCATAAAGATACTGAAAGAGTTCAGGAAAGAAATTATAAACAAAAACCCAGACTATCAGAAATCCCTGAGAAGTGAAAAGAATATCGAATATAAACAGATATGCTGGGGCGCGTTTATATGACCGAAATAACCAGAGAAGATATCCTTAAGATAAACAACATGAACGACGTTGTAAATATGTTCAAAGGAAAAGGATTCTCAGAACATAAAATTGTAGATAATAATGCGGTCATGAAGATTTCTGAAGAAAAAGACCTCCTCAAGATAGTGTTGATAGATTCGTTATCAGATCTCCAGAAATATCATTCATACCTAAAATATCCAGTGGAATATCTACTGTTGATCACAACAAATTTCGAGAACTTCGCATTCTTGAAGAAAGGGTTTACCAAACTCGATACTGAGAAGTTCTCCACGTTCAAGTTCAATAAATCAAACATTTCCAGGACCACAATTAAGAAGCTGAACGGTCTGAGTTTTGACAAAACAGATACATTCGAAAGCATGTTCGTTGTTAAAGAAGTTGTAAAAAGATTCTTTGATCAATTCGAAAAAGAACACGAAAAGTTCTCAAAAGAAATAACTGGGATTTCAGTTACAGAAACAAGAGACTGGTATGCTTCCATAATCATTAATCGTTTGATGTTCATCTATTTCCTTCAGAAGAAGAAACTACTATTCAATAACATAAAGAAATGTTATGATGAATATTATCTGAGGTCAATACTAGAATCTGCACCACCGGAAAGCATTGATAAGTTTTACACAAAGTTTCTGAGGACTCTATTCTTCGAAGGATTTGCCAAACGCTACGAGGAAAGATCACATGAAGCAAAAGATCTACTTGGAGATAAAATACAGTACTTGAACGGTGGCTTATTTCTAAAACATAAGATCGAAATCGACAACCCAGATATAAATATCAAAGATCAAGCTTTTGAAGACTTATTCACATTCTTTGATGAATGGTCATGGTATCTGGATGATAGACATTTTGATGATGAACAGCAAGTCTCCGCAGATGAGGAGATTAATCCTGATGTACTTGGTTATATTTTTGAAAAATACGTCAACCAGAGACAAATGGGTGCATATTATACAAAAGAAGATATTACAGGAAACATCAGCAAGAACACGATAATCCCATTCATATTTAATAAAGTCCAGACAGAACACCCAGAAGCATTCACAAGTAAAGAGTCAAGATGGCACCTCTTAAAAGATAATCCCGATGAATACTTCTATCCTGCAATGAAGAAAGGCATCAAAGATGCTAATGGCAACCCTATAGTTCTTCCTGATAACATAACCGCAGGGATACGAGATGTATCGAAACGGACTGACTGGAACAAACCTGCTGATGAAAAGTATGCTTTAGAAACCGAGACCTGGCGTGAGGTAGTTGCCAGGCGAACCAGATATGAAGATATCCTGGATATGATGAAGAAAGGAGATATCAAATCAATTGACGATTTGATTACCTACAACCTCAACATCAACAAGTTTGCAAGGGATTATATCAGAACTATAAATGATCCTGTAATTCTACTGTCGTTCTATACCGTTATAACGAAAATAACTGTATTGGACTTGACCTGCGGTTCCGGCGCGTTCCTGTTCGCTGGACTTAATGTACTCGAGCCACTTTATGAAGCATGCCTTGATAAAATGCAGTCTCTCTCGGAGTCTTCTCCCGACCTGTGCAAAGACTTCGTCAAGATACAGAATAACATCCTCGAACATCCCAACCGACGGTACTTCATTCTAAAAACCATAATCCTCAACAACCTATATGGTGTAGACATTATGGAAGAAGCGGTGGAGATATGCAAACTGCGACTGTTCCTTAAACTTGTGGCTAACATGGAGAACACCAACGAGATCAGACCTTTGCCTGATATTGATTATAATATACGATGTGGTAATACTCTGGTGGGCTATACCAATAAAAGTGAGGTAGATAGTGCCGTTCGCACAAATAAGATTGGTGAGGGAAAAACTGACCAACTGAAGTTAAGAAAAGTGATGACTCGTTTAACTCAATACCAAACCGTCTTCATAACAGAAGATATAATTGATAGAATGGGTGATATTGAAAAAGAATGTAGTGCAGTTGATAAAGCGTTCAAAGAATTCAAAAGGCTTCAGACAAAACCCGATATAAACCCGAATATGCAGGCTGTCGCCAAGAAGAAACTTGAGTTCAAGTTGGCAGATTTGAGGAATAAATTAAATAGGTATCTTTTCGCTGAATATGGGTTAGATGAGTTGAAAAAAGATAAAGATCTACAGTATGAAGAGTGGCGTAAGACACACCTTCCCTTCCATTGGTATACGGAGTTTCATGAAATTATCCAGAGCGGCGGGTTTGATGTCATTATTGGAAATCCCCCGTATGTCGAGTATAATTTGGTCAAAACAAAGTACACAGTCCGAGATCCGCAACTAATGCTTGGAGGAAACCTCCACTCAATGGTAACTTACAGAAGTTTAACTCTTTGTCACGATAAATCTTACTTGTCGATGATTGTACCTGTGGCACTTATGAGCACAGATAGAATGGCAAGTATTCGCAAAGCGTTAAATGACAATTCAAATGTATGGCTGAGTAATTATGCTATTCGACCAAGCAAACTTTTCACAGGGGCGGAGCAAAGACTTACTATTTTCATTGCTTATCGAGGAGGCAACGAAGACATCTGGACGACCCAGTACATCAAATGGAATTCGGACGAACGAGATTATGTGTTCAGTGGCCTTGAATACTCAAAGTGGTCAAAAGACAAGACATTACGAGATGTGTGGCCGAAACTTGGCAGCCCTGTGGCAGAAGATATTCTTCGCAAAGTAGAAAAACAAGATGTTTCGATAGCTGATTGCTTGGGCAATGATACTTCCAGCGTTTTGTACCATAAGAACACTGGAATCGGCTATTTTGTGGTAGTAACAAAGAAGCCACCCGAGTGCTTTATCAACGGCAAAAAAGAACCAAGCTCGCGTGAGACGGCATTGAGACTAAAAAATCCCAAATTAATCGCAGTCGTTCATTGTGTTTTGAGCAGCTCCCTCTATTTCGTTGTCTATCAACAATTGAGTAACTGCCGCGATCTTAATCCTTCAGACATCCAGACATTCCGTATACCTGCGTCTTTGTTAGATGAACCAACGCTGGAAAGACTATCCCAGGACTTGCAGACAGGTATGGAGGCAAATTCTTGGTTTCAGGTTAGGCATCAACAACAGACAGGTGAAGTGAGAATCCAATCCTTTACTCCTTCTTTATCTAAGCCCATCATAGACGAGATTGACCGCGTGCTGGCGCAGCATTATGGATTCACGGAAGAAGAACTAGATTATATAATAAACTACGACATCAAGTATCGTATGGGACAGGATAACGAAAACGAAGAATAATTGATCGATTTACCTTTACAATCTTCATACTTTACGCCCGATTCCTCAATTACCAGTAAGTAGACCAAGTCTTTTGTTACAGTCTACCATTTCGGATTCATAAAGATACCAGATGTAATGAGCAGGCCAGTTCATCAACATGTTGTGATACATTACGATATGAGCTTTCCTATGGCGTTCCTCTCATACGTTTTCCAATCCAGGTTATACTCGCATTATCGGCTTAGTTGAAAATAATGCCAATATTGATATCCTCTCCAGCAGGAATGGTACACACAATCAGTCAACGAACTGGATTCGCTCTTGGCCAGGATTGAAGCCACCGACAGGCTCATTGACCAGGTAGTTTACAAGCTGTTTGGGTTGACGAAGAAGAAATAAAACTTGTTGAAGGAGATATTATATATTACAACTGTTAATTAAAG
This sequence comes from Candidatus Methanoperedens sp. BLZ2, assembly GCF_002487355.1. Taxonomy (GTDB): domain Archaea; phylum Halobacteriota; class Methanosarcinia; order Methanosarcinales; family Methanoperedenaceae; genus Methanoperedens. Next base: position 16,327 of record NZ_NTMG01000040.1, on the reverse strand, counting down.
TAGATACAAGTAATCAAGACCTCATAAAAAAACGGAAATCTTTGTTAATCATTATATAGAACGGTGGTAAAAGTGTTCAAAGACAAATATATAACGAAGCAAATAAGTTATCAGAAAGGTTATCCGTACGATTTGAAAACGGAAACCAAAGAAGGTGTTGTACCCATAACTTTCAGAACAAATGTGTATCCTGTAATCCGAGGCAATAACAACATGGCAACAAATGCCAATATAATAAGTGGAGGCGAGTCACATGCGTTACGCAACTAACATTCAGCTTGAACAAATAATTATTCACTCGCTTGGCGATGGAGAATCTAACGATCTGGAACTATCAGAACGATCTATACCGCTGGACGATAAACAGCAGCTGGTCGAATACATCAATAGTCACATCGAGCACTCATTACACTATTCAAAAGCCACCGCAGCCCGTTTCAAAGCAATTGATGAAAACATAGCATCTGGAATATGCAAAGCCATCATAAACGGAAGCATGAACTTCGTTCACGGTTCTCAACTGCTAGCAAAGATACTGTATGACATCAAAAAGGATGACAAGCGTATTGCACCAGGCGATTTAGCGATAGCTTTCTTTAAAGCTGGAAACAAACCTAAAGTACCCCATTACTTGGCCATATTAAAGATCGACCCATCAAAAGTCTACCGCAACAAAATCAAACATGACTCTGAAGGTAAACGGTATATAAGTCTTGAAATTGATGGAACGGCAATGCCTACTACGAGGGAGAGACTTCAGAAATGTGCCTTCATTCAGCCATTGGATCCACGACCTCTTGAATATGACATGATCGTTCTTGACCAACAGACAGGAACTGAAAACCTTCAGATGGCACGGTTTTTCGTCGAACGCTTCTTAGATGCCAATATGGCATTCGATGACCAAAAACGAACACAGCTCTTCTACATAAGCGCGATTGGCGCATGCCATGATGTCCAATCCAAATTGCAGCCACATGAAAATGAATTACTAAGGGATTCGGTTACACATGCCGTCAAATTGGCTCATATAAATGTAGATTCATGGATTAGTGAACTACCTGTATCAGAAGAAGTAAAAACACAAATTGACCAGAAGATTTCAACGGCATTGCCTGATCGTGAATTCAATATAGATACAACATTTGCGGAGAAACTCACTCGTAAACGGATCTTTCAAGGAGACAATGACCTTAAAGTTACTATATCCACGAAGAACTTTAAGGATGTCATCTCTTCAGTAAAACCACCCGATCCAGAAAAAGGAATAATGTATTACAGCATTGAGATCCATACAAAGAAATGGAACGAAGTGACACGGTGAATGTACATACGTTAAGAAACCCATCCGAGGCTTTGGTAACCTTTGGCAAACTACTGGGGATTGGAGCAGAAACATGGGAAGAACAAGAAGAATTAGAAAAGCTCACATACGACGACCCAGACTTCGACTGCACAAAGGCAATTAACCTAACCTTAGACCAGATAGTCCCCCTGATAAACACTTATGGTAATGCGCTTATGTGTCATTTCATATTGGGTGAACTTGTCGTTCTGGAAATAACACCCGATATAAATGATGAAAAACTAATACAATTCCGAGATCAAGCCCACCATAGTCCTACATTGAAGTTTGAGTTAAGGCTAGACAAGTCAAAACTCATCGAGAAACTACAGGGTGAGTTACCTCCCCACTGCCGTTTGTTTCTATACTTATTTCCAAACGCACTGGAACGTTTCCTATATAGTGAATTGAAAGGTTTAGAGCAATCGCTTTGGGGGACAGAAACCAAGCACAAGGTAATCATACTTATACCAAAACATGAGATTTGGCTGACTGGCCCCTATCTAGCTGTGCTTGGCGGTGAGCAAATAGAGAACTGGCGTAATGAAGTCCCACGAGATCCATTAGACATCGAAAAAGTGGAGAAAATGTATCTGACATGCCGAGAGAACCTGAAATGGCAAGAGTCATGGCTCCAGCTTCTTACGCCTTTACATATCAAGGTAGAAGGAAAAGCTCTGCCTAAAGACCTCATCGCTAATGCTCTGCACGTTCATTTAGTTAATTCTATCATCTTATATACGGCTGATAGGACAGTAGGAAATACAGATAAACCCGAGTTCTCTACTTATGCTAAAGCAACTCAGAGTGTGAACCTGACTCTGACAAATCCTAAAGACCAGTTGAAAGAAGAGGAAAGAGATGGTATTCGGTCCCTGTTGAAAATGCTGGAGTGGACTTATGAACCTCAATGGTCAGTCGATCGTCTACCTCTCGTGCAGATTAGCGTAGTACAGGCTCTTTACGTAGCCGATCCGCACGTTCGTTATCGGTTGCTCATGCATAATGCTGTTAATATATTCGATGGACTAATATGGCACTGGAAAGCCTTCATAGAAGGTAGGGTGGATGCCTATATGTCAGAAGTACGAGCACTGGAGGATTACATTGGTGACACCAGCCAGGCATTTGCTGATCAGACCGAAGCCATGATCAAGAGCCTGTCTGATACTATGTTGGCTGCAGTAGGTGTGCTGCTAGGTTCATTTATAGCTGCCCTGTTTCAAAATAGTTTCAACCAAACTATTTTCATAATCGGGATGGCGGTCTACGCAGCTTATGTTTTTATATTCCCTCTAGTCTACAATATGAGCTATCAGTGGCATCGTTACAAGACAATCGATAAAGAGTTCAAAGCTCGGCACCATCGGTTTGAAGAGCGGCTACATCCCGATAAAGTGAAGGAAATCATGGGTACAAATATAACTGAAAGCGAGCATAGTTTCAAGAGTTGGTTTATAGCTACACTTTTGGCCTACATAATAGTTATCATCCTTGCAATTTACGCTGCAATAAAGGTTCCCGTAGTCATATTGCATGTCACACAATAATATAAACTATAGTATATATTTCTGTGGACAATGCCATTACAAACTTATTTGCAGGTATAATACGTAAGGAGTTTATCTGATCATGTCGATCCTTGACCTCATATCCCTGCCAGAAAGCAAAACTCTGGAATTCAAAGAAAAAATGCCAGAACCTCATGCAATAGCAAAAACAGCCTGTGCGTTCGCAAACAGCGGCGGGGGCACGATCCTTATCGGAGTGGTTGATAAGGAAAAAACCATTACAGGAATAAATGAGCAGGAAATACACGCTCTGGAAGAAAAAATAGCAAATATAGTGTATACGATGGTTGAACCGACAGCAGCATTTCACATATCGATCCACAATCTTGAAGGAAAACTGATTTTAAAGATCGATGTGTTTCCAGGAAGTCTCAAACCATATCACCTTAAGAACAAAGGAGAGATCGAAGGCACGTACATCAGAGTGGGTTCAACAAACAGGAAGGCAGACCTGGAAACCATCGAAGAACTGGGACGTCAGAGGATGAACATCAGCTTTGATGAAACTTCTATCATTGATGCTACGATAGAAGATATCGATCTGAAAAATATAGAGATTTACCTCAAGAAAAGGAAAGAGGTCAGGGACATACCAAAGGTTGAACCTGATGCGGAATTCCTTAAAAAAATCAAAGCCTTAAGACAGCAAAACGGCAGTATTCATCCAACTGTTGCTGGAATACTGTTATTTTCAAGTGAACCTGAAAAATACATTCAAGGTGCGGTCATAAAATGTGCCAGATTCAAAGGCACTGAAATGGATGAATTCATTGACCAGAGAATAATCACAGGTTCGCTTTTTTCACAGATAGAGGAAACAATAGGGTTCTTTAAAAAGAACGTAAAGAGAAGCGCGAAGATCGAGGGTCTTTATAGAAAAGAAGAATATGAGTATCCTGAGAAAGCCATACGGGAGGCAGTGGTAAATGCTGTGTGCCACAGGGATTACAGCCGCAAGGGTGCGGATATAAAATTTGCAATTTTCGATGAAAGAATTGAAATTACAAGTCCGGGAGGGCTTCTTCCACAGATATCACTTTCTGATTTAGGCACAGGAGTATCAGAGCTCAGGAATAAGATTATCGGGAGGATCTTTAATGAAGCAGGTTTGATCGAAGGCTGGGGAACAGGGATAAGGCGGATAAGAAATGAAATTGAGGAAATGGGGTTAATGCCGCCTGAATTTAGGGACATTAACAGTTTCTTTAAAACGATAATTTATAATGAACCTTTGCAAGAGAGGTTAAAATTTGATCCTGATGAAAAGGAGATCATGGCATATATCCAAAAACAAGGGAAAGCCAGCACAAAGGAATTGGAAAAGAAATTGGGAAAAAGTAAGGCTACAATAAAAAGAAAGATCAGAAACCTTATCGATAATGGATATCTCATATGGGTTGGAAGAAGTCAAAAAGATCCGTCTGGATATTATGAACTTACTGGCTCAAAGAAAGTCCCCTTGTGAGCTAGTAATGAGCCAGTATGAGCCAGTAATATAATTCATAAGCCAGTATTAATATAATAAAATTACAGTAAATGAGGGAAAATGGTAGAAGATTATAGAAAAAGTCTTAAGAATTTACTTAGAAAATTATTCCAGTTCGATTCGGAAGACCTTGATTATTGTATATACCGAATAATGAACAGGATGCAGCGCACATGGGATATTAATCGCTCATTTAAATGTGCGCGCACAATTATGGAAACGAGCGCGCACGTTTTATTGAGGCAATTCACAATTATCAATTATGAAATACAAATGAATATTTAAAAAGGTGGTATCCATCACATTAAACTCCCTCCTCTCATCCCTAAAACCCCGCCAGCTTGAAGCCATCAAGCACACCCAAGCCCCCCAGCTGATCCTCGCAGGTGCAGGAACAGGCAAGACCACGACCATCACAGCAAAAATAGCATACATGGTCGAAAAAGAAGGCATCGACCCTTCCCATATCCTCGCCCTCACCTTCTCCAAAGAAGCAGCAAGGAACATGCGCGAAAAGGTCGAGAAACTCCTTCACGGAAAGGAAGTGATCGTTAAGACTTTTCACTCATTCTGCGCCGAGCTTATCAAGGATCATGCAGAAAGATGCAAAGTTCCCGGCGACTTCAAGATATTTGAGGAGGTGGATTCAGCCATTTTCATATTCAGGGAACTTGAAACAGATGCAAGGACCGCCAGCCTGTATGCAAATACGATCGGAAAAGCCAAAGACCTGAATATCTCGATAGATAAATTCAAAGAATTTCTTGAAACGCTTAAAAAACAAGTTCAGGATATTGAAAAAGATGAGAGCACATGGAAGGAACTTTATCGAGAATCTAAATTCAAACTCAATACTTTCCATCTTCAGGAATTCAAAGACAAAGAAGATAAGAAGGCAAAACAGGCAGATAAAAAAAGATACTCTGAATTCATAGACCTTTATGAAGAATACCTGAAATATTCAAACTTCATATCAGCCTGGGAGAAATACGAAGAGAAGAAATCAGCTATAGGTGCACTGGATTACGGCGACCTGAATAAGATCGCCCTCTGGTATCTCGACGTGTACGGCACTGAGGAATTGAACAACACATTCCGCTACATCATAATTGATGAATTCCAGGATACCAATTATGTCCAGTTCGAGCTGATTAAGAAGCTAACAGCATCGAATAAAAACATAACAGTGGTGGCAGATCCTAACCAGACCATTTACGCATTCCGGGGAGCGTACACCAATAATATAGAGGAGTTCAAAAAGCAATTCTCTCTCTCAGAAAAAGACATCGTATCACTGGATGTGAGTTTCAGATCAACCAATAAGATCCTCAGAGTTGCTCATACCCTGATCGAAAAGAACTATGGCGAGGACAAAAAGCAGGAATGTCTGCTCCTGAAAAACCACATAGATACTGAAGGAGATAACGTCAGTATCATTGAAACAGAGGATGATAATGAAGAAGCAAGAGCCATAGTCGAGAAGATCGAATACTATCTGGCACAGGGTATCCCTCCAAAAGATATCGCTGTATTATACAGGACACATGCCCAGGGACGCAAGGTTAGACAAGCTCTTGAGAACAGAGGTCTGCCCTTCCGGGTCAAAGATGATACCGATTTCCTGAAACAGCCTGAAATAAAGACAGCTCTTGCTTACCTGTATATTATCAATAATATCTCTCATCCCACAGCCCGCGGAACAGAGGCGTGGTGGAGGATATTCCATTACAATAATGCTCTGAACCAGGAAGATTCCATCAGGATAGGAGAATATCTGAAGAAAAAATGGGTCTCGTTCCAGGAAGCTATATATCATCACATTGGAGAACTTGGACTTTCTAAGAGCGGTCTTGAGACCATAAACAATGTAAAAAAGAGAGTCGATTTACTGTGCTCGAAGAAGAATCTGGATGTATCAGACCTCATCTTTGAGGTGTATGATCAATCGGGACTGTCAAGGCAATTCGCCCATACTGACACAAAGCGAAGCAGAGAAGCGCTTTTGAATCTCAGGCAGCTTCATGAATTAGCCAGTAATTTTGAGGAGTTCCATGGAAAAGACCTGAGTTTGTTTATAGATTATCTTGAGATCCTTGACGAGATGGACGGAAATCCGTCGCCTGCAAGAATAGCGGATGAGGATGCAATAAACCTCATGACGATACATTCGGCAAAAGGGCTGGAGTTCAAGGTTGTATTTGTCACGAACCTTGCAAAAGATAAGTTCCCATTGTATCGGGGAGGCGCAGAACCACTTATTCCGCCTGAATTGATGGAACAGTACAGAGACATTTTTGAGGATAAATCCATCAAAGACACTGAAAAAGCAGTCAGGGAACGCAAGAAAGAGATCAAAAAGGAAGAAGAGAAACGGCTTGCGTATGTGGCACTTACAAGGGCAAAAGAACATCTTTTCATGACACTGGCAATAAAATACGCTGACGATGAAAGAGAGCCGTCCGAGTTCCTTATAGATATCGGATATGACAACTGGAGGGCTGGCGGGAATATCATAGTTGGGGATCTCAGTTATTTCAGGGATACTGATACGAAAGTCAGGGAGATGGTAAAGGACAGTGCTCTTGAGCGGGAAAAAGCAATGCGTAAAAGACTACTCATCGAGTCGCTTGATTCAGGGAATTTTGCCGAAATCATGAAAAATACATTGTTGTATCAGGCGTTGAAGGTGGGGGAGGCGCCGGACTTCAAGGAGCTTATTGAATCCAACTGGTCAAAAATAAATCCTGCAGAGGACGCTGAAAAGATTCTCGGCACAATAAAAGATAATAAAAACGGTTTGAAATTCAATCCTGCAAGCATGACTTTCAGCTATTCTTCAATAAGTACTTATGAGAACTGTCCCCGGCAGTATGAACTCATGGAACTTCTCAGGATGCCAACACGCGATTCTGAAGATTCTACGGGAGCCATGAACAGGGGAACTTTTGTTCATAGGGTGCTTGAGATAGCGGTGAGTGAGAAAATAACCACGAAGGAAAAGCTGTATGAGATCAGGGACACGGTCGCAAAAGAACCTGATTTCAGGGGTGTTGATGTTGAAGCTGCAACTGGAGCGCTCGATGTATTCTGGGAGCGGAACAAAAATAGAATTGCGAATAACCTGATGGTTGAGCAAAGATTCGCTGTACCGCTTGGAGGATTTACCTTCAAGGGATTCATTGACAGGGTGGATTTGATGTCTGGCAATAAGAATGAAATCGAGATAATTGATTACAAGACCGGAAAATCTGAACCCGGACCTGATGAGCGCTCAAAACAACTTTTGCTTTATGCCAGGGGTATTGAGCATGTTTATCCTCAATATAAAGTGAAAAGACTCACTCTTGAGCAGCTTGGTCTTCCCAATCCCAGGACATTTGAGCTGATCGATGGGAAGTTTGAGAGCGCGGGTGGCTCGCGGATGGAAGGGCTTGATGAGAATGCTGTTGATGGTATGATCAAGATCGCAAAGTCGATTGCGCATGATTACGAACATGGGTTTGAGATGACGAAGGATGAGAAGGCTTGCGGGGAGTGTGGATATAGATTATATTGTTAGAGTAGCTATGGCTTAATAAAATGGAAAGAGTTTATCAAGCTCATATTCGATGATTCACCAGGATTTCTCAGTAACATATTCTAGCTGAAATGTCTGGAGATAATCCTTGACTCTTGATACATACATTGAGCTGCATATCGATAATTAAAGAATCTGGTATATCTAACCACTTCAACTAAATCCCTCTATTCTCTCTATTCTCTTTATTTTCTTCAAATTTCATATATTCACGCAGATATTTGAACGGAAAAGGCACAACGGTACTTTGTCCGGTTCGAACAAAATCAACATTCATGGTACGGAGAAGTTCCTTAAATATCAGCTTCGTTCCATCCACAGCAACAACCTTGCGGAGATGACAGGCATCTTTAAATGAGAATTGAACATTCTCCCGGCGATCTCCAACGAAGTAGTAAGCTTCAGAATCTGTTTCTCCAAAATAGTTGATATTTATAGATGAATCGAATAGTGCATCCTTACTTTGATTGTCTTTTGGAAAAATCAACCTTACACTATGATTTTCAAGCAAGTAATTCCTCAATTTGGCGGCTGCCTTCGAGGTACTCCCAAGATTTGTATTTAACATCTTCCTGAAATCCTCTTTTAATAACTCCTGAGCGCCAATCTTGCGTAGCTCTTCTATTAGTAAATTAACTTTGTAATTTTCCGTCTCAAATGCTTTAGCGAAGCATTGTTCAACAATTAGAGCCAGTTCACTTCCAATTTGCTTTCCTTCTGGTAGTTTAGCGTCCTTTTCAGCAATTAGTTTCTTTATATTGGTAAGGTCAGGAATAGTGATTTCTTCAGTACGGAATATTAAATTTTTATCCCCATCCTCGGAAATGATAAGACCTTCTAGAAAGAGGTGTGTTTTAAATTCTTTATTTTTTGCTTCGTTAATTATTTCGACATAGTCTTGGTATTCACCATGCCCAAAAAGATCGTTTCCATCCAGTTTTCGGAACTCAAAATGGCCATCAGGTGAAATATCCATGAACACAATGCGCTTTGACTTGTCATCATTTATGGCAAATGTCCATTTTCGGTTTGCATTCAATTTGCTCCAATCAAATAGCCTAAGGTTACTTTCTCCTATGTCACGTTTTATCAATAGTTCTTTGACAATTGTTTTAACTACGGCATTATTTGGAAAGGCCTCTGTGCTTTCGATAGTAACATGCTGCCTGCGAAAGTCAGGACTGGAAGCAAGGTGTTCATCCGTTTCACCTTTTTCTTGATAGTAGTCGGCCTCATGTATAATTCTAAGGTTCAGAGAATTGTGTTTGTCTTGATTCCCATTGGTCAAAAATTTGTTATTCGATAGGTATGGTGAAATTGCTTCTTTCAAATTTTGAACCAAATTATTTGAGTCTTCTGAATTTACTCTGTCCACTATATGAATCATTTGACCATCAAGTTTCGACTGAACATTAGGGATCTTCAAAATAGTCTCTGTCAATTTTTCTACAGCGCGCAACGTCTCTATTGGAGATAATGCGACAGACATATAGTCAGAGAGATGTTCTCGGAAGCTATCCAAAACATAATGCATAATGCCTGCTCGGCTTTCTTCATAACGTTCTAGAGAACTGAAATCGAGAAAGTTACGGTTTGCTTTTTTCCCTTGAATGCCGCGTTGAACATAGATTTTTTTCGCATCAGGTTCACCGTCGCGTGGCAACAACCTACGTAATGTGCCTGTACCATCATTCAAAATATAACGAGGGGTCTTGTTTATACTTTCAGATGCTATTTTACCTGTTTTTATCTCATTTTGTACAGATATCAATTTACGATGGCGTATAATTTGCACATTCAGCAAATAATCTCTATTAATCACAACTTTAGCCGCATCAATAATATCCCCATCCTTGCTATTGAGGTCAGGCACAATGAGTAGCGCACCTGTCAAGTTACAGTAGTGAAACTGTCTATAACGCGATCTCGATGAAGCGAGGGAATTTAGCAAAATTTGTGCCAGCCATGCTTCAGATATACAAACATCTGCTTCTGTCCAATAGGTTCTAGGCACGGCTTCGACGACTGCATCATCAGAAAAATCATCATCAGCTCGAATTTTGGAAATCAATTCGTAAGTATTCACAGGTCGTTTGAACATAGCATAAGCGAAACTGCTGTATTGCCACATGACAGATGTTGCTTGATACTCCTCACCCAAAAGCCGATCCAGCTGGTGAGCTCCAAAGTAATTTTTCTGTTCCCTTTTAAGTCGGATAAATGCAAAATCACGTTCGATGGCATCAATATTAAAGTTGATTTTTAGTTTATTTGTTTGAATGCTCATTTGTGGTATTCCTCCATAATAAATTTTAACGCTTCTTCGTTGAAAGAATTGCCCTGGCAAATAAAAGGAACCTCAATAATTCGACCATCAGTGGATATTATCGGGTGAAACTCGTCCCCGGATTTTCCCAGTATATTTATTATAAATACACGGTTTGCATGACAATCTTCCATTTTTCGTCTAATCTTAGGGATATGTTCATCCGCAGAAACAGCAGTCTGGTCATTCCAAAGTTTAAAGTCAAAATAAATGTTGTTTTCAGTCTTGAAATCAAATTTCTCAAACTCTGAAACTTCCAATTCATTAAGGTTAATTTTTAAAATATCTTGTATAATATGGCGACCACATACCTCACCCAAAGCTCCTTTGTAGATGTTGTTAAACATCGGCGGTGTCAGTATGAGCTTACTTTCAGGGAAACTGGTTGCCCAATTATTTTCTTGAAAAAGCTTGCGCAGTGGTTCTATTAACATCAATTCTGGCAACCGCGCGGTTTGCTCACTTACCTCCTGCTTTCCCTTATCATTTGAAAAGAAGACCTCAGTATCTCTATAATCTTTTTCTTGGGTAAATCGATAAGAGCATCTCGGTGATGGAAGCTCAACGTAAATTAGACTCCAGTTGGAATTACATTTCTCTTTTTCGGAAATTGTCGGGTGCTTAAGCACGTATTTTCTTAGCTCCTGCCATTGTTTTATACTATCCTCTGTCCATTGGATTTTCAGTTGGCGATGAATAAATGCGGCTGTTGTATTGCTTCTATTTGATGCCCGATTTTGATGTTGTACAATATTTGCAGGAATAACTGTTGTTTCTCCGGCTGATTCAAGTAATGCTGTGTATTCTCTAACAGGGATTATCTCATCTCCCAAAGAGAATCGCGCCAAATGCCTGCGAATTGAAGAATCAGCAAGAATATGAATTGTTGGTGCTTTCATGTTCGTTCGACAGATTCGCCCAATGGCCTGGATGACTATCTTGTTAAGAAAGCGCGTATATGCCTCGGTCTGATAGAGGTTTGTAAAATCTTCCGCCCTCTTCTTTTGCCTGCGCTTGCCAACGAATAGATGAAAAGCTTCATCAAGTTTACTATTGAATTCTTTTGGAGATATCGCACCATTTTCGAGAAGAAATTCAAGCTGGAAAAGATATTTTATGAATTGCTCATTGTCGATATTATCCTTGAAAATATTCACAAGAAGATTGGTTGGACGATCTAAATAAATAGCTTCAACGTCCATTTCGCTTCGGGCGGGGAATGCATTGATATGTATAGGATGTACGGATTTAGGGATTGGATATTGTAGATTCTGCCCGGCACCAATAGTCGGATAAGTGGAGAAAATGAACCGTCGTTTGCCACCACCCAATTCAGATAATAAGCCTATCTTATTATCATTAAAGTCATCGCCTGTTAAAACAATGACGGTCTCATGAACTGGTTCATTCCCCACAGATGTGAGTCCATCTTGAATCAATTCTGCATATTTCCGAATAACATCCAAATCGAACTCTGGATCATCAGGTTTAGGGAACTTATTAAAAAAACAGAAGAATGCATGGATTCCAGGGTTATCTAGGAAGTATTTCCATACAATCAGACTACGTACATAGCGAGAAAAAATAAACTCAATTTTCTGTTTATCAGCATCAGGATTACTATATATAACTTTGTTCCTAAGGGCGATAGCAGCTTCTTCGTCTTCAAGCAACGATTGGAGCTTCGTTAAAGTTTCTTCGGGATTGTCCGACCCAATAAACTCCGTTTTAATGGATATCTGGTCGTACCCACGAGTTGTCTCCAAAAACTGGTTTTTAATTCGGTCAAGTGGCCCGCCTGAAATTCTGAAAAATGCTTGTCCAAGACGAGAATGCAGGTATTCCAAATCGTAATTCCCGATATTTGTATATAATCCAGCCGTAGCGGAAGTTCCTACTACCATTGCTTTTGAGCAGATTCCAACCAAAAATGATTCCGGTGTTCTGTAAAAGTTATACATGTAAATCTTTGATAAAGTATCATGCTCATCACTGTCTACAATATCATAATAACGAAAACCAGCGTCATAGAATCCCTTCTGTTGGATTGCGTTATTTTTAGAACGTGGATCAGAGAGCATACTCCCTTCTATTATATTGTTTGTCAAGAAATCCACAATATCCGCATCAAGGCCGAAATTATACAGGACTGTTCTAACAGCATACTCGTAAGGGAAAACTTCTTGACTTGTATCGTCCTCTATTTTGAGGTGACAGTAGTTATCAGCCAAATAACTGACACGTCTTTGAAAATATGTCAGAAATCCAGCAATCTCACTCAAGAGAGAACGAATGTTTATACCAGAACCTTCTTTTCCTGCTTCCAAGGTTTTTATCCAGTTAGTTCGGTTTTTAACATCCTGAACAACCTCGATCCGTTTATTTCGAGCATTGAGTATATGGTGAAACTGAAAATCATAAAAAAGAAAATTCCGCTTGTTATAAGAAAAATCTTCATGGGATTTACAAGTATGTTGAAGGTTGTATTTCTTGAAAATATCGTCAGATTTTTGTCGGAAAATTTCGATCATTTCATTAGGTGACCGCCAATTTTTTCCATCGCTTATTTTTCTGCGTTGTTCAGATTCCCGCAATAAACTTTCAGGATACTCGCTCTCCATAAGGTGATTGTGAATATTAAGGAATAGATCGAGAAGGTTGATTCGATGCCGAGCACCGGATTCTATAATGCTTCTGAGCACATTTTCCTTAGTAGCATCAAATTCATCAATGAATACCACTGCTTTTTCAAGCAGACGTTCATGGAAATAATATGACCTTTCCACAAGAGTAGTGTTTTTGCGAATAAACTTATCCATACTGAGAAAAAGAATTGTTTTCTCGTCAGTAAAGACGGCTGGATAAAGATTTCCAATCCATTGGTAATTGGAGTCTTTTTTAATGGCATTCAACCGTTCTTTCTTAGTCCTAAACTCTCGATGAAGATATACTTGGATGGATTCACGGAAAGCAGGCTCAAGTTTCTCAGATATTTCATTTTCAAGGGCCTCTTTGACCATTTTCGAGGGCCTTTTACCATTCTTCAAAGTTTCAATAAAAGATTTCAGGTGAGTGTAGTCCTTTGTTTTAAACTGATCTGGAATCTGAGCATCGACGGATAAAAGATGATTAATGACAGCGTCAGCATTTGAATCAATGAAAAGGACATGCTGGTCATAAGCATCTTCTGCGTGATCATCTCTGAACCGATCCTGAAGTTTCTGATATGGGAGGTTCTTCTTTAGGTTGGTGATGAAGAATATTTTCCTATTATGAGCAACGAAGTCTTTGTAATGTTTGTAGATGAAATCTAATACGTTATGAGTTTTGCCGAATCCTGTGGGCATACTCAGAAGAAGCAGACCATTGGCATTTTCATTCAGACAATGCTTCTCAAGAATCTCTTGCATAAATCATTACCTCATCCAAAAAATAATCTTTTTAGGATTGCAAGTCTGGTCTCTTGAAAATATCCGAATTGATATTGATATGTTTGTTTAGATATTTGATTTATCATTTACCTCTTATTAAGCCACCAGTGTGTTCGATTTTTGTTAGTTATTTGCATCTTTAGATTTATTATCCGTAATATCTCGTCTCCACCATAGTATATTTTTGAACTATATCATTTTTTCTACGTTACATATATTGGTAACGTTAACAATGTTACTTACTTGATAAATATGGAATTAACAGGCCAAAAGAAAGTCCATATCGTACCCATGGGTTTTGAAATTGATAGAATCGAAATACCCCTAAAGAATGTCGGTGCTGATAGAGTATACCTTGTAATAGATGAAAATGAAGAAAAAGGACTTCTATATCTCAAAGAACTCAGAAGAAGAATAAGGAAGTTGATCCCGGAGAAAGAGCTCAAAGTATTGAACTGCCCGATGTGGGATTTTCGTCAATCTATGTCCCTTCTTTGCGAACTTGTCAGAAAAGAAAAGCTAGCAGGTAACTTTGTTTATATAAATCTATCATCTGGAAACAAATTATCTGCTATCGCAGGCACACTGGCTTCGCTCATGTATGGAGCAGTCCCATATTATGCACAGGCAGAGAAATACAATATAGAACCAGATACTGAAGGTGGGGAAATACGCGGCATGACAAGCGGAGTTCGTAAGATATTAAAGATACCCCTATATACAATAGAGCCACCAGCCGATGAGCTTGTCAATGCTCTAGCTATACTTTCGAAAAACGGAGGACGAATAACCCAGAAAGATTACATTTTCCAACTTGAGGAGAAAGGGTTTATAAGTGATGCAATTGCAAAGCACAGTAGGAAGAAAGAAGTTACCAAAAAAGGATACGCTAAAGCTAAAAGGCAATATTTCGAAAGACTCGAAGATAAAGAGTGGATTGTTAAAAAAGGGAAGGGGCGTTCATCTTATATTGAAATCACGGAAGAAGGTAAAAACACCTTTGAAACATTCATAAAGGCCGCTACCGTATGAAATAAACTTGAGGTGATGAGGAAATACAATACTGCGTCGTGTGGCGCCAGATCATGGCGGGACAGGAGGCGGTCATCCATTTGCAGCAGGAGCACGTATACCAGGAAAAGAGCTGGAAGCATTTCTATATAACCTGGATGAAGCGATAGGCACATGAGGTACATGAAAAAAGTCATAGCAGCTATTTTAATTAAAGATGGTTATTGTTTAATTGCCAAGTGAAAGAAAGATGATAAATTAGCCAACAAATAGGGGACTTTAAGATATTTGAGGAGATGGATTCAATGTGCTGCTTATACATTTACTATTATCAGGTCATAAATAGAATATTTCATTTGAAATTTTGCGCCATAAGAGGTTAATATGAATTACGAAGAACTTGATTTTGACAGGGCGATCGAAGATGCAAATAAGATAATACTTCTTGGGTCAGCATTGAAAACCGGACTATTTTCATCACTCACCAAAAAAAAGGATATTCCTTCATTGGCGCGGGAACTGGGGGCTGATGAGCGCGCCCTGTATATCGTGCTTGAGGCGTTGTGTGCAATGGGATACGTGGAAAAGAAAAAAGACGGGTATATCATCGCTGACCGGGCGCACCCCCTCTTCATAAATGGTGGCAAGGATTATGTAGGCGGCTACCTTCCACATACCTTGAATAAATTGAATGCCTGGCTTGAGCTTCCTCAAATAATAATAGGAGAAAAAACCGGAAGAAGGAAGCCAGATAATATATCTACATTCATTAATGCAATGGCTTCCACACCAGAAGAAGACATACAGGAGATAGTAAATCAATGTCTTGATAAAAAGAAGGATGCAAAGACAGTGCTCGACCTGGGCGGAGGACCTGGCAAATACTCAAAGGTCTTTGTGAACAGGGGATTAAAAGCAGTCCTTTTAGACACACCTGAGACTATAGACTATGTCAGCGATAAATTCGGGCTCACTGATATCAGGAACCTCACGCTTAAGAAAAGCGATTTCACGGAAGATTTGTTCGTGAATGAGTTCGAAGAATTGTTCGATATCGTGTTCATGGGAAATATAACCCATATATATTCTGAGGATGTAAACAGGAGTCTCTTGATGCGGGTTGGCAGACTTCTGAACAAAGGGGGAATGGTAGCCATCGAAGATTTCGTTCGCGCAAGAAGCCCATATGCAGAGATGTTCGCTGTGAACATGCTTGCAAATACAGAAGGTGGTGGAACATGGACAGAGGAACAATACATAAAGTGGCTAAAAGACGCAGGTTTTAGCAAAATTGAAGTTCTCGACCTCGCTGACAAAGAGAAACAGCTTATCACGGCTTTCCTGGAGAAATGAACTTGTGAGGGTCGCTCTCAAGTTCGCTTACCCTGGCAACGATTATTACAAAACAGTCCTGAACTCTTCTAGGAGTCTGAACAGCCCAAGGTCATCGAAAAAATGCTTGAAATAATAGTCAACCTTTAGTTTTGAATATATTAAGGAATTTTTTGAAAAACAAAATTTAAATATTAAAACACATATAGTTAAAAGAAAATAGCTTCAAATAACTTGAAATTATTTTA
>NZ_NTMG01000071.1 GCF_002487355.1 Candidatus Methanoperedens sp. BLZ2 | reverse complement strand
AGAGCCTATCCGAAAAGTCCGGATGCTCTGAATGTTATCCATGCACATGCGAGGTGTAATAATGCAAGATAGTTTTCAAGCTTTTTATCCCATCTGATAAGCAGTCTTCTGAAACGATTCAGCCATGAGTGTGTCCTTTCCACTACCCATCTCCTTGCTCTATAACCTGGAATCTTTTTTTTCATTGTTTTCTTCTCCACGGCTTCGGATATGTGCAGTATAGCCGTAATCTTCTACCAATTCTCTGATATCGAGGAAATCATATCCTTTATCCATACACATATTCTGATATACGTTATTGGAAGAAGGTCTTTCTATAATTATGGCATCAAGAGTCCCTTTTACAAGCTTTTTATCATGGCGGTTGGCACCGTCCACAGCCACTGAAAGAGGTATGCCACTTCCTTCTGTCAGCATGCTTCTTTTTGTACCTTTTTTCCCTCTGTCTGTTGGATTTGCTCCTGTTCCTTCTCCACCCAAGGGAGCTTTTGTCATTGCTCCATCCATGGATTGCCATTCCCACTCTATTCCTTTCTTCATATCATATTCCATCAGACCTGCTTTCCACATTGCCTCAAATAATCCAGCCTCCCTCCACTCTTGGAATCTATCATGCACAGTGCTTGGTGCACCTAATGATCTCGGCAACGTTTTCCATTGGCAACCTGTGCGAAGGATATAAAAAATGGCAGTCATCATTTTCCTATCATCCTTTCTAGGTCTTCCAGCCTTCTTTTTTGGCTTTGGTGGCGGTATTAATGGTTCTATCTTCTTCCATAATTCATCATATATCTCGTAGTCATGTCCGATTTTTCGTGTTGTCATTACTACATTATTTCTCTATGTCATTGTTTTTCTACTTTTCGGATAGGTACTAAGCCATGCCCTTGCTTGTTCTTGTGTAAATAATTCTGCCATGTCACTCAACTCCTATAATATTTCTATTACATAATAGAAGCATCAGCAAAAAAGATTACACTCCCAAATTTAAAAAATAAATGCATTCACAACTGGCTTATCTGTGGCGGCATTTCTTTTGTATATTCTATAAGTCGCATTTGTTTGTTGTTATATCTATACTTTTTATATTTCACTCCTTCTATTGGAGATTCCAATTCAATAGTATCAAAGTTGATCTTATGTTGAAGCATTTCTATCCCTCATTTATTCAAGGTAATATGAGGTTATGCAAATGAATACATTCGACGGTAAGGTAAAAGAATCTCTCTCCAAGTTAATAGATTTCTCCTGATACTATTCTTTAAGTATCTGCTTATGGGCGATCATAGCAAGCAGGGAATTAACAAGTTTCTTTCCTTCCTCGATATCATTTACCATTCTGATACTTACTTTCCCGCTTGCAAAGAAATTTACTTCGCGCTTTCCCAGGCGCACCAGCACAACACCCAGACTTTCGCAATATCGCGTATCAAGCGCTTCTGCCATTTCTTTAAGATCTGGCGGGCTATTAAGATATGCAATCATACGAATTTTCCATGGATCGGCAAAACAGGGAAGTACCTGTTCTACTCTTTCTACGAACATTTAAATCATTTGAATTAAACCATTTCTGATTAATTTAATTATGCCAATCGCATTTTCGTTCAGTTTATAGATTGCATAAGTATATGTACGTCTCAGGGAAAATTAATAAATATATATGAGTAAAGAACTGAAGAGGTTCAAAGAAGGTGAAATAAGTTTCCTCAAAGGAGGAGAAGGCGAACCTTTTTTACTCCTTCATGGCATTCCGGGATCAGCTTTTACATGGGAGTCGGCGGGTATGCTGCTTGCAGAACACTACCAGGTAATCATTCCTGACCTTCTGGGGTTTGGGCAATCGGATATGCCACATGATGATTACTATATTGAAAACCAGGCGAGGGGAATTAAACAACTTCTTGACAACCTTGGTATCAATAAGTTGTACCTTGGCAGCCATGACTTTGGCGGACCAGTGTCGTTGACGCTCATGCGCCTGTTCCCGGATCTAACTCTTAACGGGCTGGTGCTTTCGGCAACAAATGTATTTACAGATACCCCAATACCGCTGCCGCTTCGAATAGCAGGTGTCCCATTCCTCAATACGATCTTCTTCAAGGCGATGGTGGGTAATAAAATAGGAATACGGATGATGTATCTGGCTGCTACAAAAGAGAAAACGGATGCTTCCTGGAAAAAGTTTGAACGGCATCTTACGCCTTCAGGTATAGATTTTACACGCCGCATTTTCCAGCGCAGCTTATCTGATCTTAAAACCAATTATCAGGCAATTGAGGACACGCTTCGGGATATTGCGGTCCGGACATTGATTCTCTGGGGAGAGACGGATCCATTTTTCGCCATATCGGTTGGTGAACGTATTCGTCGTGCAATCCCGGGATCTACGTTAAAGATATACTATAACACCGGTCACTTTGTTCCGGAAGAACAACCTTCCTATGTTGCGAGAGATATTATGGATTTCTTTGGATGGAGATAGAACGAAAATGAGGTGTTAAGGCTATGAAAACTTCAATATTAAAAACACCTCTTGCGGGTCTGGCAGGAGGATTAGCACTAAATTTCATAATGGTGCTGACATTCCGTCTTCTTGGTTTTGGCTGGAATGGGGGAGGCATACTGCTTGATCCGTCCATCCAGAGTCATAAGCTTATCGCGGTATGGACCCAAATAGAGCCGCTTCCACTAATAGTGTCAAATCCGGCTCCAATAATCACAGGTTTAGTTCTATTTGGCATCATTCATGCCTTCATTTATCAATGGCTTGCACCTGCATGGCCGCAAGGGATCAAGAAACGGGCATGGCGGATGGCTTTACTCGTATTCTTTCTCTCCTTTCTTTTCTGGGAGTTCTTCACCCCCTTTAACCAGTTCGGTGAGCCTATTTTACTGATCTGTCTGGAACTCATCTTCTGGGCAACAATTGCTATTGTGGAGTCGTTTGTCATTGCCATAGTGTCCGAATGGAAACCTGCTGAAAAGGAGAGATGATAAAAGTAAAATAATTAGAAAAATAAATCTTGAGATGTTGAAAAGTCATCTTTATTATAATCTATAATTGTATTAACAATAGAAGTTAGGTTTAAGAGGTGTGAGGAATGAATCCCAATCTTTCCCAAAGTAAGCGCAAGAGTAAGAATAAAATAAATTCAAATAAGGGTAGAAATATGGTTGTGAAAGGACGTAAATTCGAAGATGAGGTTGCATCCCTATATCATCTCATGGGTTACACAGTTGAGCGTAATATCAGCATTTGCAATAAAAAAGTTGATATTAGAGCTTCATTTCGTCTCCCCATAACTCAGCAGGAGCATCGTATTATTGTTGAATGTAAAAATGAGGCAAAGAATACATCAATGAACGAGCGCACTTTGGCATTTGACGGGCTTTTAAGACAGGCACGTAAGGTTAGGGAGGCTGACTCTGCTGAGATTATAACTCGCAAGCCATGGAGCGATCAAGCAAAGGGTGTTGCTGCCGAAGTGGGAATTGGGCTATACACTTTTGAGGAAAAATTAAGTAAAATAATTGATTTTTCCCATTACATTGAGCGGGTTATTCATGACTTTGAGCATTTTACTGAATTCGTTAACAAAGGCCTTTTTATTAAAAACCCGATAATTGAAATAATGAATCGTAGCGATCTTCATAAAACTTATGTGCCTCTATCATGCCGCATGTTGGAACATGAAAAAATCGTAGAACATAGATCATTAGATGAGCTTGTAGAGAAATGGCTTGCGGACCCGGATCACAACCATCTTTCAATCCTTGGGGATTTTGGGACTGGAAAATCTTCATTCTGTTTATACCTGACATATAAATTAGCCAAAAGCTACAAAAAAGATCCGATCAATGCCCGTATTCCACTTTTCATTTCTTTACGTGATTATACAAAAGCAGTTAATTTACAGCAGCTTATCACAGATCTGCTGTTAAACAAATATAATATCCGCATAGAGAATTATGCGGTTTTTCAGCGTTTCCTTGAGAGCGGGCGCCTCGTTCTACTGTTCGATGGCTTCGATGAAATGTCTACTAAGACCGACAGAGCCCTTACGATCCGAAATTTTGAAGAACTGACCAGAGTTGTTGTGGCTGGTTCAAAAACCATACTCACATGCCGCACCCATTACTTTACCGATCAGAAACAAGTGGATGATATAATGCGCGGCGATGAAGGTAGCGAACTATTACGGATTATCCGCAGACAACCTAACTTTCAGATTGTACAAATAGAAGAATTTACAGATGAACAGATTCAGCAATTAATCCATCACTATCATCCAAATGATCTGAACGATGCATGGATTGCTATTCGTCGCAATTTGCATGACTTGGCGCGCCGCCCCCTGCTGCTGGATATGATAATCAAAACTCTACCCAAACTTCTTGCAATGGACAAGACTGTTAATACCGTCCATCTATACAATGAATACACCCGCATATGGATTGAGCGAGAAGATTATCATGCCAAAATGTCACCATCAGTCAAGAAGGCTTTTATGGAAGACTTAGCAATGAAAATGTGGTTCAGTGAAACGCAATCCATACATTATCTAGATTTGAGAGAACATATTCGAACATACTTCCCAAAAATCGTTACTATAGAGGATCTGGATTACTTTGATCATGATACTCGCACCTGTTCTTTTCTCAGCCGTGATACCGTGGGGAACTATTATTTCATCCACAAGTCATTTATGGAGTTCTTTGTAGCTAATAGAATCTATAATAATCTAATTAATAATAGTAATGATTCAAGGTTTTGTGAAAAAGAATTCTCTCCTGAGATAAGCAGTTTCGTTGCGCAATTTGTTTCCGAAAATATGGGTGCGCTAGACAATCTCTGCCACTGGGCATTTGATAACACCAAAACTCTATCATGGAATGCGATTAATGTTTTATCATTTCTAAAGGCTTTTAAACCTGAGAATGCAGTCGATTATTTACTCCAATTATGCAAAAAGGAAGGGTTGAAATCTGGCGTAATATGGGTAATCGGGGAGCTTGGAATACGCCACCAAGAGGTGTTGGATATTCTACGTGATGTGGTTTGCAATCCGAGCAAACCTGAAGGGTGGTGGGAAGCAGCGGTTGCACTACAAAAATTAGGTACTCTTTCTGATCCGGTCGGCAAATTGATAGAGACGCTTCCTTCTGAATGGACATTCGATGAAGCGATTGAAAATCTCAAGGAAGTAGTAAAATCTCAGGGAGGAAGTAGTACTTTGGTAAATCAGCAGGATATAGTTGCTATTGTCAGGGAATATAGGAGAAGTTGTTCGAAAGATGAAATTGAGATAAAAGTTAGAACTGTTTTTAGCTCTTTGAAATTATCTTCTGATACCATAGGTAGGCGATCGTATTATGCCGTTTGGCTCTATGGTGAACTTCGCATGCGATCTGTGCTCCCTATATTGATATCTGCTGTTGACCATCCACAAGAAGCAGTCCGAAACATGGTTGCTGAGGCAATTGGAAAAATTGGAGAAGTTAATGGAACAAATCAGCCTACTTTTATTGGTAATGATGAATTAATCGTACTTCGTAAGCTTCTGTCTGATCGCTATTATCGCACTCGCTTTCATGCGGCAGAGGCAATTGGAAAGATACATGCTACTGAATTGCTGCCTGACCTAAAAGATGCTTTAGAACGTGAATCTTTATTGGATGTACAGAATGAATTGGTCAAAGCAATTCGACTACTGGAAGGCTAACCAAGCCAAAGCTTGAACGGGTAATGAGGTATCCGTTTGGAATCTGGCAGTGTGTTTGCTATGACAGCTCTCGAATACTTCTCCGGATAGTAGGGAAACCTGTGAAGAAGGGATAATAGTAAAATATTATTCAGAAGAGGACAGTTCATTTTGCTCACCCGTATTGATTTATTTTCCTCAAATTGTTTGCATTTTTACCTTTGCTTTTCTGCTCTTGAATACGGCGCCAGTGAGAAGAAAGATTGCACCCGGCAATAAGAGCATTCCTATACTGGGCATAGCGAGTATCGAGTAAGCAAGCAAAAAAAAAAGCTTCCGATCCATGCCATTGATGTTCTGCAATAACATCCCCATGCAGCTACGGCAGCTCCTATAACAAAGATAAGGAGAATAGGATTAAATGCCCCGATCCAGACTGTTTTCGTAACAATTGTCTTGTTTATACCACTTTCTGTTTGATTCCATGTTTCCGATACGCTTGTTCCGGGAAATCCTGCAAAAAAGAAATAGAGTGAGGGGGATGCTACCAGTATG
Source organism: Candidatus Methanoperedens sp. BLZ2 (assembly GCF_002487355.1). Lineage (GTDB taxonomy): Archaea > Halobacteriota > Methanosarcinia > Methanosarcinales > Methanoperedenaceae > Methanoperedens. The sequence continues at coordinate 7,444 of NZ_NTMG01000071.1, read as the reverse complement.
AAACCTAAAATACCGTAGATTACAGGATTTTGCAAAAATGAAGTTATCCTGCGCATGATTTTCATTCCTTTAGAGTAATGGTGTTTTTTAGCCATTTAATACTTTCACATTGAGATGTGGATGAACCTGTTATTAATGCTGTTTTCCTTTCCTTTAAATAGTTATGATTTCTATTGTTTTGCATAGAATTTTTACCTCGATTATTTAAACTTCTTCGTCCTTATGGAAATTTAAAAAAGTGCTGCCTGCATTATTGCAGGCATGATCGGAATATTTTTTTCTTCCATTTGATTGTTCATATTTGTTTTTGTCCCGGCTTACTGCATCATTTGTCGCAGATGCAGCGGCAATCCACCGTGGATTAGAAGGGCTAAACCTCCGAACACCAGAATTATGACCAGTATTACGGCAAGAATTATGATCCATTTCATGCTAATATGTTTCATGTTGTGTCACCTCCTTTCATTTTCACTCATAAGCCAGAACCTGCTGAACCGGCAATCGCGCTTCCCGCCAGGCAGGGTACGCACTGGCGATAATTCCAATAAGGATCACCAATACCAACCATCCAGCCATTGCTACTGGTGAAAAGACATTCTCCAGCCGTGCCCGGATAAATATATTTCCTGCGAAATCCCCGATGATCACGCCAAGCGGCCACGCAAGCACGATGGCAACAAGCCAGCTCAGGATGCCAATTACAATTCCTTCGATGACCACGATCTGCAGCACATCATCGGAGCTAGCGCCGATGGCTCGCATAATACCGAATTCGCGCGTTCGTTCCATCACGTTTATGCTCATTGTGGAAGCGAGAGCCAGTCCGCCAACGGCAGCGACTAATGCCGCCATTAACAGAAGGAACATCTGGATGACCACAAGGTGATCTTTTAATTCCTGCATTCTTTCTGTACTCGGATTGACTGAAATTCGATGCAACCCGGCACTATCAAACTGCTGTTCAAGCTGTCCGGAAACGATCCTCAATGCAGCGTGCTGGTCTGTCTTGATACGGATGTCCGCGGTAGTACCTTCCATGCCTGTAATGCGGGCCAGGTAGTCACGATTGACATACGCAGAAGCTGCAATATTTTGTCCGCGCCTGCGGGCGCCTATTTCACGCACGGCGCCAACTACTGTCCATTCCATTTCTTTATTCCCGGTTTTAAGCATGATCCTGTCCCCAACTTTCATGCCTGCTCCCTCCAGCAGTTCATGGTTTATAACCAGAGCGTTCGTATCATTCGATTGCAGCCAGCGCCCCTCAATAATCGGGAATGTGATCATATCCGTTGCGGGCGGTACTCCTGTGAGGGTGAAGCTAATGCCATCTGTCCCGTCGGAATTTATTCGTGCAGCCAAAATCTGCTCCCAGCTCTCAACTTCCGATATGCCAGGCACATCAAGGACTGTTTTTTCCACATATTCCACGGGGTAGGGCTGGCTGAATTTCACTTCAATGTCATAATGGCGGGCATTCATTGCCACATCGATAGTGTTTGACCACGACTCACCGACATTAATAGCGCTCATGAACGTTGCGCCTCCCACTGCCAGGATACCGATTGTAAACAGCAGTCTTGACCTCTGACGGAAAGTATTACGCAGCGAGAGCAAGAGAGGACGACCCGTTCCACTCATACGGGAAACAAGCATGTCAATACGGTTCGTACCGAATTGGTTTTTATTAATGCCGTAATCACTGATAGCCTGCTGGACAGTAATCCGGCTGCCTCTGTATACCGGAATGGCGGCAGCAAGCAGAGGCACAGACAGCCCTACAAGAATCTGGACTGCATATACCCAGTGCGGGATGAAGTCGCTTGTGATGTTAAAGTTCAGTATTTTCGCTGTGAATACCGCGAATGCCCGGCCTGCCCACATGCCAGCAGGAATACCGATAAAAGTCCTGAAACTCCAAGGAGCAGCACCGAACCGAAATAGAGTCCAGCTATCTGGTATGTTGTTGCTCCAATGACCTTCATCACTCCAATCTGCCTGATCTGCTGTGAAAGCAAAGCAGATACTGTGCTTGCGACAAGTATGCTGCTAAGGATCAGGGCGAGGATACCGAACACCTCCAATAAGAACAGTAATGAATCCATCTGGTCAGCATGCGGATGTTTACCTGCATTAGGAATTTCCACATGTGAAACATGGTATCCACGTTTCTCCATTACATCCCTGACCTGATTAGCAACGTTGGTGATACGGGTAACATCCTTCGAATTTTCATCCACAACGATACGCAGTTCATTTAAGGCGCGTGTCTCACCAAGCGATTCAAGGGTATTGAGGGTGATGTATCCGTATGCGATATTATCCACATCGCCCGGTGACTGGCCTGGGTCATGGACGATCCCGGTCACTTTCAGTTCGTGATCCTGTCCATTATTTGGAGTCTGGATTATTACAGTGTCACCGATCTCCTTTTTGATTAGTGGCAGAGCTGAACGTTCGATGAGTATTTCGCGGTCAGCGGGCGGCCAATTGCCCCGTTCGAGTTTAAACGTTGAAACGCGCAAATTGTTGAAGTCATCGATCACAAATAGCAAGAGCCTACGGTATTCATTCGGTCCGGCCTGGATGCGAGCCGTGACAATACGTCGTGGCTCAGCGTTTGCAACCCCCGGGAGACTTTCGACAGCCGCAGCCAGCTTATCATCGGCATTTTCCGTGTACAGGATCGCTGATGCCGGATGTGTACCCAGGAAATTTGCGTTTATTTCATGGGTTAGAATGGAATAGCCGGCCAGAACCGTGCCGACGCCGAAAATCCCGATAGCGATAGCCAGTACTGCCAGCAATGTGCGTGTCTTGTTCAGCCACAAATCGCCCAGCACCTTGCGCCAGCGTACGCTAATCATATAAACCACTTCCATTAACAACCTGTCCGTCTGCTAACTTCACAACACTTGAAACCCATTTCGTGATGTCGCGTTCATGCGTCACCATTACGATGGTTTTGCCTGATGCTGCAAGGCCCTTAAAAAGCTGTAAAATAGCCTCTGAGGTATGTGAATCGAGATTTCCGGTCGGCTCATCCGCCATGAGTAAGGCCGGGTCATTTGCTAGCGCACGTGCAATAGCAGCACGCTGCTGCTGACCGCCGGAAAGAAGTGCGGGAAGCTTATCTGCCTGCTCACTGATACCAACCTGCTCAAGCAGGCGAAGCGCCCGCCCCTTGCGTTCACGCGCAGGAATAATGCCGCAAAAATCCATGGGCAGCATCACATTCTCAAGAATGGTCAGCGTGGGCAGAAGCTGGAAGAACTGGAACACAACACCGACATTCCTCCTGCGCCATTTTGCAAGCTGGTCCTGGTCCATATTATGGATAGTGGTATCACCAATCCATATTTCTCCTGATGTCGGTTTGTCAATACCGCTTAACATATTGAGAATGGTCGATTTCCCGCTGCCCGATTTACCGATTATGGCAACGAACTCACCCGGCTTCACCTGCAAATTAACTTCCCGAAGGGCATGGAATGTACCTCCTGCACCTTCATGGGTCTTAGTGACCCCGGTCAACCTGATTAGATTTTCATTATTCATGTTTTATCACCTATTTCACCAGAGGAAAAATTGATCCGGAGATGCTTAATAAAAATCTGGCACAATGTAGATCCAGGCAACAGGCATATTACAAAGGTTACACTAATGTAACAAGAAAATATTATGAAAGTCTACGAGCTATTCACGGAACTGTCTTCAGGAAAAAGGCTTGATATACTTCAGGCCCTGAATGAAAAACACATGACATTCACCAACCTGATCAAGGAAGTTGACATGACCTCGGCTGAAGCATCAAGACAATTATCAAGATTAACAGAGGCAAGGTTAATTGAGAAAAAAGGGGACGGGAGATATTATAATACGCTCCTGGGGAAACTGGTTATATCCAGCATATCGGGCATGAACTTTATATCGGAGAAATCAGGATACTTCCTTGAACATGATACTTCACCGATTCCTCTTGATCTCCTGGGACAAATAGACGCTTTATCAAAAGGAGAGATCGTGACAGGCGTCTATAATATTTTAAACACACAGGAAAAATTGAGCGAAGGTCTTTCAGGCCACTTCTGGTACATGTCAGATGATTTTCCCAGACATCATCTGCCCAATATCGAAAAGGTGTTGGAAAAGGGAATGGAGATAAGAGTAATATTTCCAAAAGACCTGTTATCCACTTTGAAACTTAGCGAAAAAAACATGGAAAAAATTCAGTTCAGGGCACAAGATGAGATCAAATTATCTGTTATGACGGCAAATAGATTCTCCATGCTCAAACTGCCCGGACCGGATGGCAAGATCGACCAGAATACTGCCTTATTCGGCCATGATGAAAGGTTCAGGAAGTGGTGCGAAAAGCTTTTCCGGTATTACTGGGAAGCAAAAGGAGGAATATTATGAGTATATCATTTTCAGAGCAGTCCTACCGGAAACTGGCGGCGGCATTGCTCGTACTTGGTGCGGTCCTGGCAAACATAGCGTTTATTGGACTGGGATCGGTTTTTAATTATCCCGACATCCTGCAAGAGCCGGCAAAAGAGATCCTTCGGCAATTCATGGCAAACCAAAGCGCGATAATTTTCTGGTTTAGCATCCTTGCGATTGGCGCTGGTTTGTTAGCCCCCATCGCTGTCATCCTTGGCCGCCTGGGGAGCAGCCGAATGGCGGTGTGGATTGGTGTATTGGCCGCAGTTGTGCAGGTCATTGGTTTATCACGCTGGATATTGATCGTGCCAGGTCTTGCGCAAAAAGGTGATGTAGCAACATTCCAGTTGCTCAATACGATCCTCGGAACTATCGTGGGTGAGACTTTCGGTTATCTCTTCACAGGAGTTTGGACTATTCTTATCATCCGGTCCCTGGGTAAAAACATCGGAAGCCTCTGGTTTTCATGGCTCGGGATCATCTCGGCGATCCTCATTATGCTCGGATTGCTTATCCCGTTCGGTGTTCCCGGCGCTGATTCCGCCAATTTTATTGGCTACATTCTCTGGAGTATCTGGTTGGTGGCCCTTGGTGTTCTGATCTGGAAGGGTGATGACCGCAAGCATTGATGGAATGCTGTTGGTTTGATTGCATCTGGTAATGATAATCAACTACAGAGGCCCCAGAGATCATAGAGTCAACATTTCCCTATTTCCTCCGTGAGCTGGTATGAAAAAAAATTAACAACGAACTCCGACGAACTCAATACGAACTCTGATTGCTTTGAGTTCGTTGCAGTTCGTTCGTTGTTTAGAAATTGCCTGTCCAGACAAAGGCTGGAATATCCGTCAAAATACTGCGCAAAAGTCAGCTTCGGCGTTTGTTACAGCAGGAAAGGGAAAGTGTTGGATTATTTGCATGGTTTTCAGGGTTTTAGAAAATAGTATTCATCCAGACGAATAGAACGCGGATGACGCGGATTGCGCTGATTCACGCGGGCGCGCCGAGCAAAGCTCATACTCGCCAGCTGGTGCAAATCCAGCATGAGGAAAGGCTAGCCACCACCTCAGAACTGAACCCCACACCCGGCCTGGTAACAGGCTAATGTGATGCAGGGGGGAAGGGATACCAGGCCGCAATATATTGTATGTGAAGGTTATAAGCCCCGAAATTCTGTTGATCTTGGAAGCCGACGTTCTCTGCGTGAACGGAAGGCAGCAATCACAGCACCGAAATTAATGCATCTCCGGTCTTGGAATATAGCAGAGAGCTGCGAACGGCAAGGTGATGTGAGTCCAACGGGGTCTAAGACCGCAGCATGGTATCAAACGGAGAATATGGGAACTCGGGAGACCCAGGATGCCCTCCCCAAAAAAAAGGGGGAGTATGCGATATTAAGCCTATAAACGGTTAGATATTGCAAACAGCATTCCGGGAGTCGGATCAGTTCGTAGTACTTATGAAGCAGGGTAATTCCTGTGGAGGGAAGGGACTGACAGAAGTACGAGTGACATTAGGGTCACATCTAACACACTCAGAGGTGAAAATAAGATGGCAACAAAACTAACGTCTAAGACTCAAAAAGCGATACAGGTTATAGCTTTAAAAGCAAAAGAAGATCCGAAATGTAAGTTTACGTCATTAGCACATTTACTTGCAGAGGATTTTCTAAAAGAATGTTTCATGGAGCTAAAGAAAAACAAATCTCCCGGTATTGACGGAATAACAGTAAATGAATATGAAGAACAATTAGATGAAAACATAGCCGATCTCGTAGCAAAACTTAAAGCAAAACAGTACAAACCAAAACCGGTCAAACGTGTCTATATCCCAAAGCCAAACGGCGATAAAAGACAACTCGGAATCCCTGTTGTTGAGGACAAAATCGTCCAGATGGCAATAAAGAAGATTTTCGAAGCGATATTTGAACAGGATTTTATGGATATGTCCTACGGTTTTCGTCCAAATCGGGGCTGTCATGATGCTCTAAAACAGATAGACAAGATCATCATGAAATACCCGGTTAACTTTATTGTGGACATGGACATATCGAAGTTCTTTGACACAGTAAACCACAAATATTTGATGGAATTTCTGAAAAATAGAATTGTGGATACAAACCTGTTACGGTTGATTAGCCGTTTCTTAAAGTCTGGCATAATGGAAGAAGGGATATACTTTGAAACGGAACAAGGAACGCCACAAGGTGGCGTACTGAGCCCAGTTCTTGCCAATGTATACCTTCACTATGTGCTAGACGCATGGTTTCAGTCTGAAGTGATTCCTCAGCTTAATGGTTTTGCCGTACTCGTGAGATATGCGGACGACTTCGTTGTCTGTTTCGAAAACGAGAAAGAAGCCAGGATTTTTGGAGTTGCACTAAGGCAGCGAATGAGTAAGTTCGGGCTTACAATATCTGAAGAAAAGAGTAAGATCATTGAGTTCGGACGATGTACGTGTCAGAAGGCAAAGAAATACGGCTTTACTTGTGAAACCTTTGACTTTCTGGGCTTTACACATTTTTGTGATAAGACTCGAAGAGGCAAATTCAAGCTTGGGCGAAAGACATCACGCAAGAAGTATACAAACAAGATGAAAGATATGAACGTATGGTTAAAGCATATCCGAAATCGTGCTGAACTGAAAGAATGGTGGAAGTTGTTGGGAAGTAAGTTGCTCGGACATTACCAATATTATGGAATGAGCGGCAACTTTAGATGCCTAAAGAACTTCTATCATAATACCGTGAGAACTGTCTTCAAGTGGATAAACAGACGAAGCCAGAGGAAAAGCTACAACTGGGATCAGTTTCTTAATTTCATCCTGTTTAATCCTCTTCCGAAACCGAAGATATACCATTCACTTTACACCTGAACACATAGAGGATGTGCTTCTGAAGAGCCGGATGAGGGAAATCCTCAAGTCCGGTTCTGTGAGGGGGCTCATAGTAACTTTGGGGCTATTACCTCGATAAAAGGTGGGCTATGGGCTCTACTCGACA
>NZ_NTMG01000018.1 GCF_002487355.1 Candidatus Methanoperedens sp. BLZ2 | reverse complement strand
CAGGCTGTCCCAAATCCCACTTCAATGAAAAAATGACATTATTTTCAATTCGAGTTGAACAAACCAATCCCATCTTCATTTCCACTCAAAAATGATATTTTATCAGCAGAATTTACCACAATTTCACCAATATTTTCTATATGACACTCTGAAATTCCCTTTCGAAATACTTCCTTTCCATCTTTAGCCTTTCTTTTCAGGAATCCAGCAATTTTTTCAATGTTATGAACAATGCACATAATAAGAAATTCCACTTTTGCTTTATCTTTTCCTCTCAAAAGAAACTCTGTAAATCCCCTATTTTGTTTCATCTGGCCAAAAACAGGTTCAACCGTTGACATACGTTCCTGATATAATTCCTTTCCTTTTTCCGTTCTCAGTTTTTTCCTCATATCTTCCATTAAATGTTCTCGTGGATCTCTTGAAATAATTCTTTTTTTGGCTTTGGTACATGCATTTTTCAATATGCAAATGGAACAATGGTTGCCAATATATTGCTTCAAATCTGGTTCTTCATCTCTTTTTTGAATCCATTTAAAGGGCATAGTAATACCAGCAGGGCAATAATAACAATCATTTACTTTATCAAATCTGAACATGGATTTCAGGAAATACTTACTTTTTCCTCGTTCTTCTACCTTGAAAAAATTATCTGGAATATATGACTCTGTCCCTATTTGGCTCAGTAAATCAATATTATCATATGAAAAATATCCAGCATCAGCTAACAATATTGTCGGTCTGTAACCCATTGTTGCCCAGAGGAGTTGAATCATTGGATCGACTTGATTCACATCATTTGTATCAGTAACGAGATCAGCTGCAACGATCACTTGTTCCTTATCATCAACAGCAATCTGCCCGTTATAAGAAGGTTTCATGGAACCATCTTTATGCTTCATAATTTTTGCATCATTATCGGTGATGTTTATTTTTTCGAGTTTTTCTTCTTCGAGCTTCTTTTTTGCAGCCCTAATTTTTTCCAGCCTTTTTGTTTTATCTACTAATTCTTTTGGCATCTGATATGGTGTAGAATCACCATACATCTCATCTTCTGCTTTGTCGATTTCGATACTTTCTTTAAGAATTTTGTCAATTTCTTTCTCAAGTGCATCGGCATTTTTGCTTTGCTTTACAGATGCATTTGCTTTAATTTTGGTACCGTCAAGTGATATTTTCCCAACACCAAGCATACCCATTTCTTTGCATACTGTTACTACCTGGGAAAAAACATCCTTAATTGAATCAAGATGGGTCGAACGAAAACGGCAGATCGTTCGAAAATCAGGGTGCTGCATCGCTGCAAGATACATAAAAGCAGTATCCGTATGGGTCATTTTGTTGATTTCTCTTGAACTGCGGATGTTTATCATGTAACCATATAATAGGATTTTTATTAGTAATCGTGGATGGTAGGCAGGACAACCATCTTTTGAGTATTTGGCTTCTAAAGTCGTGATATCAATTGCATCTATTATGTCATTCAAAATCCTGCCTATATGGTCTTCCGCTATGAAATCTTCGAGGCTTATGGGAAGCAGGAATTGCTGCTTTTGGTCATATTTTTTAAACATAATTGCACCTATATTATTTATTAATTATAAATATACTTACTAGGTAATAGTATATTTGAAAGTATATAAAACTGTCGATGCATAGTGTAAATTATGATAAATATTGAAGAAATTGCTGAATATTTCAATGAAATATTCAGATTATATGGTCAGAAAATAATGGTGGAAAATGTAGAACTAGTGATTTTTTTTAAAAATAGGAAGTTTTGGGACAGCCTGTATAGGTGATTTGAATAAAAAGTTTGGATGGTTATGGCTATTGATAGGCCCATTGATGGGTTTGTATATAACGAGCCAGTTTAGCAGCCTTGGCGCTGCGTATGCTGCAGTCATGAGGGAGGTATCGATTGCAGGGCAAAATTTGACTTTATATATGGGGGAAACGGGTATAAGGGGAGCAAATAGACTCCTTCACGTACACAGCGCCCTCTTATCATTCCTGAACATATTTTATGGACTGAGCATCGACAGCGTTCACCTGTCGGATAGGACCAAGAGGCTGGGAAGCATACTTGCAATTGCTGGAGCCATTCTGGTGACCATTGGTTTCTACTTCAACCAGGTGATGCCGTTAAGAGAGCTGGGATCACCTCTTAGAATATTGGGAGGCATAAGCTTGGTAGTGGCAATAGTGATAATGGCTGCCGGGCAGTTCAAGAAATGAAATAACCGGCAGGCTGGTATTCTATTCCATTCTATCATTCTCGCAGCGTGCGGTCAAAGAATGTTACCATTTCTTTGTAAGCATCCTTTGCCACAAAGCTCTGGGAGAGCTCGCCATTTTCGATCATGAACCCATGGGGCTGACCCTGGTAGACCTATAGAAAAATTTTTATAACAAAAAATAGAATCTTTATTGGGAGTTGATTTATGAATTATTTGATTTCGCTGATAATTCTTTCTGTTCTCGCAGCGGGATGTGTCGGTCAACAGGCGCCTGCCGAAAGCAAAACCGTAAAGGATTACCAGAGTTTAATAGACAATCTGAGTGCTACGGGACTGAATGTTACACAAGGGGATGAGATCTCACAGTCATTCTTCTCTGTCAAAGGACGAATAATCAAGGTGAATGGGGACGATGTTCAAATCTTCGAATATGAAAGAGCTGCTGATGCCGATGCTGAAGCAGCGCTGACATCACCGGATGGAAGTACAATAGGGACAAGCATGATAACATGGGTATCCACACCTCATTTCTATAAGAAAGAAAAATTGATTGTTATCTACATTGGAGAAAAACCTGACGTTATAAAAGGTTTAGAGGAAGCCCTTGGAAAGCAATTCGCAGGTAGATGATAGTATTGAAATGTTCAGGGGGATTCATTATTAAGCTTTCAAACAAAAAATTGCTCCTTGCTGCTGTAATTGTTTTTGCAGCACTGCTGGTCAGCCTGGCCTGGTGGGGACTTTTAGCTAACAGGCAGGGCGGTATTCCTCAGATAGAAACACCAATAATACCTGCACAGGAAAATGAAAGTAAGGATATCCCTGAAGAGCCTTTCGCTGCATCAGTGGCCAAAAGATTAGACACTCCCTGGGCTCTTGGTTTTCTGCCTGATTGCGGTATTATTTTTACCGAGAGGGCTGGCAGGATAAGATTAATCGATGCAAAAGGGCTTTTACCGGATTCTTTGCTTACTATCGATGAAGTGGCGCATACTGGTGAAGGAGGTTTGCTTGGTATTGCTGTGCATCCTGATTTTACCAGGAACCCATTTGTTTATGTATATTATACCTATCGAAACAACACCGATTTAGCAAACAAAGTGGTAAGATTCAAAATGCAGGGCAACAATTTACTTGATGAAAAATTAATCATCGACGGTATCCCCGGAGCTTCAATACATGACGGCGGCAGGATAAAGTTCGGTCCCGATGGATTTCTGTACATTACCACCGGTGATGCTGCGATTTCAAACTCTGCCCAGGATAAAAATTCCCTGGCAGGAAAGATACTTCGCTTAAATGATGATGGAACAATCCCTGCAAACAATCCTTTCCCTGGCTCGCCTGTTTATTCTTCTGGTCACCGGAACCCCCAGGGTCTGGCATGGGACGACATTGGCAGGCTCTGGGCAACTGAGCACGGCTCTCAAGCTTATGATGAACTAAACCTTATCGAGCCCGGAAAAAACTATGGATGGCCGGATATCCGCGGCGATGAAACGGCTCAGGGACTTACAGGCCCTGTGCTCCATAGCGGCACAGATACATGGGCACCAACAGGTATTGCCTATTTTGAAGGGTCTTTGTTCTTTGCAGGATTAAGAGGACAAAGTTTATTTGAGGTAATAGTTGATGAAAAACCAGCATTTCGCCGTCACCTGGACAGGAATTTTGGCAGGTTGCGTGATGTTGTAGCAGGTCCGGATAATTATCTGTATATCCTTACAAGCAACAGGGATGGCAGGGGTGTACCAGCTGAGGACGATGACCGGATAATCAGGATAAATCCGAATAAACTAAAATAAGTATTACTTCTATTACTTCTCAATCTTCAAAAATCTCGCATTTATGGCAACGACCACCGTGCTTGCTGCCATAAGTCCGGCGCCCATTGCAGGGCTAAGAAGTATCCCCCATTTATACAGCACTCCTGCGGCAAGAGGAATGGCAAATGCGTTATAGCCTGTTGCCCATATAAGGTTCTGGACCATTTTTCTGTATGTTGCTTTTGCAAGGCTGATTATTGCCACCGTATCAAGCGGGTCGCTCCTTATAAGGATTATATCAGCCGTCTCCACAGCCACGTCCGTTCCAGCGCCGATGGCAATACCTACATCTGCCTGGGCAAGCGCAGGAGCATCGTTCACACCATCACCTGTCATGGCTACGACCAGACCTCTGGACTGGATCTCTTTTACTTTTGCGGCCTTTTCATGCGGCAGGACCTCTGCAAAATATTCATCAAGCTCCAGTTCATCAGCAACCCATTTTGCCACCTGTTTGTTATCTCCTGTGAGCATTATGCATCTTATACCCATCTCCCTGAGCCTTGAGATTGCCTTTTTCGATTCCAGCCTTATGATATCTGCAAGTGCAATGGCGCCTCTTAGCTCTCCATCTATCAACACGAACACCACGGTCTTTCCCTGGGAGGAGAGCTTCTCAATCCGTTCATCCGTAACTGGAATATTCTGTTCCCGAAGATACCCCGGACTTACAACTTTTACATCCCTTCCGTTAACCCTCCCCTCGGCACCTTTGCCTGGAATTGATTTGAACCCCTCAACAGGAAAAGCATCCCCGGATGACGAAACGATCCCTTTTGCAATGAGATGTTCGGAATGGGCCTCCACTGACGCAGCGTATTTGAGAAGTTCTTTTTCATCACCACTTCCTGAAAACATGATAGTATCAGTGACCCCGAATTTTCCTTCGGTGAGCGTTCCTGTCTTATCAAAAATTATAGCCTGGATGTTCCTTGCCCTCTCAAAGGCAGCACGATCCCGTATCAAAAGACCGTTGCTTGCAGAGATGGCGGTCGAGACCGCAACCACCAGGGGAACAGCAAGCCCGAGCGCGTGGGGACATGTGATCACCATCACAGTGACAGTCCGCTCAATTGCAAAGGCAAAATCCGCTTTCATAATATAGAACCATACAAAAAGGGTTATAGCCCCTCCTACAATAGCTATTATTGTTAACCACACGGCTGCGCGGTTCGCCAGGTCCTGCGTTCTTGACTTGCTCTCCTGTGCTTCTTTAACAAGCTTGATCACCTGTGAAAGAAATGAATCCTCCCCTGTTTTGTTGACCTTCGCAGTGATCGACCCTTCGCCGTTTATCGAGCCTCCTATGACTTTAGCACCCACATTCTTATAAACAGGCTTTGACTCTCCTGTTAGCATAGCCTCATTTACTGATGTCTCACCATCTACTACAACGCCATCGGCGGGGATCTTTTCTCCAGGCTTGATAAGGACACTATCATTCACCATCAACTCGCTTAATGGAACATTTTTTATACTGCCGTCAGGCATGAGTTTATGCGCATCAGAGGGCATCAGCCTTGCCAGTTCTTCAAGAGCCCTTGAAGCGCCCATGACAGACTTCATCTCTATCCAGTGGCCAAGAAGCATAACATCTATCAGTGTTGCCAGTTCCCAGAAAAATACCATGCCCCTCAGGCCAAATACAACAGCACTGCTATAAACATAGGCCGTGGTGATCGCTATGGCGACCAGCGTCATCATTCCGGGTGTTGCTGATTTCAGTTCATCAAAGATTCCTTTAAGAAACGGATACCCGCCATAGAAGAAAACTATGGATGAAAGAGCAAAGAGGACATACATATCTCCTGGAAAACTGACCATTTTCTTAATACCCAAAAAATCCTGGACCAAAGGAGATAATAAGAGTATAGGGATGGTAATGATAAATGATACCCAGAACCGTTTTTTGAAGTCTGCGAGCATCATGGCACCATGATCATGGTGTTTGTCCTGTTTTTTCATTTCATGGGTATTATGTGTATTATGCCCCGCATGGTTATTACTGGTAATATGATGATTTTTTCCCATTCCTTAACCTCTTTGATCGATAAAATTATTTAAACGGAATCCCACTATATTTCATTATTTCATGGAATCAAATAACTATCGGAAAGATTGGAAAGAAGACCAGGTAAAAGTTCAATATTTCGCACCTTCCAGCTTCATAAATACCCAGGGGACAAAAAAAACTGATGAAAATCCAAGTGCGGCATACTTTATATATGCAAAAACAGGAAATGTTAAGGATAATATCTCTGAAATTAAGTAAATCGATCCCAAAAATAAAATGCCTATAGATGCTCTTTTAACCTTCTGTTCGTTATTTTTCGCATCAGGAAACCTGATTATTTCCTCCTCCAATAAATAACCAGCTCCTACAGAAGCCATTACAAACCCCAATTCGATCTGTTCTTTCAAAAGACTTCCCTGAAAAGTTGCTATTAAAATAAGTATTAACGGGAGAAACAAGGCAATAAGATATTTTGAATTGCGGCTTTGTTTATTAATTACTTTAAGGATATCCGCCTCTTCCCTGTATGAAATAAATGCGACCATGAGACCAAAAATAATGCCCCCGATCACATCGCCCGGATAATGGACGCCAAGATATAACCGCGATAATGAAACCAGGAGAACTATAACTGCGCCTGTTATAATGATCTGTTTTTTCTTGCTTCGGATTCCCAGGTAACCCCAGAAACCCGATGAAACCTGCGCATGACCGCTGGGGAATCCAAAATTATTTTCTGTAACTTTATGAAGGTAGTCAGGAGGTCTTGGCATACTGAACAGGCTCTTGGCAATTAGCGCCGTGTATGCAGAAAACATAATTAAATACATCGCCCTGATGCCTGTTTTCTTGTTAAGGCACCAGAAGATAAGTGATGCAAGAAATATATATACAGGCTCACTGCCTGCATTAGTTATAACCTTGAATAACGTATCCAGTAAAGGAGTGCCAATATCGCGAAAAAATATATTGATATTTTCGTTGAAAAGGAATTGAATAGGGCCTGACGCCATATCTTTAAACCAGAATAGACGGATTCAGAAAAGTAATCCGCATATACAATCCTTATTTTCAAGTGATATTAACCGCAGATGAACGCGGATAAACACAGATTGGTATCTGCGTTCATATTGATTATTATTTATGATCCTTTTACAATAGCTTTTGGTGAGCGTGCTATCTTCTTGCGCTTTGCGCCGTCAGAAGTATATCGCTGCATCGGGCCGGGACGCTTGTGGCTGAGTTCGGCTTCGGGGACCATTATTATGTTCCCTTTTCGTCCTTTGACTCTGCCCCATTTTGTTATACCTGTTTTTCCCATGTAATTTTTATCCTCCAATGATTTAGTTTGGCTTCAGAATACTTCCGTTTATTCATAAACCTTTCCCCGTTTCAATTCTTTTCTTTATCATGTACATTTGCACTTTTTTGGCTTTTGCCTGGTGAAGAACCCTGTCAAGACCCTGTCTTTCAAGCGTTTCCATTTTGATGTAGCCCCTGTCGGCTGCATCCTGGAAGAGTTCAAGACCAAGTCCAGTTCGTGCAAGTACTGTCGTATAGCCTTCGTTTGATCCCACGCTCCCGAATGAAAGGTCAGACTTCTCAGCCGTCAGATCTGTGCATACGGTGCATGAGCCGCTTCGGAGATGATCAAGTTCACTTAATGGGAATGTGGCTTCTGTTTCCGACCTGATTATGAATTTTCCTTTCCTGATCTTCATTTCCCTGATGGAAGACAGGGGAAATCCTTTCTGCTCGATGAATGTTTTCAAACCCGGATAATCAAAGGTATCCATGCAGAATAGCCCGAGCTTCAGGATGTTCGCCCTCATGAACATATGAAGTAACCCATAGGGTGAGTTCTGCATTTTGTGAACCGCATCTATGTTGCAGGACGGGCCCACAAAACCTATTGAACGGGAACCTCTTTTTATTGCGCTCATTAACGATTCCATTGTGAGTGAATGAACATAGATCGAACCGCTTCCGCGCAAAATATCCTCTCTTGTCTGGGCAACTATCGGAACAGGTTTCCATGGCTCCTCATCGCTTTTTACAGTAACTATGGCACTGTCTATCAGTCCTTCTTCCAGAGCATAGAGCAGCATGGATGTCACAACCCCGCCGTCCTGTCCTTTTACTTCGGAAAGTAAGGATTTTGCAGTGAAGACATCACGCACACTCCCGATCAGGTTTGATTCCGTGGTAATGGTTCGAGGGCACTGGTTATAGCATACACCGCATGCGGTGCACGGTCCTTTGAGTGCAGGCTTGCCATTGACCACTGACAAAACTTCGCAGCTTGCCACGCATGCCCCACACAGGGTACAGATGCCAGGTTCTATGATCTCGCGCCTTAACTTTGCGAATGATATCCTCTCTTTGTCTTTCAAAGAACGCCGCACACGGATCACACTTTTGTCAAGCTCATCGAATTTCTGCTTGCAATTTTCGGAGCAAAAATAATAATCTTTGTTTTTATAAACTGATTTGAATGCTGTTTTTTCATCAACAGTTGTTTTGCAGATCGGGTCAATTGCCATCAGGCATATCTTTGATCGTGTTGGTTAAAATGCTTTGCGTAGCTTTGTTCACAAAGGTCTTTTGTTTTTTACGCAAGTTAGCCAATTTTAGTTTCAACGTCATATTCATCAAAAATTTCTCCAACAAGTTCTTCCAGTATATCTTCAATAGATACTAATCCGATAACTTTCTTATTATCGTCCACTACTATTGAAATATTCATTTTCTTTTGCTGGAGCTCTTTCATGATCGGATAAATTTTTCGCCCACCTCTTACGATCAGCATCGGGCGCAAAACCTGATGGATTTTTATCCAGCTCAGCTCATGATCACTGAACTTCAGGAAATCTTTTGCATAAACCATCCCGGTGATATTATCAAGTGTCTGTTTATAAACAGGTATCCTTGAATGACCGGATTCATTAATTAAAGCAAGCGCAGTATCGAGAGTATTTGATTCCTCAATGCACACCATTTTTTCAAGCGAAGTCATCACTCCTGTTGCTTTTGTGTCAGATAATTCAAAAACATTGTGTATTATCTCCCTTTCGTGTTTCTCGATAGTCCCTTCCTTTTCCCCGACTCTTAGCATAATTTTAATTTTTTCTTCAGTGACGAAGGGATGCTGCACACGTTTCTTTCCGCCAAAGCGCACGATAAGGAAGTTTATGGATTCAGTTAAAACCCGGACAAGCGGATTTAAGATAAATATCACCGTTCGTATGGGCTTTGCTACATGCAATGCTATCGATTCGGGATGTCTTGAAGCAAGCGTTTTAGGAAAAACCTCTCCGAAAACAAGGATGAACATCGTCATGACTGCTGTAGCTATCGCGATCCCGCTGTCTCCAAATGTATGAAGCGCTGCGTCTGCTGCCAGCACTGAAGCGCTGATGTTGACGATATTGTTGCCTATCAGGATCGCGGTCAGGAACTGTTCAGGATTTTCAAGCAGTTCTAATATTACTGCTGCATTTTTATTGCCTGTATCTGCAAGGTGCCGGATCCGGATTTTATTTATTGAGATAAGTGCTGTCTCCGAGCCGGAAAAAAAAGCAGACAGCACAACCAATATTGATATAGTTGAAATTTCAATTGCTAACCAGGAATCCATCAATTATTTGACCTTTTTTCCATTTAATTTAAATAACTCTGAAACCGTATCCAGGAATTTTTCATCATCATGCTCCGCTGCATTCCTGAGAATCTTTGTTGGTTCTGCAAGGATCTGTTTGGCAAAAGAATTTGTCATATCATCCAGGACTTCACGCTCTATATCTCCTATCGTGTGTCTTGACTTGAGTTTGTTTATTGCCGCTTCGCGCTCCTGTTCCCGGATTTTCTCAACTTTAGAATAAAGAGCTGATATAATATTGTCCGCCATCTGGCGCTTATATTGCCGCTTAAGAAGAGCCAATTCTTCTTCTATAATGATCTCCGCTTTTTTTGCTTCGGCCCTTCGTTTATCAAGGTTTGCCTCGCTGATGCTTCTTAAACTGTCGATATTATGAAGGCTCACACCCGGCAGATCCCCTGTACTGCTTTCGATATTCCTGGGATTGCCAATGTCTACCAGCATGATATCCTTTTTTCGTTTTTCCAACAGTCTTGACATTATTTCTTGTGTTAAAACAAAATGAGGTGCCTTGGTGGCGCTGATTACAACATCTGATTTAGGGATATATTCTTCCATTTCCTCATACGGCACAGCTTCACCATTCAATTCACATGCCAGGGCCTGTGCTTTATCTAATGTCCTGTTAGCCACGTAAATAACCTTAATATCCTTATTAGCAAGCGCTTTTGCAACAAGAGTTCCCATCTCTCCTGCACCTATTACCATTACTGTTTTTCCAACAAGTCCGCCTAATTCCTTTTCAGCCAGTTCCACTGCTGCTGAACCAATAGATACCGAACCTTTGTTTATCCCGGTCTCATTCCGGGTACGCTTTCCAACCTGTATCGATTTATTGAATGCAGTATCAAGGACCTTTCCAACTGCCCCTGCTTTCTTTGCCATCAGGAACAATTCTTTTACCTGTCCGAGTATCTGGTCTTCACCCACGATCATCGATTCAAGACCTGAAGTCAGGCGCAAAAGATGCCTGAGTGATTCTTCATGGTCAAGGAAATCAATGATCCTTGAAGAGACTTTCATGTGTTTTGCAAACTCAAAAAGCACTTTACTTCCCTTTGGCGAAACAACGTAAACTTCAACACGGTTGCAGGTCTTAAGCACAGCGCATTCCTCTACAAGATCATGTGACTTAAGATGCACCAGAAGCTGATCTATACCGCCATGCCATGCGCTTTCCATTTCTACTATTGTCGCTTTGGTATGAGTAATTAGCATGCTTGATATTTCTGTCATTGATTTCCCTGTTTTTATGTTCGTTTTACCTTATATGCTTTGATGCAATAATATATGCTTTTTCATATGATTCTTCGAATCCCTTCCAAACATCATTGTCATTAATTATGTTCCACAGGATCTCTTTGCGTTTTTTCTGTTCGTCCACTTCGGTTTTTAATCTTTCACGGATTTCATTTTGAAGTTTTGACATTTGTGTAAATTCAGGTGTTATCACTTCTTCAACTTTTTGACGAATGTATTTTGAAAGGGCAGGACTCTGGCCCGCAGTGGAGATACCAATCACAATATCGCCTCGCCTGATGACTGAAGGGATTATAATATCCCCGATATCATCCACACGATTTACAAATTTTCCTTCATCTCTTGCGATCTTTGCTATTCTCTCATTCAACATAGCGTCATTGGTAGCCGGAATTACAATAAAGGCTTTTTTCAGGTAAGAGGAAATATCTTTCCCGGTAATATCTTTAACTTTTATCAGTTTTATTTTTCCCATCTCATAAAATCCGTTCAATCCGGATGTAAATTCCTTGCTTATGACAGTCACTAAAGCAAGCTCACAAAAAAGAGACGCTTTTCGCTCACCCACTTCCCCACCGCCGAAAATTATGATCTCTTTTTCCTTCAGGTCAAGCATAAGAGGTAAAAAATCACTCATAACCTCACGCCTGTTTTTTTGAACTCCCTTTCGCTGAAAAGTATGCTGTAATCCTTTATGCCCGTAGCAAGAGAGATCTCTTTTGCTATTTTTTCACATTCTTCACGCGAATATGCATGGACCATGGTAAAAAGGTTATAGTTCCAATCTGGATATCTGGGTCGTTCATAGCAATGTGTGACTTCCGGAAAGCCTGCCATTATGGCTCCCAGTTCTTCCACTTTCTCATCAGGAACGTTCCAGGTGCACATGGCATTAGCCGTTATTCCTATTGCCCTGTGTCCGATTGAAGCGCCAAAACGTCTTATGACACCTTCTTTTGCCATGCTGTGTACACGCGCAAGGACATCTGTTTCAGAAAGCCCAGCTTCTTTTGCAATATGTTTGAAGGGCTCGGATACAATCGGAATTCCATCCTGGATCGTTTTTAATAATTTCAAATCAATTTTATCCATGTTATCAGATAAGTTATTTTAGAAATATTCATATATATGTTCATTGTTTACATGTATGGATAGGAAATAAACCACCTGAATATGTAAACTTAGATATATTAATATGATAGAGATTAAAAACGTTTTAGAAGTTATAAATGAGGTACTTGTTTTACCGATAGCAATTATTACTTTTTTTCTATTGATCTATATAGTAATATATTTATATAAAAAAGATCCTGATGTGATTCGGTCAAGGATTTTCTTAAAATATGATGAAATCAAAAAGGCTTTTATTTTGTTTGCAGTATTTGCCTTTATATTAATCCTCCATGTATCTTTAATATATATACCGCATATTTTTTCACTGGATTATTCTTTTATTAAAGATTTACAAAGGATTTTTGGATTGATTCTTATTTTAATAATGATAACTTTTGTGTATATTATATTTGTAACTATACGAAAATCAAATTCCGAAATTGTTAAATGACCAATAAATTTCTAATTGGCATCACCTGCTCATCCTGATATTTACGTTCTTCCAATCACCATTAACCCCTCGAAGGGTTTCAATCGAGCCTTTGACCATCCCGCACAGGATTTTTTTAACAAAACCGTTCATAGGTATTTTTTTCCCATCAATCTCAAGAATTATTTCTATATCTTCCATATTATTTCTCCATTCCTAATATGTCAGATTCTTAATATAGTTCTATTGTTTATCCTGTCCGGAAAGATTTTAGAAGTATGAAAATAATTGTACGGGCCTATGCAGGAATACAAGATAAGGATCCATGATCTGCCAAAGGACGAGAGGCCGCGCGAGAGGCTCATAAAGAACGGCGCTTCGGCATTGAGTGATTCGGAACTTCTTGCAATAATACTGAGGACAGGTTCAAAGCAGGAAAATGTCATAAACCTATCCCAGAGAATCTTAAAAGAATACAACATTAAACAGCTCTCACAGATCAATTTAACACAATTGATGAAAGTCCATGGTATCAAGGAAAGTAAGGCAGCACAAATCGCAGCCTGTTTTGAGATCGCGCGGCGCCTCGAAACTTTCAAAGATGAGGACAAACAAAAGATCAACTCTCCCGAAGATGTTTACAGGCGGATATATCCAAAAATAAGGGAGCAAAAAAAGGAACTTTTCATCGAGCTTTGTCTTGATACAAAAAACCAGATCATCAAAGAGGAGACGATTTCGATAGGTTCTTTGAATGCCAATATCGTTCATCCAAGGGAGGTATTCAAGCTTGCACTGGCAGAATCCGCAGCACATATAATCGTGGTTCATAATCATCCGTCCGGGGACCCGACTCCAAGCCGGGAAGATATTGAAATAACACAGAAACTTGTTGAGACCGGGAATATAATGGGGATCACTCTTCTTGACCATGTAATAATCGGGGATGGAAGGCATTTCAGCATGAAAGAAGCAGGACATATATAGGGAAAAATATGGCATATTCTGCAATTATCCTTGCGGGAGGAAAAGGAAAACGTATGGGTTACCGGGAAAAAGCTCTTATGGCCATTAATGGTAAACCCCTTATCAGCTATGTTATCGATAGCCTTGAAAAGGTTGTTGACAACATTATAATTTCAGTTCGTGATAAAGCACAGGGAAAAATGCTGGATTCGGTGTTACCAGGATACACATATGCATTTGATGAATATGAAAACACAGGCCCTCTTGCGGGGATACTTTCAGGGCTTACGGTTTGCAGGGATGATTTTTGTTTTATCGCTGCATGCG
Organism: Candidatus Methanoperedens sp. BLZ2; assembly: GCF_002487355.1. Taxonomy (GTDB): domain Archaea; phylum Halobacteriota; class Methanosarcinia; order Methanosarcinales; family Methanoperedenaceae; genus Methanoperedens. The sequence goes on along the minus strand of NZ_NTMG01000018.1, from coordinate 50,599 downwards.
ATATGCCTTTTATAAATGAAAATGTAATAAAGCTGCTTTTTAAGTCCGGTGAGAATTACGATGCAGCCATCCCGCGCCGGGAAGATGGTTTTCTTGAGCCGCTTCATGCTGTTTATAAATGCAAACCCATGATATTTGAGACAGAGAAAGCTATCAGGAACGGAGAGAAAATAGTTCTTGCTCCGATTCAAAAATTAAGGGCCAATTATGTGGAAATGCAAGAGATCAGGAAAATCGATACGAATTTAAGAACATTTATCAATATCAATACCCCAGAAGAGATGGATATAATCAATAAAAATGTATAAAAAAAATTATCCTGCACTTGAGTTTAAAAGGTGTGTACCTGTACCGCATGAAAAAATCCATACGGTAGCTATAGAGAGCACTATTGAGATTTTCATAAATAAAATTCCGATCGCATCAATACTTGCTACACCGGAAATGATAAAAGAGCTTGCCATCGGGTATTTTATATGCGAAGGCCTTGTAAAAGATCCGGATAGCATAAAAGATTTTAAAATAGACGGGAACAGGATATATGCCGCAATAGAAGAGACCGTGCATATTGAAATCTGGCGTGAATTAAGGTCATCGGGCTGCGTTGGTGTACGATGGGAAGAGAATGAAAATATTTCAATTGATTCTGATACAAAATTCAGCATGGATCTAATTGGGAAAAGTCTCAGATTCCTGGAATCTGATATATACAGGGAAACGCGGGGAACACATGCAGCCTGCCTTATAAATGCCAGGGGTGAATGCGCGGCAAAAGCGATTGATGTAGGAAGACATAATGCTTTTGACAAGGTCGTTGGATATGCCTATCTTAACAGGATTAATGTAAGGGAGCATTTCATCATATCAACAGGACGCCAGTCTGCTGGAATGGTATTAAAAGCCGCAAGGGCCGGGATCCCTCTTGTTGCCACAAAAACCGCACCGCTTAATTCAGGCATTGATGCTGCCCTGCGGACCGGTGTTTGTCTTGTTTGTTTTGTTTCAAATGATAAAATGTCAGTTTTTTCACACTATGAGAGGCTTTTATTCCACCTGTAATTTGTATCGTTGGAAGCAGTAAAACCGGGAAAACAAGGTTAATGGAAGAATTGATAAAAGAATTGAAAATCCGGGATCTTCGGGTAGGAGCCTTAAAATATCACAAACATGGTGATTTTGAAATAGATATTGAGGGTAAAGATACATGGAAATATGCATTGGCCGGGGCTAATACTGTTGCCATATCCTCATCTGTGAAATTTGCGGTTATTAAAAATGACAAAATTCCGGTTGATATTGATGAGATTTGTGAAAAATATTTTGGCGACCTTGATGTTGTTCTTGCAGACGGGTTCACTCAATCCGATAAGCCCCGGATAATTGTTGTGGGGCCGGAGAAAAATGCGGGCATTTTCGAACACGGATGCAGGGTTATATCGGTTACGGATGAAAAAATCAAAGATATGGATATTATTCTTAATAAAGTGCTTGAATTCCTGAACCGGTCAGATCCAAAGTGAAGCTCCCAGAGTTGCGGACTCCACAACACACGCACAATAAGGGTAGCAGTTGTCTTGTTAAAAACCATTCTATTGATAGTGATTTTTGTTAGGTTAGAAGAGAACAGTATAAGATAGATTTTATTAATAAATATCAGTAAAAACGATAGTTAGAGCATCGATTCTACTTGTCGGATTAGAGGCAGAGACTGATATTCTAAGGGTTTAAGTACAGTGGTAAAATTATTTAACCCTAATTTTAACGCTTTGTTCCAAATTTTGTCTTATCATCACAAGTTTTTTACAACCTCCAAATCCAATATTTCCTTGCGTCTTTTCCAATCTGGCATAAGAGCTTCCATCATATTATAGAATTTTTCATCATGATTTCTATGCTTGAAGTGTATTAGTTCGTGCAATATTACATAATCAATACAAAATTTTGGAGCGTCAATTAGTTCGGTATTCAGCAAAATTGCTTTTTTATTTTCAATGCAAGAACCCCATCTGGCTTTCATTAATCGCATTACAATTTTAGGTCTTTCTATATCGTATTTTTTAATTTGTTTATATATTCGTTCTAGAGATTCGTTAAATACAGTTATGGATTTTTCTTTATACCATGACTTTACAAGTTGAGATTTTCTGACTGTGTCATTTTTGTCTTCAATAAACAGATTAAAAAAACCCCTCTGGCACTTGACACTCTCTTCGTTAGATTCAATAACTTTGAGTCGATACTGTCTTCCTAAGTATTTGAAGGTCTCACCGCTTATATATTCGCGTTCAAATTTTGTCTCAGGAAGTGTTTTTTTGAAGTATTCTGTGTTCTTTAATATCCAGGATGCTTTTTTTCTTACGAACTGGTTTATTTTATCAATTGGAACATCATGATTCGCAGAAACCTCTACTAATAAGTTGGGTTTTAAATTAAGGTTGATATTAGATACATTTTTTCTTGTGAGCGTATATTCTATCTTATGTCGCCCATAAGTAATTTCGTGTTTTACCATCGTCATTACCTAATATCTTTTGATTGAAATTGATTTTATTATTTCAATTATCTTGTCTATCTGCTCAATTGGAAGTTCCAAATTGTGTTCCTTTTTAAAGTCAAATAAAAGGTCGTCAATTTCCTGGGCAATTCTGTTATGGATGTCGGTATTGTCATGGAAATCAACTTTCACATGTTTGTCAATAATTGATTTTACTTTTAAGGAAATATCTGCTATAGGTTCATAAAGCCCTCTATCTTCATTTATTTCATAGACTTGCTCTTTTATGACCCCATAGAAAGCCTGAGCGTTCGGATCATTCTTGATGCTTGAAGGATATGCGATTCCAGAATCTCCTTTTCTGTAATCCTCTACAATTCCTTTCATTTTATTCAAATATTCTCCTTCAGATATTCTTGCTTCTTTATATGCTCGAAGAACTTCCTCTATTCTTTCAGAGAATTTTCTGTATAAAGCAGGATTTTCATCCCATTTTTCACTGATACTTTTTGACATTCTTGTTCTGATTGCATCGGCTTTTGCTCTTTTTGAACCAAGACGTTCAAGTTCTTTCTCAAAATTTGTTTTATCAAGAATGTCCACTGGATTAGTAATACGGATTATTTCTTCTGCCGAAATGTAATTATCCATCAGTTTTTGCATATGGGCTTCGTATTCCTTGTGGTCTATGCCGTCAGAATACCTTAATTTGACTACTTTTCTTAGCTCCTGGTAAAACTTTAAATCTTTCTTATATTTATCCAGTTCGTCTTTGCTTAATGCATTATATACTTGCTCTGATTCAAGTGCAATTGACAAATACCTGCCAAAGTGGCTCAGCATATTGTAAAAATCATCCCGAAGTTCTTCATTTGCCAATAGAACTTCAAATTCATCAACATCTCCCTTGTTTTTCACAGGAATAAAAATATTGATGAGATCTGTATGATATTGCCTTAAAGAACCGATTATACTGATAACGTCATATAAAGCACCTTTTAAATCTTCAGGATCAAAATTTTCCAATCCTGCTCCAGAATACATATCCATTGCTTCATCAAGTTTCTCTAACAAACCCCTGTAATCAATAATAAATCCAAAATCCTTGCCTTCATATAATCTGTTTACGCGAGCAATTGCCTGTAGAAGCGTGTGCTCTTTCATCGGTTTGTCCACATACAACACCGTTGCGCGCGGAGCATCAAAGCCCGTCAATAGCATATCAACAACAATTAACAAGTCAATTTCATCGCCATTGACAAATTCATCTTTAATTGTGTCCACATACTTTTCTTCATCGCCGTATTTTTCCATCATCTTGTCCCAGAATGTTTTGACCAGATCCTTTGATTTCTGGTCAACAGCTTCATACCCCTCCCAATCATCCGGCGCGGAGATTACAACTCTGCAATTGAGGTCATTTAACTCTTCAAATGCTTCCAGATAGCGGATAGCTTCTATTTTGCTGTTTGTTGCAAGCATTGCCTTAAAATTGGCGCTTTTAGTTTTGTAATTATCAACAAAATGCTGGTTAATATCGAATGCGATCATATTTATTCTTTGATCTGATGATGCAATCTTCTCAAACCTGCTCCATTTCTGCTTTACTTCTTCTTTTTGTTTATTATTCAGATTCCTTGTAATAATATCAAGTTTCTTGTCAATCGCCTTTTGATTGACTGTCTGCTCAACCATTTTACCTTCATAGAGAAGAGGTACAATTGTCTTGTCCTTTACACCATCGGCAATTGTGTATTGATGAATTATTTTACCAAATTTGATCATGGTGTTCTTTTCTTTTTTCATCAAAGGAGTGCCGGTAAAACCCAGATAGCAGGCATTGGGAAATACATTCTTCATTTTGATATGCATCTCACCGTATTGTGTCCTGTGTGACTCATCGACCAGGACAAATATATCTCTTGATGTCGTAGCTTTCGTCTTTTTCGATGCAGTATCAAATTTATGGACAAGGGTTGTGATTATATCAGCATTATTGTCTGCAATTAGTTCGATGAGGCGATTGCCCGATGTTGCCCTGCTGGCTTTTAATCGTGTGTGGTTAAAAGTATCCCGGATTTGCTTATCTAAATTTTTCCGGTCAGTAACTACGATCACTCTTGGACGTTCGACAGGCAGTTCAGATAATAAATATTTTGACAGCATGACCATTGTTATTGATTTGCCTGACCCTTGAGTATGCCAGATAACACCTGACGTGCGGTTTCCTTCTTCGTTGTTTGTGTTGATCGTCTTGATTATTTCTTTTACAGCGAAAAACTGCTGATATCGTGCGATTTTTTTCATATCAAGGTCATAAACAACAAAATATTTCGTGATATCCAGGAGCCGTTCAGGATGGAACAAAGAAACAATATTTTCATCCTGCACAGTTTGTTTCCTGTTTTTGACAATTTCACTTAAGATATTCTGGTGCCATTTCTCGTCCTTTTCTTTCCAGATTGACCAGAATTTTGCAGGCGTCGAAATTGTAGCGTATTTTGTCTCGTTCTTGTTTGTCGCCATTACAACCTGGACAAATTTGAACAGTTGGGGTATGTAATCCCTGCCCTGGTTTCTAATCATCTGGGATATTCCCTGTCCCATGTCGATAGATGCTTTCTTGCACTCGATTACTGCAAAAGGGATTCCATTGACAAATATAACAATATCCGGTCTTGCATTGTCTTTTGCGTTTTCTCTTTCAACAGAAAACTCTTCCACTACATGAAAAACATTGTTTTCGGGATTTTCCCAGTCAATAAATTTGATTGTAAACGACCGTTTCGTGCCGTCAAAAAGAGTCTCTTCATATGAGCGCCCAAGCATCAGGGAGTCGTAAATTTTCTCATTGGTCTTTACCAGACCGTTTCCCAGACCTTCATCAAGATCCTTCATTGCCTGCTCGATGTTTTTGTTGCTGAACTTGAGCTTTTGTCCTTTATATTCAAAGGAGTTTAGCTCTTCAAGCTGTTTTTTTAGTATTGGGGTTAGAAGCACATTGTATAAATTGCCTCTCAAAGTTTGCGCATCTTTTGGAGCGATTATCTTATAACCCAGATTATTCAATACCTCTATTGCAGGTTTCTGGGAAATATTTTGTTCATTATAATCGTCAGGATTTACCATTTTAATCTACCTCCACTCTTACTATTCCTGTAAGCAGTAATTGCATAAGGCCTTTTTTCTGCTCCTTGAGATGAATTAGTTCTGATTTTAAAAGTTCAATGTTATTGTCGAATAATCTTATGAATTCAACAATTTTATCTTGTTCAGTAATATCGGGTAAAGGGATGCGTATTTCAGAAAATTCATTCCACCTCAAACTGCCCCTTCTGTCTACAGATGCCGACATATTTACTTGATAAATAAAAATGTACAATCTTGTTTTTAGGAGATTAAAAAGAAAGTGATTATTTACTTTTGAGTTTGTTTTAAATACTGTATACATTGGACTAACTAAGGCATTTTCATACAGATTTTGACATCCAATGGAACCTTCATCAATATGGTTTGTTGCATAAACGAAATGATTCTTTTTAACTTGTTTATAAGTAGATATATCTTCACTGAATACTTGTCTCTTAAAATAACTCAATGAATCAACAAGTCCTTCATATTTTGTACAAGATAAAACAGGTAAATCGTCATTGTCTCCATTTTTTTCTGATACTTCAGTTGCGATTTCACCAATTTTAATGTATTCCCAATCTTCTGGAATGCGGATATATTTTGTATGTTTGTATTGATGTGATTTGATAAACTCATCAAACCTCTTTAAACCAAAAAGTAAATCATTTACAATAGCACTTCTTAGTTTCTTTTTCTCTTCAATGAGTGTTTCATTAAGCTCGATTGCCTTGTCCCAATTTGAAAGAATATTGATGATAATATTTCGTTCATTTATTTCTTGTGGAAATTGAATGTTTATTTCCGAAAGTATTTCTTGACTCAAATTAGAAATATTAGTTCCACCACCCAAAATAAATATTTGTTTCTTAATTGGATAAAAATGAAATAAATAGGCACAATAAAGGGCTTCAATTTCATTAGACTTGATTCTGGCTCGTATTGTGAAACCCGAAAAACTAGTAGAAGATATGATTTTATTAATATATAAACATCTACCAATTAATTTTCTGTTTCCGTTTGAGCGAACAAAAAGGAGATCTTCTTTTTTCAATAATTCATCATCATTAAGCTTTCGATCTATTATAATATTTTCAAACGAGTTATTTTGAGGTGTTATATTTTTTTGAAATCCCGAAACTCCAATGATTTTAACAATTTCTTTTCCATTATTTTTGATGAAGTTAAGACCATTTTTGAATTTGGCTAACCGTCCAAATTTTTTGACATCCCAGTCCCCTGGAATTATCCCCACCTTCGTCTTTCTATACCCTTCAGGAACTTCCCCCTTTCTTATTTTCTCAATCCGTTCCCTGATTTCCTGTTTCATTCCCCTTCCCCCTGCAACAATCTTTTCTTAGGTTTTTCTTCTATCTCTTGTATGCTTTTTTCAGGCAATTCGAGATCTTCAGGCATTGTTCCGCCAAGCTCTTTTATAGTCTGCCTTACTTTTTTGCCTACAACAAAGTGGGTATCATTAGCGTTCTCTTTTCCCCGGATATTTTCGCGCCTTAATTTATCATCAGTCTGGGTTGCCCTGAACAGGTTGGCTGCAAGCTCTGTGCTTCCCATATGATCCAGGATTTTCTGGTTTTTATCCACTCCTTTTCTTTTATGGATATCTTTAACACCAAGCCCATTATATAATCCCTGATAGCCTTTATTTTGAAATATTGCATAATCTTCAGGATTGTCAATACCGATTCTTTTGAATTTTTTCTGGTCGGAGGGATATTCACTCAAAAATTGAGATTTTTTAACTTCTTCAGATAAATGACTTGTGTAAGCATAATCAACCACAGAGGACGCAGAGATCACAGAGTGGTAATAATTCTCTGTGTCCTCTGTGCACTCTGTGGTTTTTTCGTACCAGAATTCAACACCATCTTGCATATGTTGTTTTGCCCTTTCAAAATCTCTCCGGGAATAATTTTCTATATCTGGCATAAGAATCACCTACAACCTGACAGACCTGCTTGCATTCTAATCCCGTCGAATTCGACGGGTTTGAAATCGGAATTTTTGAGCTGTTCCCGGACACCCAGAAATTCTATAGTGTTACGGTTTCGAAGCCAATTCCACGTGATTTTCTTTTTTTTGCTCATTTCGTTTCCCTCCTTGCGCACCTGCTCCACAATCATTTCCGTCACCCTCCGCTGACCTGTGACGCATTCGTGGATTAGCGACTTGTGGCAGGAGATGAGGATGGAGAGATGGAAGTATTTTGTCATGAGACGCCCCTTTCGGGAAGAACAGCCCGCACGACATCAGCAAGCTGTTTCTCAGTCGGCAGTTTGCCCTTCATATCCGCTGGCAGTTTCGACTGGAGTTGATAAACTGCAACACCGATGGGATTCTTCTTGGTGCGAAGGGCATATTCCACTTCCACGTCGTCCTTTTCAGCGCAGAGGATGATGCCGATAGACGGCTGATCGCCTTCACCGCGTTGCGTATCGTTGAGTAGATTCAAGTAGAAATCCATCTTGCCTGCGTATTCCGGCTCAAACTGTCCGACTTTCAATTCGAACGCCACCAGCGCCTTGAGGAAGCGGTGGTAGAAGAGCAGATCGATGAAATATTCCTTCTGGCCCAGCGTCAGCCGGTACTGGCGACCTACGAAGCAGAAGCCATAGCCGAGTTCAAGGAGGAACGCTTGCAGACGGGAGATAAGTCGATCCTCCAATTCCCGTTCCTTCACTTCCCGGCGGATTCCGAGGAATTCCAGATTGTAGGAACTCTTCATCATTTCATCGGCCTGCTCGGCCAGATACTCCGGCAGAGCGAGTGGAAAATTGTGCGTCTTCTTCTCGATCACGGCGCGTTCGTAAGCCCCGGCCTTGATCTGGTTGAGCAGGACGTTGCGGCTCCAGCCGAATTGGGCAGTGGCGCGCAGGTAATAAAGCCGGGCTACAGAATCACTCAATTTGTTAAGAATGAGCAGGTTTTGCCCCCAGGGAACTTCTGCGACAAGCTGCCGCATAAGTTCGATGACCGTTTCATTTGTCAATTTGGCTGCATCTTGTGGCCAAATTTCAGAGTCACCTACTTTAGCCCCCCTTGGCAATTTGGCTACAGTCTGCAGCCAAATTGTGGGATCTGAATAAGAGAGGAATAACTGTTTCGCACTGCGTAGATTTCTCGGCGAAAAGCCGGTCGTGCCTGGAAACGCCTGTTGCAGGTCTGCTGCGACCATCTCGACTACCGATTCACCCCATCCAAGTTCTTGCTGCTTTTCCACAATCCCACGCCCAATATCCCAGTATAGCAGGATCAGGTCGCAATTGACCGCACGTGCTGCACAGAGGCGGGCGGATAACACGCGAGCCTTCAGTTGTTCAATGAACTGCCGGTATTCCGGCGATGCGATGGAAACATCTTGCGATGTATTCATTTGTCGGCCTCCAATTCTCGGATATTCGATGCCATAAGCGTTTTCAGCTGGCGGATCGCAATTTCATTGGTGGATTCAATCCCTCTTTGAGGAGACAGCACAAAATAATTATTTCCGGCTTCATTTCTAAACCTCTCGAATTCGAGAGGTTTAAAATCAGGATTGCTTAATTTTTCCCACAAACCCAGGACTTCAATGGTAATATTTTTATTTTTGCTCATTTTCATCACCCCACCTACAACCCCAGTTCTTCAAGCTGCTTCTGCATCTTAACCTCAACTTCTGCAAGCTCTCGTTTGATGTTTGCGATATTTTCCTTGACTGCATCCATGTCAACAGGTTTTTCCTCTTCAAATGTATCCACATATCTTGGGATATTCAGGTTATATTCATTTTCCTTGATCTCATCGGGTGAGGCGACATGCGCAAACCTGTCAATATTTTCATATTTATCATAAGCATCAACAATTCTCTGGATGTCCTCCTCCCTTAAGATGTTCTGGTTCTTTCCCTTTTCAAAGTGCCCGTCATTAGAAGCATCAATGAATAATATATCCCTTCTGCTTCGGTTTTTCTTGAACACCAATATACATGCAGGAATTCCTGTACCAAAAAATAAGTTTGCAGGAAGCCCGATTACTGCATCAAGCAGGTTAAGTTCGATTATCTGCTTCCTGATTGCTCCTTCTGTTGCACCCCTGAAAAGTACACCATGGGGAAGGACAATCCCCATCCTCCCGCCTTCTGCAAGCGAGTAAAGCATGTGCTGGACAAAGGCATAATCCCCTTTTGATTTCGGGGGAACACCCCATTCAAATCTTCTGTAGGGATCAAGCGAGGCTTCCATTGTAAAGTCCCTATCATCTCCGCTTCCTGCAAAACCCATAGCCCATTTATCAAGACTAAATGGCGGATTGGCAACTATCACCTGGAATTTCATCAACTTTCCGTCTTCTAAGAACATTGGATTTGAAAGCGTATCTCCCCATGCGATGTTTGCATCATCAAACTTATGCAAAAACATATTCATCCTGCAAAGTGAATGAGTTTGCCCGTTTCTCTCCTGCCCATAAATTGCAACCTTTCCGCTTGGAACTTTTTTTGCAGTTCTGATTACCAGTGATCCTGATCCGATCGTGGCGTCATATATACGATCATTCTCTTTTGGCTTTACAAGTCTTGAAACTAATTCAGAGACCTCGGATGGCGTGAAAAACTCCCCACCTTTTTTCCCTGCATCAGACGCGAATTTTCCAATCATATACTCATACGCATCGCCGATGACATCTGCGCTTCCGATACTTGTTGGTCTCAAATCAAGATCCTTGAAATCTTCAAGCAGGTGCTTTAACATGATGTTTCTATCTTTGGTTTGTCCAAGAATTGATTCAGAGTTGAAATCTATATTTCTAAATACACCCCGCAGTTTCATTTTGTTTTCTTCTTCTATGTGTTCCAATGCCTTATTGATAACTTCACCGACATTTGATTCGTTTCTTTTACTGTAAATATGATCAAATGTTGATTTTTCGTCTAATACAAACCGATCTCTTCCTAAAGCACGCTGTATCCTCTCTTTATCTCCTTCATACTTTTTTTCATAATCTTCCAGATGTTCTTTATAGGTATCAGACAGATATTTTACAAACAACATGACTAAAACGTAGTCTTTGTAGGTTGATGAGTCGATCTTTCCTCTAAATGTATCACATGCCCTCCACAGGGTATTTGAAATAGTTGTCTTTGATGTCTTTGGTTCCATGATTATTTCTCCATTATGATTTTATTTATGCTGGCTTTTGCAAGTTTTTCTTTTTCTTCCATTAAACAAGACAGTAACATTTTTTCCTTCATTTGAAGTTGATTAAGTTCAACAATTTTCTTTTGCATAGCGAGGGGTATATCAGAAATGTCTATTTCTCTCAGATGCTTTGTTTTAATCAAGGGTATTGTTGTGCTGATAGATGATTTGAAGAACTTTTTTTCAATAATTTCAGAATTTAAGAATAATGCAACAAACTCTGGTATGTATGTCTGTTCTTTTAATCGGATTATGGCAAAATTAGAGGGTATGACCAATCCTTCCTGTTTTTCATTTATGCAAATTGCTGTATAAGGGGTTGTAAGTCGGACAATAATATCTCCCTTATTTGTAAGATACTTTTTTTCGAGATTTTCTTTTGAGAAGAATACATCTAACTCGCGCTCATTGAGAAATCCCTGAGGTTCAAAACTTTTCAGGGTCAACATACGATACTTATGTGTATCCTTATCTTTAGCATCGGCCCTTTTTCTTACAAGGACGAGACCTGTTTGCACTTCTGAGATGTATATTAAGTTCATTAAAATCAGTTCTTTTTTTGTTAGTACTGTTTTATATGAATTCATACTTAAATAGTTTGTGCTTATTTTTGTACTAATTAAAAAGTAACATAATTCTCTAAATGTTTTTGTAAATTTGCAAAAAGTAATATAGTCGATCACGGTAATTTTACCCGAAAATATCGTGCAGCCTTATCCAATAAGTCTCCCAACCATTTTAGCTTAGAAAAGTATCGCATTGATAAACTTGCTACCGTGTTCGGGGGTAGCGAGGAAGATGTTGGTTATTAGGCAATATAATTTCCAATATTTAATTTAAATACTGGATATAATTTTCAGCATTAGGCATATTTAAGAATTAACCTTACCTCAAAAATTCATCTCACCGACATACATTAACAATTCATCGATTCCTGTACCATTCAATTGTATTCCTCAGGCCTTCATTCATATCGTATTTTGCTTTGAACCCGATCTTACTTATTTCGGTAATATCAGCGACACTATGCTTGATATCCCCACTTCTTTCTTTTTCATATATGATACTTGATCTTGATCCGGTTTGCTTTATGATCTTTTCTGCAATCTCATTAATTGAAGTGGCAATGCCATTAGCAACATTAAATGTCTTCCCATCTCCCTTTGACATCACTAATTCATTAGCCTGCACAACATCATTGACAAAAACAAAATCACGCGTTTGCATTCCATCACCATATATCCGGATTTTTTGGTTCTTCAAAGCCTTTTGTAAAAAGATGGGGATTGCAGCAGCATATGGCGATGTCGGGTCTTGTCTTGGGCCGTAAACATTAAAATAGCGCAAAGAAGTGGTTTTCAATCCATGCTCTTCAAAATATATTCTCGCAGCATATTCACAATCAAGCTTGGAAATGGCATAAGGAGATTTTGGAACAGGGATCATGATCTCTTTTTTGGGAAGCTCAAGCGAGTCACCATAAACTGCTGCCGATGACGCAAGTATCACTTTTTTGACATTTCCGGATATAGCTGCCTCCAGGATATTGAATGTGCCTATAGTATTGATCTCTATTGTCTTAGCAGGATTTTTCATGCTCTCAACAACCGAAACAAGAGCAGCTTCATGGAAAATATAATCAATGTCTGTTATTGCTTTTTTCAGCAATTCCCTGTCCCGGACATCCCCTTCTATCAATTCAAAATTATTATTTTCTAAAAAAGGAGAAATATTTCCTTTCTTGGTATTGATATCATAGGTAGGGTCAAAATTGTCAAGGCATACAGTATCATATCCCCGCTCAAGTAAATGCCGGATAATATGCGAACCGATGAACCCAGCTCCGCCTGTTACTAAACATTTCATTGCTGTTTAAGATGGAGTGGACATTATTTAAAGATAATCTTTAACAAAACTGTTTTGAGTCTGAACATAGTTGAGTAATATTAATATGTAAATGCTCTCAATTGCCTGAACAGATAGAGGACAGAAAATGAGTTCAAAAAAAAAGAATATTAAATTAAAGAAAGTTGAAAAGAAATCTTCCATTAAATCAGGTATTTATGTTATGATCGGTATGCTTCTACTTATTGCACTGGTTTATTATCTTATCCCGCAGGGAAGCGATAGCAATAAATGGACTGTGAGTGATAAAGGAATTCTCTCGTATCCTGAAAACAGGGGCAAGGTTGATGTCAAAATCCTGAAAACCGAATCAGGACCTGATTATATCCTCAAAAACATTTCTTTTCCGAGCAAGGATTATACCGTAGAAGGACTTCTTCGCATTCCTGTTGCAGGAAAAAAAGTACCTGGAGTTGTGATCCTGCCCGGAGCTACTGTCCCGAAGGAAGGAACACAAACTCTTGCCGAAATTTTTTCCAGTATGGGATATGCAAGCATCGGAATCGAACAGCGAAACCGCGGTGGAGTGGATATGGATTATGATTATGGCCTCTGGAAAAAGGGATTAGAACCTGTGGAACATAAAATGGTATTTGATGTCCTGCGGGCTGTGGATGTGTTAAGGCAGGAGCCATCGGTTGATCCTGATAGGATAGTAATTGTGGGTGAGAGTAACGGAGGACGTTTTGCTATAATTGCAGCAGCAATTGATTCTGGAATAACAGGTGTGATCGGGATAAGCACAAGCGGTTATGACATCGAGTCACAAATTAGTGAGATAGGGGATGAGAATGTCATACGGTTCTATCGCTCAATCGATCCTGAAACCTATCTTGGGTCTATTCCTCCAGGAAAATTCGTTATGATCCATTCTGTAAATGACACAATTATTCCTGTACAGCTTGCCCGAAAGACATTTGAGAAAGCTAAAGAGCCAAAGCAGTTTTATACGGTAACCACCGGAACCCATGGATATAGCGAGGGCATGAAAGAGCCGCTGGAGAATGAATTAAAGAGTATGTTCAAGGAATAAACGCGCTTTTGCGCTTGCAGCTATAAAATCACGCACAAGCTTTGCTCCAAGGACTGCCGTTCCCCCGGAATCGTAAGCAGGGGCGATCTCGACAAGGTCAAAACCCACTATCTGGGGCGCCAAGCATGATATTACGTCCCTGACATCACGCGGTGTTATCCCGAACGGCTCCGGGGTGCCAAGAGCAGGTGCATAAGCAGGGTCGATCGCATCCATATCTACAGATAGATAAACCGGTCCCTTGATGTAATCGCGAAATTCAGAAATAATTTTTTCTATGCCTATTGAGTAAACATCTTCCGCCGTGAACATTTTTATTTTATTTTCACTGACGTACTCGTATTCTTCGCGGGTTCCGCTCCTTATCCCGATTGAAACATATTTTTGTGTCAAATCATCAATGACATGCCTTGATATGCATGCATGGCTGTTCTTCTCACCATGAAACTCCTCTCTCAGGTCCATATGCGCATCAAGAACCACAAATCCCAGTTCCGGATATTTATTTTTACAGGCTTTTACAAATGGATATGAAAGAGAATGCTCGCCTCCAAGCATTACAGGGATCTTTCCGTCGTTGACATATTTATCGGCGTATTTTGAGATTGCAAAAAGCGTATCATCGATATTTTCAGCGACTTCAAGATTGCCAGCATCATGGATGTCCACATCTGCAAGGTCATGATCAAAAAAACTGCTATAAGTCTCAAAATTATATGATGCTGCCCTCATTTCGTCAGGCGCAAACCTGCTTCCAAGCCTGTAGCTTGAGGTACCGTCAAACGGCACCCCGCAAATCACGTAACGGGCTTTTTCGTAATCGGAATTGGCATCTGCAAAAAGAGCCTGATGCATTTAAGTACGTATGTCTATTTTCATTTTACCCATGGCGACCAGATATGAAATATCTTTTCCGACTTCAATCAGTCCCTTATATTCTTCGGGTATTTTGAGCTCAAGTGTGGAATAGTCGGCGTTATCCATAATCTGGCAGACATCGCCTTTTATAGCCAGGACCTGTCCATTCTTCCTTTCTACGACAGGGACATACGTCTTATCCGTAACTGGCTGCACGATTGATCGTTTTGTACCGTCGAAAATGCCTATGGCATCGATCCTTGCTTTTGCTGAACCATGTTTTCCTGTTTTTGCATGAGAAATGCTTTTGATGACACAGGGTTCATCATCAATTAAGACATATTTTCCTTCTTTTAATGTCCGAACTTCAACTTGATCCTTCATTGTTAATCTCCTTGCCTCATGATAGCTTCTTATATATTAAACCTTTCTAAATGTATATATTTATATTTATCACTATATTTCATACTCTTGAGACCACATAATAACATATTTAAAGACCTATTAAATCTTAAGAAATCCCTTTCATTTGGGTTAATTATTTTTCCTTTTAGGCTTCATGATTGCTATAACTTAATGCCATTAGGACTTGTAGGTGGTAGTTCACCAATGATATAACTCAATAATCACTCCATCAATAACATAACTATATCACTTTTAAGTATTATTAAGCCGGATAATGTCGCAGTTTGACTCTAAATTCTATGATTTTTTCACGCATCCCGATAGCCTCGAACCAATGGCAGCGCTGGCAAAAAAGTATGGCTATTCAGGAATAGTTGTTACGAACCTAAAAGCCAATGAAGGTATCATTCTTCCGGATGATTTTTCCATATACAAAGGTGTCGAGATCCAGGCAAAGCCATCAAGGGTCAGGGAAGAAATAAAAAAACACAGGGACTCAAATCTTATTTCCACAGTCAGGGGAGGAGAAGAAGACATAAATCGTGCAGCTGTTGAATCAGAGGGTCTTGACATACTTTTACAGCCATCTGAATTTAATAATGTCCTTGCTAAAGCTGCGAGTGATAATTCCATAGCTATCGGATTCAATCTTGGCTTACTAATAAGGCTAAGGGGGGATGCGCGCGTCAGGGAATTAAAGAATATGAGGATAATTCTTAAACATGCAAGGAAATACAAACTCAAAATGATCCTCACAGGTGATTCCGGTTCAATTTATGATCTTCGTTCCCCGAGGGAAATGGTCGCACTCTCAAGCCTTTTCGGGATGACACCTTTCGAAGCCATTGACTCAATGAGTGCGACACCAGAAAGCATACTTCGAAGAAAAAGCCCTGATTATATCAAGGAAGGCATTGAAATAATATGAAAACCCTGCCCACCTTGCGTGAAAAAAAAAGATATATAGCGTTTGAAATTAATTCACAGAAGACGATAAACAGGCAGGAGCTGATCAGAGAGATATCGAATTCAATAATTTCTTTGTTCGGAGATAAAGGAGCAAGTGAAATTAACCCTTCGCTCATGTCATTTGAGGGAAGATTCGGGATACTTCGCTGCGCCCGGGAAAAAACAAATGAAACAAGGGCAGGTCTTGCCTGCATCAATAATATTCACGGAATACTCGTTTCTATTCATGTACTCGGTATATCCGGCACTATTAAAGGTGCAACGGAAAAGTTTATACAACAATCACTCGTTAAAGAGTCAGAACCCGAAAAAGGATAAAGAAATAACAGACTATAGGAAATTACGGTTTTTCATATAAGGAGATGATAGAATGCAAATGGCACCACAAATGGGATATGACAGGGCAATAACTGTTTTTAGTCCTGATGGAAGATTATTTCAGGTAGAATATGCACGTGAAGCAGTTAAACGCGGAACAACGGCAGTTGGAGTAAAGGCTGTGGATGGGGTGGCACTTCTGGTCGATAAACGTGTTACGAGTAAGTTACTTGAAGCGGAATCAATTGAAAAAATATTCCAGATCGATGATCATATAGGAGCTGCCACATCAGGTCTTGTTGCAGATGCCAGGGCGCTCATTGATCGAGCCCGCGTTGAAGCCCAGATAAATAAAGTTACTTATGATGAACTCATAGGTGTTGAAGTCCTCTCCAAGAAAATCTGCGACTTTAAGCAATCATATACACAATACGGTGGTGTCAGGCCTTTCGGGACAGCTCTACTTATCGCAGGAGTTGATGACCATCGTGCGCGCCTTTTTGAAACAGACCCCAGCGGCGCTCTACTTGAATATAAGGCCACAAGCATTGGTTCGGGAAGAACAGAGACCATGGAGGTCTTTGAGAAAAAATATACTGATGATATAAAACTGGAAGATGCAATTATCCTTGGCCTGGATGCACTTCACAGCACGACGGAGGGGGTTTTTAACGCTTCTACTATCGAAGTCGGTATAATAGAACTTTCAAACAGGAAATTCAGGAAACTCACTCCATCGGAAGTGGAAAAATACGTGGAACGGGTAATAAAGATGCACGCCTCCGAAACAAAGGGAAAGGATAAGAAAAAGAAATCTGAAGATTGAGGTAAATATGGTCACTCTTGATGAGTCCATAATTGCGCGTCTTAAGACTCACGGAAAAACTTTTGAGGTTTTTGTAGAACCTGAGGGAGCGCTGGCATATAAAAAAGGCGACCCCGTGAAGATCGAGAATATCCTGGCAGTGGAAGAAGTCTTCGAAGATGCCAAGAATGGTGACAGACCAAATGAACAGGATGTTATTAATGCTTTCGGGACGACCGATGCGTTGAAGATCGCGGAAAAAATAATTACGGATGGAGAGCTTCATCTTACAACCGAACAGAAAAAGAAGATACAGGATGAAAAAAGGCATCGTGTAATAAGTATCATTGCGACCAATGCCATCAATCCCCAGACAAAAGGTCCGCATCCGCCAGCACGTATCGAAGCTGCTATGAATGAAGCTGGCGTGCATATCGACCCGATGAAAAACGTGGATGAACTTGTAGAAATCGCGATGAAAGCGATAAGACCTATCATCCCGATACGATTTGAGGAAGTAAAGATCGCTATTAAGCTTCCGGCAGAATACGCAGTAAAAGCGTATGGTGGTGTTGCAGGATTTGGAACCCTGACAAAGCAGGAATGGCAAAATGACGGCTCCTGGATCGGTGTTTTAACTATTCCGGCGGGAAGGCAGGATGAACTGTACAGCCTCCTGAACAGGCTGACAAAAGGGAGTGCGGAGACAAAGTTCTTAAAGTGATGTAAATGGATAAAAAATTAGTAATTCCGGGTGAATTCTTATCAGATGATGTAAAGCTTGCTGATGAGGGTACATATGTTGAAGATAGTAAAGTATTTTCATCTGTCTTTGGTGTAGCATCATTGAAAAACCATATCAAAGTCGTGCCGCTGTCAGGGAAATATATACCCAGACAGGGCGACCTTATTATAGGCATAATAAACGAAGTCTCTTTTTCGAACTGGATAGTTGATATTCGGTCCCCTTATGAGGGTTTACTGCATATATCCGAATTTCCAAGACGAATAGATAACTCGGAAATGTCAAAATATCTTAAAGTCGGCGATTCAATAATGACGCTTGTTAAGGACGTTGACCAGAGCATGAAGGTCGAACTTACATTGAATGACCAGAGACTGAGGCAAATAAAAGACGGCAGGATCATTGAAGTAACACCTTCCAAGGTGCCAAGATTAATAGGCAGAAGCGGCTCGATGATCGCTATGCTGAAAAGTGAGACTAACTGCAATATATTTATCGGGCAAAATGGCAGGGTATGGCTTACAGGCAAAGATAAGAATCTCGATCTTGCAGTACGGACGATCCAGAAAATCGAAAAAGAATCTCATATTCCGGGTTTGACAGACAGGATAGTCAACTTCTTGAAAGAAGCAAAAGGGATACCGGTCAAACAACAGGTAAAAAAGAAAGCGAAAAAAGAAGAGACAGAAAAGCACGAACAGGTACCTGCAGAAGAAACTGCCAGAGGCGAAAAAGAAAGCGAAGAAACGGTCATGGAAGATGCAGAAGAACCTGAGAACATTGAAGAGAATAAATCCGGTGGGATTCTGGATGAACTGCTGGATAAATAATATGTCTTGTATGAAATTATAAGGAACGAGGAAGAAAGAGAAGAGGAATCTTATGGTAAAACCAGAAAAGTTAATTGAAAACGGTATTCGCCTTGATGGCAGAAAACCAGATGAAATAAGACCCATCAAAATAAAGGTGGGCGTTTTGAATAGGGCTGACGGTTCATGTTATTTTGAGTTCGGAGGGAACAAGGTAATTGCAGCAGTATACGGGCCGCGGGAAGTACATCCCAGACACCAGCAGAAATCAACAAGCGCAGTTGTTCGGTACAGGTATAATATGGCATCGTTCTCAGTTGAAGAACGAAAACGCCCCGGACCTGACAGGAGAAGCATTGAAGTCTCAAAGGTGAGCAGGGAAGCCCTGGAACCTGTTATATTCCAGGAATATTTTCCCCGTTCAGCCATAGATATCTTCGTAGAAGTCCTCCAGGCTGATGCAGGTACAAGGACGGCAGGAATTAATGCCGCATCCATAGCTCTTGCAGATGCGGGTATACCAATGAAAAGCCTGGTTTCGGCCTGCGCGGTTGGTAAAGTCGATGATACTCTTGTTCTTGACCTGAATAAAGATGAAGATAATTATGGGCAGGCTGATATGCCAATTGCCATGACTCCGGATGGAAAGATCACACTATTGCAGATGGATGGTCATCTTACCAGAGACGAATTCAGGGAAGGGCTTGAAATGGCAAAGAAAGGATGTCTTGAGATAGCGCAATTACAAAGAACTGCACTCATGGAAAAATACTCCTCCCTGATGGAAGGTGAAGTCAATGAGTAATGAAATTATGTCCGAACTTCGTAAAGATTATATCTATAATCTGATGATCAAAGGAGAAAGAGAGGATGGACGAAAATTTGACGAGTACAGGGAGATAACAATTGACACAAATGTTATTGAAAAGGCAGAAGGCTCTGCACGCGTCAAACTCGGGGATACACATGTGGTCGTCGGGGTTAAGATCCAGACCGGCACACCTTTCCCTGACACACCCGATAAGGGAGTGATTATTACAAATCTTGAACTTATCCCTCTTGCTTCACCTGTATTTGAATCAGGCCCGCCAAGGGAAGATGCCATAGAACTTGCCAGGGTAGTTGACAGGGGCATCCGTGAATCAGAGTCAATTGACCTTTCAAAGTTGTGTATAACACCCGGAGAAAAAGTATGGATGGTTTTCATTGATGTTCATGTCCTTGATGATGGCGGGAACATCATGGATGCTGCATCCCTGGGCGCCATAGCAGCTCTTATGACCGCAAAATTACCGGCACAAAAGTTTGGTGTGGGAGAGGACACGCCTGTTCCCATGAGGGATGTGCCAGTGGCCGTAACTGCGGTTGAGATCGGCGGGGCTATCATGCTTGACCCCTCACTTGATGAACAAAGCATATCGGGAACAAAACTGACAGTTATTTCCAACCAGGATGGCGGTTTATCAGGCATGCAAAAGAGCGGTGTTTCGCCGCTTACAACTGAACAGATAAATTATATAGTGGATATTTCAATTGAGAAGGCAAAAGAATTAAGAGAAAAATTCCTGGAGATATAATCATGGCTAAAATCAGTTCAAAAGGACATAAATCAAGATCCGCCGGAAGATTTGGTGTAAGATACGGAACAAAGGCCCGAAAACTTGTGGGCGATAGTGAAGAGAAAATGCGGGCCGAATATACATGTTCCAAATGCGGCGCAAAGAAAATATCAAGGATCGGCACAGGAATATGGCAGTGCTCCAAATGTGAACACACATTCGCTGGAGGCTCATATGTTCCACAAAGTCCGGCACACATGACAGTCTTAAGAGCAGTTCAGGCTGTAAAAGCTGAAATTAATAAACAATTAGCTTCAGCAAGATAAGGATACAGTATGGTTTATAAATGTACCCGTTGCAAGCGGGCAGTGGAGATAGATTATGAATATAGCGGTGTCCGTTGCCCTTATTGCGGCCATCGAATCCTTGTCAAGGAAAGACCTGTGGTTGTAAAACAGGTCAAAGCCGAATGATCATTACCACTGCACGAAAACCATCACCAAAAACACGAATATTCTGCAAACATTTAGGCAGGTTCACGGGCTGGAAATATGTGACCCGCGGAAAAGCCAGCCTGCAGGAGTTTGCAGATAAATCTTTTTTATTAGTAGGTGAATACAAAGGAAACCCTGGCAGTTTTAATTTTTTTTTTAAAGAAAAATGTCTTCTCTCAATCCGTGCCAATGTATCACTCGATAAAGATATCGGTATTGGGATCGAACCTGTAATCCAGGGAAATAATTCCCTTGCGCTTGATCTTGGTAAAGTCACAGGATTAAGAACAGGAACAGGGGAAAAATCAAAACGGATTATTATGGTCGATGATAATATTGAATTTACAAGTGATGGTGAATCCTATATCAAATTAAAAGTACTGGAAGTACGAGGCGAAGATAGTGTTTGATCTATTCAAGAAAGAAGAAATCAATTCCCTGAAAGCAAGAATATCACAGCTTGAGGAAGAGAACAGGATACTCTCCCTTCAGCTTGGGAAAAAAGATGAAAAAGCAAAAAAAACGATCGCAATAAAACAGGATGTTGACAGGGAATTAAATGAAGCCATAAATAAGATCTCTTCACTTACTAACGAGATACAGACTCTGAAAAAAGAAACATCACAGGAGTTTAAATTCAGGCTATCCGAAAGCATGTCCAAAAACAGGCTTGAGGAGATAATTTTTTTTATTAGCACAATGAAGTCGAAGATTTCGACATTGATAACAGTTTACCTGGAAAAAGATAAGGCGGTCGGGGATGTGGCAAGAGAAACGGTAAGCCTTTTTGACAGTTCAGCTTTGCATCTTATTGAAAAAATAGAATCATCAACTGGAAAAATAATTCTTTACGATACCAACCGGATCGTTAACCTTGTAATAATACCGGTTTTTCCAATCCTTACTTCAGAATGTGTTCTGGGTACACAATTCGACCTTGAACCTTTAAAACAGAATCTTGAATATGAAAAAATACTTGTTGTCAATACCCATGCAGGTGAGACCATTATAGGAATTGTCGAAGCTGATACTTTTGTGGAACATGAGATCGTAAGAAGCAGTGTTATGGGAAAACATAAACAGGGAGGATGGAGCCAGAAGCGATTCCAGAGCCTGGTTGAAGAGGATGTCAAACATCATGCGAATAAAGTGAGGTCTGCACTTGATCCGATGCTTTCAAAGCATACGGATATTCAATATGTCCTCGCAGGCGGAGAAGGTAAATTGATAAAAATGATAATGGAAGGATATGATTTTCCCCTTGTTATGAAGAGTATGGATACAATTTCAAACGGGAATGTTGACCAGGTCTTGAGGGATGTACTGGCTGTCAGATGTTACTGGATTTAACACCAGGAACAGTTAAATCTGCCATGTATAAATACGAGAATGCAAATAGTTATAGCATCCTGAGGATAAAAAAAATTGACTCAAAAAAAGAATATTCAAATAGATGAAGAGGTCTTAAAGAATACTACAAAATGCAGAAAAGATTTTTCCTGCCTATCGGATATAAGAAATAACCTTTGCAAGGTTGAACTCAATATCGATAATAAAATACATTTTGTGAAATGCATGAGCAGTGAACCCTGTAATTACAGGATATCATTTGGTTATTCTTTCGTTTGTATATGTCCTGTGAGGAAAGAACTTTTTAATCGCTATAATATCTGAGCTCAGGATATGCACAGCTTTGCCTCGAATATGGCTCAAGAACTGTGCAGCCCCGAATATAAAATTATATATGTATCAAGTCCTATCTTAGACGATTAATAGTGCGAAATGAGATGCAAGAATGACAAAAAAGATCAAACTCTCTGAACTTGGAAGCCTTCTTGGTGGCGATATTGAAGCCCTTGAAGGAGTAAAAATAGAAGGTGATGTTGAAATAGACCTCGGACAAATGGGTATGAATCCCCAGATGGCATACGCGTTAGGCCACGAAACCGCACAGATGGCTCTCCACCTGATGAATATTTCAAGAATATTGGGTTATCCCATTGACCAGGTGTTAGGAGGACAACAGGTTGCAGCCCCAAAGAAGTTAAGCAAGTTGATCGAGTCGAAATTCAGCGTTGGAAAAATAGAGGAATGGAAAACTCCTATCCAGGAAGTCGTGCTGGGAGCAACTTCATCAGACGGTGGAAGCAGAAAGAGTACAATAACACTTGGCGGGGAAAAATCCCTACCTTATTATTTTGACAGTCCGATGCCGCATCGCAATCACATCACTATGGATGTTTTTGACATGCCCATTAACATGGCAAAAGCGGTAAAATCCAACTATGAGGACGTTATCAACAGCCCTGCAGAATGGGCAAAGAAAGTCGTCCGGGATTTCGGCGCTGATATGGTCACAATTCATCTTATCAGTACCGATCCTAACATCAAGGACACATCCCCGGCGCAGGCTGCAAAAACCGTGGAAGAGGTCCTGCAGGCAGTGGATGTGCCTATTGTGATCGGAGGTTCGGGTAACCCGGAAAAAGATCCTGCTGTTCTTGAGAAAGCGGCTGAGGCCGCTGAAGGCGAACGATGCATTCTTGCATCAGCCAGCTTGAACCTTGATTACGCAAGGATTGCTGAGGCGGCTAAGAAATATAATCATGTTGTGCTCTCATGGACGCAGCTTGAGATAAACGCACAAAAAGAACTTAACCGAAAGCTTATGAAACAGTGCGGTGTGGCGCGCGAAAATATATTGATGGATCCGACGACTGCAGCCCTCGGATACGGGCTTGATTATGCTTACACGAATATGGAACGGATAAGGCTTGCAGGTTTATCCGGTGATACTGAACTTAATTTCCCGATGTCAAGCGGCACAACCAACGCATGGGGGGCGCGCGAGGCATGGATGACAGCGTCACCTTTAAAGGAAGATTCTGACTGGGGGCCCCGTGAGTACCGTGGCCCGATATGGGAAATAATCACAGGTTTGACATTATCGCTAGCGGGAAACGACCTTTTTATGATGATGCACCCCACCGCTGTTCAGGTTCTCAAGGAAATTACACAGACATTGTATGGTTTGAAAGAAACAGAGCCGCTTAATATTGATAATTGGATCACGGCGGTGGTATAATGAAAGTAAATAGTCCGCTTCAAGTCTATAAATTCCTGCCGCAGACAAACTGCGCAGAATGCGGTGAAGCAACATGTATGGCTTTTGCGTCCCATCTCATTGACAGGTCAAAGAAAGTTGAGGATTGCCCGCCCATACTGAAGGAAGGATTTAAGAAAAAATACCTGGAATTGGTGACGCTTCTTGCTCCGGAGATACGCGAGATCACGATCGGTACGGGAGAACGCGCAAAAAGGATCGGGGGAGATGATATTCTTTACCGGCACCAGTTGACTTTCTTTGATCCGACTGCATTAGCCTACGATGTATGGGACACAATGCCTGAAAATGAACTTGTGGAAAGAGTGAACAAGATCCAGAATTTCAGGAAATTCTATGTCGGGAAGTTCCTGAATGTTGACATGATAGCCATAAGATGTGTTTCCGGTGATGCCCTTAAATTTGCCGCGACGGTCAGGAAGGTAAGCGAGATCACAAAACTTCCATTGGTACTCTGTTCATTTGATCCGGCAGTCCTCAAAGCAGGACTTGAAGTCGTTAAAGATAAGAATCCGCTTATATATGCAGCAAATGAGAAAAACTGGAGTGAAGTTTCAGAACTTGCTTTGAATTATAAAGTTCCTGTGGTATTATTCTCATCAGACCTTGATAAGCTCAAATCCCTTGCCCTGACCTTCGGGGAAATGGGCATAAAGGATATTGTCCTTGATCCTGGTACTTATCCGCAGGGTAAGCAATTGAAGGAAACTTTTGAAAGGTTCATAAAACTTCGCCGCTCAGGAATAAAAGAAGGACAAAAGGATATAGCTTATCCGATCATGGCTGTTCCCCTCAATGCCTGGCTTGTTTATAAGGATACGGTTACTGCTTCTTACTGGGAAACGGTACTTGCCTCAATATTTACCGTAAGGTACGGCGACATCATGATACTTCACAGCCTTGAGCCGTATGCCATGCTTCCTGAAGTCCACATCAGGGATACGATCTATACAGATCCCAGGACACCGGTGAAAGTGGCGCCAGGTGTAAATGAAGTTGGTTCTCCAACAAAGGATTCGCCTGTGATAGTTACAACGAATTTCGCTCTTACTTACTATACTGTGGAGAGCGACCTTTCTTCCAATAAGATAAACTGTTATCTTGCAGCGGTTGATACAGACGGTATTGGAGTTGAAGCCGCGGTTGCAGGCGGACAGCTTACCGCAGCCAAGATAAAAGATACATTCCAGAAGGCCAATTTCGAGTTCAAGGATAAAACTTCCCATAGTACTGTTATTCTTCCGGGTCTTGCTGCAAGGCTGCAGGGGGATGTGGAAGATGTGACAGGACTTCGTGTGATGATCGGTCCGCCCGACTCAGGAAGAATTCCGGGCTGGATGGAGAAGAATTGGCCTCCAAAACCGAAATAAAAATACGTTCACACCTTTTTTTTCTTTTTACACACCTTTTTATCAATCAAATCTATATACTTTAACAGTGTAATCAGTAAAGAGACCCATAATGTGGTTCGAAAGAGGCATTTAATATGGTTAACGAAAAGTTAGCAGAGTTTGTAAAGACGTCAAAGCCATCAGTGGCCGTAGTCGGGCTTGGTGGCGCAGGATGTAATATAACGACATGGATAGCAGAAAAAGGAATGGCGGGCGGAAAGATTATAGCAGCTAATACCGATGTAAACCACTTATCAACAATGAGTAAAGCTGATAAACTGGTTCTGCTTGGTGAGAAATTATGTAAGGGACATGGATGCGGGGGATATCCGGAAATGGGTGCCCAGGCAACCAAAGAAAACCTCACAGAACTCAGGGCTGAACTTGAGGGAACAAACCTTGTCTTCCTTGTAGCAGGATTGGGAGGAGGAACAGGTACAGGAGCAATACCTGTAGTTGGCGAATTAACAAGAGAACTCGGCTCTCTCACAATTGCATGTGTGACAATTCCATTCAAGATCGAACAGTTCAGAAGAGAGAAGGCCAGGGAAGCCATTAAAGCGCTCTCAGCAAGCTGTGACGCAACAATTGTTATTGATAACGGAAAATTAAGAGAAGTTGCAGGTAACCTTCCATTAAAAGAGGCACTTGCAGTAGCAAACGCACTCATTGGAGCATTTGTAAAGAACATTACCGAGACGATCACACAGCCAAGCTTGATAAACCTTGATTACGCAGATCTTCGCGCAGTAATGGAGCGAGGCGGAGTCTCAGCAATAGGCATTGGCGAAGGAGACGGTGAGGACAGGGTAGCTAAGGCAGTTTCACAGGCACTTGCAGTCCCATTGCTTGATATTTCAGATATGTCAGCAACCTATGGCGTATTGATCCACATAGTTGGTGGCGAAGACCTGACACTCGAAGAAGTAGCAGTAACTGGCGAATTGATCATGGACAAAGTCCCGAATACCAAGAGAGTTATCTGGGGCGCAAAAGTCGATGACCAGCTCACAGGCAGAGTACGTGTAATGGCAGTATTGACCGGTGTCAAGAGCCCATTCATGGAAGGAGAATAATATTTTACGTGATGTGATTTTTCACATCACATAATTTCTATTTTTTTATCAAAACCTATTGTACTTACATCCGCATATTTATTCAATTGATGAGTTCGATTTCGATTGAAACGAATAATGAGAAGCAGCTCACAGTCGATGAGTACGTCCGCTACATCGGGATAAGAGACCAGATCCAGCATATCCTGGATAATGCCAATATTAAAGAAACGCTGCAGGATGCTGAGGAATCAATTAATGGTCTCTCAATCGATCTGATTGTTAAATTTTCTGTCAATAAGAAAAAACATTAGATGCCTGTCTTGAACCTTAATATCGCCGCTATCCCGCCAAATGCGTTCAAAAGCTGGTTGCCTTCTTCAAAATCACTTGAAATGAAAGCTATGTTCGTCCCCATCTGGTCAGCAATATCTGATAGCTCCTCTACGATATCTACGGATTCCATAACTTTCAGGCTTGACCCGCATTTTGTACAATTACCCGGCTGGTATTCATCATCACCGAGTTTCTTCGTGATAGTCTTTTTTTCCTCGAAACCGCAATTGCCGCATTTTATTGTAAGGCGCACTTTTCTCAGTTCATCCGAAAGTAAAAGCGTCTCTACCGAACCCATCTGAAGGTTCTTTCGCACCTGTTCCTCGCCATAAGAGGCAAGCCCCATATCACTTACAAGTTCTTTAAGGAACCGTTCCATGTATTTTTTTTCCTGGACAACTTCCACATCCTGCAAAGCATCGCCCAGTCTGTCGAAGAGTTCGGTGAGACCCGATTCGTCAGTATTTGCCACATCAAAAAGACCCAGTATCTTCTTCTGTATCTCATGATGCAGATATGCCCCTGCTTCGAATTCTTCTTTAGTGGGCGATGGTCCGCCTATGAAAACTCCCTCGAAATCCTTCTGGTTGATCCCCAGATAGACCTCGCTTGCCGCATCCCCTATGCGTGTATAGAATTCATTGATAGCAATGAGTCGAAGCTGCTGGAACCTGTGGGAACTCTGACCACCTTTTCGCTGTTTGCCAGGAACATTAGAAGTAAGATGTGCCATTTCTTCGATATGTTTTCCTCTTAAAACTCCAATAGTAGCTTCGCGCCTGTCAAGAACAAGGAGACCGTAGGTTTTTTGCTCGTGAAGCATCTCCTCAAGCGGGGTGAGAAGGAACGATGAGTCGCAATGGTATTTGTATGATACTATGGGTTCAGGCGGCTCGATTATAAAGGTCTGCATATCTGTTTTATTTGCGCCAATGTCCACAGCGCCGCAAAAAATAACAACACCATTCTCTGGCGCTTTTGGTATGAGTTTAAGTCTTGACAGCAGCGACTCAATTGCACCCTGTACATTCTGGCGTGTCACCCTGGATTTGATGTTCGACGCCTGGCCAAATTCTTCCCTGAGCTGGCTCGTTATATCCGATACCTGCTTGTCATGCGGTATATATAGCGAGATGAGTTCTGTGCCCCTTCCGCGTTTACCGCGAAGCGCTTCAAGTGTTCTTTTAAATTCGTATTTTTTATGTGCGTCTGATTCGACCATTTTGGAATAAGCTCCTTCCATTGATTGGAAGATGTATGTGATTCTTCAATATCTGCTATTATAGATAAATGTTGAGTCTTTTATTCAACAAAACATAATAAACATAATAAAAATCAACAGAACATAATACATTATGAAAAAAATATTCGCAGGTGTTCAGGAAAAATAAAAAGAAGTATTGTTCTTACCGATTATTGTTGTTACTGATATATTTGTTTCTCGGCAATATCACCGATCACCGGTAATTTATATTTTTCTCCCTGGTATGCTTTATACATCAGGAATATAAAAACAATCAGTCCCAGCATCCATACCAGAGGTATAAGTGCAAACAATATCCAGATAAAAGACGCTATTGCCGATAACATTGTGGCTACTACAATCAAAACGACAAAAGTAATTGCTGATTGCATAGCATGAAATCTTACGAATTTATTGTCTTTCTCTAATGCCAGTATTAAGATCGCAGATAGGATTCCTCCAAGATAGCACAGTACTCCTACTATGTTTCCTTTCACTACACCAGTATCTTCTACAACTGTTTTTTCCAACATATTATTTCCTCCTTAAATTTCTGTTCCTTACTTCGGTTGCGACATGTCAAGTTTGTTTATTATTTTTCCAGATTTATCTTTAGTGATCATAACCATGTAGCTGGAATCTTGACTGAAATATTGCTCCATAGACCCTTCGTCACCAACGTATTCTGATAAGCAGACTTCTCTACCTTCGTAGTTGACAATTCCCTTTATTTCATATGATCCCTGCTGCCCATTGACACCTGTCATCGTCATTTTTGTTCCTGTCTTACACCAGGCAGGCCCGGAACCTGAGCCCTGTGATACTTTTAGATCTCCGCCTGGAGTACTGATGGTCTGCTCTTTCGTTGTACATCCTGCAAACGCTGTCAATAATATTATTGATATAATCATGAAGACTTTAACGTTTTTACCTGTTTTTGTGCCTATATCTGGTCTCATTTTTTTCTCCTGAATTTGTGATTCTAAAGAGTTCATCGTGCATCAATATCAGATTAATATATAAAAGTATCTTCAACTAAAAATAATATATATGTATATAATACTTGTTATGATCATAGACTTTCCATGTATCAATCCATCATTGGAGATAGTACCGGTAGATGAATTTGCCAATGCAGTAAAATTCATATTGGATTAACACATTAATAATGATAGAATGACCATATTAGACGGATATAAATCATTTTTAGATGCCGAAGAAGACCCGAATCTTAAGGCTTCAAAGAAAAAAGATGGCATGTTCTTTATTTTTCGCTCGATAGAGGCCTGGAAAGAAGAGAAATGCACGGAAGAGGACATTCCGGTAAAAGAACTTGTTCTGAATGAGTTTACAAAGAACAGGTTTATTGCACATCCCTGATTTCTGGTTATTTTTACAGTTAAATATTTATACTGTTAAATCGTTGCATCTTAATTAGTGATAAATGAATGGGCAAAGTAAAAACTGCTATCCCTGGCCTTGATGAATTAATCGAAGGAGGTTATGTCGAGTATGATGTTATCCTTGTGACCGGAGGCCCCGGCTCAGGAAAAACAACCTTCGGAGTTCAATATCTTGTGGAGGGTGCAAGAACTTTTAATGAACCCGGGGTACTTGTTTGCATGGAGGAAACCCCTTCAAGGATAATCCGGGATATGTGGAGATTTGGCTGGGAACTTGAGAAACTTATATCCCAGAAGAAGCTGAAAATAATTTATGCAAATCCTTTCACATATACCAGGTTCGTAAAAACACTACAAGACACGCCAGGCAATGTTATTGCTGCAAGGAAAAATATTGGCGACCTATTTGAGCAAATTCAAATCGAAGTTGAATCGATCCAGGCAAAAAGAATATTTATCGATTCGATAACATCTCTTAAAATATCTCCGGACCAGTCAGAAGTGAGGCATATGATATCAGAGTTTATCAAGAATCTTGAATTTCTTGATTGCACTACGGTTCTATCAAGTGAAATACAAGGAGAGCAATCATTCAATGTTGAGGAATATCTTTGCTCAGGCGTCATAAGACTTCATGTGTTCAGGGTGGAAGGAAACAGGGTAAAAGCAATCGAAATATTAAAGATGAGAGGCGTCAAGCATGATGAGACCCTGCATCCATACGAGATCAGGGAAAAAGGCATTGTCGTTTATCCGGGTGAGACCGTAATGAACGATGAGATCAGCCTTTTTGATGCAGCAAGAAAGAAATGACCCGGAGAAGAAAACAGATGCCCCTTAACTATAATGAAATAGTCAGCAAATATGAAAAATATATATTCCAGACATATACCCGCCAGCCCATAGCTATAAAGAGTGCACAGGGCGCGCTGGTCACGGATGTTAATGGAAAAGAATACATTGACTGTGTGGCAGGGATCGCCGTAAATAATGTAGGACACTGCCACCCTGAAGTCGTTTCTGCCATAAAACAACAGGCTGAGCAATTAATTCATGTCTCAAACCTGTATTATACCGAGAACCAGGCAATCCTCGCCGAAGAACTTGCAGGCATTTCAGGGCTGGACCGTGTATTTTACTGTAATTCCGGCGCTGAAGCAGTAGAAGGCGCCCTGAAACTTGCCAGGAAAGCCTCTGGCAAAAAAGAGTTCATAGCCACAGAACATGCATTCCACGGACGCACTCGCGGCGCCCTGAGCGTCACTCATAAAGAAAAATACAGGAAACCATTTGAACCTCTTGGCCCCGCAGTTTTTGTCCCTTATAATAATGCCGATGCAATACGGTCTGCTATCGCTGATAATACCGCAGGCGTAATACTTGAACCCATCCAGGGAGAAGGCGGAGTTATCATTCCGTCTGAAACGTATCTTAAGGAAGTAAGGGAGATTTGCGATGAGAACGGCGTTTTATTGATCCTTGATGAAGTACAGACGGGTTTTGGCAGGACTGGAAAATGGTTCGCAAAAGAGCATTCCGATATCACCCCGGATATAATGACAACCGCAAAAGCAATGGGAGGAGGCTTCCCAATGGGCGCAATGCTTGCCCGTGAGGATGTGGCTGCAAATTTTGTTCGCGGCGACCATGCTTCGACGTTCGGCGGCACAGCTTTAGCCTGTGCGGCTGCTCTTGCTAATATCGATGTGATCAAAAAAGAAAAACTTGTGGAAAGGTCGCAAGTTCTGGGAGAGTATCTTGTTTCGAAACTTCGCGAGCTTAATAAGGATTACATTCTGGAAATACGGGGCAAAGGATTGATGGTTGGCATGGAACTCTCGGTTAAGTGCGAGGACATTGTTGCAAAAGCACGCGAAAAAGGTGTTCTTCTTAACTGCACATCAGAATCAGTCCTGCGTTTTGTCCCGCCTCTTACTATCACAAAACAACAGCTTGATACAGTGGTGTCGGTGCTGGATGAGATTTGAAAAACTGGTTCGGCCAACGGTAAAGGATATCAAGGAGTACGTACCCGGAAAATCCATTGAGGAGATAGCAAAAAAATACGGGCTTGATCCTGCTACCATAATCAAACTGGGTTCAAATGAAAATCCGCTTGGGGCCTCACCTCTGGCAGTTTTGGCCATAAAAGAAAAAGCGCCAGGAGTTCACCTGTATCCACAGGCTGATGCGCTTGAATTGAGGAAAGCCATTGGAGATCATACAGGATATCCGGTCAGTAACATTGTTGTATCGGGGAATGGTATGGATGGGATTTTTGATACGATGATGAGGCTATTCATGTCACCGGGCGCTGAATCAATAATACCCATACCAACGTTTTCCTATTATGAGATATCGACACTTGCCAATGGTGGAAAACCTGTGTTCGTTGAGCGAGATCCTGATTTTTCCATTTCCCCGGAAAAGATACTTGGCAAAGTAAATGAGAATACAAGTTTGATATTTCTCTGTTCTCCCAACAACCCATCCGGGAATTCGATCCCTGAAAAGGATGTACGAAAAATCCTTGATTCTACTGATGCTATCGTGTTCATAGACGAAGCTTATGTTGAATTTGCAGGCAGCAGCATAACCGGGCTTGTCAGGGAATACGAAAATCTTATTGTCGGCCGCACTTTTTCAAAAGCGTTCGGGCTTGCAGGGATGCGCATGGGTTATGCAATTGTACCGGAATGGATAGCAAGAGTTTATATGAAAGTAATGACCCCATTCTCAATGGATGTTTTATCTACTGCTGCGGGATTAGCTGCCCTTAAGGATAGGGAATATCTTAATAAGAGCATCGAGACCGTAAAAAAAGGGCGCATGCAGCTTTCAGGCGCACTTGGGTCACTCTGTAAAGTATATCCAAGCGATGCTAATTTTATCATGATAGATGTATCTCCCCGCAGCGCAAAAGAAGTTTCTGAATCCCTGTTGAGAAAAGGTATAATAATCCGGGACTGCACGTCTTTCAGGGGCGCAGGTAAGTCCCTGATACGGATATCTGTTGGTACAGAGGTGCAGAACGAAAAAGTCATTGAAGCATTTCGAGAAATATTATGATAATTGCTCTTACAGGTACGCCGGGCACAGGAAAAACAGCGGTCTGTGAAGTAATTAAAGAACATTCACAGTACAAAAAGCAATACAGCATAATAGATGTGAATAAAATTGTTCTTGATGAAAAACTATACACAGGAAAAGACGAAGTGCGGGACACTTATGAAGCTGATATGGATAAGCTACAGGTGCGCGTGAAACAGGAAATTGAAAATATATGCAATGGAGTGGATATCATAATGGAAGGACATCTTTCACATCATTTGCCGGCGGATGCCGTTATCGTGCTTCGGGCGCATCCTGTGGCCCTGCGAAAGCGCCTGGGAAAAAGGAAAAATTATTCATTTCAAAAAGTAAAAGAAAATGCTGATGCTGAAGCGCTGGACGTAATATTGGTGGAAGCGACCCAGGGAAATAAGAACGTGTTTGAGATCGATACTACAAATATGAACCTGCTGGCAGTTGTGAAATCGGTTATTTCAATAATTGAAGCCCTTAGACAGGGAAAAACACCTGTTGAATTCATGCCCGGGAAGATAAACTGGATCGAGCAGGTGGAAATGGATTAAATTTATATAAAGTCTATCGGTCACTTCTGGCAAAAAGTGACCGATGGAGTTTAAATCACCATGTTTCCTGGTGAACAAGCCGTTCCATAGCGATCCTTGGCGGCATGGCTGGCTGTTCATCCGGATATCCAACAGGTATTATCGCAACAGGTAATGTTTTATCCGGTATTCCGAGAAGCTCTCTGACCGCATTTTCATCAAAAGCGCCGATCCAGCACGTGCCAAGCCCCACAGAATAAGCCGCAAGAAGCAGGTTCTCGATGCCCGCAGCAGCATCCTGTGCCGCATAAAGTTCTCCTCTTGATCTGTATATGCGGGATGAGCGCTCAATATTAGCAACAGCAACGATAACAACAGGCGCCTGCTCAATGAAAGACTGGCCAAGAGCCGCTTTTGTTAATTTTTGTTTTGTTGTTTTGCTGGTAACTATTATAAAATCCCGCGCCTGAAGATTTCCCGCAGATGGCGCCATTTGCGCGGCTTTGAGCAATTCTTCAATTATCTCTTTTCCTACTGCCCGGTCTTTGAATTTCCTGACAGACCTTCTCCCTTTGAGCACTTCCATGAACTCCATCATACAACCTCATAATTAAAATGATTCTTAAACATTATAAAATAACCGAAAGCTTCATGTAATTGTTTTCTCCAACTCACCCATTCCAGTAGACCTTATCCACAATCACTTCCATTTTCAAGATAATATCCACATCATAAGAAGGTACGAAAGCGACACCTTTTGAATTCGTATCCATGTATAATAAAATGAACTTACATGAAGTCTTTGTATTTTTTAAAGTATTTAAATAATCATATAAATTTTGTGTGTTTTTTGGGGTTGTGGTGGAAAAATCAATAAATTGTGATAATGAATCCAGAATTATATAGTCAGGACAAAGTTGTGAGATATATTTTTCATTTAATTTTGACATTTCATCTATCGTCGAAGGCGGATTCTCATAGAAACTTGTCATTGTATTCTTCTTTTCAAACAATCCCCCGGAAACGCAATCAACTATGAATAACGAAGCCCCCATATCCTGAAAATAAGGTCTTATTGCATTGTCCGTTTTTGTCAATGAAATATACAATATTTTCTTTGCCCCTGTTTGTTTCTTTATAAAATCCACAATCCCTTTAACTTCCCTGGAATTATGAAAAAGCAGTAAAGTTTTCCATGGCTCAGAGAGTATTTTCTTCAGGTCTTTCCTTGTTTCCTTCCAGTAATTTACAGCAAGTACTTCTGAATCCATATCAATTTAGTCCAGGTGTTTCCTTACCCTGCTCACGATATCCTGAAGGTCAAACGGTTTTGTGATGTAATCCTTGATATTAGATTCAGTCATCAGGATTTTTCTTTCTTCATCTGAAAACCTGACAACTGTGACAAGTATTATTTTCAGGTTCTTGAGCCCTTTTTCCTTAAGCTTTACCAGTATCTCTTTTGTTTTCAGTCCCGGCATCATTACATCCAGGAGAACAAGGTCTGGTTTTGCATTTTCAACCTTATTCAGGAACTCTTCTCCACTGGATGCGGTCTCAGCTTCATGTTTTTCAAGCTCCATTATTGTTTTCAAAGTTTCTGATATATCAGGGTTGTCATCAACTATCATTATTTTTGCCATTGTTATCACTTATTTTTCATACTTTTTCAAATAAATTCATTTCAGATTTCTTCTAGTTCTTTTCATATTTTAGAGGAATTGTAAATTGGAATGTTGATCCTTTACTTAACTCACTTTCAATCCAGATCTTCCCGCCATGAGAATTTATTATCCCCTTACATATAGAAAGACCAAGACCTGTCCCTTCAAACTTCCTTGTGTCAGTAGAATCCACCTGGACAAATGGCTTGAATAACTTTTCCTGATCTTCTTTTTTAATCCCGATCCCGGTATCCTTTATTTTAACAATTGCATCTTTGTCGCTTTTTAATATATCGACATTTATTATGCCCCCTGGACGCGTAAACTTAATCGCATTATTTACAAGGTTAATTACTACCTGGGTGATCCTGTCAGTATCCATTATTATATTCTCAACTTTTTCTTCTTTTAGATTAAGTTCGATATTCTTATCCTCAGCTTTTTGCCTCATTGTTTCTATCGCATTCCTGACCACTTCATTAAGGTTAGCCCTGTCCTTGTCAAATTTCATTACCCCTGCTTCAAGCTTGGAAATATCAAGAACGTCACCTATCAGGCGGTCAAGTCTCTCGGTGTTTCGAAGTATCATTTCGAGGCTTGTTTTTTGCTTTTCAGTCACTATCCCGAAGTATCCTGCAAGGTTCATCTGTAGCTGTGCTTTCATAGGCGTGATAGGAGTTCGAAGCTCATGGGAAACAATACTTAAGAATTGTGTTTTTATTTGATCCGCCATTTTAAGTTCCAGATTAATCCGGATTATTTCTTCCTCCAGTCTTTTTCTGTCTGTAATATCGCGTATTATACTGGCTTGATAGGTCCCTGATGTCGTTTTCCATGATGCTACCGATATATCCAGTGCGAACTCGGTTCCATTTTTCCTGAGGCCGTGCATTTCTATGGATTTTTCTGAAATACTTACCCCTGACAACATCCATTCCAGCCCATATCTGTAAGTCTCTTTATATCGTTTCGGCAGCAGGTTAAGAAATGATTTCCCGACCATTTCGTTCTCATCATAACCGAACATAATTATTGCACTTTTATTCAAGGAGATTATGTTATTCTCACTATCTGTCAAAATAATTGCATCGTTTGCTGACTGAACTGTCAAACGGAATTTTTCTTCACTTTCCCGAAGTTTATCTTCAGCATGTTTGTTCCGGGTAATATCTCTGGATATATGGATTACCTGAATAACAGTCCCATTCATATCTTTTATTGGGGACGTGGATATCTCAAGATATATTTTTTCTCCGTTTTTTCCATAATGAATATGCTCAGCAGATGAAACCATTCCAGTACTTCTTGTCTCCATAAGAGAACATCCGCCTTCCGGGGAATTGCAGGGTTCTTTTGCATGATGGGTAATCTCAAAACATGTCCTTCCGATAATATCTTCTTTTTTAAGCCCGAATTCGTTTATAAAAACATCATTTGCTTCGACAATTCTGAAATTATTTACATCTATGATGCAGAAAGCATCTTTCATACTGTTGAAAATTGTCTTTGAGAACTCATTTGATGTCGTAAGATTATCAATAACTTCCTTGCTCTGTGTGATATCCCTGATAGTCGCCTGAAGAACCCGTTTATTCCTGAACTGGAGCGCGGTCAGTAGCACATCAGCCTGGAATTCATCCCCATTTTTTCTTTGATGTACCCACTCAAAACGGTTCGAACCTTTCCTGAATGCCTCAGCAATTTTATTATTCGCAGATTCCAGAGAATATGCGCCATCAGGCTGATACAGCGGCGATACGTCTTTCGGATGAATTTTGGTAAATTCTTCTTTTTTCGAAAATCCGAATATCCGAAGTGTCGCATCATTACAGTCAAAAAATCCGTCTTCATCAAGCATCATGACCGCATCCGATGAACCTTCATACAGCATACGGTATTCTTCTTCGTTATCTCGAAGCAATTTCTCGTCTTTTGCAATTCTCTCACTTAATATAATAACAACACTGGAAATTACTATAAACATAATAGAACGAATTATATTATCGTAACTGGGTGCCTCTTTTTTAATAAGAATATCGCTGAGAAATAGCACTTCCACTAAAAATATAGCAACGACCATGCCTTTTCTTTTCCACCACAGGGCTGCCAGAATAATAGGAATATAAAAAAAATGGGTAAAAATAATACCTGTCTTTAGTACCGCATGAAAATAATAAGTAAGAAAAGAAGCGACACTTAGCAGGACAGATATTATAAAAAATTTATATTTAGTTTTCAATTCCGACATGACTATATTCAGATTATTAGATTCAACCGAAAAGGCTCAACAATTAATATTCGAAGTGGTTTTACTCATAGATGTATCTCCCCGCAGTTGAAGGGATATTTATCATGATTATAATGATTATAACATTGATTTTTTATACTATATATACTATTTCATATATCATTTTTTTTTAATGTATTTGAAAAAAGATCAAAAAATTATGCAAGTTTTGTCTGCTGGGACTTTGCTTTCAATCCATCAAGGTCGATCAGATCTTTAATAATATCTATCAGGACTTTGTTCCCAAGAAGCTGGATCTCAGTTGTGTCCCCGTTCATTTCAAATGCCGGATCATCTACTGGAATTTTTATGCGTGTTACAGCCACGCGGTGTTCGTTGAGAAGGGCATCTTTTGACTCTTTTATGGTTTCGGTCTTTCGCGCCTCAATACCCAGCAATTCAAGTTCGTATTTAAAAGACGGGCGGTGGAAAAGTGAGGTAAGGATAAATACTGCAATTCCTAACCTTTCTGAAATGTCGATATCTTTCAAATGCTCTTTCACAATACTATAAACATCACGCTTCATACCGGATTTTAAAACATATACTTTTGATGGCGGTATGTCAATTTCTTCCATGTAACCGGTCTCATGCAAAGCCCGAAGATATCCTGTAAGTATCAGCCTGTGCTGGTCATATCCGTTCTTTTTCAATTCCCTTGCTATACTGCTGATGGACATCTGCTTATTTGCCATCACTTTTGTAAGGATATTGTAATATTCCGACATGAACAAATTAGATTTGATAACAAACCTGATAAATGTTTGGGTGTTAAACATCATTATCATAGAGAAAACAAAAAAGCCTACCTGTCACTTCTGGCAAAAAGTGACCGATGGAATTTAAATCACCATGTTTCCCGGTGAACAAGCCTTTCCATAGCGATCCTTGGCGGCATGGCTGGCTGTTCATCATATCCAGATTAAGTGATTTTTTTATTCGATATTTGTTTTTTTGATTCTTTCCTCCAGACGTTTACGCTCAATAATATCCTCAAAGATCATTACAGTACCCATAATATTTCCAAAATTGTCTTTTATAAGGGATCCAATAACATCAACAGGTACTTTCATTCCCTCTTTTGATATCAATACAGTGTGCTCTGCAAGTCCGTAGTAAATTCCTTCCCGGATAGCCCTGGTTACCGGGTTTTCCACTTTTATATCGGGTTTTTCACTGATTATATTAAAAACAGTAGAAATGGGTTTTGCAAATGCTTCATCAAATTTCCAACCAGTCATAGCCTCTGCAAATGGGTTCATGGTCTTTATCAAACCGTCTTTATCTGTTGATATTACAGCCTCCCCGAGGCTTTTGATCGTTGATGACAACCAGTGTTCGCTTTCTTTTAATTTATTTTCCATCTGGTGTTTATAGATTGCTATCTCGATATTGATATGAAGCTCTCTTTCCCTGAAGGGTTTTATTATATAACAGTATGGTTCTGTTATTTTTGCTCTTTCAAGGATATGCTCATCAGAATATGAAGTAATATATAGGATAGGAATATCGAACCGGTCATGTACCTCTTTTGCCGTCTCAATGCCGTCCATTGCACCCTGCAACATAATATCCATAAGCACAACGTCAGGGCGCATTCCTTCTATTTTCTCGATAGCTTTTTCCCCTGAAGATTCAACCGAAGGAACTGCATATCCCAAACTGATCAAGGTTTCCCTCAGGTCTTCAGCAACGATACTTTCATCTTCGACAATGAGTATCTGTTTTTTAGACATTATTTAGCTCCTTTAAAATTAATTTTGATTTCGGTCCCATGATCACGATTCAGATTGATATCTCCATTTAACTGTTTCTGTGCCAATATTTTAACCAGATGCAAACCCAGACTGTTACTGTTATCGAAATCTATTCCTTGCGCTATGCCTATCCCATTATCGCATACTTCTAAACTATATTCATTTTCACCTGTTCGCCGCATAAAAATCTTGATATCACCTTTTTTACCATCAGGAAATGCGTGTTTCAATGAATTGGTGACAAGCTCATTGATGATCAAACCGCAGGGGATGGCTGAATCAATCCCAAGTGAAACATTTTCAACTTTAATAGTCGGTGTGATACGGCTTGAAATAGTCCCATAAGAGTGGAATATACTCTTTATCAGGTCTTTTGCATAAACACTAAAATCAATTTTTGTAAAATTTCCGGACTGGTAAAGTTTCTCGTGAACCAGAGCCATGGAAGAGATCCGGTTCTGGCTATCTTTGAAAAACTCAATATCGTCCTTGTCTTTGGCATATCTTGATTGTAGCCTGAGTAAACTGGAAATAACCTGCATATTATTCTTGACCCGATGATGTATTTCCCTGAGAAGGGTTTCTTTCTCTAAAAGAGAAGATCTTATCAGTTCTTCCGATCTCTTCCGTTCAGTTATATCCCGTGATATTCCAGCAAAAGCAACAACTTTACCTTCGGCATCCTTTATGGGTGAGATTGTCACGCTGACATCAAAAACACTTCCGTCTTTTCGCCTCCTTATAGTTTCATGAGCCGTAATGACATTGCCGGACTTTACTTTCGCCAGGAGCTTCTCGGTTTCTGGAATTATATTTACGGGTATTGTGGGCAATTTGATCCCCACTGCTTCCGCGGCAGTCCATCCATATATCTTTTCAAAACCAGTGTTTACCTGGAGGATTTTTTCTTCCAGATCCAGTATTATGATGGCATCAGAAGTGTTGTTAATAAACGATTCAAGTTTTTCTTTAGTACTTTTCAGTTCAGCTTCTGCTTTCTTTCGTTTTCGCCGCTCTTGTGCCTCGCTGAGCTCTCTCTCGATAGCAGGTATGAGCCTTGCAAGATTGCCTTTTATGAGATAGTCATGCGCTCCGGCTTTCATGGCCTGTACAGCAGTATCTTCACCGATATTTCCTGATACAATTATTATCGGTATGTCAAGACCGCTTTCCTGTAAGATCCTGATCGCATCCAATCCTGAAAAATCAGGCATTACATAATCAGATATAACGATATCCCATGATTTTGCCGTAATTGCAGTTCGCATACCTTCGGGAGTGTCCACAAGTTCATAATCAGGTTCGTAACCACCATGCTCAAGTTCCCCAATTAATATCCGTGCGTCAAATCTGGAGTCTTCAATAACCAATACACGAACCTGTTTATTCATTAAGGATTATCCCCTTTTAAAAGATATATTTATGGTTATGATACTAATCATAATAGTTTAAATAGATTTTCATGTGCAATTTTTTTAAATTGTGCAATATAAAATTTGGACGTTTCATGCAAAGCCCGAAGATATCCTGTAAGTATCAGCCTGTGCTGGTCATATCCGTTCTTTTTCAATTCCGACATACTTCATGAAATTATGGTTAAGCAATGGCACGAAAGCTGAATTCGCTGGATCTTCAAATTCTTAAAAAAATCGCTTCTGAACTTGCTGATAACACATGCGGACATGCGGGCTGGGAATTCAGGTCAGTGCTTCCTCCTGTAAGCCAGCATATTTCTACCTCAAAGCTGTTTTCAGTAAGGTTTCAAATGTTTCAAGACTCACCTCCCTGGAAGCAAAAAGGAATATGGAATACAGGATACGCGAACTGAGGATGTTCACTCCGGAAAGAAGATGCGATGGTGCTGGAACCGTGATCACTGATAATCCTGCAGCGGGAAAACTTCGTTTGATAGAGAAAGAAAAGAATATTAACCTGATCCTTATCGGGGCTCACCTCACAGGTATCCAGTTCAGGGAAACGCAAGAGATTATTGCGAAAATGGATATTATCACAAGCTGCGCTTCACATATGGTGCGCCACCTTATACGTCCTGTCCTCCAGGCTGGCACTTCTGTTCCCATGTTTGCATTGACACAGAAGGGTAAAGAGCTGATCATTGAGAGAGCAAAGGAAATTGATTCACCGATTCTTACAAGCACTGCACAATTGCCTGTGCTTCCTGAGCATAAACAGCCAAAGCCTCTCATTTAAGATGCTTTTTGATGCATATTTGATCCTGGCCATGCCGCAATGTGCTGACAGCCAGACAATATTCGAAACATTTATAATGTATAATAAGGTACTCCGATAAAACTAATATATAGTTTTTTATGGTGATTTGAATTCAATATAGGAGGATATGATAAAATGGTATTAGATTTAACCATGAGCATGGCTATATTGGCACTCATGGGAGCTCTTGCTACTATAGCGGGATGCCTTGAGGACCTTGAATCCGATGTAGGCTCCCAGAGCAATCCGAACTCCCAGGTACAATTAGCTCCCCAGATGGGGTTTTTGCACAGAATATTTAACAAAGCGATTTCAGGTGAACCAATCAGCAACGGCATGTCGGCCGTGATCGGCGGTACGGTCACAACCGTACTTTTGAGCCAGAAGTTCTATCCATTGACTGCAATAGTAATCGGCGCGTTTTTCGGCGCAATCATATTGGGCATCTTTGCTACAACCTCATATGCAGGAAGGGTTGCGAGCCAGACAAGGTTCAAGCAGCCTTTGTATATGGATATTATGAGATATACGACACCTTCGATCATCGGGCATAATTTCATTATGAATTTCTGCCTTGTAGCTATTGCATACATCCAATTTGAAATACTCGGATATCCTTTCACTATTCCATTCCTTGCATTGATATGGGGAATTTCCGTGGGCGCTATCGGCTCATCTGTTGGTGATGTGCATTACGGCGGAGAACGTGAATTCCAGAACCGCGAATTCGGGTGCGGTCTTAACACTGCGCTCTCAGGACGCATTGTGAGGAAAGCCGAATCTGGCTTAAGGAACAGCATAGATAATGTCTGGTTCTGCGCCAAGTTCGGAGGACCTGCAACAGGCATAGCTCTTGGTCTTACTGTGTTCTTTTCAAGCTGGCCCACAACCATTTTCGGGTATACCTGGAAAGCGATAGGTGTGGGTGTATTAATTGTGGTAGTTCTCATAATAATGAACAGGCTGATAGAACTCAACGTCAGGCATGCTTATGGCCCATATAAGGAAGAAAAAAATGAAAAGGAGGCTAAAGCATAATGGTAGCGATTGATCCAACATTATTAACCAATATTTTATTGATCGGCTTGAGCGGGACTCTTATTTGTCTTGCAGTTCACTTCATTCCAGTAGGCGGCGCTCCTGCGGCAATGGCACAGGCAACAGGTATCGGAACCGGGACTGTGGAACTTGCGGCAGGGTCAGGTCTTGTAGGACTTATAACAGCGGCTTATATGTATACAAATGTTGAAAACGCGCCAATGGCTTTAATACTGGCTGCGGGAGCAGTTGGCTCCATGGTAATGCTTGCAAGCACCATGTTCTCTGGCGGTTTGATATATGCTTATGGCGTGGCAGTGCCATTTGCCTCAGCACAGGTCAAAAAAGACCCGATTACTGGAGACAGGCAGGATACCTATATTTCCAAAGGAACACAGGGACAGGGCCTTCCTACTATCTGCTTTGTTAGCGGTATTGTGGGCGCTGCGCTTGGAGGTATTGGAGGGGCTCTTATCTATTATGTCCTGGTTGGAATATACGGACAATTGATCAGTGCAACAAGCGCCGCCGCAGTTGCGGGCGTATTTACCCTGGGCGTTTTCTATGTTAATGCTGTTGTCCCATCATACGGCGTGGGCGGAACAATTGAAGGAGTTCATGATCCCAAGTTCAGGCGTGTGGTCGGCAAAGACATTTTCACAAGCTTTTTCGTAAGCATTCTTTGCGGACTTCTTGCAGTATTGATCGCAGGAGGAATCTCACCATGAGCGATGTCAAAGAAAGATCACCCAATCAATTACTGCTTATCGGGATAATCGGAGGGCTTCTTGGAATATACCTCACCTATTTACTTCCATTTGCTGGAGATAAAATCGGTGGTAATCCCGCGATCGTCCTTAGAACCATAGCCCCCACATTCGGAGCGCTTGGAGGCATTTGCGCTGTTGTGTGGGGCGCAGACGCAGTAAGGCGCGTTGCAAAATATGGCCTGGGAACAGGTGTCCCATCCATCGGACAAATTGCGATGGGAATGGGAATAATCGCTGCCATGTTCGGCCTCGCAATAGTAAAAACTATTGTCCTTGCAGGTCCGATAGTAGCTCTGGTAACAGCATCCATTCTCGGATTCATAGTTGGCTGGTTTGCACAGAACGTCATAAAAATGAAGATACCTGTGATGATCCGCTGTATGACTGAAATCGCTGCTTCCGGAACGATAATCATTATCGGCTTTTCCGCGGCAGTAGCAGGAAATTTTGAGTTTGCAAATATTGTTACACTGGTTTTCGATAATGGTATAATACTTGCAGTCTTCTGGGTCGGGGCTGTTGCAATGCTGCATCCTTTCAATGCATGTCTCGGTCCTGATGAAAAGCAAAAGAGGCTTCTGTATCTTGCCGGCTCAACAGGAGCCATAACAATGGCAATAATCGGAATTGCTGCAACCATGACACTCGGTACATCAGGAGTTATAACCCTGGTCCTTGGAATAGGTCTCTGGATAATATTTTACAAGAAATTCTGGGATGAAGTTTATCATGATGCTTCATCAGTAGTCGGAACCGGATTGATCCCCAAGACGGAGGCATAAAAATGAGCCATATAAGAGTTGTTCCTGAAATGCACCTGATCCTGGATCCCACGACAGGTGTGATCGCAGAAGAAAAGGATGATGTTGTGGAATATTCACTCGATGCTGTGAAAACACAACTGGATGAACTGGATAATATCGTCACTGATATGATGAACCAGCTTGATCCCAGGGCAAAATTATTGAGCATGTTCCCTGGAAGAGAGAGTGCTTCCTATAATGCAGGAATAGTAACAAATGTATTCTATGGTGCAATAATAGGATTTATCGTGTCCTTTTTATTGCTCACTGTGACGAAGCTTGGAGGGATGTAAATGGCTAATAAAGTAAAACCTGCAGCAGGCTGGCCCGTTGTTAAAGGTGAATATGATGCGGGAAACCCGGAAAATTGTGTTGCAGTAACCACATGCGGTTCGCATCTTAAAGGCGCACCTCAAATAGCAGCTGGCGCATGTATCACCGGCCCGCACAAAACTGAAAACCTGGGTATCGAGAAAATAGTTGCGAACATCATTTCCAACCCCAACATACGCTTTCTTCTCGTTACAGGCGCTGAAGTAAAGGGTCACATATCAGGTGAAGCAATAATAATGCTTCACAAGAATGGGATCAAAGACAACAGGATCGTAGGTTCAACAGGCGCTATCCCTTACATTGAAAACCTGCCTGATGATGCCGTAAAGAGATTCCAGGCACAGGTCCAGATAGTTGAAATGATGGGCACTGAAGATGAAAATGCCATCATTGCAAAGATAAAAGAACTGGCAGCAAAAGACCCGGGAGCCTTTGATGGCGAACCTATGATAATCCAGGTCGGCGAGGCAAAAGAGGCAGAAGAGTTAGGCGGTGTCAAGCCCATGTCAGCCGAGCTTGCGTCCATCCAGGCAAGGATAAAAGGCGTTCAACAGCAGACGATCGATATCGGGAATATGAATAAATTAATGTCAGGTATCTATGCCGGAAAGATAGAAGGTATGATGATAGGTCTTGTCGTGGGATTGACCATTCTTGGAATACTGATATTCGGCGGAGGTGTTTAAAATGGCAGAGAAAGAATACGAATATGGAAAAGGCGTACCAATGGTATTAAATCCTTCAATGGTTGCCATAGAATCGCTGGTAGAGGATATCAGATACAGGGGCCAGCTTATTTCACGAAACCAGAAACTTGAATCAGGTGTCGGCGCAACAGGCGTGATCGGTATCTCGATCGGTTTCGTGATCGTTATGATAGCAGTACTTGTTCCTCCTTATTTGATGGGGTGAAAAAATGGCAGAAAAAGTCCCAATAGTTATCGTAGATCCGGAAGACTACAAAAATATCCTCCAGAAATTAGATGAAATAGATGAAAAGATCGAGTTCACAAATTCTGAGATACACCAGAGATATGGAAAAAAAATAGGAAGAGACATAGGAATACTGTACGGGATTTGCGCATCGCTCATGATTGTGGTGGTATATTTGTTACTGCTTCTTTCACCAGCGCTTTCAAACCCGGTATTGATCAATGCAGTAAAGAAAGCTTTAGGATTAGAATAAGTGAGGTGCCAA
The DNA here is from genome assembly GCF_002487355.1 of Candidatus Methanoperedens sp. BLZ2. Taxonomy (GTDB): domain Archaea; phylum Halobacteriota; class Methanosarcinia; order Methanosarcinales; family Methanoperedenaceae; genus Methanoperedens. The sequence goes on along the minus strand of NZ_NTMG01000018.1, from coordinate 5,636 downwards.
GATGTTCAGATTTGATAAGAAACAAGAAGTATTTGAGTTCGGTAAAACAAAAGTGGGCGGACAGCCTGGAGAATACCCAACAGTACTTGTCAGTACGATGTTTTATTTAAAACATAAGATCGTGACTGATGAAGACCATGGTGTATTTGACAAAGCTGCAGCCGAGAAACTGTGGAATACACAGGAAGTGATGGGAGATACGACAGGAAATCCATATTTCAATCAGCTCGTTGGCGAAACGCCAGAAGCTATCAAGAAATATATTGACTGGTTCGTAAATATATGCGATGATGTACCATTCCTTGTTGACTCCTCTGACGGACATGTCAGGGCTGTTGCAGCAAAGTACGCAAAGGAGATCGGTGTTGAGAAACGTGCCATACACAATTCCATAAATGCAAGTATCGGTGCTGAAGAGATCAAGGCCCTAAAGGAGAGCAAGATGACATCCGCAATTGTTCTTGCATTCAATGCCACAAACCCCAGCGTTGAAGGAAAACTTGAGATCCTTGAGAAAGGAGGAACAGGACAGACAAAAGGTATGCTTGATGTAGCAAAAGAAGTCGGAATTACAAGACCCCTGGTGGATGTAGCAGCAACACCTCTCGGAGCAGGTTCCGGAGCTACTATCAGGTCGGTTCTTGCCATAAAAGGTAAATTAGGCTTACCCGCAGGCGGGGGCTTCCACAACATGGCTTCAGCATGGGACTGGATGAAAAAATACAAGAAAACAGATCCGGATGCAAAGACCGAATCATGGCCGCCAGTGGATATAGGCACAAACCTTGTCGCACAGATAATGGGCGCCAATTTCCTGCTGTATGGTCCGATTGAAAACGTAAAGAAGGTTTTCCCGGCAGTAGCAATGGTAGATATTATGCTCGGTGAAACCGCAAAAGACCTTGGCCTCAGTGTTCTGGCTGAATCCCATCCGATAAAGAAATTGGTGTAAATTTACACCAATTTTTTACCACCAAAGACTTTACTAAAGACTCTATCCACTAAAGACGGTTCTTCCAAGCTCTCTTAATTTATCGAGACCTTCAGGCTCACGTTCAAGAAGAGGAACTATAAGCATCGGGGTTTTGAATCTCTGCTTTATTTCAGATAAATACTTCTCTTGCTGTTTTCTTCTATTGCTGAAGAACTTATTCTTCCCAAAATCCTGCGGAAGCAGGTAATTAACCGCTACCAGGGCGGTTTCTATTTTAACCTGCCTTTTTAATTCTTCAGAGGCTCTCCATGCTTCTATTATGGGTGTGTATTCGGGATACATCACAAAAACAAACGTGCTTTTTTCTTTGTTTTTCATTGTTTCTATGACATTGGCATACTTATTCTTAGTTTCAGTTTCATCAGATGATTTCTTTGTTAAATCCCCCAGGTCGATAAATCCTTTCCAGTCAGAAGGAAGTTCTAATAATCGCAGGGTGTGCCCTGTCGGTGCTGTGTCAAAAATTATTATATCATATCCATTCAATTCAAAATAATTTATAAATCGTTCAAATGCAGCCATTTCTTGCGCGCAGGGAGAGTTCAGGTCTTCTTCCACAGATTTCTTTGTTTCCTCGTCATTATCTTTAACTATATCCAGAATTCGTTTTTTATACTCCTCCAGTGCTTTCTTCTGGTCTATTCTTGCTGCATATAAATTATCCACACCGCTAATTCTCGTCGGTTCATGCTCAACCGTCTGCCCGAAAATATCCTGTAAATGAGATGCTGGATCTGTTGTGAGTATCAAAGTTCTAAAACCTTTTTCTGCCAGATAAAGGGAAGTTGCACAGGCAATCGTGCTTTTACCCACACCCCCTTTGCCTGTGAAAAATATATATCTGGTTCCATTCAAAGGGGTGAGTAAATCATACAGTTCACTTTGATCAGTTATCAACCCGGATTCCTGGATTTTCCCTTTCTTATTTGATAATTCTAATTCTGTTTCTATTTCTATTTCAACATCCTCTATTTTAGCTTCATATAAAAATTTCCCTGCTGCTTCTAACAATTCCAGACCAGAAACCTCAGAATCTCTGAGCTGGTAAAATAATTTCTGCATGGCAGGAAATGTTTCATTGATTTTTTTCACTATTTTTTGCTCATCTACTTTCTTCTTTTTGAAAAATTCATCTGTACACGCCTCTTCTGGCAGTATTCCATTAATTATCAGGATATTTATTTTAATTCCCAATTTAGATAATTCATCAGAACTTCTTTTTGTTTCAAGAAGCGAGGAGCTCTCAGGTTTCAGAACAAAGATGAAGGAAGTTTTAGCATCATCCTGAAGATACGATATTGCTTTTTCATATCTGGATTTTGCATTCTGCAAAGATGCGCCGGGTCCTATGCAGGTAGAGGCACTTTTTTCTAATGTTGTGCTCCAGCCGCCTGGAAGTTCTAAGAGTCTGATCGTATGTCCGGTCGGTGCGGTATCAAATATGACAACATCATATTGGGGATCATCCATAAATTCTATGAATTTATCAAATGCTGCCACTTCCTCAACGCAGGGGCTGTTCATCTGCTCATTTATTACCTGTATATTCTTTTCATCCAGAATCTTTCTCATAGGGGCAATAATTCTTTCTCTATATTCTTCGGAAGCTGTATCGGGGTTTATCTCGATTGCGAACAGGTTCTCAATATTATTAATGGAAGTAATTTTATGCCCGATTTCCTGTGTAAATATATCAGAGAGATTTGGAGCCGGGTCTGTGGTAACGAGTAAAGTTTTATAACCTTTTTTTGCAAGCCACACAGCAGTAGTGCAGCTCATCGTGCTTTTCCCAACTCCGCCCTTACCGCTGAAAAAAACGAATTTTGTTTCTCCTTTTTGTTGTGGCTCTATTAATTGATTTGTCACATTATTGTCCATTTGCTATTTTTCAATTTCTTTTTTCAGTTCAGCGTATGTTAAATATTTTTGTTTGGCAACAATTTTGCCGTTGATAGTGGTAATGGGGAGTACACCCGGTCCATTAACTTGTATCAGTTGAGAAATTTCACTATTCTTAAGGAACATGTCCAGGTTAAAAGATATGCTTGCCCTTACTGCATTCAATTCTTTGAATTCTTTTTGCAATCTTTTTAATGCCTCGTTAAGCTCTATCAGTTCCTTATTCGGCTCCGGACCGCAGACGCCAGTGGAGCAGCACATCGCACCTTCGTATATAACCAAATTTATCTTTGCCATCTATTCCTTTTTCTCCATGATTTTTTCATATACATCGCTCGCATCTCATAAGCACAGAAGCCGTCACAGATATGAGTTCTTTTGTGCGAAGATCAAGCGCACCTTCTTTATATACAGAATTTCTCAACTCAGAAAATGCTTTCGCAACATCCGGTGTTTTCTCGTTGAACCATGACAAATTTTATTCCTCCTTTATATTCAAGTTTCCTGTAACATCAGCAGTAATTTTTCTATTTATCGAAAGACCTTTTTGATCAAACCACATGACGCTTACCCGTCTTGCTACATGTACCAGTCCCAGCATAACAGGCACTTCAATCAGCGGTCCCACCACGGCTGCAAAAGCCACGCCTGAATCTATCCCGAACACCGCAACAGCTACTGCAATTGCAAGTTCAAAATTGTTGCTTGCTGCTGTGAATGCCAGGGTTGTGGATTTGTCATAAGAAAAGCCCAGCCTGTACGACATGAAAAATGAAATGCTAAACATCAGGATGAAATAAATAAGCAGCGGGACTGCTATCCTGAACACGTCCATGGGGAGTTTTAGAATGTACTCTCCCTTTAAGGAGAACATAACTATAATTGTAAAAAGCAATCCGATCAAAGCAGTGGGACCAAGCTTTTTCATAAATACATTATCATACCAGTCTTTTCCTCTCTTTTTCACAAGGACAGACCGTGTTATTATACCTGCAATAAAAGGAATCCCCAGATAGATGAATACAGCTTTGGCGACTTCCCATATGGAAATGTCCACTACAGCGCCTGCTCCGGTTCCGCCTATCCATGCTGATAATACAGTTACAAATAAGTACGCCAGAACCGAATAAAGCGCCACCTGGAATATTGAGTTCACAGCCACAAGGACAGCGCATAATTCATTATCTCCACCTGCCAGCTGGTTCCAGACAAGAACCATGGCGATGCATCGCGCAAGACCGATTATGATCAAACCTATCCTGTATTCAGGAAGGTCAGGAAGAAAAATCCAGGCAAGAGCGAACATCAGCACAGGCCCTATTACCCAGTTCTGCACAATGGATACACTCAGTGCCTTTCCCTGCTGCTTCATTTTATAGAGTTCTTCGTATTTCACACCCGCAAGTGGCGGGTACATCATCCATATAAGACCTATTGCAATTGGCAGGGAAACCTGTTCAATACGGACAGCATCTAATATTTTAGCCACCTGCGGATACGCAGCGCCTATAATTATGCCAGCTGCCATGGCAAGAAGAATCCATAAAGTCAGGAATTTACTTACTATGCCCAGGCTACCTTTATCTATTCTATTCCTTACTTGAGACATTGCATATTATAATGACGTTCCAGTAATAAAACCCTGATAAAAATTTCAAAAAAATTTGAACGATCAGTTTCGAAAAAGAGAGAGCGTTTTTTCTCCACCCCGGGAAAGTGAATAGAATGCAAACCTGGAGCGTTTTATTTTGCATATCATTCCATTTTTTTCTAACATCATCAAATGATAAGAAACAGCAGACTTTTTGGCTTTTAACTTTCTTGCCATCTCATCCATACAATGTTCTCGCTGCCCAAGCATCAGGAGAATCTCAATCCTGTGGGAATTTGCGAGGAGTTTTAATTTCCTGACGATTTCTTTTGAGGTCTGCCTTAATGGATCATGTTCTTTTTCCAGGTCCATAAGCCAGGCTTTACGAAGTTTTTTATCACCGGGGCAGCAAAATTTTGCGGTTTTTGAAGCACACAGGCATTTATTATTCATGATCCTCTGCATTTTATGTCTTTTTATTGCAACTTATTGTTCTTTAAGCAGCTGCTTTTGTGCAACCATAGCAAGTATTGAGTTAACAAGCTTTTTCCCTTCTTCAATATCATTTACCTCTCTTATAGTAACTTTTCCGCTTGCGAAAAAATTAACCTCACGCTTTCCAAGACGTACAAGGACCACGCCCAGGCTCTCGGAATAACGCGCATCCAGGGTCTGGGCAAGCTCTTTAAGATCAGGCGGGCTATTAAGATGAGCGATTATCCGTAGTTTCCATGGATCTACCAGGCATGGAAGCACCTGTTCTATGCGTTCGACAAATTTCATACTCATATATTAATGAAATCAGTATGATTGGCATTGATAGTATCAAGGTAATGTGAACTACCCCTTGCTCTCACAAGGGGCTTCCCGCTTCATTGCTTCCCTATTGGGATTGCTCTGTCGGGCTTGAATTCCGGCAATACCTGCCGTACTACTTCTACTTTCTATTACCATCGCAGATACATGGTCTCTATTTAGCACAAGACCACAGGAAGGGCATGAATGAACTCTTACTGCTAATGTTTTCGGTACATGATATCCGCATATACAGGTCTGCGATGTTCCATTAGGGTTAACCAATTCCACTATTTTACCAGCGTATTCTGCTTTGTATATAGTTAAATTGATTAATTGTGACCATGATGCATCTAC